>CAXBDQ010000010.1:0-86347 GCA_963974675.1 uncultured Porticoccus sp. | reverse complement strand
CTTGTTATGGTGCCAGTTAGAGCACCCCAAAAATCGAAAACCTAATCTCTTACCAAGAATGAATCACATATCAACAAAACGACTTAGGCGCCGCTGAAGGTAAAGATTTTGTTCTCGCAACTGTTCCACTTCATCCAACAATTCTATCGCCAGCGCTATCCCCTCCCAGTCCACTTCAAGATCACGGTGCAATCGCACGGCTTTTTTTGTCACAGTAAGCATCGTAGGGCTAAATAGCCACTCATCCGGTGCAGTACCAATCGGCTCAATAATGCCATGCTCGACAATTTCAAACACAGTATCCTTTGCCACACCGGTTTGCAGGCAGACTTCAGTGAAACTCAAGTAGGTTGATTCAGTATCGTTCATGCGACTTCACTCCACTCTGCTCTGGGATCAAAAGGAGCAAGCTCCGCTAACTTCTGCCACTGACCCTTGATCTCCTCGTTGCTTGAAGGCGGCATGACCACTTTTAGCACCGCATAAAGATCGCCCCGCATCTGCTTGCTCGGCAACCCCTTGCCTTTAATTCGCAAGCGTTGCCCACTTTGACTATTGGCAGGAATGGTTAATTGGATCTTGCCCGACAGGGTTGGCAGGGTAACCTTGGTGCCGAGAGCAGCCTCCCAAGGCGCGATGGGGAGGGTAATAATTAAGTTATGTCCTTCCACATCAAACAGTGGATGAGGTACTAATCGAACCCGTATGTACAAATCACCACTTGCACTCTCTCCAATACCTAATCCCCCCTGCCCCTTCAATCGTATACGCTCACCATCCGCGACACCTGCCGGTATTTTTACCTTGAGTGTTTTCTTCACCTCGGTGACGCGCCCATCACTACCAATGCGGGGTAGATGGTAAGAAATTTCTTTGGACGCGTCGGACAACGTATCCTCAAGGAATATAGGCAATTCTGTTTCAATATCCTGGCCACGCTGGCCAAAAGGTCGACGACCAGCGGAACCGCTAGACCGAGCGCCACCCTCTTCGCCAAAAATAGACGAAAAGAAGTCCGCAAAATCCCCTTGGTATTGGTTGTCCCCATGCCCACCGGTCGAACCAGGTGGAGAACGAAACCCCTGTTGCTGACTGGCGTGACGTATTTCGTCATACTCTGCCCGCTTTTCACTGTTTTTTAGCACCTCATAGGCTTCGACTACCTCCTTAAACTGAGCCTCCGCATCCTGATGCTCACTAACATCTGGGTGATACTTCCTGGCCAATTTTCGGTAGGCAATTTTTATAGCCTTATTATCCGCATCAGAATCAACACCTAAAATTTTGTAATAGTCTTTGAATTCCATAAAGCGTCCAAGTCACTACTAGGTTATTGGTATAAAGAAAAAGTGTTACGTCTTTCTGTTTACTATAGACAATCAAAGGGCGCATAGCTCTTTAATCTTTGAAGTCTAATCTACTTCACCGCTCAAAAACTGTTTAAAAAATAATCGTTACGGGCCCTTTAATTCGCCGACCGTATGTTTTGGCTTAGCAACACACAATTAAGAGGCCAGAGCACTTAATTTTTGATCCTCGTACGTGGCGACTAAAGCAACTGACAACCCTCAATTTTAGCCCCACTCTCAATCAAACTATCCCTCCTATCCGCCTCACCCAACACATAGGTTTGCCATTGCTTAGCTGTTTTTTCATTCTTCTCGTCTGCTGCTGCTTGAGAAAATATTTCTGCCGCATCTCGATAACAGTTTAAATTTACCAATGCATTCCCCAGTGTCATTTGGGTAAAGGCAGGGTATTTTAATTGCCCCTTTTTTAAAGCATTACGGGCAGCTTTTACGGCTTGGGTATTTTCATCCAGATCTAAATAGGCCATGGCCAAGCGTGACCATGTTTCACCCGTTTCTGATTTTTCTGCTGCCTGCTTTAAAGGCTCTAACGCTTTTTGGGTTTCTCTGGCTTGTTGCCATGCGCCACCTAAAAGCTCTAAATTTTTGGCGGATGATTCTATAATTTTTTGCTCTATACCTTGCTCAAGAATTCGGGCGGCACGAAAAGGAACACCCGCCCCCAAATACAGGTAAGCCAATGAAATTAAATCACGGCTTTTACTCAGTGCTTTATCCAGATAAAGAATATCCAGCGAGGCTAGGCGGTGGCTGCTTTCTTCTATCTGCCCATACATGCCACCAAGCTGGTGCCAATATAAGTGTTTGGGATAATGGGCAATTAATTGCTTCAGGATAGCAATAACCTTTTTATTATCGCCTTTATCGAAATAGAGAACTTTTTGTAGCAGCCACCAATTCTCTTTTGGTATACCACCTGAAAGCTTCACTGTATCGATGGATTCATTGAGCAGGACTAGCGCTTCATTTTTACGATTGAGTTGATAATACACTTGAGCTAACAACACTTTTCCATCGGCGCTCACCACATCGGAATTTGCCATCCAGGCTTCGAGCTGAATCGCCGCATTAGGATAATCTTCCAGCATCATGTAGAGCTGAGCCAGAGTGTAATACGCATCTATTTTTTGACGAATATCAACACCCGGCTCGGCGACCATAGACTTGTAACTGGCCACAGCCTTTGCGGGATTATTTAATGAGTAGTAGACGAAACCCAGTAAGTTATAGACCTGTGATTTTTCATAACTTGAACCGCAGCCATTGGTCATAGAATCCGTTAATTGGCTGATGAGATTCTTGAGTTGTTTGGTATCCGGCTCTTTTTCGCTGCCCCCTTTACCACCGCTGAGCATTTCCTGTACAGATTCCAGTTTTTTGGCGCATTGTTGACTCACTGATTGTCGCTTGCGAGTTTTTACGTTTTCGTATTTTCTTTCCTCAGTACTTTCCGCCTCTTTTTCCTCCGCTGCGTTGGCCACACCAAAGCTATGATTAAGGCCAATACTTTCATCGACACCAAAAAACATTATTACACTAGGAGTAACAATCGTTAGTGTGGTGAACAAAAAAAGTTTGACGAAGAACAACGTTAATCCGTTATTATTTTTGCCGCTTTGCTGGCTGTTTTGTCGATTATTTTGTTTTGTTTCTACTGCTAATTTATTTTTCATAAGCCTAACTTTTGTAAAACTTAATGTGAGTAAAAAACCTGATTTTTAAGAGGGAATTATTTCGCAATTTGAAAGCTGAATTTATACAAAACTCCTGAAACCTCTTCCTCCTCTCCATTCACCACCCGAGGCTTGTACTTTAATTTTTTCGCTGCGCGTAAGGCGTATTTTCCAAAGCCTTTGTTTTCAGGATATTCCTCTATCAATATTGGATCACGCACACCACCTGTTACCGTGATGACGACTTCGACGACAGCATAACCACTTATACCCCGTCTCAAAGCAACAGGAGGATAATCAGGCTGCGGCACATACACAGGAATAAAATCGGAGTCCCGGGAAAAGCCTCCACCCAAGCCTACCGTTAACCCCTCCATATTGGGCGCTGCCATGCGTACCGCCCCAGCGGGAATATCAAGCTTCATCTCCACATCGGGAAGCGCTGGCGGAGGCTCTAAAGGCGCTTCTGGTTTCTCGGGTTTTAGGGATTTCAACTGCTCGGTAATATCCCGATCCATCTGCCAAATATCGGCGATTTTTTGCATTTTGTTTTGATTGGAGGTCGCGTTACCCGATGCAATCAGACCATACATCACCACTAACAAACCAAAGGTTGCGACAGCACCCAATATTGCGGACAAACCAAGTCGAGCGAACCTTAGGGTGCTCATATTTTTGAGCCTAATTCATTAGGGTAGAATTTCTTCAGCTTCACTTTATTTCTGCCGCCACGGAAACATTCACAATACCGACGGACTTCGCCGCATCGGCCACTAATGCCAACACTTCAACATCGGCATTACGATCCGCTTGTATCACTAGCCCTCCCTGAGGGTTTTCGGCATGTAACCGGAGAATATGTAACCTGACGGATCGAAGGTCCACTTTTTTCTTGTCGATCCATACTTCGTTATTGTCATTGATCGCCACCAACACACTGACGCTTAGCTGTTCTGCTGTCACGGCCAAGGTACGATTGACCTCTACCCCGGGCTCTTTAATAAAGGTGGCGGTCACTATAAAAAAAATCAACATGATGAAAACCACATCGAGCATGGGCGTCAGATCAATGGCCTGAGACTGCTCCTGAGAAGTGGTCAGTGGTTTACGTATTCGACGCACAATCGGTCCAGTTAGTTAACGAGAAACTAATGGTTAGGCTCCCATTAGTTAAGGATAAGGCGGTCGGCCAGTAATTGTTTTTCACGGCTGGCAATGCGATTGATATACGTACTGCCGAACACGCCGGAAAGGGCTGCGACCATACCCGCCATGGTTGGAATCGTCGCCTGTGAAACTCCGGCAGCCATGGACTTCGCATCACCACCCCCGGTGATGGCTAGCACATCGAACACCCCGATCATCCCCGTCACTGTTCCCAGCAAACCCAGCAGCGGCGCCAGTGCGACTAAGGCTTTTATCATCGAAAGGCCTTCATTAATATTCAGTGTCACACGGGAGATAATGGCTTCTCTGATCTGATGGGCATGAACTGACTTATGCTCTGGTCTTGCCTCCCAACAGGACACCGCATCCTGAAGCTCCGTTTTTAATGTTGTTTTAAAAAACCACAGACGCTCAAACAATAAGGTCCACATCACCAATAACAGGGCAGCGATGATGAGCAATACGGGGCCACCCATATCGAGAAATTTTTGAATACCTTCGAATGCCTCTATCAACGAATACATCGTTATACCTTAACCCTAGCTCCAACCTTATCCAGCTACTTTTTCTGCAACCTTATTCCATAGATATTTCGACGACGTTTCCCAAAACTTTATCCCGTAACTTTCTCGACAACTTTTTCAGCGACTTTCTCGGCAATGATGCCCGCGCTCTGCTCTTCTAAAATATGCAACACGCGCTGGGCTTTGCCGTTCACTATGGTATGCAACAACACCACAGGAATAGCTACACATAACCCCAATACGGTGGTGATCAATGCAGCAGAAATACCACCGGCCATAGCTTTAGGATCTCCCGCACCAAAAACGGTGATGGCCTGAAAAGTCACAATCATCCCTGTCACCGTTCCCAACAAACCCAGCAAAGGAGCCACCATGGCAATAATTTTTAACAGGCTTAAACCCAGCTCGATGGCTGGCCGTTCTTTTAATACTTGCTCGTGAAGTTTTAACTCCAATGACTCAGCATCCATCGCTGCATTCTCTTCGCCCACACTGAGCACCCGACCTAGCGGGTTATTGATATTAGCAACGTCAGTATTCATCTGATGATTTACCTTGCGAGAAACGCCCATCAGCACAACAAAACGCCATAAAGCCAACAGTAACGCCCCGACTCCCACCAATGTAATGAAGTAACCGATCAAACCACCTTGGTGCCAACGTTCCATTAGACTCGGACTGTTGATCAGTGCTGACAACAGCGAACCACCACTAGGGCCGGTGGGATCGATGCCCACAGAGGAAAAACCTTCACCAGTCTGCTGGAGTTTCGCAGCAGCTCGCTGGTATTGTCGGTCCGGCTGGCGGGGCAGTTCGGCAATGATCCCCGTTGAGGGGTTGAATGCCAGGTAGGCCCCATCGGATAACAAATTAAAGACGCCAATTCGCACCACATCCTGCTGGACTTGAGTGCCATTCACCTTGGTGACCGTCGCTGGAAACTGAACCACCTTTCCACCTTCGATCATTTCACGATTAATTTCATACCAAAGACCTTCGATTTCTTCCATTGAAGGCAATTTGGTATTGCTGTTCATTTTGGTAATCAAATCATCAAGAAATTCCGTACGCCCTGGATATTGGGCGCTCACAATAGACTGGTTTAGGGTTTCTCTTGTGTCACCTGCTGCCGCCGTCAAATGTCCAAACATCTCACCCAATGTGCCTAGGCGTTTTTCGAGCTGCTCCTGAAGCGCTTCCAGCTTTAATTCATTGCTGGCGTAGGCTTTTTCAAGCTGGTCGGAATGACGCTCCTCAGCGGCTTTAATTGCCCGAACATCTTTTAACTTTTGAGACTGCTGGGCTTTGGCATTGTTGAACTCGGACTCTCTTGCACGGTGTTCTTTTGATTCACTCACCGTTGCACTTTTGATCATCCTCAACAGCTCATCGAGGGTTGCAGCATCCTCAGTAGCAGAGACATCGGCAGCATAAACCCCAGATGTAACCAGTATCAGGGTAGCTAGCAAATACTTTGATGCGGAGGAAGAAATTGACCATTGGCATAGGTGCTTCATTGTGCCGCCTCCAGAGCTTTCTCCGGTGCAGATACAGGCAGTGTGAGCATATCAACCGCCACCTGCTTTTTGGCCATACGTATGCCCTTTGTCACGGCACGATGGGTATGACGATCATCCAGTGTCTGCCATTGTTGTTGCTTTTGATCCCACACGCCGGTCGCTTGCTGGTCTGCCGTCTGATACAACAAAGCGATACGTCCAATGCGAAGTATCTTGACCTCCCGCTCTTGGCCGTCGACGTTAACAATATCGGTATAACTATCAATACGGGTGCCGTATTCACTTTCAATCTTGTAAGCTTCAAGAACTTGCCGGAATTTTTCAGCTGCACTCATATCTGCACGGTTTAAATTGTCACGCAAACGCGCTACGCGCTGTCGGCGCTCATCCAACAGAAAAGGAAGGTCCAGACTGACAAATTGTTCCAGACTGTCGACCATTTTTAAGGTGAGCGGTGCAATTTGTCGCTCCATAACGGCGGCATTTTCAATGGACGTTTCAAGGTCTGCCATGGTTTGTTGCTGATGAGAAATTTGGGATTCTAGCTGGGCGTTATAAACCCGCAGACCTTCAACCTGCTTATTCACCTGCTTAAAAGTTTGAAACAAATCGGTAGTTTGATCGGCTATGCCATCAACGCGTTGCTGAGAAATTTTCGCTGCATGGGTTTTATTGGCACTTGCCTTTAACGCAGTATCCACATCTGCGGCATGAGTATTGAGACTCATGCCGATACTAACAAAAGCACCGACAAATATTGAAAACAAGGTGGGCAAAAAAGCTGGCATATTGCATCGATCATTTTTCATTTTTTCGGCTATCTTTCCTTTAGTGTTCATCACCAGACAATGTTCTTTCCAGCACTTGAAAGAAATAGGGGGGATCATCCTGTGCTTTGGGTTCTTGCCGACTGACTTCGTGCCAACCCGCTTCATCATATTCAGGAAAAAAGGCATCGCCCTCAACCTGTGCCTGAACTCGAGTGATATACAGTCGATCAGCCAGCTCAATGGCTGATCGATAAATTTCTTCGCCACCGATCACCATAACCTCATACACTTGATCATCAGCGGCTTCTGCAATAGCTACTGCTTGTTGCAAAGACGAAGCCGTTTCTACGCCTGAGTGCTGCCACTCTGGATTGCGGGTAATCACGATATTTAAACGACCAGGTAACGGCTTGCCGATAGAGTCAAAGGTTTTTCTGCCCATGACAATGGGTTTACCCATGGTCACGGATTTAAAATATTTCATATCTTCGGATAAGTGCCAAGGCAACTCATTATTTCGACCTATGGTACGGTTGTTGGCCATCGCCACAATTAATGCCAACTTTACATTCGTCTTCATTAAACAGCTACCGGTGCAGAGATGGGCGGATGTGGCTCATAACCTTTTAATTCAAAATCATCATATTGAAAACTAAACAAGTCGGTTACTGATGGATTAATTGCCATCACGGGAAGCGCATGTGGCTCACGGCTGAGCTGCTCTTCGACTTGCTCAAGGTGGTTTGAATAAAGGTGAGCATCACCAAAGGTATGAACAAAATCGCCCGGCTCTAAGCCTGAAACCTGAGCAATCATCAATGTCAGTAAAGCGTAGGAGGCGATGTTAAAAGGTACACCTAAAAGTACATCTGCGCTGCGCTGATAAAGCTGGCAGGATAAACGCCCTTCACTGACATAAAATTGGAATAAGGTGTGGCAGGGTGGCAACCCTGATTTTGCCATGATGGGGATGTCTTTGGGATTCCAGGCTGAGACAATTAAGCGGCGAGAATCCGGATTATTCTGGATATCCGTCACCAGCTGACTCAGCTGATCGACACCTTCAAAATTTCGCCATTGGTCACCATAGACGGGCCCAAGCTCACCGTATTGTGCGGCAAACGGCTCATCGGTTTTTATTCGACCCACAAACAGCTTCATTTGCTCTCGCCACTCGGGGGTATACATAGGAAAATCCTGATCCTGCCCCGTCTCTCTCAAATAGCTTTGAAAAGGCCAGTCGTTCCAGATATTGACGCCGTTTTGGACCAAGTAGCGAATATTGGTGCCACCCTGAATAAACCATAACAACTCGTGAACAATTGACTTCAAATGTACTTTTTTTGTGGTCACCAACGGAAAACCTTCACTGAGGTCAAAACGCATTTGGTGGCCAAAAATACTGAGGGTTCCCGTACCGGTTCGATCTTCTTTACGCACACCGGTATCTCGAACATACCGCATCAAATCGAGGTATTGTTTCATGTTACTTCACTTCTCTAGCGTTGGGTTTGTTCGTAGCTTTATTAGCGACTTTCGCCACAGCCATTTCGGGATGAGGGCCAAAACAACCCCATAAAATCAATACGGCACCAATTGCGACCATTGGCAAACTCAGCAGTTGCCCCCGGGTCATCCATTCAAACAGGTCGAACCCAATGTGGATATCGGGCTCTCTGAACCATTCGACGACAAACCGAAAGCAGCCATAGAACACTAGGAATAGTCCACTGACAAACCCCCTGGGCCTAGGCTTTCTCGAACAAAGAATTAACAACACGTACAGGACAATACCTTCCAGTAAAAACTCGTACAGCTGTGAGGGATGTCTTGCCAATTGTTGTGGATCATTTGGAAAGACCATGCCTACCCAGGCATCGGTGGGGCGACCCCACAGTTCCTGACCAATAAAATTACCCAATCGCCCCAAACCCAAACCGATAGGCACCATGGGAGCAACAAAATCCCCCAAGGCCAAAAATGGCTGATTGATTTTGCGACCATAGATCAAAAGTGCCACTAAGACACCTAACAAACCACCGTGAAAGGACATGCCGCCTTCCCAGATGCGGAACAACCAGAGTGGATCAGAAAACCATCGCTCAAAATTATAAAAAACCACATACCCAAAACGCCCACCAAAAATCACACCAAAGGCGCTATAAACAATAAGGTCTTCTATCTGATTTTTACGTATTGGCGACCAAGGGCGCTTACTACGCCGTAAAGCCAATCGCCAGGCAGCTACAAACCCCAGCAGATACATGAGTCCATACCAGTGCACATTTAATGGCCCAAGGGAAAACGCAATGGGGTCGATATCGGGATAATTCAGCATGGGACAACTTTGATTAAAAAAAAGATGCAGGAATCATATCCTGTTCCCATTCTCCGGTAAAATACAGCCATGTGTTTAATTGTGTTTGCCTGGCAATGTCATCCTGAATATTCGCTTATTGTGGCCGCCAACCGTGATGAATATTACCGGCGGCCAACTGAAACGGCGCATCTCTGGACTCCACCAAGAAGGATACTGGCAGGCCGAGATCTCTCGGCTGGGGGCACTTGGTTGGGGATTACGCCGGAAGGAAAGTTTGCCGCTGTCACCAATTACCGTGAGGGCCTTCAGGAAAAGGCTCGTCTCTCCCGCGGTGACTTAACCACGGGTTTTCTTAATGGTGACATGAGTGCTCATCGGTATGCCCAACAAAGTCTCGATACTGGCGACCAATACAACGGCTTTAATTTACTTTTAGGCGAAACCAACCAGCTCACCTACTGCTCCAACCGACACCCAGACATCAAGTCACTGGCTCCAGGCTTTTATTCTCTGAGCAATCATCTACTGGACAGTCCATGGCCAAAAGCTATGCATGTAAAAGAAAAATTGGCGCCCCTACTTGAAACAAAAGTCATCAATGTTGACGAAATTCTGCATTGCCTGCAACGTCGAGAGCCCTTTCCCGATGAGTATTTACCCAATACCGGCGTTGGCCTCGAACTAGAAAGAATGCTCTCTCCGCCCTTTATTGTCTCACCAAACTATGGAACACGTTGTTCAACCGTGGTCTTGAGAGATAACAAAGGGAAGACTATGTTGGTGGAACAAAGCTACCAGGATGACGGCTCTGCGGGGGATCGAAAAAGCTTTTCTATCTAGGTAGTAGCAACAGGGCTTAATGAAAATTGCTGCGGCTGAAAAGCCCCGAAACTCCCGGTTTTTTCAATGCTTTTTCCATATGCATCAAGACAGCCTGCGCATCAGGCATCACCATCACCTCTTCAAGTAACTGCTCTGCTTCAGTCATGCTAACTTGTCGAAGAATAGCTTTCACTTTTAACAAATTGGTAGCACTCATTGATAACACGCGGAAACCCAACGCAATCAACAATACCGCGCCGATAGGATCCCCAGCCATCTCGCCACACACACTGATAGGAGTATCTTCACCTTTAGCACCCTCGACAATGGACCACAGCGCACGAAGCACACTGGGATGGCAGGAATGATACAAATTTGCAACCCTGGGATTATTGCGGTCAACAGCCAAAAGGTATTGGGTCAGGTCATTAGTACCCACAGAAAGGAAGTCTACTCTTCGGGCAATTTCACGAATTTGATAAACTGCCGCAGGCACCTCAATCATAGCTCCTACATTGGGCATTTCTATCTCGTAGCCCTCCTCCTCAGTGAGCTCATCGTATACCTGATAAATTAATGCCAGCGCACTTTCCAACTCCGGAATATTAGAAATCATGGGTAGCAGAATGCTAAGATTATTTAATCCCACGCTGGCCTTCATCATTGCCCTGAGCTGTACTAAAAAGATGTCTGGGTGATCGAGACAAATTCGAATACCACGCCAGCCAAGAAATGGGTTTTCTTCCTCAATGGGAAAATAAGGTAAGTCTTTATCACCACCGATATCCAGCGTTCGCATAGTCACCGTGCGCGGCGCAAACATTTCCAGCTGTTCCCGATAAGCCTTACGCTGTTCTTCCTCAGAAGGAAAGCGGTCTAACATCAGGAAAGGAATTTCAGTTCGATACAGCCCCACACCTTCAGCGCCCCGGTCGAGGGACAGCATGGCGTCAATTCGCAACCCAGTATTAACCCACAAAAATATTTTATGGTCATCAGAAGTAACACAAGGCTCATCCGTTAACTTTTCAAGGTCAACTGCCAGCAACTTCTCTTCATAAATTTGTTCCATATAAGCTTCGCGAAGCTCATCGCCAGGACAGATAATAATTTGCCCATTGTGGCCATCAACAATGACCTCCTGTCCGTCCAAACCATTCCAGGGTAAATCTACTGCACCCATCACCGTGGGGATACCAATGGCACGTCCAAGAATGGCCATATGGGAATTACGAGAACCTTTAACAGAAGCTATTGCAGCCACTTTCTCCAGAGGTACATCAGCAAAAGATGCAGCAGACAACTCCTCTCCCACCATCACCATGTTATCGGGAAAGGATGTCCGCGTGGCTTCTGATTGCTGAAGATAACCTAGAACGCGATGACCCAGGTCTTCCACATCAGACGCCCTCTCACGCAAGTAAGAATCCTTCATACTTCGAAACATACGAATATGGCGTAAAACAACTTGGGCCCACGCACTTTGGGCGCAGAGGCCTTCCTCAATCAGGCTGATCACTTCACCGCCCAACGCATGATCATCCAGCATTCGAACATAGACATCGAATAGCGCCCGCTCTTCATCGCTGAGCTTGCCCACCATACTGTCATCCAGCGCACGGAAATCTTGCTTGGTTTGCTCCATCGCCTGCCGAAACAGCTGAAGCTCTTCTTCGACATTTTTAGCTGTACGCACCGGAACAGCTTTTAAATCCGCCGGTGGAGCCACCACCACAACCGTACCAATCGCAACACCTGGCGCACTTGCCACACCAAGGTAAATACGCTCATAGATCGGCGCATCTTTGGGGTAAATCAACCGGTTCAACTCGCCTGTCGCATCAGCATGGGCAATCACACCTGCCAGCTGGGCCGACACGGTGACAAGAAAGGACTCTTCACTTTCATCAAAACGACGTTGTTCCTGCTCCTGTACAACAAGAACACCCAGCACCTTTCGTTGATGAATAATTGGAGCACCTAAAAATGATCGAAATTTTTGTTCCCCTGATTCAGGAACAAAAGAAAAATTGGGGTGTGCTTCAGCTACTTCAAAATTGATGGGTTCTGCACGAGAAGCCACCAAACCCACAAGACCTTCTTTGCTGGATAAATGAACCTTGCCCACGGCATCAGGATTTAAGCCATCCGTCGCCATCAGAACATAGCTGTCATCTTTAGGACTATAGAGATAGACGGAACACATTCCTGTATCCATCGTTTCTTTGACCAGATGAACAATCAGGCTTAGAACTTCATTAAAGTCCTTGGCAGCATTCACCTCCTGTACAATTGTTCGCAGTGATTCCAGCATCTAGCGATTACCCTTAAGTTCCTCAAGAAGATGCAGCTTGCGCTCCATCTCACATTGCAGGGGTGACAATTCTTTCAATGCCCGACGATATACGTCTCTTTTGAATTCAATAACCTGGTTAACAGGGTACCAATAATTAACCCATGCCCACTTATCAAATTCTGGCTTTGCACAGCGATTTAAGCAAATCCGACTCTCGTCACTTAACAACTTCAACATAAACCACTTTTGTTTTTGACCGACACACAGTGGTTTTGAATTCCTGCGCTGCATATTCTTAGGCAAGTGATAACGCAACCAGCCACGTGTACAGGCAAGAACCTCCACATCACTGGATTCAAGCCCAACCTCTTCATAGAGTTCACGGTAGAGTGCAGATTCGAGCTTTTCACCAGGATCGATACCCCCTTGGGGGAACTGCCAAGCATCCTGCCCAATACGCTTACTCCAAAGCAATCTACCCGTACCATCGGAGATTACAATGCCCACGTTTGGGCGAAACCCTTCTCTATCGACCACTGTTAATACTCTTAATTAATCGGGTGCCATTGTTTACACGAATAGAACAACTTACATGAATTATAGTGTTGAGAACAGCCCTATCTCTCGTTAAGCTATGCCGCCTTCACTGATAGATAAGTTTGCGAGAGCCCCATGCCCCTAGCCTTATTTGACCTGGACAACACACTCATCGCAGGTGACAGCGACCATGGCTGGGGCGAGTTTTTGACCACCAAAAAAATTGTAGATGCCGCGTATTACAAGCGTATGAATGATCAATTTTATAGTGACTACCAAAACGGCCAGCTTGATATGGCAGCCTACCTTGCTTTTTCCTTAGCTCCATTAGGCCAGCTGTCGCATTCCGAGCTTAACGTCTTACACAAACAATTTATGGCGGAGGTCATCGAACCCCTGTGGCTCCCAAAAGCCGAGTCTCTGTTACAGCAACACCGAGACAATGGAGATGTACTGATGGTCATCACCTCGACCAACCGGTTTGTAGTGGAGCCTATCTGCCAAAAATTGGGTGTGGAACACCTCATTGCCACAGAGCTTGAAAAACAAGGCAATCAATTTACTGGGCATGTATCGGGAATACCCAGCTTCAAAGAAGGAAAAGTCACGCGTCTCAATGACTGGCTGAAATCTTCAGAAAGCAACCTTTCCGGCAGCAGCTTCTACAGCGACTCCATTAATGATTTACCCCTACTAGAGATTGTTGATCACCCCGTGGCCGTAGACCCCTGCCCTCAACTGCGAGAAGAAGCCCGCCAACGTGGCTGGAACATTATCAGCTTACGGGAATAACCACACACCCAGCAGGCACAACACTGGGTCACAGTGCTTAATAACCCCCACTGGCCTGATATTGATTAGCCACAGCACATCACGCAAACTGATTGTTTCACAATGTTGAGGATACACCTCTTGCGGCTGGACAAGTTTATTAGCAATGCTTCTGACTACTCGCGCACGCAGGTAAAAAAGCTTGTTAAAGAAAAACGTGTGAAGGTGAATGGCGAGGTCACTACAAACCCGGCAACACCCATTCTAGAAACGGCAAAAGTTTGTCTTGATGATGCCCCTATTGCCCTACCCGGCCCTCGTTACTTCATGCTAAACAAACCCGAAAATGTAGTCTCCGCTACCAAGGATAGCGAGCATACTACCGCTATCGATTTAATCCATGAGCCGCGACCAGAGCAATTACAAATTGCAGGCCGCCTAGATCTTGATACGACAGGGTTAGTGCTCATTACCGACAACGGACAATGGAACCACAGCATTACCTCTCCACGCAGCAATTGCCGCAAAACCTATGACATCAAAGTATCCGAACCACTTACACCCGATTTGATCAAAAAGTTCTATGAAGGTATTTGGCTTGATGGAGAAAAACGTCGTTGTCTTCCTGCCGACCTAAAAATACTGGATGATCAACATGCTCTACTCACTATCAGCGAAGGAAAGTATCATCAGGTAAAAAGAATGTTCGCCGCGTTAGGCAACCATGTAATTCAACTGCACCGGCTTAAAATCGGGGGCATCACTCTGGATCCCGCCTTAGGGTTTGGCAGCTACCGCCCCCTGACACAACAAGAAATTGAGAGCATACAACAACGTGACTGATAATAATTTTCATGATCCCAGCTTTCAGCTATTAATTCAGCAGCCTCGCCAAGTGGGCGGACCTCAGCTGATCATCGCCGATGAAAACCTCACAAATGCCCCTCTTCAGCTTTTACCCACAGACAAGATGACCCTTGTCACTAATCGCTATGATATTCACGAACAAGCTCAGGCTTTAAATCTTAATAGTTATTTCAACGATTTTGATTTTTCAGCTTTTGAAGATCATCGTTTCGAGCAAGTTCTGTATCGTGTATCCAAAGAAAAACCGGTGACACACCATATTATTAATAATGCCCAACAACTACTTGCGCACAATGGTGCACTCATACTCACAGGAGAAAAAAATGACGGGATTAAAACCTATGCCGACAAGGCCACTCACTTTTTCGGTAGTCTAAAGACCACCAAAAAACAGGGCAATAGCTATATTTCAATTATCCATCGAGTTAATTCCAAACAACAGCCATTACCTGAACAACTTTTGGACGACAAAAATTACCAACACCTTAGACCCTGTATCCCCGTTTCTGACCAGCTACTGTTTAGTAAACCAGGGCTTTTTGGCTGGAACAAAGTGGACCAAGGAAGCGCCTTTCTGGCAGATTTTTTACCTGATTTTTTTGATGGCTTTGATAAAGAACCCAACCAGATACTCGATCTTGGGTGTGGTTATGGTTTTCTTTCTGTGATGGCGAGCAAGCATACCAAGGCACGTATCGTTGCCACTGATAATAATGCAGCAGCGCTACTAGCCTGCTCAAAAAACTTTTTGGCTCTAAATATTAACGGAGAAGTCATTGCTGGAAATTGCGCTGACAATATCATCCAATTATTCGATGCTGTGATTTGTAACCCACCCTTTCACCAGGGTTTCGGCACAGACAATCAGCTCACCCAACGGTTTGTCACCAGCAGCTACAAACACTTAAAGCCCGGAGGAAAGGCAGTGTTTGTCGCCAACCGTTTTGTACCCATAGAAAGTTGTGCAGAAAAATTATTCAAGATACGGCAGGTAGCTGAAAATAAAAGCTTTAAGATAATATTGCTGATAAAACACTAGCCCGAAACTGCGCCCACCCGCAGACTAATCAATCTGGCCGAGGTCGACCGAAATCAGAAAGTAAACACTCAATTTTAGCAACGGCCTCAGGAGAAGCATCGATAATTCGGCAGCCCGCCCAACAGCTTTCGCCCTGCTCCAGACTACTGGACCACAGACAATCGATACCCAACTCAATATCACCCACCCGATGAGCCTTCTCTTGGGGAACCAACCTAACCATGTAGATACAATCCACTTCCACTAAACCAACCAGCATCAGGCCTTCCGTATGGATATCCACCACGGACCCAATCACTTCACCCGTCATCTGATTCAATACATCAATTTGAGCATCGACCATATATCGGGTTAGGCGCCGCTGCTGCTTTTTAGTGGACATTCTGAGACCCCTCATCAGACAGGGCTTGAGCTTTGGTGTTTAAATCCGAGAAGATAGACTCCATCGTTCTCTCAACCAAAGGTTTGATACTTCCAATTATCATTTTTATATCCCCGGCAACCAGAGCATGAACCAACTCTTCACCAGTTTTTATTCCCGACCGCTTGCCTGACTGATCCACAAAAAGGAATTGCAGTGTTTTAGAGTTGAACCAAGCAACCTTTTCGCGACGACCATCGCGATGCTCAAACCAAGTGCCAAATTCCATCATCCTCAGCTTGTCCAGTATGATCAGCTCCTTCTCGCCCATACTGTCCACATTCACTTTTTCACCCGCTTTCTGTTCAGCTAACTTAACCAACTTATCGCGGACTTCTTCTGCGGCATGTTCAGGCTCAACATTGGTTTCACGCAATTTATAAAGGCGGTCTATGGAACGTTTTAATTTAACGGCTTTTCCTGTGTCATAACCAATCATATCAAACCCCTTCTGGATAACATCCTGCATCCAAGGGTAATGTTTTTTCCATCGCAGCCTCTCACTATCAGAATCAGGCCGCTCTATACCCCACAACATATCATCTACCAGGGTCAATGCATTGTTCCAAGACTCCGACTCCTCTCCATAGCGCAACAGTACAAAAGCCATATAATCTGACCAGGGTTGCAGCAAAAATAATAAAATGGCGGTAGGTATATCTTTCTCAGCAATACGCTCGTGGATTTCTTTATTAATCCGCTGTTTAACTTCCCGAAGCCTGTCCTCACCACGCGCTTTTTCTGTAGCACGTTTCTCTAATAACTGTACCCTTAGCTCAATTTTCTGAACAAAACTGTTGAACTCCAGTAACAAGCGGGCAAATAACTTTGTATCAACTTCGTATTCGTCCAACACCTCACGAACTGTTTTACGAATTTGGTCCAGCATACTGAACTGGCTGGAATCATCATTCCCCACCCACTTAGCACCAGCATCTGCCAATGAATTCAGCAATAAACGTGCAGGGTGCTCGTGGTGAGTAAAGAAATCTACTTCACTAAATGCCAATTTGAGAAAGGGTGTGTGCAGAAAGCTTAACGTCGTTTTTACAGAATCTGGCACCTGCTGGTCATTCAAAATATATTCGAACAACAGCCCTACCAATTCGATGGTGCGCAAATGGTCTGCGCTGAGTTCAGGAGACTCATCAGAACCAGCCACCTCCTGTAATTGTGCCACCAATCGATAACGCGCCTGAGCAATATCCAACGGCTGAATATTTCTTGCAGCAACCAATTCCTCTACTGCCACGGCTTGATCCGATTGCTGCACTTGTGCCGCCGCTTGCATCAACTGCGCACTGGAATACAGCACTGGCTGAAATGTCACAGCACCAGAAGCAGGCACATCGACAAACGGTCCGCCCCCCCCCGCAACTGGAGCCACACTTGATTGTCCGGCCAAACGATCCTGCAACACATGAATATTTTCCACCAACTGACGCTGGTAATCTCCTGCGGGCAGACTTGACGATGGTGGGGCAATAAAACCGCCCTGCCCTAGCGTTTGATCTGCGGCCCGACGACCTGCAGCATGGTCTGATGTACGGCGACCACTCGCCCGCGCCTCGGCTTCACTTTCTTCAGGTTGGTTTTTATCAGCAGAGTACACAGCGCTATCGGCACCTTCTGCTTTTTTAATCTTGTATTGAAGATTAGGCAAAATGCCCATATCCACAAACATTTCGTTCATTTGATCATAAAGGTCACCGAGCTGCGAGATCACTTTTTTCTCAAACAATTTGTAAACCACCAGCTTCGCTGACAGCTGAATATCAGCAACTACCATCGCCCGCTTAATGGCGCTACAAAAGCACCCAGGAGCCATGGGAAGTTCATTTTCTTGAATTTTTTTACCGCCCGTGATCAATGACAGGCGCTGCGTCAACATCCACAGCTGCTCGCTGTAATCACCCTCAGCCCTTTGTCGAATAGCCACTAAGGCAATATTTTCATCGAACTCATCTTGATTAACTAAACTGAGGTGAGCGTCATCACCAGAATCAAAATCATCCCTAGCTTCAAATTCGTGGGATGTCAGGCCTTCAAAATAAACTCTAAGTTCACGCAAAAAAATTCGGGTGATCTCATTATTTTTATGATTGAGCCGAGATTGGGCATGAAGAAATTCAAAACCCTGTTTGTTACCCCCTGAGGGTTTTTCAGAATATTCACTGAGCTTGTCGTGAGAAAAGAATAGGAACTCCTTACACAACGACCGACTTTTCTCATCGAAAAGCTGGCCAACCGACTCCAGCGCCTTGCCAGTCAGCTCTTGCCAGTTGTTAAAGGATTGGTTATCACTCATGTAGCCAGCTTATAGTATCTTTCCAAGTCGCGACAATTTAATCATGTACCAAAATACACTTCTCTTAAAAAAAGTCACATAAATATTTTGTATATCACTATTTTTAAGGCAATTTTGTTCGAATCTCCAACAACAACTGCTGCAAACTTCGCCTCACTGAATAATTATTACTTGCTAGTGGCAAGCCCTGTGTCGCTAATTGCTCCGCCATATGCAGTTGCGCTGACGAGAAGTAATTTGACGCCATAACCAAATAAATTTCTGGTTCCGTATGATTAATACGCATGGCTCTTTCTGCCACCGCATTAGAACGATCGTATTCTCCTGAACGATTATAACGCCAAGCATCCTCTAATAATTTAGCCACTGCGCCATGCGATGAACTTTGCTGAGAAGGACTGTTTGGAACAATAACATCACCAGCAGGCTCTGATGTATCAGCGGGTACAACTGGCGTAGAGGGCGCTCGAGGAATAGGTGTTGAATCACCCACAGGAACCATCACTGGCGCGCAACCAGCCAGCAGCGACAAAACAACCAACACACCAAATAAACGTTTCAACCAACCTACTCCATTGTCATCAAATCTTGCTTAGGAATTGATAGGCCCGAGACCTTACCAGCCCAGTTTACCTTTTAACCAATCCACGACATTTTCAATACTTTCAGGAGAACAGCTCCCACGCTTCACCGGTTCACTGCCATCAATAAAGGGAATATACCTAGCGCCAGCACAACCTCTTTGACTCAACAACCCCGTATCCGTTTCCACCCAGTGATAACTGACACCTTCAGGCTTATGAAAAACCACGGAGCGATTTTCAAGCTCAGACATAATATCTATCCAAAGCTGCAATGCGCCGGTTCCGCCGGTGAGCGGCGTTTTACCATTATCATCCCGACCCATCCAAACTACGCTCAGGTAATTACCGCTAAAACCTGCAAACCAGCTATCACGCTGATCATTGGTGGTGCCCGTTTTTCCTGCTAACACCAAATCTTCAGGTAAGCGTTTATAAGCACTTTTACCTGTGCCTTCACGTAATACCACCTGAAGCCCATAGTTGATCAAATGCATGACTGCCGGATCAAATCGCTGTTCTGCTTCAAACGGGTATCGTTTAAGCGGTGTGTTCTCAGCAGTAAATACCGAACTAATGGCGCGAAGAGGTGAGTAAAAGCCATTGGTTGCAATAGTGTGATACAGCTGGGCCACCTCAAGGGGAGACATCCCAACAGATCCCAGAAAAAGCGAGGGCAACTCAGGCAATGGCTTGGTGTAACCGAGTCGCCTCATGGTATTCACCACCGCAGGCAATCCAATCTCCATCCCCAACCTAGCCGTCGCTTGGTTGTAGGATTGCCCCAACCCCTCATAAAGCGGGATTAAACCATGACTCTCTCGGCCAAAATTACGAGGCTGCCAAAGGTCCCCGCTCTCGGAACTGATCGAAATCGGCGTATCCTCAATTTGACTCACTAACGTGTATGACCCAGGGTTTTCCAAAGCCGCCAAATACACCGCAGGTTTAATGGTTGAACCCATAGGTCGTTTGGCATCCAGCGCACGATTAAATCCGGCATACCCAGCTTGCCTGTCACCCGATATAGCCACAACCTCACCAGAACCCACACGCACAACCACCGAAGCACCCTGCAATTTTCCGGTTTCAATGCCATAGCCCGACTCCAAATTTTCAATCCGCCGGGTCACTCGACTCTCTAACTTACGTTGAACCTGAGGATCAAAATTGGTAAATATTCGCAGCCCCGCTGTTTGTAAATCGGAAGACTGATAAGACTCTCGTAACTGGCGCTTTACCAAATCAAGGTAGGCTGGATATTGCCATCGGCCACCACCAGGCCGAGGAGGCACAACCCCCAATGGTTTTTGCTTGGCGACCTTTGCCTGGGCAGGATTAATCACCCCTTCTCGTGCCATTACATCAAGCACCAAATTTCGCCGCGTTAAAGCACGCTCCGGACGGCGCCAAGGATTATAGTAAGAAGCACCTTTCACCAATCCTGCAAGCAGGGCCGCTTGGTGCAACTCCAACTCCTCAACCGGCCGACTGAAATAATGATTACTGGCCAACCCAAAACCATGAATGGCTCTGTCACCAGATTGCCCCAGGTACACTTCATTAATATAAGTTTCGAGAATTTCCTCTTTACTGAAATGCACTTCCAGTAAGACCGCCATGACCGCCTCTAACAATTTTCGCGATAATGTCCGCTTTTCATTCAGATAAAAATTTTTGACCAACTGTTGCGTCAGCGTGCTGCCACCCTGAACCAGCTTCCCTTTTTTTATATTGGCAACAAAAGCACGGGTAATACCCCTAAAAGAGACACCATGATGTTGGTAAAAGTCCTGGTCTTCTACTGCGACTAATGCCTGAGCCAATATCGGTGGTACCTGTGCCAACCGCACGAGTTCCCTATCCTCTTTGAGAGCCGGGTAAATCCCGCCAATAATCATGGGCTCCAATCGAGCCAAAGGCACACCTTGTCCTTGGGCATTAGCCAAACCAGATACTTGATTGCCAGCGAATGCTACCGTCATCAAACCGGAAGGTTCGGTTTCATCCCAAAACTCAAAACCTCGAGAGAACAGCTCCACACGATGACTGGACACGCTGTACTGACCAGGTGATTTAGCCGCATTAACCCGCTGGTAGCCCAAGCTATTTAATTCCCACTGGAGCTGCTCACGACTCAGAGACAACCCTTGATACAACTCCAAGGGCCGGCTATAGACATGGGACGGCAATGACCACTTTTTACCGGTAAACTTTTGATATACCACCACATCCACTGCGGCCAGGCATAGTACCCCCACCACCACAGCCAACCAGACTAGTCGGTGACGCCAACGGAAAGTGTTTTTATTTTTCGCTCGACTCGTGCCACGCTTTTTCTGTTTTGCTCTTTTAGCCAAAGGGCTTCCTCTATCCTCAAAATACGTTTTTTTGCCTGGTTTTTTTGCCTAAATGTCCCATCCTTCAAAACGAAGAACATCCACAACAAAACTGTCAGTCCACGACTTTACTCTAAAGCCTTTATCTTTTCTCTTAACACCGACCCTACCTCTCACTACCCGGCAACTTAAACCAAACTTTGACTCTTCACAGCCGACAGGGATAATAGCCGCCAATTCAACAACCACAAGCACTCTTTATATTATGGCCAAATATCATGTTTACGGCATCGGCGCAGCACTGGTGGATACCGAAATTGAAGTCACGGACAACGACCTGCAACATTTACAAGTAGAAAAAGGCTTAATGACTCTGGTAGACGAAATCCGACAAACTGAACTCATTCATCATCTACAAGATCACCTCACCGCGTCCAAGCGAGCTAGCGGTGGCTCTGCCGCCAACACCATCATTGCCGTCAGCGCTTTTGGCGGCAATGCCTTCTACTCCTGCAAAGTGGCCAATGATGACAATGGGCAATTTTACCTGAACGACTTGGCCAACGCAGGCGTTGAATACCACCACAATGGAGAGCTGGTAGATGGTCTAACAGGTAAGTGCTTGGTCTTAATCACCCCCGATGCCGAACGCTCCATGAACACCTTCCTCGGCGTGAGTGAAACCGTTTCCATTGAAAACCTTAATGCAGAAGCAATTAGTCAATCTGAATATCTCTATATGGAAGGTTATTTAGTCACCTCTGATACCGGACGAGCAGCAGCTATCCGCGCTCGAGAAATTGCAGAAGAACATCAAGTGAAAACCGTACTGAGCTTGTCAGACCCGGGCATGGTGACTTTTTTTAAAGACGGTCTTAAAGACATGCTGGGACAAAAAGTAAACTTACTGTTTTGTAATGAAGCTGAAGCCTTGGGCTGGACAGACGCCTCCACCCTTAACGAGGCCATCGAATTATTGAAACAATCTGCCTCCACTTTTGCTATCACTTTAGGCAGCAAAGGTGCTCTGGTCTTTGATGGCGAGAAACCTTACAACATTGAACCCCACCCTATAACAGCCATCGACACCAACGGTGCTGGTGACATGTTTGCCGGGGCATTTTTATATGCCATTACTCATGGCTACGATTATCAACAGGCTGGTAATTTTGCGAGTGTGGCAGCGGCAAATGTAGTGAGTCAGTTTGGGCCAAGGCTTCGCGATGAACAGTACCCAGAAGTATTGTCATCGCTTTAGGTCTCCAGGTTTTTTGAGCTAACATCCGACACTGGGGCGGCAAAGCAATAAGCTAAACCATCCCCGTCGCGTCGCATAAAACATCTATCACTTGTTAGACATTACTGTTTGAACGTTTTTTTGAACGTAAATAATCAGCGCTCCACTTACCGCCGCCTGCGGCTGTGAAATATAAAAACACAAAACAAAACATAGCGGCTAATTCACCGCCATTTAAAATTGGCCAAAAGTTTTGAGGGGCATGTGCAATAAAGTAGGCAAAAGCCATCAGTCCTGAAAGTAGAAATGCCGTAGGGCGAGTGAATAGACCGATGACAACGAGAAATCCTCCAAACAACTCCAGTGATCCAGCAATGCCCGACATTGAAAACAAATCAAATTCATATCGCTGCGGTGCAGGAAACCCGAAAATTTTCTGACCTCCATGCTGCATAAACAGAACTCCCGTCACTATTCGCATAAGACTCAATAGATGAGTTCGCCATGCCTCTAATCGTAGCTCCATACCATCCCTCCTTTTCGGATCATGTTGATCTAGCAGATTTTATATTAATGCCTAACCCCTATGAGACCTGCCCCGCAGGGAGCAACTGAACAGCTTAAAACCTTGAATTAGAATCATCACCACTTACTTAGACATTTTTATGTATGAGCAATTGGTTTGTCTGTAAAAATGTAGTCCTTAAGCTCTTTATCAAATTTTGGATCTTTTCTTCTGATCCATTCAAGCACCATAGCGGCATGCTCTTTTTCTTCATCTCTATTATGTGCAAGTATTGCTTTTAATTCTTCGTCCTTACATGCGTCTACTCTTTGGTTGTACCAATCCACTGCTTCAAGCTCTTCCATTAGAGATGTAATGGCTCTATGCATATCCCTAGTTTCGTTTGTAAGTTCGTCTATTGGTTCGTGATAACCTTCATTTGACATGATTGATCCTCGCTAAATGTTTTATTGCATAACAACTCATTATAAATGAATCAGTATAAACCGAATTTACAATACCAAAACTTTACCCCTGTGATAGAAGGAAAAGGGAGCAGTGACGTTTGAAAAAAATTATCATTTCGTTTGTCACTGCTCACTCTAATAACAAGAGACTTTTCCAGCCTGCTGAATAGAGGCACATCATTTCGACTAGCCACGAACACCAAGGTCAAAACGGTCAAGCGTCATGACCTTGACCCATGCATCTACAAAATCACGCACAAACTTCTCTTTACCATCATTGGCCGCATACACTTCCGCGATCGCTCTTAGCTCCGAGTGTGACCCGAATATCAGGTCGACGGGAGTTGCCATCCATTTGGTCTTGCCCGTCTTGCGATCGTAACCTTCGTAAACACCATCAACTTTTGATTTCTTCCATACTGTGGACATATCGAGCAGGTTGACAAAGAAGTCATTGCTCAGGGTTCCTGGACTGCTCGTTAGTACGCCATGCTTGAGTTGTCCTGAGTTGGCATTCAGTGCTCGCATGCCGCCCACCAGAACCGTCATTTCAGGTACAGTCAGAGTTAGCATGCTTGCCTTATCAACCAACATTTCTGCAGGTGAATGACTACTACCTTTGCTGAAGTAGTTGCGAAATCCATCGGCGGTTGGCTCAAGTACGGAGAAAGAAGCTGCATCAGTTTGTGCTTGCGATGCATCGGTACGCCCGGGTTTAAAAGGAACCTGTACTTTGTGTCCGGCTTTTTCAGCTGCTTGCTCAATGGCCGCGGCGCCACCAAGAACAATCAGGTCAGCAAGGGAAATCTTTGTGTTGGATCCTGACCGGCCATTAAAGTCCGCTTGAATACTCTCTAAGCTCTTCAGTACTTTGGCCAGCTCAGCTGGGTTATTGGCAGTCCATTCTTTCTGTGGTGCCAATCGAATGCGCGCGCCATTAGCACCGCCCCGCATATCAGTACCACGGAAGCTGGAAGCAGATGCCCAGGCAGTTCTGATTAAGTCAGAGCCTGTCAGCCCGGAGTCCAGCAGTTTGGCTTTTAGGTTTTTGATGTCTTGCGCGTTGACCAATGGGTGATCCACTGCGGGCACAGGATCTTGCCAAATCAAGTCTTCTTTGGGTGCATCAGCGCCAATATAGCGTGAGCGGGGCCCCATATCGCGGTGAGTCAGTTTGAACCAGGCTTTAGCAAAAGCGAGTTCGAATGCTTTCGGATTTTCCAAAAAGCGTTTCGAAATCTTGTTGTAGCTTGGGTCGAACCTGAGAGCTAGGTCTGTGGTCAGCATAATGGGAGCATGACGTTTTGATGGGTCATGTGCATCCGGCACGAGATTAGATGCCTGCCCGTCTGCGGGAATCCACTGGGTGGCACCTGCTGGACTTTTAGTTTCCACCCAGTCATAGGCAAACAGGTTGGTTAAAAAGTTGTGGGTCCATGCCGCGGGGCTAACTGTCCACGCGCCTTCAAGGCCGCTGGTAATGGTATCGCCAGCTTTACCGCTACCACATTTATTGGTCCAGCCGAGACCTTGCTCTTCGATACCCGCGGCTGCGGGTTCAGGGCCGACGCAATTTTCTGGAGGCTTGGCACCGTGGGTTTTACCAAAGGTGTGCCCGCCCGCTATCAGCGCCACCGTTTCTTCGTCATTCATGGCCATGCGGCCAAAGGTTTCACGGATATCTTTGGCGGCTAACAATGGGTCTGGATTGCCATTGGGTCCTTCTGGGTTTACATAGATCAAACCCATCTGTACCGCTGCCAGTGGATTTTTCAGCATTCTGTCACCGCTGTAGCGTTTGTCGTCCAGCCATTTTTTTTCCGGCCCCCAGTAGACCAAATCTGCTTCCCAATCGTCTTCGCGACCACCAGCGAAACCAAAGGTTTTGAATCCCATGGATTCCAGTGCGACATTACCTGTCAGCACCATCAGGTCAGCCCATGAAATGCTCTGACCGTATTTTTGTTTAATGGGCCAGAGTAGGCGTCGCGCCTTGTCCAGGTTGGCATTGTCTGGCCAGCTATTCAGCGGCTCGAAACGCTGTTGACCACCAGCAGCGCCGCCACGTCCATCTTGGGTACGGTATACGCCGGCACTATGCCAGGCCATACGAATAAAAAATGGGCCATAGTGACCGTAGTCAGCTGGCCACCAATCTTGAGATGTTGTCATCAACGCCTCTATGTCTTTTTTAACCGCAGCAAGGTCAAGACTGCTAAAGGCTTTGGCGTAATCGAAATCTGCGCCATAGGGATTGGATTCAACATCATGCTGACGAAGGGGATTGAGATCCAGCTGATTTGGCCACCAGAATTGAGCTGATTTCGGCTTGCTCTCTGCAACAGCCGAGTTCACTAACACCAGTGGCGTGAGTGCTATCGCCAGAATGGCGAGTAAAGGTTTCATTTGTCTGATCATAGTATTTCCACCTGTAGGATTTGAATACATCGAAAATTGACGGCCTTACCAGAACACTCTTGCGCTCAACACTTTTGCCCCAAGGTGTTATTCACCAAGCGATCAAAAAAGTGGAAGGCTAGTTCAGTGTTTAAATACTAGGCTGCTTTAGAATATAGAGCTAATAAATTGTAGGTATTATCTTGATAGCTTAAAACAATTGGCTGCTACCAGGTAAGAAAAAGGCCCTTGATTAGGGCCTTTAGAAAGACTGAATACTCTCACTTTACCCCTGCGATAATAATTCTCGCAAATCGATAAGCGCTGCATTGGCGCGGCTAATATATGACGCCATGACCAATGAGTGATTGGCCACAAAACCAAAGCCGCTGCCATTAAGGATAACGGGGGGGTAAACAGCCTCTTGCGCAGCTTCTAACTCACGAATAATTTGTTGCAAACTTCTTTGGGCATTTTTCTTTTCCAGTACGTCGGCAAAATCCACTTCAATGGCTTTTAGAAAATGGATCATGGCCCAAGTGCTACCACGCGACTCATAAAAAATATCGTCAATTTCCAGCCAGGGTGTTTTTACCTTTACCTCACGCGACGTCGAGGTGGACTGCTGGCTTGCAGAGTCGCCTGCTAGATCAGTATTAATTCTGCGCTGCCCAACACTGGCACTTAACCGTTGAGATAAACTGCCCAAACGCGTCTCCAAGGTACCTAACCAGTAACGCAAATTATCGGCACGGGCATAGAACTGAGCATCGTACTCATCATTATCGGTTAAACGTTTTAGGTAGCTTTCGAGATAACGAATACCCTCGCGATACTCTGACTCTGAGGCTGGGACAATCCAGCTATTGTGATCAAAGTTAAAGCGTGATTCTGCCAGTGCTAAATCTTGATCTTCAGTAGACTGAGACTGGGAGCGACTGAAAGCTTCTCGCATTGCTTTACTAAAATCTCGTATCTGAATAAGCGCACCGTATTCCCAGTTAGGAATATTATCTAACCAGATTCCTGGCGGCGCGATGTCATTACTTAAATAACCACCACGCTTCTCCAACAATACATCCACGACTTCCACAAGAGCTGCAACTGTTGTGCTTCCGACAACAACCCTATCAGCCCGAACCATGGCATTTGCTTTAACATCAAAGTGCTCAGGCTCTTCATTCCAATACCAACCAAGCAACAAGGTAATTAGCAAATACAATATTAGCGCTATAACACCGATACGCAACCAGTGTGAATGCTCATTAGCAGGGTAGTCCTCAGCCAACGTATCTTTTATATTCACAGCTCGTCTGGACAATTTTCTCGTCCATTTTTGAGCCCAATCAAATCCTTTCATTTAGCCACCTATTTAACTATCTTTCTCGCGAAGAACGCTTCGTACTGGCGCTACCACCGTCAATTCCGGACACCCTTCAAAAAAGAGGGTAACACTGTGCTCGTCACCCTCCTTGAGGCTATTTTGCAAACCAAACAACATTAAATGATAGCCGCCCGACTCAAGACTAATCGCTTCACCCGCCGGAATATTCACCGCATCTACAGGCCGCATAGACATGGCGCCATTATGATGTGAATGAGCATGGATTTCGGCACTACTGGCGATAGCGGACGACGCTCCCACTAGTCGGCAGGCTCTTCCTGTCGAATTATTTAATGTCATAAATGCTGCTGTCACCGACTGCCCCGGAGGCAAACCACGAATATAGGCATCTGTCACGGTGATGCCATCAGCACAGGCCGTCATTGCTAGCGGCATTAGAAAAATGCCTACATATTTTTTTAGAGACAATCTCATATTTTCTAATCATTCCTATGATAAACATGTGTAATAATTCTTTGTGTTGGCCCTATGATAGCTCAACACACGCTCAGCAATCATTGATCGGAGAACTACTCGTTTTCAAGGTGCTGACTATAACACTGTGACCGACACCAGAAAATGAGTGTCGCACCTAGCAAGCCAGCTAAGTACAATAGCGAACAAATTCGTAGTTGGGGTTGTCCAACGTCCGCCAGCCCTTCACTTACTACACTAATGAACATTAAAGCCCCATTCATGACAAAAAGAATTTAGCGAACAATCCAATGCCAAACCAACTGATCCATGCATTATTCCTCTTCCTGCTGATAACAACTCAATTCGCTATTGCTGATGACCTATTTCCAGCGGCCAATAGCAACGAAAACACTAGCAGTAGCTTAATAAATAACTCAAATTCACTTGGCCAAACCGTTGAGTTTCTCCCGGTAGAGGACGCCTACCAACTCTACCCTATCAAAGACGGACAACAACTGTTACTCAACTGGGAAATACAGCCTGGCTATTATCTCTATCAACATCGTTTTAAATTTTTTGACCAATCTGGCCTTCCCCTCAACAGTTCTCACCCCAACGTCATACCAAAGTTTAAGCCTGGCACGTTAATGTATGACGACTATTATCAGAAAAATCTGGAGGTGTACTACCACCAGACCCAAATCACGCTTCCCCTAAACATCGACGGGCAAGCACTGATTGTTGAATCACAAGGCTGTGCCGATGCCGGCCTTTGCTACCCACCTAGACGACAAACCATCACCCTAAACACCAACACATCTGCGTTTACCGTCACAGAAACAGTAAATGATCTCACTGCCACTAATGAAGAAAACCGCGAACAAGAGCAAAACCCTCCGCCCCCGAACAGCCTACCTCTGATGCTGATATTTGCTCTACTAGGTGGCGTCATTCTCAACCTAATGCCCTGTGTATTTCCAATACTGTCTATTAAAGCCCTTAGTTTAACCACGGCCCACCTGAACAAACAGAGTAAACACCTACACGGTTTAGCCTACACCTTGGGTATTGTGTTCAGTTTTATGACCATTGCGTCCCTGCTAATACTACTGCGAGATGCAGGGGAAGCGATAGGTTGGGGGTTTCAATTACAATCTCCACTGTTTGTGGGGCTGCTGGTGTATCTCTTCGTGTTAATGGGGTTAAGCTTTTCTGGCTTTCTGACCATAGGCACACGCCTAATGAACTGGGGGCAATCAACTACCGAAGGCCACAGTCTGACGTCTTCCTTTATGACAGGATTGCTGGCCACAGTGGTCGCCAGCCCTTGCACCGCACCATTTATGGGAACGGCACTGGGCTTTGCCCTAACGCAACCTACGTGGGTAGCAATGAGCACCTTTGTTTTCTTGGGTATTGGTATGGCCCTGCCATTGCTACTACTTTCATGGTGGCCGGGCATGGCAGAAAAAATGCCAAAACCTGGCGCGTGGATGGAACGCTTTAAGGAATTTCTGGCATTCCCTCTGTATTTAAGCGCGGTATGGTTACTGTGGGTACTTGGCAGACAAACTGGCAGCGATACTGTCTCCGCTGTTATTTGTGGCATCGTATTAATACTGTTTGCAATCTGGCTACTAAAGGTTCGTAAAAACAGCCTAACAATTGCCATAGCTATAACCGCTGCCACCCTCGCCCTGCTGCTACCCTGGCAAACTAACCGTAATCACGACAATCAAGATGTCCCCTGGCAACCCTACTCAAAGGCCACACTTCAAGAACTACGCAGTAATGGCAATGCGGTATTCATTAATCTGACAGCAGATTGGTGTATCACCTGCCTAGCCAACGAAAAACTGGCATTGAGCTCTGAAAAATTTCTGGCAACACTCAAAGAACAAAACATTACCTACCTAAAGGGGGACTGGACAAACTACAACCCGGAAATCACCCAGCTCTTAAACCGCCACCATCGCAGCGGCGTACCTCTTTACCTATTTTACCCTGAAGGGACGGGACAACCGATGATACTGCCACAGTTTTTAACCGAAAATATCGTAATAACGAGAATTTATCAGCACAATAGCCGAAAATAGCAGCAAAGTTATGAAAACTGACAAACCTGACAGCAATTGTGCCGACATCCTCCTTAAAATCCCGCAAAAAAGCAGTCACTGCTTTTCCAAGCCCTCAATCTATTGATTAAAAAGTCGCAATTTATATCAAAACTTGTAGCGATTGGAGCCAAAAATCTAAAAAAGTCAAAAAATTGGACAGTTAATAATTTTTAATGCAGACTTCCAGCAACTGGCCTATCACAAGGCTTGAGCACCCACACTTGATCACCAATTCCGGCAGGGACACTATGGCGACCATACTGGTATTACACGGCCCCAACCTGAACTTACTTGGCACTCGTGAGCCCGATGTTTACGGCAAAGAAAGTCTTGAGGACATTAATCAAAAATTGACGGATATATGCATCGTCAAAGGTCAACACCTGCTGACCCTGCAAAGCAATGCCGAGTACGAATTAATCGACCGCATTCATGATGCAAAGAAGGAAGGGGTGAATTTTATTATCTTCAACCCTGCGGCCTTTACCCACACCAGTATCGCCCTACGCGATGCACTATTGGGCGTGGACATTCCGTTTATTGAAGTCCACTTATCCAATGTACATACACGGGAGGAGTTCAGGCAATACTCGTACTTCTCCGACATTGCCAAAGGTGTTATCTGCGGCTTTGGCAGCCTGGGCTATGAGCTAGCACTGACTGCCGCTTTAAAACAACTCGATTCCCAATAACATTTTCCCATTTGGAGTAACCACAGATGGACATTCGAAAAATAAAAAAACTGATTGAGCTGATCGAAGAATCAGACATTAACGAGCTGGAAATCAAAGAAGGCGAAGAATCCGTACGGATTCTTCGCGGCGGACAATTCGTTGCTGCCGCACCCATGATGGCTGCACCTCACGCAGCTGCAGCGCCAGCTCCAGCAGCCCCAACACCATTTTCCGAAGCACCTGCTGCTGCCGAACCAGAAGGACATATCCTAAGGTCACCAATGGTTGGCACCTTCTATCGCTCATCCGCACCCGGTGCAACACCCTTTGTTCAAGAAGGACAACAGGTCAATGCCGGCGACGTACTCTGTATTGTTGAAGCCATGAAGATGATGAATCAGATTGAAGCCGACAAATCAGGCACCATTGGTGCCGTTCTGGTAGCAGATGGCGAACCTGTTGAGTTCGACCAACCTATGATTACCATCATTTAAACCGCAGAGGACAGGAGCAACAGCTATGCTGGAAAAAGTGCTTATTGCCAACCGCGGTGAGATCGCCCTACGAATTCTGCGCGCCTGCAAAGAGCTTGGCATCAAAACCGTTGCCGTGCACTCAAAGGCAGACGCAAGTCTAAAACATGTATTGCTGGCCGACGAAACTATCTGCATCGGACCAAATGCCTCGGCACAAAGCTATCTGAATGTGCCCGCCATAATTAGCGCCATGGAAATTTCAAATGCCCAGGCCGTCCACCCCGGCTACGGATTCCTTGCTGAAAATGCTGACTTTGCTGAGCAAGTTGAAAAAAGTGGTTTCACCTTTATCGGCCCAACCGCCGAAGTGATTCGCACCATGGGCGACAAAGTAGCCGCCATCGAAGCCATGATAAAGTCTGGCGTCCCCACGGTCCCTGGCTCCAACGGCCCATTGACAGATGACAGCACACGCAGCAAACGAATCGGCTTAGAAGTTGGTTACCCCGTGATAATCAAAGCGGCCGCAGGTGGCGGAGGCAGAGGCATGCGTGTCGTTCGCAACGAGGATGAACTGATCAATGCCATTCAAGTCACCAAAGCGGAAGCAAAAGCCGCGTTCGGTGATGATACTGTCTATATGGAAAAATTCCTGGAAAACCCACGCCACGTGGAAGTTCAGGTTCTGGCCGATGGCCAAGGTAATGCGATACACCTAGGTGACCGCGATTGCTCACTACAACGCCGCCACCAGAAAGTATTAGAAGAAGCACCCGCATCCGGCATTCCAGAAGCCGCCCGCAATGATGTATTAAAAGCTTGCGTTGACGCCTGTATCGAAATTGGTTATCGCGGAGCCGGTACCTTTGAATTTCTCTATGAAGACGGTCAATTCTTTTTTATCGAAATGAACACGCGGGTACAGGTGGAACACCCTGTGACAGAGATGATTACTGGTGTCGATATTGTTAAGGAACAACTATTAATAGCCAGCGGTGAAAAACTCAGTTTCCGACAAGAAGATATCGTCTTCCGAGGTCATGCTTTTGAGTGCCGAATTAATGCTGAGGATCCCACTACTTTTATGCCCAGCCCAGGCAAAATTACTGCCTACCATGCGCCCGGAGGCAACGGTGTCAGAGTGGACTCACATATTTATGCGGGCTATACCGTGCCGCCTTACTATGATTCACTAATAGGAAAAATAATCACCTACGGTATAGATCGTGATGCCGCGCTGTCTCGCATGGCCAACGCATTGGACGAACTACATATTGAAGGCATAAAAACCAACACAGCACTTCAACGCGACCTGGTCTGCGACAAGGAATTTCGCAAAGGCGGGGTTAACATCCATTATCTTGAGAAAAAGCTGGGGCTTTAAATAACAGATTGTGAGCATCAAAGCCACGCTTGACCCGGCGTAAATGCCAGCCCATAAAAAGCCCCGGAATACGGGGCTTTTTATTCATAAGCTCATCACAGGAAATCCTATGCCCTGGCTGCAACTCAAAATAAACAGCTCAAGAACTCAAGCGGCACAAATAGAAGACCTTTTGCTGGGCGCCGGTGCAGTTTCCGTCACCTATGAAGACAATGCCGACGAACCCATACTGGAACCCGCCTTAGGTGAAACACCCTTGTGGCATCAAACCAGAATCACAGGGCTATTTGACGCATCAAGTGATACCAACGCTATTAGCGAAATGCTTGCCCAAACTTTGAAAGCATCGGCACCCTATTATCGCTGGGAATTACTGGAAGATAGGGATTGGGAGCGAGAGTGGATGAAGCACTATCATCCCATCCAGTGCGGCGAACGACTTTGGGTTTGCCCCAGCTGGCTAACACCACCACAACCGGAAAGTATTAATTTACTGCTCGACCCCGGCCTGGCTTTTGGCACCGGTACGCACCCCACCACATTTCTCTGTTTACAATGGCTAGACCACATAGAACTCGAAGGGAAAACAGTCACCGACTACGGCTGCGGCTCAGGCATTTTGGCCATCGCCTCATTATTGTTGGGTGCAGCAACCACAACTTGCGTAGACATCGACCCTCAAGCGTTAATGGCCACTGCCGATAATGCGCAACGAAATGGATTGGCACCGGAGCTCACCCCGGTCTACCTACCTGAAAAAGCTCCGGAAACAGCCACCGATATCGTTATCGCTAATATACTGGCAGGCCCACTGGTTTCTCTGGCACCACAACTGGCATCACTGACCAACCCTGGCGGCCTACTTTGCCTATCAGGTATCATCGAAAGCCAAGCGAATGAAGTAATGGAAAGCTATCGCCCCTGGTTTGACTTTGATCCGCCAGCCTGTAATGAACAGTGGGTTCGATTGACGGCTATCAAGCGCTGACAGATACCAGTAGAATAACCTCAGTTAGGGTAATGACTGTCAAAAATAACGCTGAATTGACAGCTCAAAGCCATTATGACGGACCAGAATACTCAGGCGACTCAGATTCATCATGACGGAGATTATCACCAGGTGCCCCGGTTGCTCGGTTTCTTTCCGCGCATCTCCGGCTCACTTACAAGCAGCAAATGGCCAAGTACGCTGCGGTGCCTGCCTGATAGTGTTTGATGCTCGTGAAAATGAAGTTCTCCAGAAAGATACCGAGCAAGACCAAACTTCCTCAGATCAAAATGATGACCTGTTAATCTTCGACGAAATGGAGCCAGACTCCGCAGAAGACGGGGAGCAGGAGCAGGACAGGCAGGCCTCTCCGACATCAGACTCCACAACCCCCACCGCTATGGAAAGTCTCGTAGAAAGCGGAAACGGACCAACATTTTCCCAAGATATTATTTCTGTGGACCTCTCCCTACCCGAACCTGCCGAAGAACCCCCATCAAACCAAAGCTATAAAGATCATCCCCCGCTAACCGAGACCGAGACCGAGACCGAGACCGAGACCGAGACCGAGACCGAGACCGAGATCAGCGTATCCAACGCGAACGATTTTGCAACAACCCCAGACTTTGCACTGGAGCAATCTGCACCACCCCAGAATAACCACCTAAAAAAGCTAGTTTGGCCCGTACTTTCTCTGTTAGCTATTCTGGTTATTGCTGTCCAGTACGTTCATTTTCACGCAGATATTTTTGCTACAGACCCGGATTACTTACCTAAACTTACCCGCTTCTGCCATATCACGGGCTGCAAAATCCCCGTTCAACGGGATACAACACAGATCCACAGCAATCAATTATTAGTTCATAGTCACCCAGAAATACCCGGTGCTCTCACGGTTGATGCCATCATCATAAACACTGCCAATTTTGCGCAACCTTTTCCTGATCTTGCTCTCAGCTTTGAGGATATACAAGGCAGTCGAATTGCCCATCGCCGCTTTAAACCAGAGGAATATCTGCGCGGCGATTTAACTGGCTCAAAGGTTATGCCTTCGCAACAACCCATACGACTAATGCTCGAACTGATTGATCCGGGTCCAGAAGCTGTTAACTACTCCCTTTATATACCGGAATAAACTTTTTCCACACACAAACTACGGGTATTATATCGGCCCTTCCCAGCGACAACTTTGGATAATCGAGATACAACCTTGGTACAAATTGGCGACCACGCAGTAACAAACCGGACAATACTGGCCCCTATGGCCGGGGTCACCGACCTGCCCTTTCGCCAACTCTGCCGACAACTGGGCGCAGGCCTGACAATCTCAGAAATGGTTACCTCCGACACTCGCCTGTGGAAAAGTAGAAAAAGCCAGCAACGGTTAATTCATCACGATGAACCCTCTCCCAGAGCTATTCAAATTGCTGGCAGTGTTCCGGAAATGATGGCTGAAGCGGCACGCCAAAATATTGCACTGGGTGCCGAAATTATCGACATCAATATGGGCTGCCCAGCAAAAAAAGTGTGTAAACGTGCGGCTGGCTCTGCACTGCTTCAAAATGAAGCCTTGGTAGCCGAAATCCTCCATGCCGTTGTTTCAGCTGTCGATGTACCCGTCACCTTAAAAATTCGTACGGGGTGGGATCAGCAAAACCGAAACGCCCAACGCATAGCAAAAATTGCCGAGGATACAGGGATACAAGCATTGGCCATTCATGGCCGCACACGAGCCTGTCGCTTTTTAGGCCAGGCAGAATATGACACCATTGCCTCGGTGGTTGATGCGGTAGCAATACCTGTTTTTGCCAATGGAGACATACGCTCCCCACAGCAAGCAAAACAGGTCTTGGAGTCCACCGGAGCTGCGGCGGTCATGATTGGTCGTGCCGCCCAAGGTAACCCTTGGCTATTCAACCAAATTAATCACTACCTTGCGCATGGAGTAATTCCTGAGCTACCCTCAACTACTGAATTAACACGTGTCGTCAGCACACACATTAAAGCCATCCATCAACATTATGGCGAATATCTGGGAATACGAATTGCCCGCAAGCATGTGGGCTGGTACGTTAACTCTTTGCCAGAGGGAGAAGCGTTTCGGAAGTATTTCAACCAGCTGGAAGACCCGCACCAACAAATACAAAGTTTGCATCATTTTTTTGCAGCACAAAAAAATAATTGGGAACAAGCCGCATGAGCGCCATTGATACATTTACGATCCAGGCAGAAACAGATGACGAACACACTACCGTCACTCACCAACACGAATCCGTACGGCAGTGTGTTGAACACGCACTACATCAATACTTTCTGCACCTAGACGGCCAACCGGCCAATGACCTCTATCAACTCGTATTGAGCGAGGTAGAGGCACCATTACTTGAAGCCGTACTGACGTATACCCGTAATAATCAGAGCAAATCTGCAGAAATGCTCGGCCTGAACCGGGGCACATTACGAAAAAAACTTAAACAATATGACCTTTTGTAACAAGCCGCATATTTAAGCTACTCCCTATAAGCCACCCTGTATAAACATCAATGAGGACATCATGAGCGACCTGCGTAAAGTTTCACGCGCTCTTATTAGCGTATCTGACAAAACCGGTATTGTTGAATTTGCCCAGGCATTGAGTGCCCAGGGTGTTGAAATTCTGTCCACGGGTGGAACTCACCGGTTACTGAATGAAAACGGTATTACCGTTCGTGAAGTTTCGGATTACACCGGGTTTCCAGAAATGATGGATGGCCGCGTAAAAACACTACACCCTAAAGTACACGGCGGCATTCTCGGTCGCCGCGGTATTGATGATGACATCATGTCGGAACACGGCATTCTCGGCATTGATATGGTCGTGGTAAACCTCTACCCCTTTGCCGCCACGGTGGCCGACCCAAATTGCGACCTACCAACCGCCATTGAGAATATCGATATTGGCGGCCCTACTATGGTTCGCTCTGCAGCAAAAAATCATAAAGATGTCGCCATTGTTGTAAACGCCAGCGATTACAGCACCGTGCTTGAAGAGATGCAAAACCAAGATGCGCAGCTAGGTTATGAAACTCGCTACAATCTAATGGTAAAAGCATTTGAGCATACTGCAGCCTATGACGGCATGATCGCCAATCACTTCGGTGCTCGAAATACATCGAATGAAAAACGTAATTTCCCCAACACCTTCAATATGCAATATCTTAAATCACAGGAAATGCGTTACGGTGAAAACCCACACCAAAATGCAGCATTCTATGTAGAAGAAGCACCAACAGAAGCCTGTATCGCGACAGCCAAACAATTACAGGGCAAAGAACTGTCCTACAACAATATTGCTGATACCGATGCCGCGCTGGAATGTGTTAAGCAATTTGACCAACCCACTTGTGTCATCGTCAAGCATGCCAACCCTTGTGGCGTAGCAGTCGCCACAGATATTAAAACAGCCTACGACCTAGCATTCGCCACTGACCCAGAATCAGCATTTGGTGGCATTATTGCCTTCAACCGCGAACTGGATGCAGAAACGGCTGCTGCTATTTGTGAGCGCCAGTTTGTTGAAGTGATTATTGCACCCAGTATCTCCGATGCTGCCAGAGACGCCCTTAGCGCCAAGAAAAATGTTCGACTTCTGGAATGTGGTGAATGGGGCAACGACCGCCCTCAAGACTTTGACTACAAGCGCGTCAATGGTGGGCTACTGATTCAAGATCGGGATAACGGCATGGTCGCACGCGAAGACCTCAAAGTGGTGACCCAACGCAAACCCACCGACGACGAACTGGACGACATGATGTTTGCCTGGAAAGTCGCCAAAATGGTGAAATCCAACGCTATCGTCTACACCAAAAACAACCGAACCATTGGTGTAGGTGCCGGCCAAATGAGCCGAATCAACTCTGCACGAATTGCCGCCATCAAAGCGGAGCACGCGGGGCTGGAAATCAAAGGTGCCGTTATGTCATCTGATGCCTTCTTCCCATTCCGAGACGGTATCGACAATGCCGCCAGCGTAGGTATCAGCTGTGTTATCCAGCCCGGCGGATCGATTCGTGACGATGAAGTCATCGCCGCAGCCGATGAACATGGCATGACCATGGTGTTTACAGGCATGAGACACTTCCGTCACTAATCTGAACTTCTAGAAATTATGTGCTTTTGCGGCGATTACACCTTCTGGGTACAATCGCCGCTTTCATTTTAGGCTCGACCGACAGGAAAAACTTCCATGAAAATTCTGGTGATTGGCTCAGGTGGCCGTGAACATGCCTTAGCGTGGAAAGCGGCCCAGGGAAAAGATGTTGAAATCGTTTATGTAGCGCCCGGTAATGCCGGCACCGCACTGGAACCCAAACTTGAAAACCTGTCTATCGACCCAAGTGACTTTGAAGCACTGGCCAATTTTGCCGAGCAGAACCAAATTGCTCTGACTATTGTGGGACCAGAACAACCCTTAGTAGATGGCATTGTGGATTTTTTTGCCGCACGAAATCTGCGCGCCTTTGGCCCCAGCAAAGGGGCAGCACAACTAGAAGGGTCCAAAGCCTTCACCAAAGATTTTCTGGCACGTCATAATATCCCCACAGGGGAATACCAGAACTTCACCGACATTGAACCCGCTCTTGCTTTCCTTAAAGAAAAAGGCGCACCCATTGTGGTGAAAGCCGATGGCCTAGCTGCCGGAAAAGGCGTCATCGTCGCCATGACATTAGAAGAAGCGGAAACAGCCGTTAAAGATATGCTGGCAGGCAATGCCTTTGGTGAGGCTGGTCACCGTGTCGTTATCGAAGAATTTTTAGCCGGTGAAGAAGCCAGCTTTATTGTGATGGTCGATGGCAAAAATATTTTACCCATGGCCACCTCTCAAGATCACAAGGCGCGAGATAACGGTGACAAAGGACCTAATACTGGCGGCATGGGCGCCTATTCCCCAGCACCCGTAGTCACACCAGAAATTCACAAACGCGTTATGGAAGAAGTTATTCAGCCCACGGTAGAAGGCATGGCAGCAGAGGGCAACGATTACACCGGGTTTCTCTATGCCGGTTTAATGATCATGGCCGATGGCGCCCCCAAAGTGATCGAATACAACTGCCGCTTTGGCGACCCTGAAACCCAACCCATCATGATGCGATTTAAATCTGATTTAGTGGCACTCTGTAATGCCGCACTGGATAAGAAACTAGATCAATGCACAACAGAGTGGGATTCCCGAGCTGCACTGGGAGTGGTACTTGCGGCAGGTGGCTACCCCGCCAGCTATAACAAAGGCGATGTGATTTCAGGTCTGCCAACAGCTGATGCCGACAGCAGTAACGAAAAAGTCTTTCATGCGGGCACCAAAGATATAGACGGACAAGTCACCACCAATGGCGGCAGAGTTTTATGTGCAGTAGGCCTTGGCAATTCAGTCACCGAAGCTCAGCAGCAGGCCTATGAACTGACCAAGAAAATCTCCTGGGATAACGTTTATTACCGTACGGATATTGGGTATCGGGCAGCGGCGAGAGAGAAATAGCCCAAAGCTTGTATGTCTCTATGAATTCATCTTTAAAGGCAACCCTTTATGTATAAGCTCAAACTTAAACTTTCGCTTGTAGGTAAAGGTTTCAATATTACCTAACCATATGCTCTGGACCAAAAGCAGACGCTTATTGTGCTGGAACAAGTACGTAATAAGTACCGCGCCCTACACCCTTGGTTTCTATTAAATTCAATTGAATCAGTTTTTCAAAATCCAGCTTTCGCGATGCCAAACTACGACCAGTAATACCGCCGTATTCTCGCTGCGTAATGCTGCCTCGCTCGTGAATATAATCCAGTATTTGTTGATGGTGTGACTCTAATCTTGGTTTGGCTTGTAACGGTTCCGGCAATATTTTTATAACGCGACGCAATTCGTCCAAAATACCTTCTGCGAAATACTCCAGCCATGCAGAAAAATCGATGCCATCTTTTAAATCGTAGTAGTCACCTTCAACACCAACCGTTTTAAAGTAACGGGTAATATTACGATTGTAATATTCCTCAAAACTAAATATCTCGAACAGATCAAGCCCAGTCTTTCCCAGTATCGCTGTCGTTAACAATCGTGTTGTTCGGCCATTGCCATCTATAAACGGATGGATAATGACATTCTGCCGATGAAAAATACCGGCAAGAATTACAGAATCAATTTTCCCAACATTGTCATTCACAAAATCCATAAGACTTTTTGTCAGTGGTCTCACATCTTTTGCATCTGGAGGAATAAAAACAATCTCATCAGTCTTACGTGGATTGCGAATAATCACAGGGTCTTGACGCAACACACCACAATGAGAGGGGTTATCCATTAAACCCTTCACCACCGCCCCTTGAACTCGCTCTAAGGTTTTTACGTTCAACTCAAAACGGTTTTCACGGACAGATTTAAACAGTGCTTGCAAAGCATGATTGTAATTGAGCACCTCTCGCTCAGTATCTCGAATGCTTTCTTTACCGGTTTTAAGCAAGCGTTTTACATCCGTAAGCGGTAATGGATTACCCTCTATACTGGTGGACGCATAGGATGAAAGCTCCCTGGCACTTAACTCCAACTTTGCCAAGGCAGTATCAGTCAGGCGCAGTGATTTTATTTCACCGATAGACTCGCCGATTTCCCGGATAGTCAGGAGAAGTTTATTGCTTATGGTGTATTTTGGACGCCAAGACATAGCCTTAAAATAGCCGATAATTAGCCGTAAATCAACTATAAATTAGCCACAACCAAATAACCTATTTTCGACCAACAGCAGGGGTTAGAAAATAAATGCGTCCCCTTTTCCGCTAATACAACTGCCGCTTTGGCGACCCTGAAACCCAACCCATCATGATGCGATTTAAATCTGATTTAGTGGCACTCTGTAATGCCGCACTGGATAAGAAACTAGATCAATGCACAACAGAGTGGGATTCCCGAGCTGCACTGGGAGTGGTACTTGCGGCAGGTGGCTACCCCGCCAGCTATAACAAAGGCGATGTGATTTCAGGTCTGCCAACAGCTGATGCCGACAGCAGTAACGAAAAAGTCTTTCATGCGGGCACCAAAGATATAGACGGACAAGTCACCACCAATGGCGGTAGAGTTTTATGTGCTGTAGGCCTTGGCAATACCGTGACCGAAGCGCAACAACAGGCCTATAAGCTGACTAAGAAAATCTCGTGGGATAAGGTTTATTATCGTACAGATATTGGATATCGCGCTGCTGCACGGGAGAAATAGCTTCACGTTAGGGAGGGTTGCTAGAGCTCCTAACAGTCTTATTTCAGCCAAAAATGGAACTTGTCAAAACGATGAAACTAAGAGGTTGATAGAAAATATTCGTTACGACCCCTTTAGTTATATCACTGGCCAAAAGCAGACATTGAAGCTTTACCTCTCCCAAATATTCTTATGGGAAGGGAAGTAAGTACTTCAACCAAAAGAAGATTGCTAATTTATTCTAGGTGGCTGCCAAGTTTGCTATTTCTATTACCAACATTAATACGGTTGTTGTCCCAAGTATCAGAGGGAAATAAAAGTCAAAAAAGTTTCTGAACCCAACCCTTTTTAGATTTTGAAGGGATCGCAGGAAGAGATTTTCGTGGAGGTTGTCCTCCATCCATTTCCCACCATCTAGCATTACCGAATAGCCAAAGTTTTCTGTCGCATCAAAATCCTCTAAAGCTGCAACTGTCAGTGACTTTAGCCATTCAGTTTTTATGAGACATAGATGTTCTGCAACTTTACTTTGGATTGGATCGTACAGGGCTCTCTTTGTTTCATAGTGATTTGAAATAAGGGAATCTAATTTATTTCTATCATTTGCAGAATAACAATAAAATGCGATACAAAAATAACTCACCAAAGTGAGCAAGCCCACATATAAATGTATAAGAGGGATATCTTTAAAAGAAAGTCCTAATATATTTAATCCTGACGGGTCTAATTTAAAAAAAATAATAAAGAAGATAATTGTGCATATGGCTATCGAGTTGCGCCTTTCAAGCCTGCTCATCTTCGATAAAGGATCACTATTCAGCTTCTCAATAAGCTCGTAATGTCTTTGTTTTAATGGGTCCCTGTGATAATGAATAATCCCATCAACCATAGGTCTTAGGTGCTTAGTTTGATCCCCTGTTAAATTTGGATATTGTTCCGCTAACGAGTCTCTATGCTTAGTGATAATATTCGATAGAGATCGAATATTACGTGGTGCTTCTCTGTTCCAGCATTCGAATTCGATGCCAATATTTATATCAAAAGTTGGTAGCTTCATTTTATTAGTTTCTAAATATGTAAATTTTTTTGGGTTAACGAATAGTATGCGTTCTCAATTCAAATTCTGGGGACAGTTATCCTCACTAATGTCCACTTTGGGTCGAAAATAAACTGCACAAACATACAACAACTCAACACCAAAAGTCTCCGGTTGAGTCTAAACTCACACACCTTAGACTCTCACCATATTCCGCTCATCCGCCCACTGTCTAAGCCCCGCTAACTTCTCGGACATTACCACAGATAGCGGTGCTGTTGAGCATAATTCATGGACTAACAATTCCTGGGTAACAGATACGTCACCTGATGCCTTTACAGCATCATTCTCATCTGTAGAGTTACCACTAATCGATAACCCACTATAAACCGCAGCAACGATGGCCTGCTCAATCTCGGCACCGATGAAACCTTCCGTCACTATTGCCAACTCTGAAAGATTAAAGCTGTTGGCGTCGAGCTCTCTCTTTTCCAGGTGTATTTTAAAAATAATTTCTCGGGCTTTTTCATCGGGTAAATCTACAAAAAACAGCTCATCGAGCCGACCCTTGCGAATCAGCTCTGGTGGTAGTTTGGAAATATCGTTAGAGGTCGCCACCACAAAAACTGGGGTCTTTTTTTCTGACAACCAAGAATGACATCAAGATCGTGGGCATCCTGCATGCTTTTAAGTCCTTATTGCTGTTGCTGTTGCTGTTGTTGTTGCTTGCCCAACCAAACATTCAAACCCTGAGCATTCAACTCAAAGTCCATTTCCAATACTTTTTCCATAGCTTTTATATCCAAAGCGGGTTGCTCGGTGGCTATACGCGCCAACGTCATATCTTTCACGGCTTGGTATATTTTCTTTGCCCGGTCAGGTTCTTCACGTAATGACAGTGCGATTTTTCGATAGTCTTCTATTTGTACTCGCAGTAAATCGGCCTGATGTTGAGGTTGTTCCAACACACTGTAGTGGGTTAAATAAAACCTCTCTGGGTTATAGCTCATCATTAAGTCTATGGATGCCAGCAACCTGTCAGGGTTAAATTGAACCGGGGAGGTGGTCGGTATAATAAAGCGGTCTGATTTCTCCACATCTGAACTTTCCTCGCCTAAAGCCTTACCCCCTAAAGCCTTACCCCCTAAGACCTTACCCCCTAAGACCTTACCCATAGACTGATAGGAAATACCAAAAGTATCTCCGGAAAACCAACCTTTAGTCTCAGCATCCCATATACAAAAATGATGTTCTGCGTGACCTGGGGTATGGCGAAACTCTAAGACTCGCCCATTCAAATTAAGTTTTTCACCATCTTCGGCCGTGCGTACACGCCCTTCTGAAACCGGAACAATTTCACCATAAAATTGTGCAAATTTTTCCTCTCCATACACGGCCTTTGAGCCTGCGATCAATTGAGTGGGATTAATCATATGCCGCGCGCCCCGAGGATGTATAACTAACTGCGCCTCTGGATATCGCTGCATGAGCACACCTGCGCCACCGGCATGATCCAGATGGACATGGGTTGGAATAATGTAGCGCACAGATTTATCAGAAAGCCCTAAGGATAGCAGTGCCTCGTTAATAGCATCTGCGGTATAGGCTGTACCCGTTTCGATAACGGCAACGTCGCGGCCTTCAACCATTAAGTAACAACAAGCTACGCCTTGACTAACATAGCGTGCATCGATGCAATAAATGCCATTACCAAGATTTTCAAAATAACCTTCTTTCATTTATTTAATCCCCTCACAACATAACTACTGATTTTGCTACAATAAAGTACTTTTAAACAGCTGCACGGTAAGATTGATGAAGCCACGACAACTTTCCCCCCTTGATAGCTTATTGGTTCAAGTAGATCGAGCATTGCGTACCATCGCCATCGACAAACCACCCCACGATCGCTCATCCCCAGCAAAAGGCGCATCTGAAACAGCATTGACTGAACAGGAAAAACGCCACTCTGCAGGATTGATGCGAGTTAATCACACGGGAGAAGTTTGCGCCCAGGCGCTTTATCAAGGACAGGCACTGACAGCAAAACTGACGACTGTTCGAAGTGAAATGGAGCATGCCGCAGATGAAGAAATTGATCACCTTGCCTGGTGCCAAGAACGAGTCACTCAACTAGGCAGTCATACCAGCCTACTCAACCCGCTCTGGTATGGTTTATCTTTTGGTATTGGTGCAACAACAGGACTGATCAGTGACAAACTCAGCTTGGGATTTGTGGCCGCAACAGAAGATCAGGTGTGCCAACACCTAGAAAGCCATCTAAAAAAGCTACCCGCTAACGATGACAAGAGTCGCGCTATTGTGGAACAAATGCTTGAAGATGAAGCGAAACATGCGAATGCTGCTCTGAATGCCGGAGGCTTGAGATTCCCCACCCCGATTAAGGGTCTGATGTCTATCGTGTCCAAGGCTATGACCAAGACAAGCTATCGCATCTAATCAATGTACTTTCGGGTTCAAGATGAGCGCGCCGCGCTCTTAGCCTTTTCCTTAATATCCAGCACAATACCGACAATCTGTTCTTTTACCCACTGGTGAGCAGCCGACTTCATGGTCCTTGCATGCTGCACCAGGACCACAGGAACAGTGCTATCAAACTCCAATTCCTCTGGATAAGGCTTCCGAACAATTCCGTAAGTTTCCCCCTCTATCTTCAGATCATGTCTAGTTGCCATCATAAGGCAATCTGTTTGCCATAAGGCATCCATGGCCGTCATTAATTGCGCTGTCACCAATGCTTTTTTTCGCTTCAACCCATGCTTTCTTAACTGTCGATCAAAACGTGTTTCTTCTGAAGAAGAAGAACCAGAACGAAGTAATGAATACTGAATAAAAGGATATTCCAGCATTTCCTTTAATGTCAGCTTCTCTTTGTCGGCCAATGGATGTACTGCCCTCATCCATACTGCCGGGGTAAAATACCCCAGAGGGGTGACTTGATATTCATCACTGTATGACCGAGCAATTTCAATAGCAAAATCGAGCTCACCATCCTCTAATTGACGTACTTTTGCATCAGACTCTCCTTTCACCCGAATCGACATGAAAGGAGCGTCATTGATCAACCGATGGGTTAAGGCTGGGATTACCTGAACCGCAATAAATTCTGCCGTCATAATACAAATTTCACCGTCAAAGGTGAGCGGATTAAACCGACTCTGAGTCACTAAATCGGTGACTGATGACAAGACCAATGGCAGTTTTTTTTCTAGTTCAACGGCCCTAGGAGTTGGCACTAATCCCCGGCCACTTCGAATAAACAAGGGATCATCAAACAACTCGCGAAGCCGCTGTAGTGTTTTACTCATTGCCGGTTGAGTAATAAATAATCGTTCAGCTGCTCGAGTAACACTCTGTTCTTCGATAAGAACCTGAAGAGCCACCAACAAATTCAGATCAACCCGCGATAATAGCTTGGCATCCACAATACATATCCTGAAGTTATGATTAATATTATATTAATACATTTGAAGCATATAAGGTTGATCTCTATATTACAAAGCCTAAACGTGGATCTGGAAAGGCACGCATAGCTCCCCCCTCAGGAATATGCACTAGCTTAACCAGCGAAGCTAAAGTTTGTACCTCTATACTCCCTCAGTATCCTTTAAGGCAGCCTTAGCTGCCTTTTTTTTTGACCGGATTTTATCCACAATGTCAAAACATACCCATAACTTCAAAGCATGCAAAAAATAATTTTAATACATTTAAATTACGAATTGGAGACGACTACAGTCAATCTCATGAACTGAAAAAACCACCGAAAAGGACAGGTATCAAACTTAGCACCCCCAATTAAACGTACGATCCTCCCATAACGACCCTTTAGGACAGCCATAGCTGTCCTTTTTTTTATGCGCGCGGCGGCGGGAAGGGCAAGATAACGGGATCAGTATTAACGTATCCGATACGACAAAATAAAAAACTAAACTCTGAGACAGCTTAGAAAAAAGCCGCTGACAAGCTATTTTTTACTGGCTGGCAAAAAACTTTAATCCCGAGAAAGTGAGAGGTCGTCTTGCTTTTAGCAGAACCTTTATGATTCAGCAGGTGCTACCTATTAAGCTGACGGAGGACACATCTCAAAGCTATGAGTGATTTCTACACCACCCTTAGTGAGCATAATAGATGCAGAGCAGTATTTCTCCGCAGACAGTTTGACCGCATTGCGAACCATGCTTTCTTTTAAGTTGTTGCCCGTCACGACAAAATGCAGATGTATTTTGGTAAATACCGCAGGAACAGCGTCCGCTCGCTCTGCATCAATTTCTGCTACACAACCCGTAACGTCCTGACGACTTTTCTTAAGGATATGAACGACGTCGAAGGATGAACATCCCCCCATGCCTATCAACATCATTTCCATCGGGCGAGCACCCTGATTCTTACCACCGTGATCAGGTGGGCCATCCATGACAACCGTATGGCCTGTTTCTGACTCAGCAATAAACTTGGCGTCCCCGCCCCAGATAATTTTTGCTTTCATGACACCGTCGACCTTAAAAGTGTCGAAAGACTAACATAATTACTGTGCTTTTAACCTTAGAATTACATATGCAGTTGTCACTTTTTCTCCTAAGGAATCTAGCGCATGATAAATTCGAACTTGGCCAATGATGATTTTATCCCCATAATGGGCTCAGTCTATGCGCGAGATCACAAAAGGGAGGAACTCGAGTTGGCACCTGCACCAATAACACCTCACATTCCAAATGTAGAAGAGTTCTTAGTTCACTGTCACCGAAGGAAATATCCCAGCAAAAGTACCATCATTTATGCTGGTGATGAAGGTGATACTCTCTCATACATTATTAGAGGTTCCGTTACGGTACTTCTAGAAGATGATGACGGTCGTGAAATGATCGTCGCCTATCTCAATGAAGGCGATTTTTTTGGAGAGATGGGGCTGTTTGATCAAACTGACAGAAGCGCTTGGATTCGAGCTAAAACTGAATGCGAAGTTGGTGAAATTAGTTACTCAAAATTCCAAGAGCTCTCTAAAGATCACCCAGAATTTCTATTTGCCATTGGCATACAAATAGCCAAACGTCTGCGTGACACTACACGCAAGGTGGGAGACCTAGCATTCCTTGATGTTACTGGTCGCGTTGCCCGTACACTACTGGACCTCTGCAAAGAACCCGATGCCATGACCCACCCTGATGGGATGCAGATAAAAATTACCCGTCAAGAAATTGGCCGAATTGTTGGCTGTTCACGGGAAATGGTTGGACGGGTTCTAAAAACCCTAGAACAACAGGAACTGGTGTCCGTAAAGGGTAAAACGATGGTGGTATTTGGGACTAGATAGTCTGCACAAAAACTTAGCATTGTTCCAATTTGTATAAAAAAGGCTTCATTTTGAGGCCTTTTTTATTTCTTCTCGTAATTTTTTTGATTCCCCATATCAGCTAAACATCTCAAGAAGCTTTATCCCCGGCTCCTCTGCCCGCATAAAGGTCTCTCCCACTAGAAAGGCATTCACATTGTGGCCTCTCATGGCGGCAACATCATCAATGGTTAAAATACCGCTTTCAGTGACCACTATTCGGTCCTCTGGAATCTTACCCAATAAACCATAAGTTGTTTCCAAGGTCGTCTCAAAGGTGTGAAGGTCTCGGTTATTGATACCGATCATAGGATTATCAATTAACAGTGCTCGATCTAGTTCTGCTTCATTGTGTACTTCAACCAACACATCAAGACCAAGCTCCCGAGCAATTCCATGAAGCTCCTCCATCTGTGGCTGGCTCAACGCGGCAACAATCAACAAAATACAATCAGCCCCCAGAACATAGGATTCGTAAACCTGATAAGGATCAAACACAAAATCCTTACGTAATACTGGCAGACGTGTCGCCTCTCGTGCCATTTTCAGATATTCATCTGAGCCCTGAAAAAAATCTCTTTCGGTCAAAACAGACAAGCAAGTTGCCCCACCTTTTTCGTAGCTTCGAGCAATTTCCACTGGGTCAAAATCTTCCCGAATCACACCTTTGCTTGGCGAGGCTTTTTTAACCTCAGCAATGACAGCTGCCAGTCCCTGATCAATTTTTGCCACAAGGGCATTCGTAAAACCACGGAGCTCACGGCCTCTTAATTCTTCCCGACACTGTCGCTGCAACTCTTCCAGCGAAATGTTGGCTCGCCGCTCTGCCACATCCTCAGCTTTCCGAGCGAGAATTTTCTTTAATACTGTCGGGGTATCTATTGCTATATTCATAAGTGTGTTTCTGTGTTTTTTTAAGCTTCTATATCTTTCAAACAATGGGTGAAGGCAGCAAGGTCGGTGATTTTAGCTTTGGCCAAACCTCCACCAATAGCATCCTGAGCCATACTAACCCCTTCGGACAAATTATCCGCAACGCCCGCCGCATAAAGCGCCGCCCCGGCATTGAGAGCCACCATGTCAGAAGCAGAGCCTGCTCCTTTTGAATCAGCGTTTTTGGATAACGCCGCATTGATCATGTCCAAACTTTCTTGTGCATCGGCAACTTTCAAATCATTGAGGTTACCTCGGGCGATACCAAAGTCTTCCGGTGCCACAGAGTACTCACTAATCGTGCCATCTTTTAGCTCAGCTACCCAAGTTTCAGCGGCAACACTAATTTCATCCAAGCCATCAGCAGAATGCACCACCAAAATATGCTCTCCACCTAACTGCTTCATCACCTCAGCTACCGGACGAAGCCACTGGCGGTCAAATACGCCAAGAAGCATATTGGGCACTTTTGCCGGATTTGTTAACGGCCCAAGAAGATTAAAAATCGTACGCACACCCAACTCTTTTCGTGGGCCAATGGCATACTTCATCGCGCTGTGATGATTGACCGCAAACATAAAGCCAACACCCACTTCTTCAACACAAAGCGCCACCTGCTCAGGGGATAGATCCAATCTGACACCGGCACACTCCAGCAAATCGGCACTGCCACTTTTACTGCTCACAGAACGGTTGCCGTGCTTGGCAACGCGGGCACCTGCAGCGGCGGCCACAAAGGTGCTGGCAGTAGAGACATTAAAAATACCGGCACTATCTCCACCCGTGCCTACAATATCCACAAGATGTTCGCCCGTGATCGCAACAGGTGACGCCAGGTCACGCATCACCTGAGCGGCTCCGGTGAGCTCCGCCACCGTTTCACCTTTCATACGCAGGGCCACCAGAAAGCCCCCTATTTGAGCATCAGTCGCCTTGCCGGTCATGATTTGCATCATAACTGCACCCATCTCATTCATATCGAGATGCTGGTGCTCCAATAATCGGGCAACTGCCTGTTGTATATTCATGATTGGCCTTCAGCTTTTCAAAAAGTTTTCGAGCAGGTCGTGTCCGTTCTCGGTGAGAATCGATTCCGGGTGAAACTGAACTCCCTCTACCGATAATTCACGATGACGAAAACCCATAACTTCATCAATTTCACCGGATTCAGTTTGAGTCCATGCCGTCAGCTCCAAGCAATCCGGCAGGCTTTCACGCTCAACAACCAGCGAATGATAACGAGTAGCTTCAAAGGGATTGGGTAAGTTGCGAAATACACCGGTATTATTGTGATAAATGGGTGAGGTTTTCCCGTGCATTACTTCTCTGGCTCGCACCACCTTGCCACCAAAGGCCTGGCCAATGCTTTGATGCCCCAGGCAGATCCCCAGAATAGGAATTTTTCCGGCAAAACGCTCAATGGTTGCGACTGAAATACCGGCTTCATTCGGCGTACAGGGCCCCGGTGAGATCACGATTTTCTCCGGGGCAAGTGCTGCCACTTCATCCAGGGTAATTTCGTCATTACGAACAACCTGCACATCTGCCTTTAATTCTCCGAGGTACTGCACCACGTTGTAGGTAAAGGAGTCGTAATTATCAATCATTAATATCATGGTGAGAACTCCTTAGACCACTAGGTCCGCAGCACGAAAAATCGCGCGGGCTTTATTCATGGTTTCTTTCCACTCTAGTTCCGGCACAGAATCGGCCACGATGCCAGCTCCCGCCTGAACATAAAGCTTGCCGTTTTTGATCACTGCAGTCCGTATAGCAATGGCCGTGTCCATGTTGCCATTCCAGCCGATATAGCCGACAGCACCGCCATAAACACCCCGCTTGACCGGTTCCAGCTCATCGATAATTTCCATGGCCCGAATTTTTGGCGCACCGCTTAATGTGCCCGCAGGTAATGTAGCACGCAGAACATCAATGGCACTTGTGCCTGGGTTCACTTGGCCAGTCACATTAGAGGTAATGTGCATCACATGGGAATAACGTTCTACCACCATCTGCTCGGTCACTTCCACCGTGCCTATTTGAGACACTCGCCCGGCATCATTTCTGCCCAAATCAATCAGCATCAAGTGCTCTGCGATTTCCTTAGGGTCGCTCATCATATCTTCTTCGAGGGCTTTATCCTCTTCAGGGGTATGACCGCGACGGCGAGTTCCGGCGATAGGCCTGACCGTGACTTCACCATCTTCCAACCGCGCCAGAATTTCGGGAGAAGAACCCGCAATATGAAAATCATCCAAATCCAGAAAATACATATAGGGTGATGGATTAAGACAACGAAGCGCCCGATACAAATTCAACGGCTCAACATCAAAATCCATGGACATCCGCTGGGAGGGAACCACTTGCATGACATCACCGGCAAGTATGTAGTCTTTTATCTTATCGACAGCAGCTTTGTAGTTTTCTTCACCAAAGCTCGAGACAAATGCTGACTCATCCAGCCCACCGCCTTCCAGATTTACGGGAGGAAGGTCCGGTAACGAATGCTTCAACTTGGCCCCAAGCTCATCCAACCTGCTCTGGGCTTTACTCCATGCATTAGGATCAGCAGCATCCCCATGGACCACAAAAATCAGCTTACCCATGAGATTATCAAAGATGACCACTTCATCAGACGCCATCAATAAAATATCAGGATTACCCAAATCATCTTTAGGCACAGACCCTTTTAGTCTCGGTTCCACATAACGTACTGTATCGTAGCCAAAATAACCCACTAAACCGCCGGTAAAACGAGGCAACTGCGGCAACTCCGGCATTTTGTATTCAGCGTGAAAGTCTTCAACATCTTTCAAAGGATCAGCGGTAGTACGAGATACCAACACCTCACCATTTTTTTCAATCAAAAGCTGATCACCGAAAACCTTAAGAACGGTACTTGAAGGCAGGCCGATCAAGGAGTAACGCCCCCACTTTTCTCCGCCTTGTACAGACTCAAATAAATAAGAATAGGGCCCGCGGGCCAGCTTCAGGTAACAGGATAATGGCGTTTCGAGGTCTGCCAACACCTCACGCATAACCGGAATTCGATTGTAATTTTGCTCAGCCAACTCGGCAAATTGTTCAGGGGTCATGGTTATTCCCTTGCGCATACCCGCGCAGAATGATCAGATAACAGATAGAGAAGAGGGGTGCGTACGAGCTGCCAAATTTTGGAGCACACACACCAAGGTCACTGACTACGCCATCGCCAGGTAAGTTGAGCAGAATAAAGATCGTGGCACTGAGTGAAAATCACGGGTGTCTCCAAAAACTTGAGGAGGCATTCTAATTCATTCATTCGACGCTGAAAAGTCAGCAAAATCAGGTTAAACCTTGGCCAACTCAGCCCGCATAGCACCAATGGCTTGAGAATAATTTTCGGCACCATAAATAGCGGAACCCGCCACAAAAGTATCAGCACCAGCCTCCGCAATTTCACGAATGTTATTAACGGTGACACCACCATCAATTTCTAGGCGAATATCCAAACCACGCTCATCAATCAAGGTGCGCACTTCGCGCAATTTATCCAATGTCGCCGGAATAAATTTCTGCCCGCCAAAACCAGGGTTTACTGACATCAGCAAAATCATATCTACCTTATCGAGCACATACTTTACTTGCTCCAAACCCACCGCCGGGTTCAACACCAAGCCACTTTTACAACCCGCATCACGAATCAATTGCAATGAACGATCCACATGTCGGGAGGCCTCAGGATGAAAGGTTATCCAGCTCGCACCGACATCAGCAAAGCTGCCAATCAACTGATCCACAGGCTCCACCATAAGATGCACATCAATCGGAGCCGTGACGCCATAATCACGCAACGCCTTACAAACCATCGGCCCAATGGTCAGATTGGGGACATAATGATTATCCATCACATCAAAATGCACCACATCAGCACCGGCATTGAGAACGGCATCTACCTCCTCACCCAAACGTGCAAAATCGGCAGAAAGAATGGAGGGCGCTATCAAAAAATCAGTCATGGATATTCACTTTCTAAAATCAGTTATGCTTTAAAAGCCCAATTGCAGCGTACTATGACGTAGAACGCGGCATGCTGCAATGTTGCTTCATTGATCGCTTTTATCGCGATTCACTTGATGATAAAGGGCTTGGAAACGCGCCGCCCGAAACCCCTGCATCCGTTTTTGACTCACTAAAATAATCGGGACTCCCGTGCCGTTAACGTCCTTTACGAGAGGCTTCGATATCATATTCTTTAAAGGGTATGCCTTGCTGCCAAAAATAATTGCGGGCTTTTCTACAGTAACTACACCAAGCCGCACTATACATAACCACCTGGTGATGCTCTCCTGCCTTTAGAAAACCGCTAGCAGAAACACTAACCGCTTCAATACTATTCACCTGAACTTTCACCTGTTCCGGCCGGTCTTTGTCAGGCTTTTCATCGCTGAAATGGGGGTTTTCTGACTTATCCTCCCACTTGTAAATCTCTGCATAAACCGCTTGGGTAAACCACCCCAAGAGCAACATGATCATCACAGAGCTTCTACAAAAGACCATCGTTCATTATCCCTGCTTTCCCCGCCAACCTACTTACCCAAACAAAGTATACAAAACAAACTTCACCCTCCAACGACTTAAGCCATAACAACGGCCCTTCCAGATATGCATACTTAATGAAATTCGTCTACAAATGTGCGACAGTTTGTTTTCCAAAGGAAAGGTATCTCCGCTCATGAGCTCCCATAGCTATCGCTTAATTATCTCTTGCCCAGACCGCATTGGTCTTGTCGCCGCTGTCAGCTCATTTCTTGCAAAAGAAGGCGGCCTATTAACTGAAGCCAACTACTACCGCGACCCGGAAACTAACTGGTTTTTTATGCGCCAGGTGATGGAAGCGGATTCGCTACCTTATGGCTCTGACGAACTCAAAGCCCGCTTTCAACCACTAGCAGACAAATTCGAGATGCAGTGGCAATTGACCGACACCAGCGTACCCAAGCGTGTAGTGCTTATGGCCAGCAAACAATCGCACTGCTTATCTGACCTGCTCTATCGTTGGCGCAGCGACGAAATGAAGTTTGATATTCCCTGTGTGATATCCAATCACAATGATTTACAAAGCTATGTCTCTTGGCACAATATTAACTACCACCACACCCCGGCTGATCCTGAAAACAAAGCAGCTCACTTTGCCACGGTTGAAAAATTAATTAACGATAGCAAAGCCGATGTCATCGTGCTCGCTCGCTATATGCAAATTTTGCCTCCCGACTTATGCGGAAAATATTCCGGAAAAATCATTAACATTCACCACAGCTTTCTCCCCGCTTTTGTCGGCGCTCGCCCCTACCACCAAGCCGCAGAACGCGGTGTTAAATTGATTGGTGCGACCTGCCACTATGTCACCGATGAACTGGATGCCGGGCCAATTATTGAACAGGATGTGGTACGCATCAGTCATCACGACAGCATTCCCGATTTGGTACGCAAAGGCAAAGATGTGGAAAAAAATGTACTGGCCAGAGGATTGCGCTATCACCTCGAAGATCGCGTGTTACTGCACGGAAACAAAACCATTGTGTTTGAATAAGGGTACTCGAACAGAAGACAGGGCTTACGGTCTCTCCCATACGGCAATTTCACCGGGTAGAACTGTAAACATTGGATGCGGTTTAATCTCTGTGTCCCGCTGAAAAAGGTCAAAGCGCTTCATGTCTCGGCGCTCTAATTTTCTAAGTAAATGCTGCATCTCAAACTCCAGCTGTCCCTGGGTCAAACGTATTTTATGCCGCCCGTGGGGAGACTGAATTTTCGTCACATCAAAACAATAGTTTCGCTTATCTGCCTCCGCAGCCACTGCCCACAAATAAGTGGAGAAGCTGGCTAAAGGATCACGACAGGCCTTGAACCTGATCAACTGCGGGTGGTTCAAATAGCCTTTAGTCTTTCCGGAAAGCACCGCCTGTGCCAGCAACGCTTCACGCCACAATGCCACGAGCCCTTTGGCATCCAAATAGCTGGGATGAAGTGACCAGAGTCTCATATTCCAGAATGACCCGTTACCCAAAATTTCCGCATCTCGATATACAGAAAAGAAGCGGTCCAAGCAATTAAAATCAACCCTGTGAGTCCTTCCAGCCCACACAAAAAACGGACAGAACCAAATGGCTCAATATCGCCATAGCCCAGCGACGTGTAGTTAGCAAAGGAGAAATAACTGCAATCCAATAACGAACCATCAAAGTTCCCCCTCAGTTGACTTCCCGCATCCCACCGCAGCATCAGGTAATAACTCACGGCAAATATCCAGACTTCGACTATATGTGCCAAAAATGCTCCGGCCACACCCACTAAAACCCGAGAACGGGGAGGAATTCGAAGGGAGGGCAACAACATAGCCAAGCGATACATTGCCTCGTAATGCACTAACACCGCAATACCGACAACAACGCCGTTAAAAATAAATACTGAGGCTAAGCTATTCAAAAGGTAACTCCCTTTCTTAAGTTGTTAGAAAAAAGTGGTAGCAGAATTAAGTATCAGCTGTCACCGACCCCTTTCTCACCCTGATCATAACGCCATACCTTTCTAAATCAATCAGTCAATGTATATCTCATTCGATAGATCACTGAGAGACTGTTGCAATCCCAAGCCATTGCCGTAACACTTTGCACACAAACACCTCTGGCCCTGACCCAATATGACCATCAAATATTCTGACCTACGGGAATTTATTGATTTCCTAGAACAGCGCGGTGAATTAAAGCGCATCACCGTGGAAGTTGATCCCTACCTAGAAATGACGGAAATCTGTGATCGCACGCTTCGCGCGGGTGGTCCTGCGCTGTTATTTGAAAACCCCAAGGGATTTGATATTCCGGTACTGGGCAATCTGTTTGGCACCCCCGAGCGAGTTGCTATGGGAATGGGACAAGAAAGCCTGTCGGCCATGCGCGAAGTGGGAGAATTACTGGCTTTTTTGAAAGAACCCGAACCACCCAAAGGGATGATAGACCTGTGGGAAAAGCGCCATCAGTTCAAACCCATTCTGAATATGCCCGCCAAAGTGGTAAAAAAAGCACCATGCCAGACGGTTATTATTGAAGGTGATGCAGTTGATCTAGGCAAGCTACCCATTCAAACCTGCTGGCCCGGAGACGCAGGGCCGTTAATTACCTGGCCGCTGGTGATCACTCGCGGGCCGGAAAAAGAACGTCAGAATCTCGGCATTTACCGCCAGCAAGTGATCGGTAAAAACAAACTGATTATGCGCTGGCTGTCTCACCGCGGTGGAGCTTTGGATTTTCGTGATTGGCAATTAGCCCATCCCGGCAAGCCATTTCCCATTGCTGTGGCACTGGGTGCAGATCCGGCCACGATTTTGGGGGCAGTAACACCAGTGCCGGACAGCCTATCGGAATACGCTTTTGCCGGATTATTGCGCGGCGAAAAAACCAAAGTGGTGCAATGCCTGGGCAGTGATTTGCAGGTGCCCGCGACTGCTGAATTTATTTTGGAAGGTTTTATTTACCCAGGTGAACTGGCCGACGAAGGGCCATTCGGAGACCACACCGGTTACTACAATGAGGTGGATCAGTTCCCAGTCTTTACCGTGGAGCGAATCACCCACCGCAAAGACCCAATTTATCACAGTACTTATACTGGCAGACCACCAGATGAACCAGCAATTTTGGGTGTGGCACTGAACGAAGTATTTGTGCCCATATTGCAAAAACAGTTCCCAGAAATTACTGATTTTTACCTGCCCCCCGAAGGCTGCTCCTATCGCATGGCAGTGGTGACCATGAAAAAGCAATATCCCGGTCACGCCAAACGGGTAATGATGGGGGTGTGGTCTTTCCTCCGTCAGTTTATGTACACCAAGTTTGTGATTGTCACCGACGACGATATCAATGCCCGTGATTGGAACGATGTCATCTGGGCCATCACCACCCGAATGGACCCAAAACGGGACACGGTGATAATTGAGAACACCCCCATCGACTATCTAGACTTTGCCTCACCAGTTTCCGGTCTGGGATCAAAAATTGGCTTTGACGCCACCAATAAATTCCCCGGTGAAACCAACCGGGAATGGGGCGAGCCGATTGAAATGGATGCAGCCGTGAAAGATAAAATTGATGGGCTTTGGGAATCATTGGGTATAGATAACTAAAAACCACGATAATTTGTCACCCAAACTAAATAGGGACTTCTAAAAGTTGTGATTTTTTCGTGAGTGCCAGAAAGCACAACAATCGCGGAAAAAGCACAATTTTAGTTTCGCTGAACAATCCCCATCATCTTGTAGATTAGCTGTGCCGCAGCAAACTCATAAGCATGGAAGCCCTGAATCGGCGCAAACTCCATTAAATCAAAACCGATAATCTCGCGCTGACGAGCCACCGACTCAAACAGGCTCAGAGTTTGATACCAACCCAGGCCACCGGGAACCGGCGTTCCTGTGGAAGGAAAGACTGACGGATCCATACCGTCGATATCCAAGGTAAAAAAGACTTTTTTCGGAAAGTCACCGGGCAGGATAATCTCGGTGATATTGTCAGGAACCAGTTGATCGGCATCCTGAAAAAGTACCCCATGTTTTTCTCGGACAGCCATTTCCTCTTTGCAGAAGGCACGGATACCCAACTGGTACAGAGGAATACCCAAATCCACCACCCGCTTCATGACCGAAGCATGGCTTAAGGGGTTTCCCTCGTAGGCATCGCGCAAATCTGCATGGGCGTCAATCTGCACCACACCAAAATCAGTAATACCCGCATCCAACAAACCTTTCACTACTCCGCCGGTAACAGTATGTTCACCACCGATGGCTACGGGCATTTTACCCATAGTAAGAATTTCTTTCGTTACCGCGGCAATGCGTTCAATCACCGTCGCTTCCTCGCCCTCACAATCAACGACTTCGTGGGTATAAATTCCCAGCTCACAAGGGGTGCTTTTGCCATCCCAGATTTCCAGTTGCCAGGAAGCATCGAGAATCGCCGAGGGGCCTTTGGCGGTACCACCGCCATAGCTCACGGTGCGCTCATAAGGCACCGGGATCACATGAAATAATGACGTCGAGGGATTGCCCTGTTCAATTTCTGAGCCGAGAAAGTGTGGGTATTGGTCCATTGCCAGATCACTCATAGCCTCATTCTCACAATTCTCAACTCAAACGTTGCTTGAAATCTTCATACCCAAACTCTTTTACCATACGAAGCTCATCGTTTTCCGAATTCCAAATGGCAATAGAGGGCAGATTGATACCATTAAAGGTGGTGGTCTTCACCATGGTGTAATGGCCCATATCATCAAAGATCAATCGCTGGCCTATTTCAAGGGGCTGACTAAAACTGTAGTCGCCAATCACATCACCAGCAAGACAAGTCATTCCACCCAAACGGTACGTGTGCGAATGCTGCTCTGGCAAACCAGCATCCAAAATATCGGCGCGATAAGGCATTTCTAAAGTGTCGGGCATATGGCAAGTGGCAGACGTATCGAGAATAGCTAGGTTCATATCATTCCACGTCAGATCCAATACCTCCGACACCAGGACACCGGTATGAATAGCCACCGCTTCGCCTGGCTCCAGAAACACCTGTACGTTATATTTCTGGCTAAAAACCTTAACCAGATCAATCAGCTCATCTACCTGATAATCGGGTCGGGTAATATGGTGGCCGCCACCAAAATTCACCCACTCCATTTGATGCAACACATCACCGAACTGGGCTTCTACTGCTGCAAGCGTCCGCTTTAGCGGCTCCACATCCTGCTCACACAGGGTATGAAAATGCAGCCCTGTAATACCCTCTAGGGATTGCCCTTCAAACTGACTCAGTAGAATGCCCAATCGAGAACAGGGCGCGCAGGGATCATAGATAGCCACATCCCCTTCGGAATGCTGCGGGTTTATCCGAAGCCCATATTGCAACTGAGTTCGTGCACTCTTAGCAGCTTTCAATAAAGGCTGAAACCGTTGCCACTGGCTGAAGGAGTTGAACACCACGTGGTTGGCAATCTCAAGAATTTCCCGCAAATCAGATTCCGTATAAGCCGCAGAAAATACATGGACTTCACCGCCGTATTCTTCTCGACCTAACCGCGCTTCATACAATCCACTGGCACAGGTACCGGAAAGATACTTTGAGACCAGCGGCGATAAACTCCACATGGAAAATGCTTTTAGGGCAGCCAACACTTTGGCACCACTTTGTTCCTGCACCCGGTTAAGGATTTTCAAGTTGCGCTCAACCGCCACCTCATCCACCACAAAACAGGGAGAAGGCACCCGACTAGCGTCGAAATTCTCAAAAGGGTTACTGCAATCTGTCATCAGGCCAGCTCAAACTCTGGATCTTCAATCACAATCCAGGGCAGACCATATTTATTCATATCGTCCATAAACGGATCGGGATTCATCTGTTCCATATTCCAAACGCCGGGCTTCATCCATTTACCCTCGAGCATCATTTTGGCGCCAATCATGGCCGGGACGCCGGTGGTGTAGGAAATGGCCTGGGACTGCACCTCGGCATAACACTCTTGGTGATCACAGATGTTATAGAGGTAAACAGTTTTCTCTTTACCGTCTTTGATGCCCGTTACCACACAACCAATACAGGTTTTACCTTTGGTGCGGGGGCCAAGGCTGGCCGGATCTGGCAGCAGGGCTTTTAGAAACTGGATGGGCACGATTTGTTGGCCGTTATATTCCACGGGTTTAATGCCGGTCATACCCACATTACCCAGTACCTCCAAATGTTTGAGGTAGGCATCGCCAAAGCTCATCCAGAATTGGGCGCGTTTCAGTGTGGGGTAATGCTTGGTGAGCGACTCCAATTCTTCGTGGTACATGCGGTAAATATTGTAGGTGCCCACACCTTCCGGACAGGTGAAGGACTGCTGAGTGGACATGGCCGGAGTTTCAATAAACTGGCCGTCTTCCCAATGGCGACATTCCGCCGTGATTTCGCGGATATTAATTTCCGGATTGAAGTTGGTGGCGAAGGGGTAACCGTGGTCGCCGCCATTGACGTCGATAATATCCAAGGTGTGGATTTCATCGAAATAGTGCTTGGCGATATAGGCGGTGAACATGTTGGTGGCACCGGGATCAAAACCGGAACCAAGCAGGGCCATCAGCCCGGCTTTTTCAAATTTTTCCTGATAGGCCCACTGCCATTTGTATTCAAACTTCGCAGTATCGAGTGGCTCGTAGTTGGCGGTGTCCAGATAGTGCACGCCAGCTTCCAGGCAGGCGTCCATAATGGTGAGGTCTTGATAAGGCAAGGCCACATTGATCACCATATCCGGCTTAACACGGTTTATCAGCGCGACCAGTTCCGGGACGTTGTCAGCATCCACTTGGGCAGTTTCAATGGACCTGTTTAACTGAGCAGCAATTTTTTTGCACTTCTCTTCATTGCGACTCGCGAGTACGATTTCTTCAAACACATCTGCCAGCTGGGCGCACTTGTGTGTCACCACACCACCCACACCACCGGCACCAATAATCAGTACTTTTGACATAGTTTTTTCTCTAACGGATTAATCACGCTCAAAATAAGTGTAACCATTCAGACTATTACTGAATGTCTGTAGCATCTGCCGACGCTCAACAACGGTAATACGACCAGATTTCACCGAAGCTTCTGCACTTACCCGGAATTGCTCATAAAGCGCTTTGGGACTGTATTCAACATAGCTCAGAACATCGCCAATGGTATCACCCTGTATTTCCTCCACAAACTCAAACTGGCCATCGCTATCAATACGAATACTGGCCACATGGGTATCACCAAAGAGGTTATGCAGATCACCCAGGGTTTCCTGGTAGGCGCCCACCAAGAACGCTCCCAGATAGTACTCCTCTCCTGCATTCAGGTCGTGCAAGGGTAATGTGTGCGATTCGCCGTCGGCATTGGCGAACAGGTCCAATTTTCCATCAGAGTCACAGGTCAAATCACCAATGACCGCTTTATTGGCGGGCTTCTCGTTTAAACGATGGATAGGCATGATGGGGAAAACTTGATCAATAGCCCAAGCATCTGGTAATGATTGAAACAAACTGAAGTTGCCATAGTAAATATCTGCCAGCGCCTCATCGAGATTTTGTAGCTCTGGGGGCACCCGCTTGAGTGCTGGCAGCAAATCTCGGGTACGCTGTAAAATTTCCAGATAAATATTTTCTGCCAATGCCAGCTCGCGCAATTTTAGCTGTCCTTGGCGGAACATGAGGCGAACCTCTTCCCGATAATGAACAGCGTCGTTAAAACACTCTTGCAGACTTTCCTCGGTCAGGCTTTGTAGCGTTGCCCAGAGATTATGCAAAAAATCATTGCTCTGTTCTGGCAACTGTTCTGGCAATGGACCCGGTTTGAAACGGCTAACATCGAGAATGTTAAATAATAGTACCGAAGAATAAGCCACCGTTGCGCGACCGGATTCCGTAATAATGGTGGGGTGTGGAACACCACTGTTATTGAGGGCTTCACCTATGGTCTCAACAATATCCACGCAGTATTCTTCAACGGAATAGTTTTTGCTGTGAGTCTCGTTGGTTTTGGCACCGGTGTAGTCCACGGCCAAACCACCACCGAGGTCGAGATAACCCAGAGGGGCACCCTCTTTCACCAAATCCACATAGTAACGACAGGCTTCTTGCAGGCCATCGCGGATATTCCGAATATTGGGGATTTGTGAGCCAATGTGATAGTGCATTAACTGTAAACAGTGCAGCATGTCGGCTTCGCGCAGTTGGTCGACGACATCCATTAGCTGATTGGTGGTCAAACCAAACAGTGATCGGTCACCGCCATCACCAAACCAGTGGCCTTCAACTTCTGCAGCCAGTTTTACCCGCACGCCAATTAGCGGCTCGACATCCAACCGCTTGGACTGTTCCAGAATAATGGCCAACTCAGAAGGAGTTTCAATCACAAAGAAACATTTGAGACCCAATTTTCGGGCATGCAGCCCAAGCTCTACAAACTCGGCATCTTTATAACCATTGCAGACAATACAGGCCTCGCTATCACGAAGGTGGGACATAGCAATAATAAGCTCGGCCTTACTGCCCGCTTCGAGGCCATGGTGATACTGCGCGCCAAATTTAGTGATTTCTTCAACCACATGGCACTGCTGATTAACCTTAATAGGAAAGACGCCCCGGTACTCGCCTTGATAACCAAACGCTTTAATTGCCCCAGCAAAGGTTTTGTTTAGAAGTGCAATTCGTTCATCCAGCAGGTTTTCTATCCGCAGCAATACCGGCATGGTATGGCCACGCTGCTCGAGACCAGCAACAACGTCCATAAGGGAAACTTCTAGCGGCTGGCTATTTTTGGAGGTTACGACGGTCATTTCACCTTTGTCAGAAAGGCCAAAATAGCCGGCACCCCAATCATTTACGCCATAGAGACTCGCGGAATCGGAAATATTCCAATCGGCTATTTTATGGCGAGTCAATGCAACCACCCCAAAGGCAGATCAGCATCTAAGAAAATATGTAATTGAAAATTGTGATTCACTAAAGTCATTATTAGTACCCCTGTCACAGACAATGCGCAGTACCAACAGACGGAGGAACTAAGCCTCCGAACCCGCGCCTTTAGCGCAAATTTACCCAAAAACGAAGAACTCGCAATGGGGGCGCAACTCTCACAAAAAATCACCCCACTGAAAAGAACAATTTACTATTGAACCAGGCAAGTTATGACCAAAAGAAACCAAACAGTCATAACACTCAGTAACGAAAAGCAACTATTTTTACCCTATTTCCTCTCCTCGTATACAAACACCTTCGTCGATGAATACCGTTTTCTGCTTCTAAGGATACAGGTATTCCAACAGGGTTGTATTTGCCCTCTAGCTAAAGTAATTTGAAACAACTACCTTCCGAGACTTTTACAGGAAACATTATGACGGACCAAACTGATCCTGAAGTTCATCATGACGCTAGATTTGTGCTTTCAGCCCAGAAAATCGTTGATATTCATACACAACAATTATGCGCTTCAGAAATCTATACCCAACTAAAAAAGCCAACGAACAAAACACCAGAAAGTGCCAAGGATATTATTGACCAGGCTAATGAGCTAAAAAAAACGGTGGCCATTGATTTTTTTGCCCTAAATTGTCTTAGCAGCGTTTGCGACAAGCTGGATACAAATATATTTTTTATTAATCTATCCCCCTACACTCTGTGCGCCAAGGAAAACATCGACGAACTTCAAGAAAAGTTACAAACGCTAGTACAAATGAACAAACAGATTGCTATTGAGATCAACAACCCTCCTAGAGAACTCAACAGCCAAGAATATATACAGATGTATTCCAATTGTATGAAACTCGCAAGAAATGGCCTTCAGTTTGCGACCAACCCCTACTATCGTTCTGCCGATGTCTCTGTGCATCTGGACAAACAACACACACCGTTTCTAAAAATTGCTCGACCGTTATTACATAAAATACAAGAGTCAGAGCAGGCACGAACAGCCCTGGAAAGAGATATAAGAATTGCGAAAATACAGGGAAGAAAAATTATCGGTGAAGGCGTTGAAACCAAAGACGACCTTGAACACTACAAAACACTGGGTTGCGATTGGGTTCAAGGTTTTTTCATTGGTCACCCGGTTCAGCTATTTGCGAAAGGCCTGAGCCTGGATGATGAGCTGATCTAAAATCTGCACCAACACTCCCTAGGCCATATCTTCCCAGGGATTTGCCTTATCAAAAACGACGTCTTGCTCATAGCCCGGCATATGAATCCGATCACAAGAAATATCGATACCCTCTTCATCAATTAGCGTGTCACCAAAACGATAGACAACCTCGACCTCACCATAATCAGCTCGGTGAGCATAATCCTCTGCCGCTCGACGAATTTTCTCACGACGTTGCTGGTAGTCCTGCATAGCAACACCATATCGACTGGACAGCATTTCCTCTACCTTACCTGGAGACAACACCACCGCTGTGGCATTGTTGCCACCAAATCCTTTTGAGTTAATAAACGCTACGTCCATTTTTCGGTCGCTGACATCCAGATCCTTCAGTGGAAAAAGTATATGCTTCTGGGCCACATCTTCGGCGACTTTATCGACCGTTTTAATACCCGGAATAAGGTCGTACTTGAAGGTACCTAAAGTAAAGATCAACTGATCGCCACTGGCACCCGCCAGAGAATGTCCAACGTAGGCTTTTGCGGCCGCTACCGGCCAATCATTAATATCAAAGGCCTCTGCGACTCGATCAAAAATTTCAGATTCTGTCACTCTGTTTGCAGGGGTACTGGAACCATGGGCATGAATAAAGCTATGTTTTCGAACAGTTTTTTCACCCACAATGGCCATCGCAGATGCCACGGCCTTGGCAAAGGAGACATAATTTCCAGCACCAGGGGCCGATATGGATTTTTTAACACCATCGGCATTAATAAATACGTCAGGCACGGCTCCGTGAATATCGGCACCCAGCTCCATAGCTAAGGCATCATCCATGAGAACAGTATATTGGGCACCCTCACCTATGGTAAAACCACAGTTTTCACCAAATGGCCTACTGGCCCTCCGCCAATCGGGTATTTCCGTGCCATCAAGCTTGCAAAGGTTTATGTCGGTTCCCAGTGCTCCCATATTGGTAAAACCTTCCATAATTTCCGGTGTCAGACCAGCCTCTGCGCTGCCAACAATCGCCACCCTCCGGCGACCACTTCGAATATCCTGAACTGCCGCTTGCAAGACATAAAGGAAGGAAGCACAAGCACCTGTTATTGCGGCCGTGTGACCAACACTTCCCAACACATAAGCATTAATAAAATCTGCCGGCATGGTGTTAAGTGCCATAGCATACTGTTTCGAGGTGGTTCTTTCGCCCAATAACCGGGCCTGCAACAACCCCCCCAACCCTTCTTTTGTCACCTGCCCCATGATACTGGTGCAATACACTCCCACCTCATCAGGTCGGACACTCGCAGCAATAGTCTCCCAGGGAATACCAACGGAAAACAGCGCATCACTGGCACCTAATAGTGCCAACTGAAGACCCCGGGGGTGAAAGCGAGAGTTATAGTGAGCTGCAGGATCAAAACCCGTAGGCAGCTGCCCTCCTGCCTTGGCTTCCTGCTCAGAATATACCGGCACTAAAAATTCACCAGCGCCATGAATATGGACTTCAAACCCACCGCCCTCAAGAGGCTTTACATCCCAGTGGTCAGGAATTGATGAGGGCATATCTCGCTTGCCCATTTTAAAAATTACAGCCTCACCACTCTGAGTCTGCAGGTTGACACGCTTGTGTCCATAAATTTTGGTGGGATCAAATAATGAATCTTCTAGACGACGGATTAACGTTCCCTCAAGTACCCGCTCACTAAATTTGTCAGCGACTTGCTCCGCATTGAGTGCATTGTTATCAACATCGCGATAGCTCTCGCCGTCCCATGACACAAGTGTCATCAGACAAGCCAGCCCAACAATCGTCTCTCGCTGTTCAGTTTTTGAGAGTGACTCGAGTACGATTCGCCTAAAAGCCTGGTGAGATGAGCTTCGACCTGCGGCGTTGTATCCCCCAAAACCGACAATAACGGGCAATGCTTGCATTGATACGGCATCCTTCTCTATGAATGCTAAACATTCTATCAGGCAGAGCCTCTTGATTTTTGTTATTTTTAGACATATATTTTGTCATTATGGCCAAAAATTCATTTTATAAAACAGTTCAGTCAACATCTCCCCCCCTTCGTGTGGCAACACTGCTCTATGACAACCTACTGGGTACCAGCGCCACACTTCCCGTAGAAATGTTACGAACAGCAGAAGCATCTGCCCGGCCCGAAAACCGAAACACCCGACGAATTGAAGCACTGACACTCTCTATTGACGAGCAGCCCATCACCTCTCCTTCGGGATTTGATATCAGCCCAACAGCTACCATTAGTGAAGAGGATCATTTCGATATCATCAGTCTCCCCGCCCTATGGCGAAACCCCAGGCCAGCATTAAAAAAATACCGCAACTACATACCCTGGCTTCAGCAACAGGCCTCGCAGGGCGCTGTAATGATTGCTGTGGGTACCGGTGTTTGTTTTCTGGCCGAGGCGGGGTTGCTCAACAAGCAACCTGCCACAACTCATTGGCACTATTTTGATCAATTCCAAAGAGACTATCCGGACGTTGAGCTAAAACGACAATACTTTATTACCCAAGCAGGAAATCTTTATTGTGCGGCCAGCGTAAACGCCATGGCAGAGTTGATGGTGCATCTTGTCGCCAGGCTTTATGGTCGCCATGCCGCTGCACAGGTGGAACGTAATTTTTTTCATGAAATCCGAAGCTCTTTTGAACCCACCAGCTATTTTTCTGATGATGTTCAACAACACCCCGATGAACAGGTAGTACAAGCGCAAATTTGGTTTGAAGATAATTTCAGTAAGCCAGTAAAAATAGCTGAGGTAGCAAAGCAATTTGACTTTAGTGTTCGAACTTTTAATCGACGTTTCAAAAATGCTTTGGGTAAAACGCCATTACAGTATTTACAGACCACGCGACTGAATAACGCACGAGAGCTTTTACAAAAATCCAACTTATCAATTGCTGAGGTTGCATCTCATAGTGGCTATCAAGATGCTGCGGCTTTCAGCAAAATTTTTAGCCAACATTATGGTGCTTCACCCAAAAAATATCGGGAAACTGTTCGCGCCAAATTATTCAGTGCACACTGACGACAAATCTTCTATCAAGCTCCATCACTTTTTAATGAAACACATACAACAACCACTCAGCCATCAGTGCCGGTTTGTCACCGCCTTGTATCTCCATGATCTCCTCTACAGTCAACAATCGGGCTTTCTCTTTCTCCTGCTCCGACAACAGCTTCCAATTGAGGCGAATGCTGCTCCCGCTCGTACAGGGGCGATAAAGCGCAGTCGGTTCACCCCATAGTTAAGAATCGTCACCTGACCAATCTGTTCAAGCAAGTTATCAAGTATCAGGTGCGGGATCAAAGAAAGATATAAAAAACCATGGGCAATGGTGTCACCCAAAAGCGTTTTTGATGCCCGCTCTGGATCCACATGCAAATATTGGTGGTCCAAAATGACGTCGGCTTGACCACAAGGTTTTGCGGTCATAACCACACCATCAAGATATCTCCCTGCACAAAACCAGTTCAATCAGAACTAGCCCGCGACTCATAGAAAATCGGCAATTTATAACAAAATAAATGACAGAAAAAAATCTTAATGATTAAAAACATAAGTGCCTGGGGCGTCTTCCTGAGGCTTAAACGTTTGATTGCCTAACGTCTTACGTACCGTTTTTTTAGCGCCAGAGCGCTCTGCCAACCACCTTGACCAATCCGCCCACCAAGAACCCTGATGTTGCTCTGCTGCTTCTAACCAGTCTTCTGCTAGCGGGGGAAAATCTTCGGCGCTAAAATATTTCGCTTTTGTATTAGCAATAGGATTCACGAGGCTCTGTATATGGCCGCTTGAACTCAACACAAACCGAATATCACCGCCCACAAATTGGGTGGTTTTATAACAGGCCGTCCAGGGAGTAATGTGATCGGTAAGGCCCGCTGTGACATATTTATCACAATCTAATTTTTCCAGATTTATCTTAAATCCCAGCACCGCCATCTCCCCTTTATACAACAGATTTTCATCATAGAGATCTAAAAAATCGCTGTGTAACTGGGCCGGCAGGTTGGTTGAATCATTGTTCCAATAGAGCAGATCAAAGGCTGGCGGGGCCTCACCCATCAGGTAGTTATTCACATGGTAATTCCACACCAAGTCATTTGGTCGCATCCAGCTAAACACTTTGGCCAACTCTGCACCTTCCAGAATACCTTTTTCCTCTGATTTAGCCCTGGCCGCTTGCAATGCAGCAGGCGAAGTAAAAGCATTTAAGTCCATACTTTCTGAACGCATACTTAACATGCACACAGACAAGCTCAGGCTGTTAACCACATTCTTGCCTGCCTGTTTGAGTTTGTTGGATTGTTTAAGATAGGACGACAGAATCGATGCGGTAATACCCCCTGCACAGGCACCCACAACATTAAGGCTCTCACTTCGGGTTATGGCTAAAACAGCCTCCACAGCTTCTGCGGCAGCTTGAATATATTGATCCATACCCCAGTGACGATATTTTGCTGAAGGATTACGCCAGCTGATGACAAATACCTGAAAACCCTCTTGCAAGCAAAACTGAAAAAAACTCTTTTCCGGGGTTAAATCATAGATATAAAATTTATTAATTTGGGGCGGGATAACCAACAAGGGTCGCTTAAAAACTTTAGATGTGAGTGGCTTGTACTGTATCAGTTCCAAAATATCATTGCGGAACACCACGGCACCTTTAGATGTGGCCAGGTTTTCTCCCACCTTAAATTGACTTTTATCCACCTGGGAGGGCATCGCGTTATTATCTTTTAAATCCGCCACATAATTTCGCAACCCCTTCAATAAACTCAGCCCGCGAGTTTCGACAACCTTTCGCATCGCTTTTGGATTACTGAATAAAAAATTAGTGGGTGCGAGAGTGCTCGTGACAACTTCTTTAAAGAATTTAGCCCGACGCTCATCTACCGCATCAAGGCTGAGATCTTCGACCAACTCATCCATGGACTCATCCCATGCAAGGTACGTCTGTTTTAGCTTATGGTAGAGTACGTTCTCCACCCACGCGGGATCATCAAAACGGTGGTCATTCCGCTTCTCTTCAAACTGATCTGTTCCTTTGACAATATCAACGACCTTACTCAACAATTTTTTGCTGTTCGATGCCAATTTTTTTGGTTGAGTAATTGCCTGCTTCGCTGTCGTCTTCAACACCTTTCTTAATTCTTCAGTACTGACGCCCACCAATGGATTTAATGCAATGGTAGCCTCTATGGCCTTCGCCATAAGCTCTTCCTGCTCCTGAGCAGCTGATTCTTTACTTTGTTTAGACATCATCTCGCCCTCAAAAAAAGCGCTCTAACAAAACCACCTATAACGGTTCTGTGACAACTAAAGAAATTATAGCTGCTTAAGGAAAGAGTGAAGACTACCCGTCAAATAACCTTCCAGTCCTTCTAGGTCAGGCACCTGCATGATTCGGCCATCTAGCTCTACCTGCATAAGCACATAAGGCCGTTGACTCTGTCTTTCAACCTGATGGAGCGGATCATCTTCGGCAATACGTAACAGATGGGAAAAATCTTGCGCCAAAATTGCATAATAACGAAGACCTTTTTCTGGGTTTACTGTGTTCATGACCAACGCCATCGATGCACCAGAGATTCCCTGCCGTTTATCACCGCCTAAGGCCTCAAACGAAATAAGTGGTACACGCTTGTGGCGCCACATCATCCATCCTTCAAACCAGGCCGGGGTACCCTCTTGCTTTTCAGCTTTTACACCCTGAACCACTTCCGCAACAGCTGACAGCGGCACCAGCAAAGCATCCTCTATCAAGGGCACATATAAACAATTCACTTCTTCTATTTCATGATCTGCTGTTGGGGCAATTTGGCCCATATGCTCTTGCTCCTGTCAGCGTTATTCCGCTGTCTCTTCAGACACACCCATAAATTTCGACATTGCCTCAAGCAATGCCTCTTCCTGATACGGCTTGCCTAAATATCCTTCGACACCTAGATCCATCGCTCTTTCACGATGCTTATCTCCCGTTCGTGAGGTAATCATAATAATAGGTATATGTTTCAATTTTTCATTGGCCTTAACCCGTCTTGCCACCTCAAAACCATCCATGCGCGGCATTTCAATATCTAACAACATAATATCGGGCTGACTCTCTTGTAATAGCTTCATGGCCTCAGTGCCATCACGAGCAGTCACCACCTGAAAACCTTCTCTTTCGAGGAAACGACAGGCAACTTTTCGTACCGTCACAGAATCATCAACCACCATAACAGTTGGGGTCTCAGATTGACTTGAATCATCTCGAGAATCGAGTACTTCGACCCCAGCTTTGGCGGTAATCTGTGCCCGTAACAGTGCCAGTAAATCCAGAATCACTACTACTCGACCATCACCCAACAATGTCGCTCCGGACAAACCGGGGACCTTACTGAATTGAGGACCAAGACTTTTCACCACAATTTCACTACTACCAGCCAAGCGATCGACCTGAACGGCATACAAACGAGTCTCCGAATGCACCAGCACGAGGAAAACGGAGTCCACTGACATGTCGACCTTCGGGGTCAGCTCTTCACTCAATAAACTACCGAGGTATCTGACCTCATAACGTCCACCGGCATATTCCAATCGCGCATCGGGGAAACGATAATAATGCTCAAGCTCCATAGAGCTAACCCGCACCACACCATCCACACTATTTAACGGCAAGGCATATCGGTCTTCTCCAATTTCTATCATCAATGCTCGATTCACCGACACCGTAAACGGCAGACGAATGCTAAATTGGGTGCCTTCACCTTTTCTGGTGATGGTCTGTACAAAACCACCCAGCTCTCTTACCTGGCTATTGACCACATCCATACCAACACCCCGGCCTGATATCTGGGTCACTTCTTCGTTGGTAGAAAAACCGGGCTGGAAAATAAATTGTATGATTTCCTGATCACCCAGATCACTGCTCTCAGACATCAAACCAAGCTGTATGGCACGCCGTCGGATAGACTCAAGGTTAAGCCCCCGGCCATCATCGGACAGATGTATAAGAATATCGCCACCTTCGCGATGCAGGCCCACTGAAATTGCACCCATTTCGGGCTTGCCTGCCCTCAATCTCTCTTCTGATGACTCAATACCGTGATCAATGGAATTTCTAATCATATGCTCAAGAGGGGGTAGCATTTGCTCCATCATAGAGCGATCCATCTCACCCTCTACATTTGCCAAGAACAGCTCTACATTTTTCCCTAACTCATTGCTGAGCTGGCGAACCACCCGCCGCAGCCGGGGCACAATCCGGAAGAAGGGCACCATTCGAGCCTGCATCAACTGCTCCTGCAGATCTGTATTAATTCGTGACTGCCTAAGCAGCTCTGAATCAGCACCCCGAGACTTATCTACCAGTGTATTTTTTAAGTCCTGCAAATCTGAAGATGACTCAAGTAGTGAGCGTGACAATTGCTGTAACTGTGAATATCGATCCATTTCCAAAGGATCAAACCCTTCAGCTACGGACATAGCTTCTAACTGTTCTTGACGGAACATCACTTGAGCTTCGGTTTCCATGCCAATGCGCCGCACTTGATCTTTCAAGCGAAGGATCGTCGACTCCATCTCGTCTAGAGTGAATGAAAACTCGCTGACATACTGCTCGACCCGGCCACGGGCAATACTCGTTTCACCTGCCAAATTAACCAAACTTTCCAGCAAGGCTGCTGGAACTTTGATCATTTCCTGTGACGTAGCCTGACGCTTAATCTGAGGCATTGTAAGTACAGCGGAATCAGGCTTAAATTGTGTTTCTGCCGCCTCATCTACAACATGGGGCAGAACCGTTTTCATGATTAATTCCGTACCCGCAGAGGCATCTTCAACACTTGATTCAAGTACAAGTCCGGAGGTAGACAGCGCTGATTCGGAATACTCTGAAACTGCTGGCCCTGTTTCCTCGGGCAATGCTACTTCGGGCCGTTGCTCCTCATCTCCACCAAGCAACCTGCGTGCGACACCAAGCACCTCCAGCAAATCATCTTGCTGACGAAGCAGACCATTAAAAATCTCTTTATTAAGCCGCTCCCGGTTGGTTTCCAGAAGGAGGGCTTCGCTCTCGAGATCATGGCTGAGTGACCCAAGTTGTTCCATTCCAGCCATCCGCGCACCACCTTTCAGTGTATGCAAAGCACGCTTCAATGACTCTACGTGGTCTTTACTGGACCAGTTTCGCTCCCAGCCCTGCAATGCTTGGTCAATTTCTTCCAATAATTCGTCTGCTTCAGAAACAAAGGTTTCCAAAATATCGAGATCAATATCATCTTGATTCAACGGCTGAATCACTATGCCTGATGGCTCTGTAATGTTGGAAGAAACAGCCTCAACAACAGTATCATCAACATAGATCTCTGGGATATTCGTCACTACGGCCTTTTCATCTGCTAGCGCTTTATCGGACGCCTCCGCAGCCAACACCTCCAACTGGTCTGCAAGTAAAGGTGGAACAGGTGATAACTTTTGGTTAGCCGCAACACAATCCACCATACCAAGCAGTGTTTCATGGGCTTGCTGTAACAATTGTGTATCGTGCTCATTAAGGAACAACTGGCACTCAATAATACTTTCGTAGGCCGTGCTTAATAGCAGGGCAAGATCACTCATGATATCAACACCGGCTCGACTCGCTGCTGTAGCCAGCTGCTTCAATTCATCACGCAGCTGGACTAGCCGTGTTGTATCTCCAGAGTGCTGATGCCAATGGAGCCGTTCTACATCCACATCCAGCAGGCTCTGCATACCGTCTGTCATCAACAGGTTGAGTAATTCCGGATCGATCGCACTCTGCCCTGATGGTTGGTTATGACTACTCATCAAGGGTTCTACAGAGCGTTGTCTAAGTGCTTCGAGCCTTGCCAGAAACGACTCCAACTCCGGTATCTCGCCAACCCTATGCTCAGTTTTCATTGGAGCAATAGCCCCACGGCAATAATTCACGGCGTCAGAGAACAATTCAACTATATTTTCATCAACATCAAGTTGGTAGGTGTACAGCTCTTTCGTGTAATGCTCTAGTGGCGTCACTAAATCCGCGATGGGACCAATGGCCGCCATACGTGCACTACCCTTCAGCGTATGCAGTGCACTCTGTACAACAGCATTGACTGGACTATAAACAGGCGCCTCTTGGCACTGCTCACCTACAAAATTTTGTACTGCCTGCAGGTATCCTTCTGCTTCAGTAGAAAATATATCGAGTAATACTTGTTCTTCCAGACGGTCTGTTTCTAGGCTAGCTGTTTCTAAGCCCTCTTCTTCAAGATGCTCACCGCCATCAACACTGACGTTATTAGTCTCCCTATCATCGATAGCAACCTGGCTGCTGGCTTCCTCGACAACCGACCCAACACTTTCAAGCTCAGTAGTTGTCCCCCCAACCTCAGATGCGCCTGCTGCTGAAACTTCTTCGCTCTCGGAAGCTTCAACTTTCAGCTCCAAGTTGTCTACCGGCTCTTCTGGTAGCACTTCAGGCAGCTCTGGATTTTCCCCTTTGGCAAGAGCATCAGCGGCACTGATCAGCCCAGATACATAGTCCCAACGTTCATAGGCAGCTTTTTGCCTAAAGGCTTCCGTCATTCCTGATAGCTCTTCACGAGAAAGATCCACTAAAGCCATCAGCCTAGGAGTAACAATTATCCGCTTTTCAAGCACTTTATTTAACAGGTTTTCTACTGCCCAGCCTAACTCACCAAGTGACTGGGCCTTAACCATACGGCTACTACCTTTGACCGTATGGAAACAACGACGGAGGTCCCCTAGACTATTTTCATCTGCTGGACTATTCGCCCATTGCTGATATGAGCTCTCAATCAATTCTTCTAACTCGCCCATTTCCTCTAGGAAAATATCAATAATTTCTTGATCAGTAAAATCATCGTCTTCAACGTCAACAGCCGGATCACCGATAACAGCCTCTTCAGCAGTAACATTTTCTATCTGAACGGGTTGAACATAGCCACTAGCTGCCACAGGATAACCGAGCTTCGTCACCCCTTCCTCAGCTAAACCAAGGATAGCTTCCTCAGCCCGCTCATCCTGCTCACCAACAAACTCCAAATAATATTCAATGCTAGTAATCGCATCAGCCAAGGCATCAAGCATATTCCAGCTGGGTACATTTTCCTCACCCAATACTTGCTCAACGAGAAACAGGTTGCACGAATCAAGTACGATTGCGGCTCTAGACAAATGCATCATGCTCAGGGCACCACGAACATTCATGATAACCTCAGGCACACCATCCAGTTTGTCTCGCTGCCACTGGGAAGCAATAAACTCTACAATTGCCTCCTTAACTGTATCGAGTCCCTTTCTCGCTTCCTCTAACAACGACCTCTGTGCACGAATTACTTCTACCTGCATCTCATCCGGAGGGGTCAATCCATCCATCAATTCCCGGTTATTATCCAACCAACCATACAAGCTGGATTCAACCTCCAGCAACTGCGATGCCACTAGCATCAAACAGCCTTTAGCACTATCTGATGGGTTTTTACGAAAAGCTGTTACTTGATCACAAGCGCTGGCCATGGTTTCACGGAGATCACTCCTGCCCAACACCGCCAGAGAATCTCTTATCCGACGTAAAACATTCGTCGCTTCGTCCAATAATTCGTGATGATCATTACCTGCCATCGCATAGCGATTGAGAGCCTCTTTGACCTCGCTAATTTCCTGAGTCAATGCAGTAACAATGGCCTGAGCAGCATCGGGGTGATAAATGGGAGATAAGCCCTCACCACTGTCGGCAATAAGTGCTTCGGGTAAAGACTCATCAAGTTGGTATTCAGAACGCACCAGCTTCGCTCTAGGCTCTTCACTATGTGCATAGGCAATATAAAACAAAATATTTTTTAACAGTGCTTCCGGCAAGGGCTGAGCTAACCCCTCAAAACCCATTTTGGCCAACTGACCAATTTCAACATCTAATGTCTGCAGTAACTTTTTAACGGAATAACTAAGGGGGATCTCCTTGGCAGAAATGCCTTCCAGCAATGCCAACACCGCAGCCCATAACGGCTCACGAGGAAAACCTTTGCTTAACTCTTTTAAGCGCGAAAAAACTTTATCCAGATACCCAAAGTTATCGCCAACGGTTTCATCCTTAACCACACCGGCTAGTGCAAACTGATACATTTGCCGCAATTTTCGCAGCAAGTTATCCATAGCAATCGGATCTGGCTGACGATTATAGGGTGCACTTAAATTATGGGCTGCATCCATCTTGGGAGAAAAGAAAACCGTTTCAGAAACTAATGATTCTCCCCCCACAGCACGGAGTTCGTTCAATAACAGTAGAAGTGTTTCAGGTTGATCACGACGGCTGATCATGACTTGACGAAGATAAGCAGGCAGTTTGAGAATGGCCTGAACCATCACATCACAAGCATCCGTGACATTTAGATCATGCTTTTCCAGCATGCTCGCAGCCAGCCCTTCCATTTCCTCCGCCAACAACAAAGGACCATGACACTCAGCAATTTTTAACGAACCATGAATTTGGTGAAGGTAGCTGAGACAAAAACGAATTTGTCCTTCATCCGAGGGGTCGGCAAGATAGGATTCAAGGGCTTCATAAGCCTGATGTAAGCTGGCCTCCACCTCTTCAACCAACCATTCCAGGCCTTGTAATCTTCCTTGCAATTCCATCAACAACTCCCTGTTTTATTCAGTACCTCAGAACTCTGAGCCACAGAGCTGTTAATCCCAGAGCGCCGGCCCCCGGGATAAGAACTGCTCTCTGACCGTCCAAGCTCAGATACTGTGCAGATTGGTTTTGCCACCATTAAACCCTATCGTCCGTAATGCGCCTCCCGTTCTGATCCTCATCAAGGTCAAGGTCTATACTTTCAAGGGATAAATCACCTGCTTTTTCATCTTTGTCTGCATCGAGATCCCCGTCACCGTCATCACCCTTCAGCAGCTGCTCCATGGCGGCATCCTCAGCAATAAATTCTTCCTCGGTTAAACCCAGGTCCTCTTCTATAGAAGTGCTTTTATTTTGGCTGTTACTCGATAAAAGCGAAGAGCTTGCCTTGGCTATGTCTTCATCAGAAAGGTCGAAGTCTTCCTCATGAGCGGATGTCGGTATGACAGGCTCAGCAAAACGATTGGCTGTTGAAGAGATGCCCGAGAAATTAAACTCTTGTTTTTCTGACGCAAAGTTATGTGCAGGAGTATTAATGGACACACCCGCGCGCTCCATGGATGAAGGTAATTTAAAACCAGACACCGACCCCCTCAGCTCCACCGCCAAGTCAGCAAGTTCACCAATAGATTGAGCTGTATTATTAGTACCCGAAAGCGTTTGGGCCGAAATATCCTGGATCACATTCATGGTTCTGGAAACCTGACCAGCCGTCGTACTCTGATTGCTCGCTGCAGTAGAAATATCACGAATCAATTTGGCCAAATCAGCTGACACCGTTTCAATTTCTTCCAATGCACCACCCGCCGCATGAGCACGCTCTGCACCTTTAACCACTTCTGCAGTGGTTTGCTCCATGGAATTCACAGCTTCATTGGTGTCGGTCTGAATCGTTTTAACCAGCGAAGCAATTTGCTTGGTAGCCACTGCTGAACGCTCAGCTAGCCGCTGAACCTCATCGGCCACTACCGCAAAACCTCGCCCTGCATCACCGGCCATTGACGCCTGAATCGCAGCATTTAATGCCAAAATATTCGTTTGGTCAGCAATGTCATTAATTACCGAGACGATATCACCAATTTCCTGAGAACTTTCACCCAGCCGCTTAATACGCTTCGAAGTATCTTGGATTTGCTTGCGTGTCGTATCCATACCGCCAATGGTGCTTTGTACGACTTCCGCACCTTTCTTGGCAATAGATACTGACTTTTCGGCCACCATAGCGGACTCAGATGAATTGGCAGAGACCTGATCAATGATAATAACCATGTCACTAATCGCATCAGATGCTCCAGAAATTTCATGGGCTTGGTGCTCAGAAGCTTCCGCCAATTGTAGCGCTGTAGCCCGGGTTTCATTGGCCGCTGCGGATACGTTCTCTGAAGTATCTTGGATCTGAGCCACAAGGATTCTAAGCTGGTCAATGGTGGAGTTGATGGCATCGGCAATGTTTCCAGTAAAATCCTCTGTTACTGTCGCGTAACGGGTTAAATCACCTTCTCCCAAGCCTTCAATTTCATCCAACAAACGAAGAATCGCTCGCTGGTTATTCTCATTCGCTGTGGCCGTTTCACGAAGCCTTCTACGTGTCTCCGCGGTAATCAGCAATCCCATTACTGCCAAGAGAATAACTGCCAATACACCCGCATAGAGTGCTGTCTGATACGTGAGATCACGGTTTTCAGGTAATGCTGTCACAGCATCGGATAATCGGCTGATCTGCTCCTGCAGCACCGGTGATTCATTCAAAATGGAGTGATTTGCCCGACTGGCGCGAAACAGCGCCGGAGTCGCTTCAAAAATTTCCTGAACAGAGCTGCTGACAAAGGCGAAACGCTCAGTGATGCTCGCCAGGCTTTCTTCAGCCTTTTCTCCTGTTACTCTGCTAATGCCTAATTGAGAGTTTCCGCTCTTCATGCCTTCGAGCACCTGACCAAACAGACTGGCATCACGATTAAATTGGCTGGCAGCCTCCTCGGCACCGGCACCACCTTCAAGCATTTTATCTACGTTTCTGCCGATGCGCTCTGCGCGCCATGATTGCGCTTGTGCCAAGGCAACTTGCTCAGCTGGCGCTCGGCTCGCCAGTAGAATTTCAACAACGTTCGTATGCTCTTGTTGAAGTTGTGGCAGGGTTTGGTTCAGGGTTGCTGCTATTTTGTTCAGGAAAATGACTGTTTCTTTGTTGTCGATAATCGTCTGAGCATTTTGACGTGCTTTCTGCCAAGTTTTTTCGAGGCTGCCTAATTGTTCAGACGAAACCTCCCCGGACAAATTAGCATCCAACGTGGTCCAGCTTTTTTCCATCAGGTTCGCAACAGCTTGAAGCTCACCAAAAGCACTCTCCTTCCCCGCCGTCGATTCACGAGACAACCCGACTAGTCGGTAGGATTGTGCCCGCATCTCGGAAGCTAACTGTAGGTTTCCCTGATCCTGTGATGTCTGCTGGAAAACAGTCAGCAGGTTGTAGCCGAGGAAAACAACCACCACGGCCAAAATTACCGACAGCGCTACGATGGATGAATTGGTCTTGGACCCCTGGGTTCCTTTTTTCATGTCAATCTCACTCCGAACAAGTGACGCTGGTTTATCCCAGCATTTCTAGGAAATAGTGTTAGGTGGGGCTACTTAGGCCGCCACCTCCATAAAACGTTGATCGTTCTGCAACGTACCCGGCCGCAGTAGTATCCATGTATCATCTTCCTGGCAAAAACCACCGTCAGCATACGGAGCAAAAATCTCCGGAATACCTTCCGGCTGTCGCTGAAACCGATCCACTTGAAGGTTGCGCATGCCATACACGTGGTCAACCACCAACCCAACAAACACACCTTTTAGATCTATCACGAGAACACGGTGTAATTTACGGGGAGACGATAGTCTGCCCCCAAGAAACTCAGCAAAATTGATCACAGGAAGCAGCCTACCGCGCAGGTTTGCCACGCCCCAGACCCAAGGCTTTACTCTTGGTAAGCGGGTGCATTGCGGTAATTCAAGAATTTCAGTTAACTCTTCAAGGGCCATGGCGAGCTTCACCCCCATCAGAGAAAAACACACCACCTTCCGAGTAGGCGCTATATCTTCCTGTTCAGGAAACCAACGCGCAGAATTCGCATATTTTTCAGAAAGAGTCGCCAGTGTATTAAATGCTTCACCTGTCTCAGACATCACAGAGTAAAACGCCCATTAGTCCATGACATCCTGTAGTGCTCCAATAAGGTTTTTTTCGCTAACCGGCTTGGTTAGATACGCCTTAGCTCCCTGACGCATCCCCCAAACCTTGTCAGTTTCCTGATCTTTTGTCGTCACAATAATGACGGGTATGTGTTCAGTTTCACTAGATCGACTCAACTGTCTCGTTGCCTGAAAGCCATTGAGACCAGGCAAAACAATATCCATTAAAACAGCGTCCGGCTGCTCTCTCTTAACCACTTCAGCGCCAGCCTCTCCACTTTCAGCCACCAACACACTGTATCCATTTTTTTCCAACATACTAGTGAGTTTATGTATCTCAGTAGGTGAATCATCAACTATCAATACTGTCGCCATACTCCCCCCCAGACGGGATAACGGTAATTTTAGTACTAGGCCTCAGCGGCCGCTTTGTTGGGTGCAAATTTTTCCAGAGCACCAAAAAGCTCAGTTTTACTAAAGGGCTTGGTCAGGTAATCATCCGCACCAACAATTCGCCCTTTTGCTTTATCGAACAACCCATCTTTGCTTGATAACATGATTACCGGCGTGTGCTTGTAATTGCTGTTATTTTTAATCAAAGCACAGGTTTGGTAGCCATCTAGCCGAGGCATCATAATATCCACAAAAATGACGTCGGGATTTTTATCTGCGATCTTTGAAAGTGAATCAAACCCATCGGTGGCAGTGATAACTTCACACCCTGCTTTTGTTAACAGCGTTTCCGCTGTACGCCTGATGGTATTACTGTCATCTATCACGATTACCTTGAGGCCTTTAAGGTCATCTTCCATCTTAAGTTTCTCGTTTTATGATTATATTCACCTGGATTTCACCAGTAGAACATTATTTAACACAATCATCATGTTTAATCTATAACTGACTGTTAGTTCTGTAACTTGTGGTCTGTTTTCTCTCACATTTGCTGTCGCCCCGACACTTTCCCCGCAAGTTATTCGAAGAGACTTACACACTTTTAGTGCGTCCTACCATAAACTACGTTTAGCCAGTATTTTTTGCCCCGCCAATTCCATTAGTGTTAACAGCACCCAATCATTGGCAGTGATGTCTGGTTTACAATCATAAAGAATGAACTGCCATACGTGGCGTGACACAGGTAACACTTATGACCAAGATACTCGGGGTAGTTATGGACCCCATTGCTAGTATTAAGCCGCACAAGGATACTACCCTGGCACTGTTACTTGCCGCCCAACGTCGTGGCTGGGAAATCAAGTATATGGAACAGGGCAGCCTAGCACTTGATAACAGCAACCCCATTGCCAATATGGCATCACTGCAGGTCAGAGATCACGCAACCAGCTGGTTTACCCTTGGAGAATCAAAGATTGAATCTCTTGCATCACTTGATGTGATTTTAATGCGCAAGGATCCACCCTTTGACAGCGAGTACATTTATTCCACCTATATTCTTGAAGCAGCAGAAAAACAGGGTGCGCTGGTTGTTAATAAACCACAAAGCCTCAGAGACTGTAATGAAAAGGTCTTCGCCACACTATTCCCACAATGTACTCCGCCACTGTTGGTCAGTAGAGACGCACTCCAACTAAAGAGTTTTTACCAGACTCACCACGACATTGTTCTTAAGCCCCTCGATGGTATGGGAGGAACCTCTATTTTCAAGGTTGGCCCAGACGATCCGAACCTCAATGTCATTATTGAAACACTGACCATGAACGGCACTCGAACTATCATGGCGCAAAAATTTATCCCACAAATTAATGCCGGAGATAAACGCATTTTGATGGTTGATGGAGAGCCTATCTCTCATTGTCTCGCAAGAATTCCACCGGAAGGGGATATTCGTGGCAACCTTGCTGTAGGCGGCACAGGTGTCGTTCAACCCTTAAGCGAGAGAGATATCTGGATTGCCAACCAAATTGGGCCCGTATTGAAAGAGAAAGGAATTTTGTTTGCTGGGCTAGATGTTATTGGTGATTATCTCACGGAAATCAATGTTACCAGCCCTACCTGCGCCCGAGAAATAGATCGTCAAGAGTCAATGGATATCGGCGGAAAGCTAATGAATGCTATTGAACAACGGATTGACTAATGGCTATATCCATTCCCAAAACCAACCCGGAACACGAACCCGACCGCTTTGGTTTTTCCTTATTTTTAGCTATTGCCGTACACGCACTATTAATTTTTGGCTTGGGATTTAAATTACACCAGCAACAACAGGCAGCCCCCACGCTGGAGGTCACCCTAGCTCAGCATCGCTCAGAGAAAGAACCTGAAGACGCCGAATTTCTCGCTCAACACAATCAACAGGGGAGTGGAAACCAAAGTGATAAACAGGCATTAACAACCGACCAACTCTCTGAGATAAGCGCCAATCAGTTGAAAAAAACCGGTGTGCCTCTACAGCAATCCACCCAGCAACCCATAGCTGGTGACACCCCAACCCTGTCTACCACCTCAGACAGCCTCTCCAACACGACGAGTGAACCAAAACCGCAAGAAGCCGAACAGAACACTTTGGTACCACTACCTCAAGCAACATCACTAGAGATCGCCAGCCTAAAAGCAAAGCTCGACCAAAAACAACAGGAATACAGCAAACTAGCACGGGTATTAAGACTCACCTCTGCCAGCACCAAATCTGCCGATCACGCCGCTTATTTGCGCTATTGGATTGACCGTATTGAAATGGCGGGAAACAACAACTACCCCGAAGAAGCACGACAAAAGTCCATGTATGGCGACCTAAGATTAGCTGTCACCGTGCTACCCAATGGCGCTGTAGACAATGTAGAAATTCTTCTCAGCTCAGGACAGCGCGTACTTGATCAAGCTGCCATCAGAACCGTTCGGCTGGCATCCCCTTTTGCACCGTTTCCAGCAGAAATCAAACAATGGGACAAACTGGAGATTATCCGCACTTGGCGATTTGTTCCCGGCAACCAGTTAAACACAATCAACTGAACGCTCACGGCCACATGCTCTCTAACACTTTCCCAGAGACTTGTTTTCCCGTTAAGGAAGCCCATACTCATAGAGATGAATAGACCTCCTGATCGCCCCAGCCAAGACTTTAGCAACCACTTTTTGGTGGCCATGCCCGGCTTGCTTGATCCCAACTTTTCTCATACCGTTATCTATCTTTGTGAACACGGTGCTGATGGCGCCATGGGCTTGGTGATTAACGACCCCTTAGACATTCCTTTCAGTCAAATTTTTGAGCAACTTAAGATCAGCTATACGCCCGAAATAGGTAAACAATCTTTACTTTCTGGCGGCCCCGTACAAATGGACAGAGGGTTTGTTCTTCATGGCCCAGGTAACCACCCCTGGGAATCGACGCTGCCAATTTCCAACGATATTTACCTCACAGCCTCCTGCGATATCATTACCGACATCGCAAAAGAGCAGGGGCCAAATAATTTAATTATCACGTTGGGCTACGCTGGTTGGGGGCCAGGGCAACTGGAGGAGGAGCTTGCTGATAACGCTTGGCTCACCGTACCTGGAGATACCGATATCCTCTTTCATGTGCCTTTTCATGACCGTGCCACTGCAGCCGCCGCTAAAATAGGCGTTAACCTTAATCAGCTCAGCAGCCATGTCGGTCACGCTTAGGGCTCAGCAACAGGAACAACCCCATCGCCTCTGAAATCTGTACCGCTCTTGCCTTTGATTTTGGCACCCGCCAAATTGGCGTTGCTGTTGGCCAAACCCTTTCAGGAACAGCCAACCCACTCACCGTTTTCAAAGCCAGAGACGGCATACCCAATTGGGATCAGATAAAACAACTGCTCAGCGAGTGGCAACCAGACCAAGTACTTGTTGGTCTGCCACTCAATATGGATGGCAGTGAAAGTGATTTCTGTGCACGAGCACGAAAATTTGCACGTCGGCTGCATGGCAAGTTTGGCGTACAAGTGAAGATGGTTGATGAACGACTTTCAACCTTTGAGGCAAAACATCAGGAGCAGCAACGAGATACAAACAAAAGGCATAAAGGCGAACTAAGCTACCGAGATCAACCGGTGGATGATCTCGCAGCCGTTATCATTCTACAAACTTGGCTATCAGACCCATCGATCGCCAAAGAACCCTGATAACTAAACGTTAAAATAGTGTTTCAGATCCTAAAAATAGTTACCACGGTCATCTTGATCTCCAGCCACTTGTAAATCATCTGCAGCATTCGACAAATAACCGGGATCAGTTTCTGACTGCAGCTTGATCAACAAGCGCAAATCATTCTTCGAATCCGCATGCGCCATAGCATTCTCATAGGTAATCAGCCCTTCGTCATACTGTGCAAACAACGCTTGATCAAACGTTTGCATGCCAAGCTCTGTCGAACGTGCCATCAACTCCTTGAGCTTGTGCACTTCACCCTTACGAATCAAATCTCCAACCAACGGTGTATTAATCAAAATTTCAATCGCCGCACAACGACCAGAGCCATCCGCCAAAGGAATAAGCTGCTGAGCCACCATGGCTTTAAGGTTAAGCGAAAGGTCCATCCACAACTGATTCTGACGTTCAGTTGGAAAAAAGTGCTGGATACGATCTAGAGCCTGGTTAGCATTGTTTGCGTGTAACGTTGCCAAAACCAAGTGGCCCGTTTCAGCAAACGTAATGGCATGCTCCATGGTTTCCGGGGTTCGAATTTCACCGATAAGTATCACATCCGGCGCCTGCCTCAGAGTATTACGGAGAGCCACCTCAAAGGATTCCGTATCAATACCCACTTCCCGTTGAGTGATAATGCAACCTTCGTGTCGATGAATAAATTCGATGGGATCTTCAACAGAAATAATATGCCCTTTACTGTTGCGGTTACGATAACCAATCATTGCAGCTAGGGATGTAGACTTACCCGCACCGGTTGCACCCACAAAAATAATGATGCCGCGCTTAGTCATCGCCAAGTCATTCAGAACTGGCGGTAACGATAACTCTTCTATGGTCGGAATTTTGCTCTCGATACGGCGCAACACCATGCCAACTTCATTCCGTTGATAAAAGGCACTCACCCGGAAACGGCCAACTCCCGGCCTGCCAATGGCAAAATTTAGTTCCCTAGTACTGTGGAACTCCTTTATCTGCTCTTCATTCATCACATTTTCAACGAGCTGCCGCGCCTTTTCAGCGGACAATGATGTTTTACCCACAGGCATAATGACACCATTCACTTTAATACTAGGGGCAACACCTGCTGTGATAAAAAGATCTGAAGCTTTCTTTTGTACCACTAAATCTAAGAGAACATCAAAATCCATAGCTTTCTCCACTCACTATTTTGGGTTAGCGTTGCTGTCTAACAGCAACCTAGCAACGTCCGAACGCTCAGGTCTCTCTCATTAAAAATCATCTGGGATTTTCGCTTTTTCACGGGCAACCTCACGGGAAATTGCTTTTTGTTGGACCAACCGTTGAAGATGCTGATCCATACTCTGCATACCATGTGCTGCACCGGTTTGGATGGCCGAATACATTTGTGCAATTTTATCTTCACGAATCAAGTTTCGAATCGCAGGCGTACCCACCATAATTTCATGGGCGGCAATCCGCCCTCCGCCGATCTTCTTCATAAGCGTTTGAGAGATAACGGCCTGTAACGATTCCGACAGCATCGACCGCACCATGGACTTTTCTGCACCGGGGAAAACATCAACAATCCGGTCGATGGTTTTCGCCGCAGAGGTTGTGTGTAACGTACCAAACACCAAGTGACCGGTTTCTGCTGCCGTGAGTGCCAAGCGAATTGTTTCGAGGTCTCGCATTTCACCCACCAAAATAATATCTGGATCTTCCCTAAGCGCTGAACGCAAAGCTTCACTAAAGCCGTGGGTGTCCCTGTGAACCTCCCGTTGGTTTACCAAGCATTTTTTTCCTTCATGGACAAATTCTATAGGGTCTTCAATGGTCAAAATATGCTGGTAACGATTCTCATTGACGTAATCAACCATGGCAGCAAGGGATGTGGATTTACCAGAACCCGTTGGTCCCGTCACCAACACCAGCCCCCTAGGCAACATAGATAAATCACGAAAAACCTGCCCAAAACCCAGCTCTTCAAGTGTTAGCACTCGAGAGGGAATCGTCCGAAAAACACCTGCAGCACCACGGTTTTGGTTAAATGCATTAACACGAAAACGTGCGACACCCGGAACCTCAAAGGAAAAGTCTGTTTCCAAAAACTCTTCATAATCCCGACGCTGCTTATCGTTCATGATCTCATAGATCAAACTGTGAACTTCCTTGTGCTCCATCGGTGGTAAATTCACCCGCCTCATATCGCCATCAATTCTTATCATTGGCGGTAATCCAGCTGAAAGATGTAAATCCGATGAGCCCTGTTTTACACTGAAGGCCAACAGTTCCGTAATATCCATGAATTATTCCTGTCATTCTGGGTTAATCTAGTGCTTTCCCGAAAGGCTGTGTAGTACCCTATTTATTATAACAACATGCCTTTTGTGCCAAGTATATGCCTAATATAGCTGACAATCTCAACCATATTCATCACCGGATTCAACACATTACAAAAAATGTGGGCCGGAATCCCAACGATATTACAATACTCGCCGTCAGTAAGGGCCAACCTGCACAAGCTATACGCAATGCCTATGAGCTCGGCCATAGACACTTTGGCGAAAACTATCTACAAGAAGCATTGGACAAGCAACAGCAACTTTCCGACCTTACGGACATCTGCTGGCATTTTATTGGTCCCGTCCAATCTAATAAAACACGAAAAGTCGCAGAAAGTTTTGACTGGGTTCACACTGTTGACCGAATCAAGATAGCAGAGCGTCTAAATACACTACGTCAGAGCCACCAAAAGCCGCTAAATATCTGCTTACAAGTGAATATTAATGAAGAAGAAAGTAAATCGGGGCTTTTGGCCAGAGAAGTTGAAAACATGGCTTTTTCTATCATGGCATTACCCCACTTGAATCTCCGCGGCTTAATGGCTATTCCGCAGAGCAGCTTGTCAGAGGCTGAGCTACACAAATCTTTTGCAGCGATTACACAACTACTCTCCAAACTCAGGAACAGCTCCCCTCAATTGGCAACATTAGATACACTCTCAATGGGGATGTCCGCTGACCTTGAAGTAGCTATTGCAGAAGGTGCTACGATGATACGAATTGGTACAGCCATTTTTGGCCCTCGGCAATTCCCACAAAAAACACCTAACAGTTAAGGATACCAACGTGAGCAAACCAGCACTGGCGTTTATCGGCGGCGGCAATATGGCGACCAGCCTTGTGGGAGGACTCCTCGACAAGGGGTACCCAACAAACAACATTATCGTCAGTGACCCCATGCAAGAAAATCGCGATCGCTTACGCCAACAGTTTGGCATCAATACGACGGCAGACAATCTCAGCGCAGCGACCTGCGCCGATGTCGTGATACTAGCCATCAAGCCACAAGTGATGAAACCAGTTGCTAAAGAACTTTCTTCTGCCCTAAGCCATCGACCCCTGATGATTTCCATTGCAGCAGGCATTCCCATATCCTCTCTGCAACACTGGCTGGGAGAGGGCACACCCATTGTTCGCTGTATGCCTAACACTCCGTCTTTGGTGCAAACAGGAGCGGCAGGTTTATTTGCCAACACACACGTCAGCCCCGAACAACAAATATTAGCGGGAGAAATACTTGATGCAGTAGGTATTTCCTGCTGGCTCGACAGCGAAGAGGATATCGATGCCGTAACAGCCGTATCCGGAAGTGGCCCCGCCTACTTCTTCCTCATTATGGAGGCCATGGAACAAGCGGGAGTGGAGCTGGGCCTTAATCAGAACGTTGCCCGCAAGCTAACCTTGCAAACTGCACTGGGTGCAGCAAAAATGGCCATGGAAAGTGATGTGGAACCCGGAGAATTACGAAAACGTGTCACATCACCTGGCGGTACCACCCAGCGAGCTATTGAAATATTTATGGACGGTGATCTTGCAGGATTATTTAACAAAGCCATGAAAGGTGCCGTAGAACGCGCACAAGAAATGGCCCAGGAAATATCTGACTGAATACTCGCGAACTGGCGACAATCATATTCATTTTGTGTTGCGTTAACCCTGCGAGGTTAGCACCAAATCATTCATACAAAATATCAGAAAAAGGTAAACTATGAACACATTCGCCCAGGCAGGTACATTCCTGGTTCAATCCCTAGGTAGTTTTTATCTGGCTATCGTGATATTGCGATTCTTGCTGCAATTAGTTAAAGCAGACTTTTACAATCCCATTTCACGATTTCTCGTCAAGGCTACACACTTACCCAGCAAGCCGTTGCGTAAAGTCTTCCCCACCCTTAGGACCTTCGATCTCGCCAGCCTGATACTGGCCTTATTGTTTCAGTGGTTCGTTATTCAACTGACTGCAACTATTAATGGTGCGGGTATAATCAATATCTTTTTGGCCCTTTCTTGGGGTGCTGTGGGGATAATCTCACTCGTGCTGAATATCTACCTTTACGGGTTATTAGCTATCATTATAGTTAGCTGGGTAGCGCCACAAAGCCAACACCCGGTATTAGCTTTACTTCAGCAACTCATCGCTCCGGTTATGGACCCGTTTAGACGCGTCATACCTCCACTGGGCGGTTTAGATCTATCACCGATTTTTATGTTTTTAGTCATTAATATGCTGCAAATTTTTCTACATGGCATAGCAAATTACCTGCAATTACCCGTACAAATAGTCGCCGGTATTTAATGGCGGGGAAAAAGGCCTGAAAACACAATGAGTCGCCATCACTACCAATGGCAGGGGAAAGTGCTACTGCTGCACTGCCAGTTACAACCGAGATCATCCAGAAATGAAATTGTGGGTCTACAGGGCGAAAAACTAAAAATTTGGGGGCTGACCCAGATAACATGAAATTATGTTATACAGGCAGGCATGAGAAAGAGT
>CAXBDQ010000009.1:0-95182 GCA_963974675.1 uncultured Porticoccus sp. | reverse complement strand
CAAGAGTAGTCATGACCGACCTGAATACACCGTTAGGCATTACTGAAGTCGTATTGCGAGATGCACACCAGTCATTGTTTGCGACCCGTATGCGTATTGATGACATGCTACCCATTGCTGAGAAGTTGGATCAGGTTGGTTATTGGTCCATAGAAAGTTGGGGTGGCGCTACCTTTGATGCTTGTATTCGTTTTCTTGGCGAGGATCCCTGGGACCGAATTCGCCAGCTGAAAAAGGTCATGCCAAATACACCGCAGCAAATGCTTATTCGGGGACAGAATATTCTTGGTTATCGTCACTATGCTGACGATGTAGTTGAGAAGTTTGTAGAGCGTGCAGCCATCAATGGTGTTGATGTGTTCAGAGTATTCGATGCTATGAACGATCAGCGTAACCTTGAAACGGCATTAAAAGCTGTAACAAGGCAGGGAAAGCATGCACAAGGAGCCATGTCTTATACCGTGAGTCCGGTTCATACCATTGACCACTGGGTAGATATGGGGAGGGCCATTGAAGATATGGGCGCAGATTCCATTTGTATTAAAGACATGGCGGGTCTGCTTAAGCCCTATGTAGGCTTTCACCTTGTTTCCAAATTAAAGGAAGCCTGTGATATTCCTATTCACTTACACAGCCATGCGACTACGGGCCTATCCACAGCTACCATCATGAAGTGTGTCGAGGCAGGGGTGGATAACGTGGATACCGCTATTTCCTCAATGGCCATGACATCGGGGCATTCTGCGACGGAATCGGTGGTCGCAATTTTTGAGGAAACCCGCCGAGATACAGGGTTGGATATACTTCTACTGGAAGAAATTGCAGCACATTTCCGTGAGGTTAGAAAGAAATACGCTCACTTTGAAGGTTCTTTGAGAGGTGTAGATTCCCGTATTCTGGTGGCTCAGGTTCCAGGCGGCATGCTAACAAACATGGAAAGCCAGCTTGCTGAACAAGATGCGACAAATAGACTAGATGATGTCCTGAAGGAAATTCCTAGAGTACGTGAGGATTTGGGATTTATTCCTCTAGTGACTCCAACCTCTCAAATTGTGGGTAGCCAGGCAGTGCTGAATGTCTTGACTGGAGAGCGTTACAAGAGCGTATCAAAGGAAACCAAAGGGGTAATGCGTGGGGAATATGGTATTACACCTGCACCCGTTAATGCTGAACTACAAGAAAAAATTCTGGAAGGCGAGACGCCCATTACCTGCCGTCCGGCAGATCTGCTGGAGCCAGAGTTAGGGGGTTTTTGTTCTGAACTGGACGATTTGGCCCGTGAGCAGGATATAGCGCTCACTGAAGGCGAAGAGAAAATAGATGATATTCTAATCTATGCTTTGTTTCCTCAAACTGGACTTAAGTTTTTAAAAAACCGTGGTCATCAAGAAGCCTTTGAGCCGGCTCCTGGCGCTGATCAAAATGTCACTACTACGTCAGCTGAAAAATCTATTTATACCGTGACAGTGGACGGGGTCAGCCATACCGTCGCCGTAGCTGATGGAGGCGATATTAGCGGCATTGTGCCTATAGAACAGTTGATGATATCCCTTGATAGTAGTTCTGATGAGACTGTTGCCACTACTCTTCATACCTCGAGGCATTCAAGTACGGTTGAATCAGATTCCATTAATGCGCCATTGGGTGGGAATATTATTAAGGTGTTAGTAGAACCTGGCCAGCAGGTGGCATCCGGTGAACAGGTCGTTATCCTTGAAGCAATGAAGATGGAGACTGCTGTTTGTTCTCCTAGAGCGGGAGTAGTGGGTCAGATTTGTGCAAAAGAAAGCGAGATAGTTACTGTGGGTGATTGTTTGCTGACGATTAACTAATGCCCAGTACTTGTTTGTTGCAGGATTAGGATGCAAAACTGAATGGAAAAAATGCTTGGTTTATGGCAAAACTCTGGGCTGAGTCAAATGGCGCTGGGACAAGGCATCATGATATTGGTTGGCCTTGTATTACTGTATCTTGCTATTCGCAAGGGGTTTGAGCCATTGCTATTGGTACCCATTGGTTTTGGTACGATATTGGTCAATATTCCGGGAGCCAGTTTTGATGCGGCACCTGTCTATGATGCCTTGGGGCACTTGGAGCAGCCGGGTGGTTTGATGTATTACATCTACCATGTGGGGATTGAGACAGGAATTTTCCCCCTGTTGATCTTTATGGGGGTCGGAGCCATGACTGACTTTGCCCCAATGTTGGCGAATCCCCGAACCCTGTTTCTTGGTGCTGCGGCGCAGTTTGGTATTTTTGCTACGGTAATGGGGGCTATTGGCTTAAGTTATCTGGGTATTTTCGACTTTAGCATCCAGGATGCAGCCTCCATCGGCATTATCGGTGGTGCCGATGGTCCCACCGCGATTTATGTCTCCAGTCTGTTATCTCCAGATTTGTTAGGAGCTATCGCTGTGGCGGCCTATTCATATATGGCTCTGGTACCGATTATTCAGCCGCCGATCATGAAGGCACTGACAACAAAAAAAGAACGACAAATTAAAATGGAGCAGCTGCGCGTTGTGTCCACTAAAGAAAAAATTATTTTTCCTTTGACGCTGTTATTACTTGTTGCGTTGTTGCTTCCTACCGCTGCACCATTGTTAGGAATGTTTTGTTTTGGTAATTTGATGCGAGAGTGCGGCGTCGTCTCTCGGTTGAGTGATACAGCGCAGAATGCGTTGATCAACATTGTGACTATCTTTTTAGGATTGGGCGTAGGCTCAAAAATGAGTGCAGAAAAATTTCTTAATTTTGAGACATTGGGTATTCTCTTGTTAGGGATTTTGGCTTTTTGTATTGGTACAGCCAGTGGGGTCTTGATGGCAAAATTGATGAATAAAATGAGTAAACATCCCATAAATCCTCTTATTGGATCGGCTGGTGTGTCTGCTGTACCCATGGCAGCAAGAGTCTCAAACAAAATGGGTTTAGAATCTGATCCTCATAATTTTTTATTGATGCATGCCATGGGGCCAAATGTGGCGGGTGTCATAGGCTCTGCTGTTGCTGCAGGTGTGATGATTAGTTTGGTGGGAGGTGGTTGATATGTCAGTACAGCAGCACATTGAACGTAAGTTAGCGGAGGCACTAGCACCTTTTAGTTTAACTGTTGAGAATGAAAGTTATATGCATTCTGTGCCTCCAAATTCTGAAACGCATTTCAAGGTGGTTGTTGCTAGTGCGGTGTTTGAAGGGAAGCGTGCAGTTCAGCGTCACCAATTAGTGTATAGCCTGCTTGGTGATGAATTGGCAGACGGGGTACATGCCTTAGCGTTACATACCTATACACCGGATGAATGGTCTGATATTGGTGGTGTCCCAGATTCTCCCAATTGCATGGGGGGAGGGTAAAATGTTTAATCCTTTCGGCTAAGATGTTCCTCGGTAATCTACATCAAGGTGTCTATGCTCGTCTCTTTCTTAGAGACCCAGTTGCATTGAAAAAGAAGTCTTAAATAAAACGAGCGTCACTTGAATAATCAATAAGTCTGCAATACAGGAAAAAATTATGAATATTTTAAAATCGGCTTTAGTTATAACATGTTTATCGCTAACAACATTGGTTTTTGCCGGAGGTGAGCCTGCTGCTAAGGCCTATATTCTTTCACCTGCTGACGGTGCTACTGTTACTAGCCCAGTGACTGTACGTTTCGGTTTGTTCGGTATGGGGGTTGCTCCTGCAGGCGTTGATAGGGAAAAAACAGGTCATCATCATTTGTTGATAGATGTGAAAACGTTGCCAGATTTTAATCACCCGATACCCAGTGATGAGCATCATCGACATTTTGGCGGAGGGCAAACAGAAGTGGTATTGGAGCTGAGTCCGGGAAAACACAGCCTTCAGTTGTTATTGGGTGACTATTCACATACCCCTCACAACCCACCCATATTGTCAGAACCTGTGACCATTACCGTGAAATAAAATAACCTTACAAATTATAGGGTTTATTTAATCTAGATCAATTGGTTAAAGCGCTATTTTTAGTTTAATTCTCCAGAAAATAAGTACTACTACTTTTGGAGAAGGTAAATGGAAAAAAAAAGAGCTTTATCGCTGGCTATAAGCAGTATTTTAGCAAGTGGGTTGTTACTTGGCGCTGCTGGCGTGACCGCTCATGAAGCGGGTGATTTTATTGTCCGGGCAGGTGCTGCACAGGTTGACCCTAATGATGATAGCGATGCTTTGAGGTTGAATGGTACTGCTTTGGCAGGTACAGAGGCTGAAGTTGATGATGATACCCAATTGGGGTTAACTTTCACCTACATGCTGACAAATCATATTGGTGTGGGTTTACTGGCTGCTACTCCTTTTGATCATGATATTGAGGCTGATTTGGGTGCTGTAACTGTAGATGCTGGTTCAGCTAAACAATTACCACCAACCGTAACGCTACAGTACTATCCATTGGAGTCTGCTTCAAAGTTCCAGCCCTATGTGGGTGTTGGTGTAAATTACACGGCCTTCTTTGATGAAGATGTGGATAGTGAGCTTGAAGCGGCTCTATCAGAAACTGGTGGTGATCTTGAGCTAGATAATTCTTTTGGTTGGTCTGCTCAGATTGGTTTTGATTATCAAATTGATGATCATTGGCTGCTGAACGCTGCTGTTTGGTATATGGATATTCAAACTGATGCCAAATTCAAATTTGATGGTGGTACTGTTGTTAAAGCGGATGTTGATATTGATCCACTGGTTTATATGATTGGTATTGGTTATAAATTTTAAATTCCCTGATCACCAAATCTAAAATATAAAAAAGCCGGGCAGATGTCCGGCTTTTTGTCTTTGATTTTTCATGTACAGTTAAGTCATTCTTTGTCCATTTAGATTAATTAGCCAGTACCTGTAACCTTTCAAAATCTAGAATTTCGATCTCTTTTTTATCTACAAGTAATAAGTTCTGTTTTTGAAAACGGCCAAACACTCGGCTGACCGTTTCTACGGTGAGGCCAAGATAGTTACCAATATCTGCTCGTGACATGGGAAGCCTAAACCTTGTGCCGGAAAGCTTACGCCGCATATTTCTGTTTGCAATGCTGAGTAAAAGAGTGGCAACACGCTCTTCAGCAGTATTTTTACTGAGAAGAGAGATTAGGCTTTGGTCATTAGTGATTTCTTTACTCATGAGCTGAAAAAAATGCCGCTGAAGAGAAGGTATGGCAATACTTAATTCTTGCAGACTGGAGAATGGGATTTCACACACCGCAGCAGTTTCCATGGCCAATGCTGAATTGGTATATCGGTTATGACCAATACCATCCATACCAAAAATTTCACCTGGCAAATGAAAGCCAGTAACTTGCTCTTGCCCTTGACTGGTTACTGTATAACTTTTTATTGAGCCGCTTCGAACCGCAAAGATAGACTTGAACTCTTCGCCAGCATGATAGATATGACCATCTTTTTGCAGCGGGCGTCCCCGTTGCACAATTTCATCTAACTGGCTTATTTCTTTGGTTTGAAGTGCTAGGGGAAGGCAGAGGGAATTCATGCGGCAGTCGCCACAATGAACCTCTGTATTATGGGGGCACTTGGCATCCATTAACGATATATCCCACACTGATTAGAGTGGACATTATATCGACGTTATTGACATAGGTCATCTGAAGTCGGGTTTATTCTGAAGGGGTAGAGAGTCTTTTGTTATTAGAGTTGTAAGGCGGTACAGATTTCATGCATATGATTGAGTCCTTGGCTTTGCATAATAAAGTCAGTGCCTTGCTTGGTCATCCAGCCATTTTTACAGGCTTTCTCAAGAATTCCTTCAGTTTTTTTAGCTGCTGGATGTCTGCTCTTGTGGGTTGGCATCGATATTTTATGTAAGCAAATAAGCTGCTCTACCAATTTCCATTGTTGCTGGGAATTTTTGTTGGAGTGTTGTCCACTACAACAAATGGGGAGTCTGCCTTCGGAAAGATCAGCAACATACTCCATTTCAGTACGCAAATTTTGGTAGAAGGCACCGCCAATCCTTCCTATAGCGCCAACACCTAAGCCTACCGAGTCTTTGATGTCGGGATGGGAGGCCCCCCAAGGAGGGATGTATTGTAATTTACCCTGTTGTTTTAACAGTGCCAGGGGATGACTGTTTTTAACAAAAAACCTATCACCAATAAGTATGTATGCATATTTCGACATGGTCCCTGTGACTTGGTTAATCTTTGGGACATTATTTTCGCTCTCGTTTATGCCTATTATTTCAATAATGGCGGGGTGATTTTTTACTAAAAAAACCAACCAGCTGGATAAACTGTTCCAGCTAGTGCCCTCTGTGTACAGCCGATAATGGTGTTCTTGGAATTTATAGTGTTTTATCAAATCAAGAGCAGAGAGTATTTCTGTATTTTTGGGTGCGAACGAGACATCGATACTTAATCGTAGGGTTGTGAAGTGTAAGCCTTTCATTAAGGCCAAGTTATTTTCAGTAATATCAGAGACAGTACAGTCAAATCCATATTCACTGTGGTCGCCTTCATCCATTTGAAAGTGTGTTGCTGCAAAAAAAGCTATCTCTGTTATTTCAGCTGTGCTTAAGCTTTTTAGTGGTGCTCCTCGGAGCCAAGTTTTGATAGCTTTCCGCTCTCCAAGTTTATGAGCATAAATACTGATTTCCCTCGTTAGTAAGTCAGGGTAGCCAGGATTTATATTTTTTGGGAAGTGCAGGTTTAATGCGATGGGAAAGTTTTTCTGTGAATGCTTGAACAATGCGTCTCGGTTACAAGAGATCAGGGAACCTAAAAATATAGCATCAGCTTCCGAACGGATTTTAAAAGTTGAAGCTTGTTTCTCTGAAGTGCGCATCGAATACCTGATAGTAAACTTGTTATCGATGTTTTAAACATTAGCGGTTACCTAGATAGCACTCCATGATGTGGGTCAATTCTAGAGTGCGTAGTAAGCTGATAAAAGTGAATTTAGTATGGTTGTAGGGATTATTAGCTCTTGGGTTTTGATTGCCATAGTTGCTTGAGACGTTCGTCTCGTCCACACCGATAGCGGTAATAGCGATAGGAAAGGCTGTTCTTTTGATAGTAATCTTGATGATATTCTTCCGCAGGATAAAACCTGACTGCTGGGCGAATGCTCGTTACTATTTTGCCCTTTAATACGTTGCTTTCTTTCAATGCCTCCAAGCTTTTTTCGGCAGCTAGACGTTGATCTTCATTGAGATAAAAAATGGTACTGAGATACTGACTTCCTCTGTCACAAAACTGGCCTGTATCATTTAAAGGATCAACATTTACCCAGTAAACCTCTAAAAGTTTTTCATAGCTGACAATTTCTGGATCATAGAGGATTTCTACCACTTCGACGTGACCTGATTGGCCACTGGATACATCTCGATAGCTCGGGTTTTCTAAATGTCCTCCGGTGTACCCAGAGATAGTGCTGAGGATACCGTCTTGTTTGTCGAAGGGGGGCTCCATACACCAAAAACATCCCCCGCCGAAAATAGCTTTTTCCGTAGCAGCGCTTGCCATATTTATAAATAGGGCGGCAGTTATAAGTAGCAATGTTTTTTTAAACATAAGCAATTTAATCATTCTATGGATTGAGAATGATGATTGGACATAATTAGAGTCGGGGGGTTCAGTGAAAGATTACAAATTACGTGTAATACGAGAGCTTGGTGAATATAGAAGAATTTGTTATTGCATAAGAATGGTCACTAAGCCAGAAGACAAAAACAATAATGAGCCTAGCCATATTATTTTGGGCGTATGAACAGATTGTTTGTTAATTTTATAGAGTAACGTTGTGATAATTAATGCCAACAAGGGCCAGAATGCATTGATAACAACGGTTGGAATAACACCGAGTTTGTCCAAGCCCGAAAAAAACAAACTGTAGGCCAAGAAGAAGCTGAGAACACCATGAACTAGGAATGGAATATTGTCAGTCGGAAGCTGGAATTTTATTTTCCCCATCAGAGTCATGGCAATCACAATAGGTAGTAAAAATAGCGTGCCATAGCAAAGTGCATAAAAATTAGCAGCAAAACCACCATAATTGCCAATGCCATACTTCATGGTGATTTCACCAAAGGACCATAACAGGGCTGTTATTAATCCTAATGCGGCACCATAAAGAGAAATATTTTTCCTTAAGCCTGCGAATATATAGGTTCCAATACCCATAAATAAAAGAATTAGTCCTAGCAGACTAAAAGAGCCCTGCATGGAGGCAGGCAACAAAGCTAGTGCGAGTAGTAATGTTAACCCGGGTTTCGTCTTCGAAAATTGAGATGCCAGTTCTATGCGGTCCTTAAACATTAATCCTGCTATGTAGTAACTACCCGTGGCCAATGGATAAGTGAGAATGCCTGCCAGCATTAAATAGATTGATTGATTATTTGGTTGAAAGTTAATGGCTTCATCAAGCCCAAAAAAGTAAGTAAAAGTAGCACCCGTGGCAATAGAATAGAGTAGCGGCCATAAAATATTAAGGGGCTTGTCATCGTCTATTTTTTTAAGACCTAGATTGAGTATGGGTACACATATGGCCCATAAAATAGCACTAAAAATAGGGTAAAAATAAACCGACATCACAGAGGCCAATAGCTGTTAAGTAGAGTAATTCCAATATCAGTATGGTGATGAACAATGGAAAAGAAACTTTTCGTCGTTGGATGACGTAAATATCTTGTGTATTACTGGGTAAAGGAGACTGATGTATACCAAAACCAGATGAGACCAACGCTTGATTGATGTCAGGAAACCAAAGGCGGTATCCAACATACATGAGCACCGTCAGACTGAGGGTTCCGAGAAAAATACTATAGAATGCAAAGAAAAAAATCATCGACATCATCATCGATACAACGGCGCTGTAACGAGGGTTAGCCGTTGCTTGGTAAAAATACTGGAGTGCTACATGGCGAGTACATTTTGAGACAAATTTGTTAAACGTTGTGTCCAGGGAATCTACAGAAATAAGAAAACAAATAAATGAAATAATTCCAAATACTGATGATAGTGACAGCATCAGTATTTCCCAGAGGTTAAGTGAGACACCCCCGCCATGATAATTCGTAATAACATCAGAGGACTTATCTAATATCAGGGTAACAATCACCATAAATAATGCGGCAACCTCTACACTCATTGATGCCTTGCGACGGAACGCCTCATTCAAGGGTACGCCCTCATCATTTTTTGATGGTAGGAATTCATTCGCGACATAGTTGTTATGGTCGGCCGAGGGGGTAACCTCAAGATAACGGTCACTCTTCTTGCTGACCTCACCGGGGAGGTTTTCTGATCTATTTTCCTGCCATTGCACGGCACAAAGTGTTAAAAATCGGCGGAGGCTTTGTACGGAATATTCATAGCGGTTGTCAGGTTGTAAAGTGCCGTTTGGCAAAATTTCATTAGGTTGAAATGAAGACTTGAAGTAAACATACCACTGTCTAAAAAAAACAGTGAGTATCAAAATAAATAAGCCATGGCGCCAATGGTCAAAATTGTCTATCACAAATAATGACGTGCAGCGATTAATGTCTACATTTGTTGTGCATGCCGGTGTATTGAGTAACAGCGTTGGTAAGCCGATAAATATCAACGCATAGACAGTTGTTGCAGTTATTAGTGCAACAACTACTTTCCAATTAAATATGACTAAAATTGGATCTTTGAGGCTTGTATATAACCGTAGCCTGGAAGTTTCTGGGCAATCCATGTTGATGCTTCTTTATTTTTGTAAGGGGCATGAGCAAAACGTAACGTTAAATTTATGGCTTACCACATCAAATCATCGGGAATTTTATAATCAGCGTAGTAATCATCTTCCTCTAATTCCTCTTTGTTTGCTTGGTTTTTAACAAGCACGATATTCTCATCTCTCTGACTGATTTTATCTGCAACAGGCGCGGGAACCAGTTCGTATTGGTCTTTCAGTCGGACAATGGCGATTAAGCCTTTGCTGAGTTGGTTGTGTTGTTTTGAGGTGACATATATTTTTTTAATTTTTGTCCCATCGGTGAATTGATAGCTGGATTCTCCGCTATTATGCTCAATTTTATTGACTTCAATCAATTGCTTGATTTGAGCCGCAATGGCTTTTACTTCTGCTGCGGCTTCTCGCTGACGATTGATTTCTCGATCGCGTTCAGATTTTTCTGCCAGTGCTTTTTTTGCCTGTTCTTTTGTTTCATTTATTTGCGGCTGTCCTTTATTAGCCTGCTTGGCTTTTTTACGTTTTTCCTGCTCAACTTGCTTGGCCTTTTTCTTGTCAACAATACCGGCTTTAAGCAGCTGTTCCTGTAGTGATGCCATTGGTGAGATCCTGTGTTGATAGGGTAGGGGGATAACAGGTAAGTGAGGTGTATTATCGGCATGGGGCCAGGTTGAGGCTAGATGCTGGGTAAACAAATGTCAATTAAGACTGCAGATCAAACCACTAGGGGGGGGTAGGGTAATGGTTTGATCTGCAAGGAGCTTGGTATGGATTAGGGTAAAATATTTTCCAAAGCGCTATTTAAATGACTGACCGTCTGGTCGATATTATGTAATTTGTCTAAGCCGAACAAGCCAATTCTAAAGGTTCGGAAGTTTTCTGGTTCATCGCACTGGAGGGGAACACCAGCGGCTATTTGTAGTCCTTCAGCCATAAACTTTTTACCGTTATGAATATCTATGTCATCGGTATAACTGACTACTACCCCGGGCGCTTGAAAGCCTTCCGCGGCAACACTTTTAAAACCTTTGGTGACGAGTAATTCTCGAACTTTTTGTCCTAACTCTATTTGTTCCTGTTTTACCTTGTCAAAACCGTAGGCTTCAGTTTCTTTCATAGTGTCACGGAATTTCAGCAAGGCATCGGTTGGCATTGTCGCATGGTAAGCGTGGCCACCATTTTCATAGGCTTCCATGATTTGTAACCATTTGCGAAGATCGCAGGCAAAGCTACTGCTAGTGGTTGAGTCAATTTGTTTGCGGGCTGTATCACTGAACATGATTAGTGCACTGCAAGGCGAAGCGCTCCACCCTTTTTGTGGCGCACTGATCAGAATGTCGACGCCACAGTCCTGCATATCTACCCAGAGTGTGCCCGAAGCAATACAGTCTAGAACAAATAATCCACCTATAGAATGGACGGCTTCTGCGACAGTGCGTATATAGTCATCGGGCAATAGCATGCCTGATGCTGTTTCCACATGGGGCGCAAAAACTATGTCAGGTTTTTCAGATTTAATTTTTGCAACAACATCATCAATGGGTGCTGGTGCGAGAGAGGGTTGTTGACTGTTATCTGGTGTTTCTGAATCAATGGGCTGGGCTTTCATGACGATGATTTCAGAAGCGATTTGGCCCATCTCTAAAATTTGACTCCAACGATAGCTGAACCAACCATTGCGGATAACCAAGCACTTCTTATTGGTAGCAAATTGTCTGGCGACGGATTCCATACCATAGGTGCCGCCGCCGGGAACGACGGCAACGGCATTGGCGTTGTAGACGGCTTTTAGCGTACTGGAAATATCGTTCATTACACCCTGAAAGCTCTGTGACATATGGTTTAGAGAGCGGTCTGTAAATACAACAGAGTATTCAAGTAAACCATCAGGGTCAGTGTTAGGTAGTAAACCGGGCATTGGGCGCTCCTTGTTGATCTAGTTCACAGTGCTAAATTGTTGTTAGAAACTGGCGGCACGACTAGTAGCTTCTTGGCTGGCAAGGTACTCTTCGTAGGTGCCTTGGAAATCCACCAGCTTTTTATCTTTGATTTCTATGACTCGGGTGGCCAGAGAAGAAACAAATTCTCGGTCGTGGCTGACAAAAATCAATGTGCCGTCATAGTGTTCTAACGCTAAGTTTAATGACTCAATGGCTTCCATATCCAGATGGTTTGTGGGTTCATCCATAATCAGTATATTGGTGTCCATCATCATCAATTTACCAAATAACAGACGATTTTTCTCACCACCGGAACAAACGTTGACGGGCTTAGTAAAGTCATCCGTAGAAAAGAGCAACCTACCCAGTGTGGCACGCACGATCTGGTCGTCATGATTGGGTTTGCGCCACTGGCTCATCCAATCAAACAAATTTAAATTGTTTTCAAATTCTGAAGTACTGTCTTGGGGACAATATCCCAAGGTTGCATTTTCTGACCATTTTATGACGCCACTTTTAGCAGAAATTTTGTTCATTAGGCAGCGAAGGAGGGTCGTTTTCCCTGCTCCATTTTCGCCGATTACCGCTAAACGAGTACCGGCATCTAGAATTAGGTTCCCGCCACTGAATAACAGCTCATCATCAAAGCTATGCCCCAGATTTTCCAGAATCAATGCTTGGCGGTGCAATTTTTTATCCTGCTTAAATCGGATGTAAGGACTCATTCGACTGGATGCTTTAATGTCATCCAGTTGTATTTTACTGATTTGTTTCGCTCGTGACGTGGCCTGCTTAGCTTTTGAGGCATTGGCCGAGAAACGGCTGACAAATTGCTGAAGTTCAGCAATTTGAGCAGATTTTTTGGCATTTTCAGAATGCAGGTGTTCTCGGGCCTGAGTTGCAGCTGTCATAAAGTCATCATAATTACCTGGGTAAACACGTAGCTCACCATAATCAATGTCGGCCATATGGGTACAGACTGAGTTAAGAAAATGGCGATCATGGGAAATGATGACCATGGTGCTTTTTCTTTCGTTGAGCAGTGTTTCTAGCCAGCGAATAGTATCAATGTCTAGGTTGTTGGTCGGTTCATCCAATAACAGAATGTCGGGGTCAGAGAATAGTGCTTGAGCAAGCAATACCCTTAACTTCCAACCTGGTGCAATTTCACTCATAGGGCCAAAGTGGAGTTCTTCAGCAATACCTGCACCCATGAGAACCTCGCCTGCACGGCTTTCAGCACTGTAGCCATCCATTTCGGCAAAGCGGATCTCTAGATTGGCTACGGCCATGCCATCCTCTTCTGACATTTCGGGAAGAGAATAAATACGGTCACGTTCTTGTTTGACCTCCCATAACTCAGCATGACCCATAATTACGGTATCTATGACACTAAATTTTTCAAAGGCAAATTGATCTTGGTGTAGTTTACCTAACCGCTCATTGGGTGTGATTGATACATTTCCTGCACTGGGAGTAAGGCTGCCATCCAGAATCTTCATAAATGTGGATTTACCACAGCCATTGGCGCCAATTAGACCATAGCGGTTGCCATGGCCAAATTTAACAGAGATATTTTCAAAAAGCGGCTTAGCGCCAAACTGCATAGTAATATTTGCGGTAGAAATCAACGTGATACCTTTGGATTTGAACAAGTAAATATGATGTTATGGTCGGATGTCCATAAGAGCTGCGTACTATAGGGATTTGTGGCAATGCCGTCGAGTGAAACTGAGTGAAAATTGTTCACTAAAAGGATTGGTGGCGCTTAAATCATCTGATGGCCATTGACAGGAAATAGGCCGGCTTCTCGAGGTTAGGTTAGCTCTTCTTCCTCACGGCAACGAGCTTGACGTTCTTCCTCCTCAGCTAAAGCTGCTTTGATTTCCTGGAGTACTGTTTCAACGTCGGCTTCTTGCAACTCTTCTTCAAATTTCCCTGTCAGCACGCTATCGGGATGTAATTCACCTTCTTCGTACAAAGCCCATATTTCCTTTGCATATTGGGTTTCATGCAGTTCTGGTGCATAGAGAGAGTAGTAGCTGGTCATATTGTTAACATCTCGCGCCAGCATTCTTTCTGCATGATTATTGGCAGACGCATCGACCGCTTGAGGTAAATCGATAATGACAGGGCCGTATTCATCCACCAATACATTAAATTCTGATAAATCACCATGAACCAGTCCAGAACACAGCATACGCACTACATATTGCATGACGACAGCATGGTCTTCTAATGCTTGTTCGGCGGACATGGCGACATCATTCAGGCGTGGGGCTACTTGTCCCTCTGCATCGGTTACCAACTCCATCAATAGAACACCATCAAAACAGCCATAGGGCTGAGGAACTCGCACCCCAGCCGCGGCTAGACGATACAGGGCATCGACTTCGGCATTTTGCCAGGTTTCTTCCTGCTGCTTTCGGCCGTATTTTGAGCCTTTTTCCATGGCACGGGCACGGCGGCTGTTTCGTACCTTGCGGCCTTCTTGGTATTGCACAGCCTGTTTGAAGCTACGCTTGTTGGCTTCTTTGTAGACTTTGGCACAGCGAATTTCGGTACCGCAACGAACCACATAAACAGACGCTTCTTTACCGCTCATAAGTGGGCGGATAACTTCATCGACTACGCCGTCATCAATCAGAGGTTGGATTCGTTTTGGGGTTTTCATTGTGCCTTTATATGGTAGTTGGGTTTTGTGTGAAAGAGGTCAGGTGGCAGCTATTTCTGTTCCGGCTACTTTCGTTTTCTAGTGTAGCGGATATTGAAGTCTAATTGGGGCTAGTAGGCATTAATGATATTAATTTGATAGCTATTAAGTCTCCTGAAAAAAGAAAAAGGGGCTGCATTGCTGCAACCCCTTTTTTTATGGCGGAGGGACAGGGATTCGAACCCTGGGTACCTTGCGATACGTCGGTTTTCAAGACCGGTGCTTTCGACCACTCAGCCATCCCTCCTAAAAACATTTTTGGTGGCTTCAGTTTAGAGAATACTGAAGTTCACCCAGAGGCCTAGGCCTCAAAAGTGCGGGAATTATACCGTTGTTTTGTGCGCACACAAGGCTAAAACCTAACGAATTATCCCCACACGTTTATTAAAGTGTTATTTTTTTGTAGTCACCATGTTTTGCACTTTGACTCTATCCCTCATCACTCTATTTATGCCGTTTCGGTCATTATGATTTGCGTTGTGCGCGAGGATCATTTTCCGGACGAGTATAGTGAACATTTTCTACCGCAATGGGTGACGGTAGGGACGTGTTCAGAGGTTTAGATTCTGATGGGCCATGAGCTTCAGTGGCAATAGTGACCTGGCTAACTGGTTTCGGCGCCTTACGTGGATCATTGCTGGCACGTGATGGAACCACTTCAGCAGCATCAGTCTTTGCCGTTGGTTCGGCTACAGCTACAGCTGCGTCCTCATAGGGAGCTTCTATTTGTGGAACGGAGGCCTCAACTGTTTCGGTTGTTGTTGCTTCCGCTGATACAGCCACAGGAGATACCTCTGGTTGTACTTCCGGAACGGTAATAGCCTCTTCCTTATCCAGCTCAGTTGATTCCGTTGACAATTGTTCAACAGGTACTTTGGCGACTTCTGGTGCTTCAATAATATGTTCCTGGCTTGCGTTTGTCTCAATCTCTGACGAGGCATCCTCTTTTGGAGTAGGAGTGATTATAGGTGCAGCACTGTCAGCGGTTTCTTCGTTAGCAGCTTTAGCATTTGAGGTTTCTATGGTCACCATCTCAGCTATTTCTGGGTTTACCTCTACTGGTAAATCAAGGGTTGTCTGCGAGGCGGGGGCCTTAACTTCTTTTTTTGCTGGTGGCGCATCTGCTATAACAGAAGAAACATCAGTGACGGCTTCTAAGGTGCCACTTGGCTCTTGGGGCGTATTGATGTTCGCTGCTAGTAATTCTTCAGGCACAGTTTGGCGCTGACGACGCTGACGAGGATTGCGTCGTTTCTCTCCCTCTCTTCTTGGCGGACGATTTTTGTCCTCATTTTCGCCATTTGTTTGTTTTTGTTCCTGACGGGGTTGCTTCACCGGTTGTTGATTTTTTGCACTGGTGCCTTCGTTGTCTTGTTGTGGGTTATTTTTGTTGCGACCATTGTTGTCGCGGTTGTCGCGGTTGTCGCGGTTGCCTTGGCTCTGTCTGTTTTTGCTACGTCCATCAGGACGTCTGTTCCGATTATTGCGATTTTGAGGGCGACGATCATTCCTGCCCCGGGATTGTTGCTCTTTTTCTTTCTTTTCTGCTTCAGCTTTTTTGCTGTCACCAAAAAGGCTATTAAGCAGACGGCGCAATAAGCCTGGTTTCTTATCAGCAGCGTTTTTGTTTTGTGCTGGTTTTGATGTTGGCGTCGGAGCAGGTTGCGTGGGTGCGATAGGTTTAACAGCCGGCTGCTGGGCAGGTGGAACAGGTTTTACAACATCGACTTCCTGAGTCACTAGGCTGTCTGAAACGGTATCTGTCAGTTTGTAGCTGTATTCAGCGTTAACTTCATCTTGCTGACGTATTCTTTGAACTTCAAAGTGAGGGGTTTCAAGGTTTTCACTCGGAATGACGACCACTTTGATTTTATGGCGTAATTCAATATCAGAAATTTCTTTGCGTTTCTCATTAAGCAGAAAGGTTGCCACGGACACGGGTGTGATAGTCCGAATTTCAGAGCTGAATTCTTTTTGTGCTTCTTCTTCTACAAGGCGAAGAATGGACAATGCCAATGAGCGCGTACCACGAATGGTACCTTGACCAAGGCAGCGAGGGCAGACTTTGGAGGTTGTCTCACCCAAAGAAGGGCGCAAACGCTGCCGTGACATTTCCAGCAGACCAAAGCGAGAAATTCTACCCACTTGTACACGAGCTCTATCAATTTCTAGGGCGTCACGCATGCGGTTTTCCACATCGCGTTGATTTTTTGAGGAGTTCATGTCGATAAAATCGATGACTACAAGGCCACCCATATCGCGTAGTCGCAACTGACGAGCAACTTCCTCGGCGGCTTCCATATTAGTGCGGAGTGCAGTTTCCTCAATATCACCACCGCGGGTAGCACGGGCGGAATTGATGTCGATAGAGATAAGTGCTTCTGTTACATCGATAACGATAGCACCACCCGACGGCAGCTTCACTTCGCGCTCAAAGGCTGTTTCGATCTGGTTTTCTATTTGATAACGATTAAATAACGGGATGTCATCTTCGTAGAACTTTACCCGATCTTGAAAGTTGGGCATAACTTGTTGGATAAAAGCGGAAGCAAGGTCATAGGCCTCGCGATTATCAATAATGACTTCACCGACATCCTGACGCAGATAATCACGTACGGCACGAATAATGACGTTACTTTCTTGGAATAAAAAGTGCGGAGCTTTGGCTTTAGCGGCTTCTTCTGTGATGTTGTCCCACAGTTGGAGGAGGTAGTCGAGATCCCACTGAAGCTCTTCTGAGGAGCGGCCAATACCGGCTGTGCGTACAATAACACCGGTACCACTGGGTGATTTGAGGCTTCGTATCGCTTCCCTTAGTTCATTTCGTTCTTCACCTTCAATGCGACGGGATATGCCGCCAGCACGAGGGTTGTTTGGCATCAGAACAAGGTAGCGCCCCGCCATGCTGACAAACGTAGTGAGTGCGGCACCTTTATTGCCACGTTCTTCTTTCTCAACCTGAACAACAACTTCCATTCCTTCACGGATAACATCTTGAATTTTGACCCGGCCATCAATTTCATTGGGTTTTTTAGAGAAGTATTCCCGAGAAATTTCTTTCAATGGCAAGAAGCCATGGCGTTCTGCACCATAGTCGACAAATGCCGCCTCGAGACTGGGTTCAACCCGAGTGATTTTACCTTTATAGATGTTTGCTTTACGTTGTTCGCGGGTACGATTTTCGAGGTCTAGGTCGTATAGTCGTTGACCATCAACCATGGCCACCCGAAGTTCTTCTGGTTGGGTGGCGTTGATAAGCATGCGTTTCATTATTTTATTCCTACTGTCCTGTGCGTTACAGGTAGCAGAAGAATCGCAGGAGCGATGAACAGTCTTGGCGTACAAACTTAAACGTCGGGCAATAGGGCGCAGCAGCCTATTAGGTTGCTGGGGTAAAGGTATTTAACCTTTTGTTTTTCCTATATTTTTCGTGATCAGTCACTGAGCCTTTCCGGTAAAACCTTCGAGTTTTCGATCTGATTCGTTGTAGCCGTTCATTCAGTTTGTGCAGTATCTATCGGGCCGTGTTGTAGATCCTAATATTGATCGAAACCACTCTCTACAGTGGTTGCAATGTCACAACGAGCCTTTGCATTTTTACTGCCGCTTTAACAGAACTTTTCTGTTCGATCTTTGTGCGATAACTTCTGCGCCTGAGCGCGGTTTCTCAATGGCAGCTGCCAAGTTGTTTGTGTCTTTGGGCAGCTGTCGCAATAAATTCATTTGTGGGCTTTCGCCTCGCTACACGCCGAGTGTTCTTTCACCTTGGTGCCTAACACTCTTTAACGTTTTAAAATGGCCAACAATTTAATCTTCGGCCATAGGCTTTTTGCAGCGAGGCTGGACTATATCAGCTATTGTCAAGTTCATCAATTTAAAGATTTGCCAATATTCAGTTAATTCTATGATTATCGTAGAGTTTTTTTAGCGGGTGCCACTCGATAGGGGGAGCTGCTAGAATGTTTGCCACAAGTCTTCTGAAAGCCTTAATTTAGTGACCATCAATCTATAATTGTTGTTTTGTGGCAATTAATTCCAAACCGGAAGTATCTACCGAGAAGTAATCAGAATGAGCGACAATCCAACCAATACTCCTGTTGTTCAATTTGTGGAGGTGACATCTGATCATGCTGGTCAGCGTGTAGATAACTTTTTGCTTGCTCGACTTAAGGGTGTCCCCAAATCTCGTATATACAGAATTGTTCGCAAGGGTGAGGTGAGGGTAAATCGCTCTAGGGTTAAGCCTGAATACAAATTGCTAGAAGGTGATCAGGTAAGAATTCCACCCGTTCGAGTGGCAGAGAGAGAAGCTCTTCCGGCTCCAGGTCAAAAGCTCCAAAGTTTATTGGAGGACAGTATTGTTTACGAGGATGAGTTGCTGTTGGTTATCAATAAACCAGCTGGTTTGGCAGTTCATGGTGGCAGTGGGGTAGCTCTTGGGTTGATTGAGGCCATGAGGGCCACACGCCCCAAGCAGCCCTTTTTGGAATTGGTGCATCGTCTTGACCGTGAGACCTCAGGTTGTTTAATTATTGCCAAAAAACGTTCAGCGCTCCGATTTCTTCAAGATGAAATGCGGGGGCGTCGTGTAGTTAAGGTCTATCAGGCCTTGACCTCGGGTCGGTGGCCCAGAGGGATGAAGCGAATAGATGTGCCGCTTCTTAGAAGTGAGCTTAAATCTGGTGAGCGGATCGTTCGGGTAAACCCCGAAGGCAAGCGGTCTGTGACACATTTTTCTGTTTTGCAGCGTTTCGATAGTAAAAATCTGTCAGGTAGTACGGGGTTAGAGGCTAATTCAACGCTGGTGGAGGCAACGTTGGAAACGGGGCGAACTCATCAAATACGTGTTCATGCTCAATATGCGGGCTGCCCATTAGCGGGTGATGAAAAGTATGGTGATGATCAGTACAACAGAAGTATTAAAATTTTTGGATTGAAGCGGATGTTTTTACACGCGCTCAAACTACAATTTAACTCACCCAATGGTGAAAGAATTCGTGTAGAGGCTCCGCTGCCTCAGGAACTCACACAAATTTTGACGAAGTTGGAGTCGTAGCTGTTGGCTAAGTTATTGATTTTTGATTGGGATGGCACGCTCTGTGATTCGTTGTCTCGTATCGCGCTTTGTATACGTTGTGCTGCAGAAGAGGTTGGGCTTCCTGCTCCCATGGAGCATGAGGCTAGAGAAATTGTTGGCTTGGGGCTTGTTGAGGCGCTGGAGCGATTATTTCCTGGCATTCATATGGATCAGATTCTCGCTATGCGAGATAGTTACTCCCGTCATTTTGTTGAGCTGGATAGTGAGCCTTCTCCTTTTTTTGATGGGGTGGCGGAAACATTAGAGGGGTTAAAGCAGCAAGGTTATTTGTTAGCTGTTGCGACAGGAAAAAGCCGAAAGGGATTGGACCGGGTGCTGAAAACCCGTCAGCTGAGTGATTTTTTTCACAGTAGTCGATGCGCGGATGAGACGGCGGGTAAGCCAAATCCGTTGATGCTGAATGAGCTCCTGGAAGAGTTTGATGTCTCTCCGGGTGAGGCGTTAATGGTTGGTGATACTGAGTTTGATTTGGCCATGGCTGTTAGTGCCGGGGTGCCCTGTGTTGCTGTTAGTTATGGTGCGCATTGTGCCAGCCGCTTTGATCAATATGCTCCGCTGGCCTGCATCGATCAATTTTATGAAATAAATAACATATTAAATAACATGTAGTTATTGGTTTAATTTAAAGTAAATTATATATTTTGTTGGTGTAGCATGTTACTTAATTTTATCAACGGTAGTCCAATAAGTGCTGTCGGGTCGCTACCATAGATACCTTCGAATAATGTGATACCCAAACCTTCACTTTTAAAGCTGCCGGCACAATCATAGGGTGTGTCTTTGCGTAGGTAGCTGTCTATTTCTTTGTCAGTGAGCTGTCGAAATACAACCTCTGTTACAGCAACATCTACCTCTACAGCATTGATTTCACTATTCAGTAGGGCTAAGCCGGTTAGAAAGGTCACTCGTTTACCGGATTGTGATTTGAGTTGCTCAAAAGCTGCTTTATAACACCCAGGCTTGGTCAGAATGTCTGTTTCATAGCCGGTTTTATCTAATGGGAGAGAATCCAGTACAGCCACCTGGTCAGATCCTATAATCAAATGTTGGGGGAAATCTGTTGCCAGAGCTCGCGCTTTTTCTTCCGATAGTCGCTTTACTAGGTTTTCCGGTGATTCTCCGACATGACGGGTTTCGTCAATATCCGGTGACTTGCTTTGAAAGGGGAGTTGTAACCGTTCGAGTAATCCTTTGCGGTATTGGGATGAAGATGCGAGCACAAGTTTAAGCATGATGGTTCTTCATACGATTAGCCCCAATGTAGAAGCAGGGGCTGGATTTATAAGGCCGGTGTCACATTATATACAGATTTTTACGGTGGCTTGAGTGGACGCTTAGGTGGGCGTTCTTGCTGGTGTGGTGTGTGTGGTTAAATAGCTATGGAAAAATAGACCAGCAAATTGCCCTGAAGTCCTGTATTTTTGGGAAGTTTTCTTTGACAGATCAAGGCTGTATCACTATTATTGCGCGCCTATGTTGACACCCCCTCAGAGAAACGTTTTGCCGCAGGTTGTAGAACCCCGGCGATTAGTGAATCAGGGTGTGACTCTGGTTGGTGAAGTTGCTCCTGATTTATGTGGACGACTCACTACGGCAGTATTAAAAATCAGTGAGCCTATCATGGCTACTTTGAGTTTTAATACGGAAGAACGGGGTCGCAAGGTGGTGCATGTAAATGCATCTACTACGATACAAATAGCCTGTCATCGTTGTTTGGAGCCCATGTTGCTCCCTTTGGCGTGTGATACGGTACTTGGTATCGTCTGGTCTGAGGATCAAGCAAAGTCGCTTCCCCGGGACTTGGAACCGTGGATAGTGGAAGAAGAGGCGGGAGATATCGCCGCTCTTGTGGAAGATGAATTACTACTGGTACTGCCATTTGTAATTTATCATCCAGAGGATCAGTGTAGTGCCACACCCAGTTACTCAACTCATGAGGAAATTGAGGAAAGCACGCCGGTTGATAACCCTTTTAGTATTTTGGAACAACTTAGAAGTAGTGGTTCCGACAATTAACAGACTGTTTTATCAGGAGTAGCACATGGCCGTACAAAAGAGCCGCAAAACTCGTTCCAGACGTGGTATGCGCCGTTCACATGACGCATTGATTGGACCAACTCTATCAACTGATCCAGTAAGCGGTGAAAAACACTACCGTCATCATATTTCTGCTGACGGTTTCTACCGTGGCAAGAAAGTCATTGATATCGCCGAAGACTAACGTTTCTTCAGGCTGAAAGTATTTATCTTTGGCTGACTCTCTGTGTCTCGCCATTGACACCATGGGTGGGGACTCCGGTCCCCGCACCACGGTACCTGCGACTCTCGATATTCTGCGCCAACACCCTTCTTTAAACGTTGTTCTCCTCGGCGACACACATCAAATTCAGCAATATTTAGTCAATTCTAGCGGTATTAGTGCCAGTCGTTATCGTATACAGCACTGCTCGGAATCTGTTTCGATGGAAGAGAAACCATCTTCTGCCGTACGCAATAAGCGTGATTCTTCTATGTGGCAAGCATTAAAGCTCGTCGCCGATGGTGAAGCTAATGCTTGTGTGAGTGCTGGCAATACCGGTGCGTTAATGGCTATGTCTCTACTTCAACTTGGTACGTTACCGGGTATTAGCCGACCTGCTATCTGTACTAAAGTGCCCTCAGTTATAGGTCATACCTATTTACTGGATTTAGGTGCTAACGTCATTTGTTCTGGAGAGCAGCTTTATCAATTTGGCATGATGGCTTCTAAAGCCGCTATGGTGATTGATGATAATAAGAGACCTTCAGTCGGCCTGTTGAATATTGGTGTTGAAGATATCAAGGGTCGTCAGGAGATCCTCGATGCAGCTGAATTGCTAAAAGCAGACAGTGAGATACATTATGTTGGTTTTGTGGAGGGTGATGCTCTCTTCATGGGTGCGGCAGATATTGTGGTATGTGATGGTTTTAGTGGCAATGTGGCATTAAAAACCAGTGAAGGCGTAGCTCTGATGCTCCAGCATTTTTTAAAGCAAACCCTGTCTGAGAGTTTATTGGCAAAAATAGGTGCGTACCTAGCTCAGGCTGCATTAAAAAAACTCCAGCGAACAGTTGATCCCTCTGAGTATAACGGTGCTAGTTTGTTAGGGCTTAGAGGTGTTGTGGTCAAAAGCCATGGCGGGGCATCAAAAAATGGTTTTTCCCGCGCTTTGGCTGTGGCCATCAATGAGGCTGAGCGTGACCTGCCCTTACTGATAGAAGAACGATTGGCTAACTTGGCCAATGAATAAATAGCACGGTTTAAAGAAAAACGAGTTAATAAAGAACAATGAATTTGAGGTAACTAATGGAAAATTCTGCTGTGAATAAGACCTTAGCGTTTGTTTTCCCTGGTCAGGGTTCACAAAAAATCGGCATGCTCTCTGAGTTGGCTGAAAAATACCAAACGATTACAGATACATTTGCCGAAGCCTCTGAGGTGTTAGGTTATGATCTTTGGGACTTGGTGCAAAATGGTACTCAAGAGGACATTACTCTCACTGAGCGTACCCAGCCACTATTGTTAACGGCCAGTGTGTCGGTATGGCGGGTTTGGCAGCAAGAGGGTGGTGTACAGCCAGTTTTGATGGCTGGACACAGCTTGGGTGAATGGTCTGCATTGGTTTGTGCTGGTGTTGTTGCATTTAAGGATGCCGTGCGTTTAGTACGAAATCGTGGTGCTTATATGCAGGAAGCTGTGCCAAAGGGTGAAGGCGCGATGGCGGCTATTATCGGCTTGGATGATGAAGCCATTAAGTCTATCTGTGTTGACGCATGTCAGGGAGAAGAGGTGGCGGCTGTGAATTTTAATTCTCCGGGTCAAGTTGTCATTGCGGGCAATGCGAGTGCCGTTGATCGAGCAATTGAAGGCTGTAAAGAAGCGGGAGCCAAGCGTGCATTACCTTTACCTGTGAGTGCGCCATTTCATACAAATTTGATGCAACCAGCGGCGGATAGATTAGCTGCTGAAATAATAGCCACAGAATTTTCTGCACCCAACACATTGGTGGTTCACAATGTACACGCTAATACTGAATCTGATCCGGAAAAAATTAAGCAATTAATGATTGATCAAATTTGTAGCCCAGTTTTGTGGGTGGATTGTGTCAATACACTGAGAACAAATGGCATTGAGACCATTGTTGAATGTGGTGCAGGTAAAGTGCTGAGTGGTTTGTGTAAACGTATTGAAAGTTCGTTGGTCACATTAGCCACTGAAGATGTTGCCAGCTTGGAAAAAGCCCTGATAGAAGCATAAAAGTACTTTGTTAGTCTGAATATAAAACCCCTGCAGGCGGTTTTATAAATTATTAGGAGAAGAGCATGAGTTTACAAGATAAGGTTGTACTGGTAACGGGTGCGAGCAGAGGTATTGGAGCAGCAATTGCCGATAGTTTAGGTGCCAAGGGTGCCACTGTTATTGCCACTGCAACATCCGAATCAGGTGCAGAAAAAATTTCTGCACGTTTCATAGAGAATGGCATTAAAGGGCGGGGCATGGTGTTGAATGTGGCCAGCCAGGAGTCTATTGATGAATTGATGAAAACGGTTAACGCTGAATATGGTGCGCCTTTGATCTTGGTGAATAATGCGGGTATTACTAAAGATAATATTTTGATGCGGATGAAGGACGACGAATGGTTTGATGTCATCGATACCAATCTTAATTCTATCTACCGTCTCTCTAAAGCCTGTTTGCGTGGCATGACGAAGGCTCGCTGGGGACGTATTATCAATATTAGCTCAGTGGTCGGTGCTATGGGTAATGCCGGGCAAACTAATTACTGCGCTACGAAAGCGGGCGTTGGTGGTTTTACTCGCTCTCTGGCAAAAGAGCTTGGTCCACGGAATATTACGGTGAATGCGGTTTCTCCCGGATTTATTGATACAGATATGACAAAAGAGCTGCCAGAGGCCAGCAGGGAGAGAATTTTGTCACAAGTTCCACTGGGTCGTTTAGGTGAACCAGAAGAGATTGCGGCCGTTGTGGATTTCCTTGCTGGTGATAGTGGGGCGTATATTACCGGTGAGAATATCCATGTTAATGGCGGCATGTATATGTCGTAACGTATTGTATTTTATTGAGAAATAATCATTTTGTCGAAAGCGGTTACACAAGCTGTTATTTCGAGGTAAAATGCGCGCCTGAAGTAAGTCGATAATAAAAATTTTTGTTGTTGGGTGAGCAGTAGCAACCGGATAACAGGATTCTTTTTAAGAAATAGGAGAGAACATATATCATGAGCAGCATCGAAGAACGCGTAGCTAAAATGGTTGCTGAACAACTAGGTGTTAAAGAAGATGACGTTAAAGCATCTTCTTCTTTTGTAGAAGATCTGGGTGCAGATTCCCTTGATACTGTTGAGCTGATCATGGCTTTGGAAGAGGAATTCGATACTGAAATCCCTGATGAAGAAGCTGAAAAAATCGCCACAGTTCAGAATGCGATTGATTATATCAATGCTAACCTCGGTTAATTGCTGCTAGGTAACTGACCCAAAAAGGCCGCTCGAATAGAGCGGCCTTTTTTATGTCTGAATTTTTCTCTTATATTTGGTTTAATTCCTCACCATGAGTGAAAGTGAATATCTTTGTTTTTTGAATGGTGAACAGACCAGTACTGTTGCGGCACAAGATCGTGGTTTGGCCTATGGTCATGGATTATTTGAAACGATCAGATTAGTCGACAGATCTGCACCTCTGTTACGCTATCACCTGTCTCGCTTAATCAGCGGGGCCGACACGCTTGGGTTGGCGATAGATCAATCATTGCTTGAACATTATATTCAGCAATTAGTGGAAGCCAGCCCTGCCGATGGCATTATAAAAATTATTGTGACAGCCGGTTGTGGTGGGCGAGGTTATTACCGCGCTACCGCTGTAAAGCCCACCTATGTGTTGCAGTGGTTTCCATTTGTAGATTGTGACGCCTTCCGTCGTCAGCAAGGTATTGACTTAAAATACTGTCAACATCAATTGCCCCATTCACCCGCTTTAGCCGGTATTAAACATCTTAATCGACTCGATCAGGTAATGGCTCGAGCTGAGTGGCAGGATGATTTTGCCGAGGGCTTGATGCAAGATCAGCAAGGTAATGTTGTTGAGGGTGTAAGTAGTAATATTTTTATCTATCAACACGGCTTATGGATAACCCCAAACTTGGATCAGTGCGGGGTGTCTGGGGTCATGCGTCAGTACCTTCTGGAAGAATTACTACCTCGTTGTTCATTCCAAGTGATGGAAACGAATATTTCCATTGATCAGTTGTTGTCTGCTGAAGAAGTATTTATTTGTAATTCTATTGTGGGGATATGGCCTGTGGTGTCTCTTGAAGGGCAAGGCGAATGGTCTTTGGGAAAAAATACCCTAAAGGTACAAGGAATGTTGTACAAGGAACTTCCATGCTACGGGTGATATCTAGGATTCTATTGTTAGGGGTTCTTCTGGTTACATTGAGTGCTTTAGCCGGTTATTGGTATCTTGAAACGTACCTGAATACGCCATTGTCAGAAAAAAAAGAAACACAGATAATGATTGTGCCGAGTGGTGCGAATCTAACAACAGTCTCTACTCAGTTGGCCGACCAAGGCCTACTGACTCGGCCAAGATTGTTTGTTGCCTATGCACGCCTTACTCACCAAACAGCTATCCGGGTGGGTGAATACCAGTTTGATACGGGTGATACACCAAGAGAATTACTTGAACTATTGATGACAGGAAAGGTTGTTCAGTATCAGCTCACCGTTCCAGAGGGGTTGCGCTTTAGCGAGTGGTTGCCGTTATTGGCGAGCCAATCAAAGCTGATTCACCAGCTAACTGGTTTGAGTAACAACGAAATAATACAGCATTTGGGGCTTAATATTGAGCACCCAGAGGGTTGGTTTTTCCCTGATACGTATCTCTATAGCTCAGGTGACAGTGATCGGGATATTCTTATGCGGGCTCATACTCGTATGCGTGAAATTCTTGAAGAAGAGTGGCGAAATAAAGCAGCTGACCTGCCCTATAACTCAGCCTATGAGGCGTTGATTCTAGCCTCAATTGTAGAGAAGGAAACAGGTGTTGGTTCTGAGCGCGGTGAGATAGCGGGTGTGTTTGTTCGGCGTTTAAAAAAGGGTATGCGGTTACAAACTGACCCTACGGTTATTTATGGTCTGGGTGATCAGTACCAGGGTAATATCACTCGTCGTCATTTAAAACAGCCTACAGCCTACAACACCTATATGATTAAGGGCTTGCCGCCAACACCTATTGCTATGCCGGGACGGGAAGCTGTTCATGCGGCACTTCACCCACTAGAGGGCGATACCCTTTATTTTGTTGCCAAAGGAGATGGCAGCCACTTTTTTTCTGCAACACTGGAAGAGCATTTGAAGGCAGTACGACGTTACCAACTCAAGCGAAAGTCAAACTATCGTTCCAGTCCTGAAGGTTAGTATGAACATGAAAGCAGGAAAATTTATTACTGTTGAAGGTGTTGAGGGCGTGGGTAAAACCACCAACATTGCTTTTATCAAGCAATGGCTGGATCAACAGGGAATTGAGCATATAACAACTCGGGAACCAGGTGGTACACCACTGGCAGAGGGGATAAGAGAATTATTGCTGAGTCGACGTGAAGAGACCGTCAATGAGAATACAGAGCTGTTGATGATGTTTGCCGCTCGTGCTCAGCATTTGGCTGAGGTGATTCTGCCAGCGTTGAATCGGGGGAGATGGGTACTCTGTGATCGCTTTACAGATGCGACTTATGCCTACCAGGGCGGAGGGCGAGGTGTCGCCATGGAAAAAATAGCACTTCTGGAAAATCTGGTTCAAGGGGATTTACGTCCTGATATGACGTTGCTACTTGATATTCCTGTATTTCAAGGGCTCGAGCGTGCGAGAAATCGTAGTGAGCCTGACCGCTTTGAACAAGAGAAGTTGAAATTCTTTGAAAAAGTTAGAAACTGTTATCTCTCTAGAGCTAAATCAGTGCCTCAACAGTATCGCCTGATAGATGCCTCCCAAAGCTTGGAGAACGTGCAGATAGATATTCAAAGTGTCTTAGCTGAGTTTGTACGTGTTTTGGAGAGCAATACATGAGTAAGGCTGGCATGAGCAAGCCTGCTCAGCAGACAGTAGCGATGCATTACCCTTGGCAGAAAACGCAGTGGCAGCAACTTAGTTTGCAAATAGAACAGAAACGACTGCCACATGCGCTGAGTCTGGTTGGTTCAAGGCATATTGGTAAGCATCAATTTGCTTTATCTTTGGCGCAGAGCCTATTGTGCATAGAGCCGGTTGGAGGCTATGCCTGTGGTCAGTGTAAGTCATGCCACCTGGTGTCTTCTGGAAATCACCCTGATATGGTCAAAATAGAACCTGAAGAACAGGGCAAGGCCATTCGCATTGATAGCATTCGAGAGTTGGGCGATTTTGTTGCCAAAACGTCACAGCAGGGTGGTTGGAAAGTAGCGATTATTCACCCGGCGGAATCAATGAATATCAATGCTGCCAATGCCTTATTAAAAAACCTTGAAGAGCCTGGCCCGCGTACGCTGTTGTTGTTGGTTAGCCATGAGCCGACTAGGTTATCAGCGACCATAAGAAGCCGTTGTCGGATGATAAAATTTCCTGTGCCTTCTGCTTCAGAAGTCCGGCCATGGTTGGCTCAGATAGCAGGGCAACAAGAGGATATAGAAGAGCTTCTACAGTATGCCAATGGCCGTCCTCTCCTAGCTTTACAGCTACTTGAAACAGACCTTCTCGAGCGTAGGCGAAAATTTGAGGGTTTGATTAAGGATCTGTCTGCCCAGCGGATTTCAGCCTTAAGTGTGGCGGAAACATGCCAAGAAAATGATCCTCAGGTAGCCTTGGATTGGCTCTATAGCCTCTTGGCTGAAGAAGCTAAAGGGTCTCGATCAGGACAGAATAATATTTCACAGCGTTTGATTTTTCGCTATATGGATAGATTGACTCAGGCTAAAAGGCTGGCGCAGAGCACAGCAAACCCAAATTTACTGTTACTTTGGGAAGAGTTATTACTTAACTGGCAGCAACTATTTTCAACACGAAACACAAAGAAGTCGTGATAAATAATGAAAGGGCTATTAACTAGCTTTTTTTTCAAACATTTTTCATCGCAATCGGTGTTGTGAAGAGAGTATTTTTGTTCCTTGCTTTCCAAGCACTGGAAGGTGGAGAGCTTGCTATAGTAAACTTGTGAAAATTTTATAGGGTTGATTATTGAGATGGAGACGTTTGGTGGTGGTGTTCGAAACGGGATTCTGAATCTTTCAATTAAAGATCCTCAGGCACTTTATGTTGCCTATATGTCCTTCGTTAAAAATGGTGGACTGTTTATTGCCACACGCAAAAGCTACATGTTGGGGGATGAGGTTTTCTTGCTTCTTGATTTGATCGATGAGCCAGGGCGTATTCCTCTCACAGGTAAAGTCGTGTGGGTAACCCCCAAGGGGATGGGTGGAAACCGACGTGAAGGTGTTGGTATTCAACTCAGCGAAAAGCATGGTGACATACAAGCCAAATTCGAGACTTATTTGGCGGGTATGATGGAATCTGATAAACCAACCAATACTATGTAAATGACATCCGGTTAGCTCCAAACTGTTGTCGTTCTAAGACATAAGCGTCTGCCAGATTAAGACGTAGCGGTACGATATAACCCCATAGATATACAAGGAATGCCAAATCGTGTTGGTGGATTCCCATTGTCATCTCGATCATCTGGATTTGACAGACCATGACAACTCTCTCGAAAACTTGCTTCAAGCTGCACGAAGTCGCGGTGTCCATCGTTTCTTGAGCGTGGGCGTCGACTTAGATTCATCCAGAAAACTTCTCGAGTTAACAGCAGAGTTTGATGATGTAATGGTCTCTGTTGGTGTGCACCCATTACAGGAAACTAGACCGGCTATGCCAGAGATTTCTGAGCTGGTTGAACTGGGTCGCCACTCTAAAGTGGTTGCTATTGGTGAGACGGGGCTGGATAACTACTATGATAGTGATTCGGCAGAGTGGCAGCAGGAAAGCTTTATTCGTCATCTGAAGGCTGCCAGTCAGCTGCTGAAGCCTGTGATCGTTCACACCCGAGAAGCACGGGCAGAAACGATGTCCATTCTACGTGATCATGCGAATACAACTTCTGCGGGTGTCCTCCATTGCTTTACCGAAACATGGGACATGGCGCGTGATGCCTTGGCGCTTAATTTCTACCTTTCTTTTTCCGGCATTATCACTTTTCGCAATGCCTCGGTTTTAAGAGAGGTGGTTAAAAAAGTGCCTTTGGAACGGATGTTGGTAGAAACAGATGCTCCTTGGCTCGCTCCTGTTCCTCATAGGGGAAAGCAAAATGAGCCTCAGTATGTGTTAGAAGTAGCGAAGGCAGTGGCTGAGATAAAAGGCATTACTTATGAGGAGGTAGCTGAAGTCACGTCACATAATTACGAGCAGTTATTCCTTTCTCATTGTCAATAAGACGAAAAAAAGCCCGACATCGTGAGTGCCAGGCTTTTTCGGTCTTTTTTAACCCCAGTTATTGAATGCTTTCATCTGGAGCAGGGGGGGTGGGTTTGGCAAAGATCAGTTCAGATTGTTTCACCGCGGCAATTTTTTCGTAAACTGTTTTATCCAGAGTGAACAGTTCCTCTCTGTCATTACGGCTTACATAATAGTTATCACCCGCTTTGATAAAGTGGTAAATCCAACTACCTTTATCGTCAGTGACCTCTATTTTTACTTTCTCTGTCCCCTCTGCATTTAAATCTGGTTTCAACGAAGAGATTTTCAGAATAGGGAGATTAGCAAGTGCCCCTGTTAATTCATCTACTTTGTCTTGATTAAGCCGCCCTTGCTTACTGTTGCCGAGGAAAATAGAGGGTCCAGAACGATTAAATCCCCAGGTGGCGCCGTTTCTTTTAAGATTGTAATCAGGCCCTTTAATGGCACTGATGTCACTGGCGGCGAGCAGGGATTTATCGAACCAGATCTCTGGATTGGCACTAATATCGAGAGTGTCGAGTTGAGCATTGTAGATAGAATCATCTCCATCTCTACGGACATTAGACTGACGTAGACCGATAGAGCTACCAAAAAACAACTTACCGATGACCTTGCCCTTGCTGTATAAGTGAAGACGTCTCACAAACTTGTCATCTGACACCTCAAACCGTTTGTGGCTACTACTCAGGGTGGCGACAGGCCAGCCCGTTTTTAGTGCTTTCAGCTGATGAAAAAACTCATTGATGTCTTCATTGCTGGCGGGTAATTGTTGATTGGAAAGAGACCATGATTGGTCATTTTTAACCAGTGTGATACCGCCACTTGTATCCTCAATGGTGAGCTTATCAACAGTTTTCCAATCAATGTTGAGCAAAGGTTTTGGCTGATTTTTGATCATCTCCCTTTGGTTATTCCATAGCAGCGCAGTAGCGAGCAACACTTGAAGGAGCAAAAGGCTTGTAAGCCAGAATTTTAGCTTTTTCATTGGAGCTCTCCCTTAATTAGCCAGCTGAGTTAAGTAGCGTTGTTGCCGTGACTTCTGACGAATTTTTCGTATTAGTGCAATGATTATCAGAGCGGCAATGATCAACCCATAGTTAAGGTATTCCCAGAACAGCTGGGTATCATGCTCCATGGGCGGCAGGGTACGGTTGAAGTGTCCGCGAGAACGAATACTGAGAAGACCGGCATCCTCCAGCGCCCAGTCCACAGTGTTGGCAATAAGCTCCAAACTTCCACGGTATTCACTACCAACAGCTGAGTTCGCAATGGTTAATGTCTGATCTCTCAGGAAATCATTGGAGCTAAACAAAATAATTTGAGCTGAAGTCGGTGATTTTTCTATCACATTGGATGTGCTGTCACCGGCTTCCTCTGTGTTTAAAGGCGATGCTTTTCCAGTAAAATAAGAGGTGAATTCTCCTTCACTGATAACGCCCAATAAGTGTGAACTAAGCTCACCTTCGCGGCGGAATGAGGTCATGCCTTGATCATCAATTTCCGGCATGATTTCAGTGTTATCCGAAAGCCACGAATTATCAGAACTGTGTAGTAACTCAGTTACAGTCCTGTTGCTGTTTTTTTCGGGATCAACACTGATGGGTGAACTCCAGGTCATGGTCATTTGTGCCAAGTTGGCGGTGATAGGGTTTTCCTGATTGAAACCTTTACTTCTTACATCAGCGAAGTAGGGGTATTCGATCATTCTGACTTCCTGTACTTGATGACCACCCGCATTACGCATAACAGGCAAAGGAAATGCTTTGTTTTGCATATCAAGCACAAGCTTGTCTTCCATGTCGAGACCGTTATGTCTTAACCAGTCTTTGAATTCACCCTCGAGCTTGGCCAATCCTAGTCCACCTTGTCCTAATGTCATGGTGTAAGGGGAGGACATGGCAATAACGGAACCGCCTTTCATCAGAAATTGATCGATGGCAAAGATTTCTTTCGGGCCCATAGCGTTCGGTGCTGCGACTAACAGAATATCTATATCACCAGAAACATTACCATCACTGACATCTTCATCTCGGATGTTGAGGTCTGTACCAAGAAATGCTGCCAACTGATTAAATTGTGGTACAGCGATGCCGATTTGTTCCAGTTTAGGGTCATCTTGTGGTTTAACTAAGCCAATGGTTTTAATAAACCCTTTACCAAAGCGCTTCACTGCAGCCTTGAGGTTGCGCTCAAAACTGAGCTTGCTCTTATCTTCCAGTGGTATCTGAATGGCCATATCATCTTTTTCCAGAATCAGATGGAAATAGAAGAAATCACCACCAAACCTTCTGTCGGTTGAGAGTGGCTTGAGTCCATATTCATGGGTTAGCTTTTTGGCCACAGCGCTGTTGCCCGCATAGGGGTCAATAACATTGACTTTAAAGCGACCGTTGGAATCTTCAGCTAAGGCATTGGCCACTTCGATGATATCTTTTTTATGAGCGATCAAATCATCGGGAAGTAGGGCGTCAGTAGAAATATAGGCATTAAAAGTGAGTTCACCTTTAATGGTCTCAAACAGATTCCCACCACTGCGGTAGCTGTTTAACACCTTTTTGATACTCCGGGTCAGGTCGTATTCAGGGTTACGCAGTTTGATTTGAAAATCTTTGTCGCCCTGTGCCTTGGTTTCAATTAAGTCTTGGAAATCCAACACTTCAAACTCATCGCCATAATTGATCAGAATGTGGAAGTAAGAATTTACAATGGCAGATTGATAGCGGTCAGCTACTTGGAGGGGAATAGGCCTAACACCGTATTTTTGATTGGCTTCTTCCTCCAATTCGAGATTGGTAATAGGATCGACAAACTCAATCCGTACTTTTCCTCGACTGGCAATTTCATATTCGTGTATCAAATCTTTTATCTGGGGAACCAGAGGTGCCAACATGGGGTGGGTTTTACCGCTGAAATAGCCCCGAATCAGCAGTGGCTCCTGTAACTGGCTTAAATAGTCTTTGGTAGAAGCAGAGATAGAGTACTGGCTACCTTCAGTGGTATCTATACGAAGTGACGTTACCTGTCCGAGCCACAAGTTGACACCAATGACATTGATAATGGCCAATGCAGTGACGATACGCCAAGTCCTGTGGCGAGGTGTAGAGGTATGTTCAGCCCAGCGTTCTCTCTCCAAGGTGAATATGTTGAGGGAGAGGAACACAAAAATGATACTGAAGTAGTAATAGAGATCCCTGATATCAATGACACCACGGGTTATTGAGTCAAACCGTGAACCCGTGCCAAATAATCTAAACCACTCCCCGGCCTGGTTGCCAAAAAAATCAGTGATCGTGGTAGTTCCGATTAAATAGAACAGACCAGATAAGGCGACAGCACAAATAAGGCTGACGATTTGGTTGTCACTTTTGGCTGAGACATACAAACCGATAGATAGGTAGGCGGCACCTAATAAAAAAGCGGCCAGATATCCCGTCCAAATAGGACCCCAGTCCAGTTCTCCCATTTGTGAAACGGTGATAGGAAGCGGTATGGTAATAATCAGGGCAATAGCGAGTAACACTAGGCAGCCTAAAAATTTACCGGCGACAAAGTGCCATAAAGGTAGTGGCTGGGTAAGAATATGTTCCAGAGTCCCGGTTCTACGTTCTTCACTCCACAGACGCATCGTCAGTGTGCTGGTGAGAAATACCAGTAATACCGGCATCCACTCAAATAGTGGGCGAATATCTGCGATATTTCTTGAGAAGTAGGATTCTCCCCAGAAGAACACAAATAAAGAAATAGCCGCGAATGTTGCCAAGAATAAGTAGGCAATGGGTGATGCAAAAAACAGGGTAATTTCTTTCGCTGCAATACGACGAATCACTGGTAGGTGTTTGGCTTTAGGCTGCATTTTGAACCTCCTCATCAATTGCTTCCACAGGATTTTCATTGACCTCCCTAAACAGTGTTTCCAGGTCACGATGCTCCTGGCTAATGGCGTATAACGTAGCACCAGAAGCAACAATGAAATTGGCAATTTCTCCGCAGAGAGCAAAATGATCACTCATCTCTTTTACGCTTAGCCGGTAACGATAAACAGAGGGCTTCGCGTCAGATTGATCTGCGGATATTTCTTCTACCTTCACGACAGCGCTGAGTGGTTGTAATAACGCCGTGAGCTTGTCTGTTGGTAATGAGGTCGACAACAGCAAATGGTTACTTTCTCTAAGCTTTTCTAGTTGTGCATCGACAGCCAGTTTGCCATTGCGAATAATCAGTGCCCGGTCACAGAGGGCATCCACTTCCTGCATGATGTGGGTAGATAGAATGACTGTCGCATCGTTGGCAAGGTTTCGGATCAAAGCCCTAATAAGTTGTGTTTGTGTAGGGTCTAGGCCATTTGTCGGCTCATCCAGAATCAATAGTTTGGGCCTTCCCAAAATGGCTTGTGCGACACCGACACGTTGTTTATAGCCGCGAGACAGGGTCGATATGGGGGATAGCAGCTTAGGCACGATATCCGTTGCCTGAATAACACGCCTTATCTCTGATATTTTTTCATCACCCCTAATACCTTTCATTTCACTAATATAATCGAGGTAATCGGCCACAATCATTTCAGGATAAATGGGCAGGTTCTCTGGTAAATAACCGAGATACCTCTGTGCCTTTTTAGGATCTTGCTGAAGGTTGATATCGTCAATAAAGATAGAGCCATGGTTCGCTTCAATAAAACCACTGAGCATTTTCATGATCGTCGTTTTACCAGCACCGTTATGGCCCAGTAAACCAACAATCTCACCTTTTTTTATTTTGAAGCTGACATTATCAACGGCTTTAAAATCGCCATACAACCTTGTCAACTGCCTGACTTCCAGCATGGTGTCCTCCGGTTGTGAAAATTTTTAGTTATAAATACAGGGCATCAGTATCAATATTAGTCTTTGGTATGAGAGACGTGTCTATCCCTGTCAGAGCGCGCGTAAAGCTCAGCGGATGTGCATAGTACACCGAAAAGTTCACTGAAAAAAACATTGTTCATACACTCTTGTTATAGCTATAGGAAACGTTCTCATATAAACATACCAAGAACTAAATGCTCAGATTTTAGATAGGGATGATTTTTTTTAGTTCAAGGGAGATTCATACAAAAAATGCAGATGGAGCTGATAAGAATTGCTATCGCCTTTGTTACAGGGTGACAGCCTTTAATAGCTCATGGCATCCAATATCATCTAAAAGTTTTAGCTGTGTCTCATTCTTAACTAGGAGCATACCGGCAAAACCTAGAGCATTGATAGTGAGCCCTTGGTGGCTCTCTTGAGTGCGAGGAATCACCCAGAGATAGTCTCTGGTCATCAGCATATTATGGGGAGGCATATATCCATTGCGGTCCATCGTAAGGTTCAGGCTTTTCAGTAAATGGTAGTAGCCTCGACAATTTTCCTCGGCAAATGTTTTTAGCTGGTTATAGGGTGTTGAAGTAGGACATTTTGTCGGCATTATTCTGTGCCTAAAAGACAGGGGCATCTCAGTACAAATTCCCTCGCGTAGAGTGAGCTGAGAGAACAAGTCTGCAAAGGGGAAGATGGTTGTTGATGATAGGGGGAGGGGGATCATTTGTAGATGCTTATGCTCCACACTAGCTCCGGCTATTGGGCCTCCATTATAGAAGACCAAACCATCCTGAGCTTGGAGACAAATTTGAGCGGCCAGAAAGTCTTCCGTGTTCAGGGCAGTTTGTTGCGGCAAAAACTGCTTAGTCACCATTAATATGTGGTGATCAATCACGTTGAATTTATTTAACAGACAGCGGTAATGGTCTGTCAGTTCGCCCACATACAGGGCTGGGTCATAGGGTAGAAATGGGTCAAAATCTTTTGGGTTGGGCGTTTGTTTTGCTCTCTGCTGTACTTCTTTTGATTTCCGAACCAGGTTTTCCACTACTCTTATTTGAAAACACATCAGGTTGTCACCACACGCACTTTCACTGAAAGGAATTTCCCTTGTTTCGCAGTGGGTGGGGATGGATTGGAGAGCACCGCAGGCAAGGGCTGAGTCAGTGACTGTCTCTACTTGTTGCCACAGTGCTTTATTGTGTAAGTAGTTGGTCAAAACGGATCTCCCTGTTGGGTGTCGATGCTTTATTGTTAATTTGCATCTAAATGGGTAGGCGATCAAGGTTTACTACCTTGTTAACGGTTCAGTGGAAGATATTTTCGATTAGTAGATGGTTTTTGATTTTTGTGCTCTCTGACATAATGCGCGGATGACGCCAGCACGTTACGAAAAAATACTGAAAGTCCTCAATAGTCGCCAGACCGATTTAACCGTGATTACCGATCAGGTTCATAAAGGACAGAATTTATCGGCGATTACTCGAACGGCAGATGCGGTAGGAATACATCAGGTCCATTCAGTGTATGAAAAGGGAGTATATCGGCCCCACACCGGCACCTCCCTGGGTGCTCATAAATGGGTTAAAACAATAGTCCATAACAACATCGTCATTCCCATCGAAAATCTTCAGCAGCGGGGTCTCCAGATTGTGGCAGCACATTTTGATGAACATGCCGTAGATTATCGTGAGGTTGACTACACTCGGCCGACGGCATTGTTATTGGGCGCAGAAAAGTGGGGGGTGAGTGACAGTGCCTATAGTCGGCTAGATGGCACTGTCATTATTCCTATGATGGGCATGGCCGAGTCTTTTAATGTCTCAGCGGCTTGCGCCATTATTTTGGCCGAGGCGCAACGCCAGCGAAGTGAGGCGGGCATGTATGACCGTTGCCATTTACCCCAAGATGAATATCAAACCTTGCTCTTTGAGTGGTGTCAGCCAGTTATAGCCCGTATCTGTCGAGAAAGAGGACTGGAATATCCTGCTTTGGACGACACAGGGCATTTGGCTGACCCCCAGACCTTCTCCCGGCTGATTAACGGCGTAGAAGCCAGCACCAGTTAAGTGCTTCTTAACCTATGGTGGAATATTTGTTGCGCCATCTCCGTTATGTAATATGGGTACCTTTGAGTCACAAATTCCATAATGTTTTGTCCTGAAACAGCGACATTTCTTTGTCTGATATGGTTTTATATCAGGATAACAACAGATTGCTAATGGGAATTAGGGTATGACCATCTACAACGCACCTATCGATGACATGAAGTTCCTGCTCAATAATGTGCTGGATATAGAGAGTATTGCAAAACTTCCGGGTTACGAAGAGGCAACACCGGATATGGTGGACGCTATTCTAGAAGAAGCGGCTCGTTTTTATGGTGAAGTCTTGGCACCCACCAACCAAGTGGCTGATTCCCAGGGATCAAGGCTTGAGGGTGACAAGGTCATCACTGCACCCGCACTGGATGGTATTTACCAGCAAATTGTACAGGCTGGCTGGCCGGGGTTAACCGGCGATGTTGCGTTCGGTGGACAGGGATTGCCTGCTCTATTATCCATTGCTGTCGACGAAATGTCTCAATCTGCCAATATGGCGTTCAGTTTGTGTCCCATGCTGACCAAAGGGGTCGTTACCGCACTGACGCTCTATGGCAGTGATGAACAAAAAAAAACCTATTTAAATAATTTGATTTCAGGTTCGTGGACAGGAACCATGAACCTCACCGAGCCTCAGGCCGGTTCGGATCTCGCCGCCGTTCGCACAAAAGCCGTACCAACAGAGGACCACTACTTACTCAGTGGCCAGAAAATTTTTATTACCTGGGGTGACCACGATTACACCGACAATATTATCCATCTGGTACTGGCTCGCACCCCAGATGCACCAGAGGGTGTTAAAGGTATTTCCTTGTTTGTGGTCCCCAAATTTCTGATTAATGAAGATGGTAGTGCCGGTGAGCGTAATGATGTTCGCTGTGTCGGTGTGGAACACAAGCTGGGGATTCATGCCAGTCCAACCTGCTCGCTATCCTTCGGTGATAACGGCGGAGCTGTGGGTTATCTGGTGGGCGAGGAGAATCAGGGCTTGGTCTATATGTTCGCCATGATGAACGAAGCTCGCTTAGCTGTTGGTTTACAAGGGGTCTCTATCAGTGAGCGGGCCTATCAGCAGGCGGTAGCCTTCGCCAAAGAGCGAGTACAGGGTAGTGTGCCGGGCAATAAACAAGCCACCATTATTCATCATCCCGATGTGCGTCGTATGCTGATGCTCATGCGTTCATTAACTGAAGGCGGGAGGGCATTGGCCTATTTATCGTTAGCCCATGAAGACTATGTTCACAAGCTAGAAGATAAAGAGCAGGCCGCTTACCACCAGCGCCGGGTTGATTTACTGACGCCGCTGGTAAAAGGCTGGTGTACTGAAATTGGTATGGAAGTCACCTCTCTGGGGGTGCAAGTGCACGGTGGCATGGGTTTTATAGAAGAAACGGGTGCCGCGCAGCATTTAAGAGATGCCCGTATTCTACCTATTTATGAAGGTACCAACGGCATTCAAGGTCTTGATCTGGTGGGTCGTAAATTGGCTCGAGATAAGGGCCAATCGGCAATGGAGCTGCTTGAAGATTTAACTCAGGTGGTTGTCGAGGCTAAAGCGGCTGGCCTGTTAGACATTGCTGACATTCTGGAAACCTCTCTAGTCGCCTGCAAAGAAGCTACAAATACGATATTGACGGGCGCAGCGGAAGATTGGACCGTGCTCAGTGCTTCTGCCTATAACATGCTGATGTTAATGGGTGCTACCGTTGCTGGAGCCATGTTGGTAAAAAGTGCAGTGGCTGCGACCCATTTAAAGACAGCGGGCGAGGGCAATACCCGTTTTAATGACAATAAAGTGATGACGGCAAAATTCTTTGCTCAACATGTGATGTCACGGAATACTGGTTACTTCGAAGCGGTAAAAGCGGGTTCGGAGGCAGTAATGGGCTTGGGTATTGAGGATTTCTAAGGGGGCTGACTGAATAGCCCTTAATCGAAAAAAGGAGTAAGTCATAAAAGAAGTAAGTCGTATAAGGGGATGGATCTTTCTCCTTTTATTCCCTTTATTTATTTTATCTAAGCTTTACTCCCCCGAGATGATATCGCATTTGTAAAAATGCTCGTCTCCTTCACCAAGTTTTTGTGCAAGCTTGGGAAGTAATATGTCCATTTTTTCTAACAGTTTCCAAGGTGGGTTGATAACAAACAAACCTGACGCAGTCATTCCTCTTTCCTCTGAATCAGCAGAAAGACCCAACTCAAAACGTTGTATGTTTTTAATGCCACTTCGGATGAGTTTTTTCTCCATGTGATCAATTTTTTGTCGATCAACTACGGGATACCAAATGGCATAAGTGCCCGTGCTAAACTTTTTGTAGGCCTGTATTACCACATCAATGACGTGATCATATTCGGATTTAATTTCATAGGAGGGGTCTATCAGGACAAGCCCCCTTCGACTGGTGGGTGGCAGCAATGTCACCATGCCTGTTAATCCATCCTGACAAGAACCCCGTATTTTTTTGTTACTGCGTATATTGCGACTCAGTGACTCATAGTCTTGAGGGTGAAGTTCAAACAGCCAAGCTCGATCCTGTTTTCGGAGGAAATGCTGGGCGATAGAAGGGGAGCCAGGGTAGATGTTTAAATCAGCGGATTTATTGAAGGTATTGATGACCTCGAAATAACGTGCCAGTTCTGGAAAGTCTTTGGATTTTATTTTGGCGATACCATTAGCGTGTTCTTGCAGCTTTTGAGCATCATTGGATTTCAGGTTATAAAGGCCCGCACCTGAGTGTGTGTCGATATACTCAAAGGGCGCTTCCTTTTTGGTTAGGTGCTCAAGTATTTCTACCAAGACAATGTGCTTGATAATGTCGGCAAAATTACCGGCATGAAAGGAATGTCTATAACTTAGCAAGGGGCGGTCTCTTTTTGGTGTAGGGTGTGGAGTGTTAGAAGGTTCAATGAAAGGTTATGAATGCGTTTAATTATGAAAATGCTGTCGATGCATCTTAATCACATCAGCCCTAGATAATTAGACGGTTCAACGCGTAAATAGCAAAAAAAACTATCTCTCTTGTTATGTTATGGGCTTTTTAAAAACGTTACGGCCGAGTCTCTGTCATCGATGGCAAAACATCTCATTTTAATCGTACTGAAAAATGTATCCTCAATGTTAACCATTGTTTCCAACCATTTGTTGTCAGTTAATACTGCAACTTTAGTGATATCCGAAACGCCAACGTCGAATAAATATTTAAACTCTTCGATAACCGCTGATATCTCAATACCATCAAATGAATCTATCTGCTCAAGAATAACAATATCTCCATGACGCCCAATCTTTTCCTTTGCGTCATTCAGTACTAAAGACATATCACTTTCAGTAACCTTTCCTGAGATGCGAAAGGCGACGGAATGATCAATGCCTATATCTATCATTTCTAACATAATGTTTCCTCGGCAAATCAAAGGGTGACAATCATTCAGTCCCTTTAATTTTGCGACTGACTCTGTAGGTATTTCCTAATGGTATCAGCTGTATTGAAATACTCCACTAACTCAATTGTCAGGTTGCCCAATGAGCAAAGGGTAACAGAGCCAACGTTGTAGGATAAATGCCCATTTTCGTGATAGCTTAAGCCATTATTTTGTGTCTGCTCGACCCATAAACTTGCGTTCTTCCACATTCACCCTGATTTTATCACCAGTAGAAATGTGCTCAGGAACTTGAATGGTTACGCCGGTCGATAGCAGCGCCGGTTTGGTTCTTGACGTTGCCGATCCTCCCTTGATTGATGGATCCGTTTCCATCACGTCAAGCTCCACGCTTGTTGGCAGGTCAAGAGCTACTGGTACGTCGTTGACGATGATGACCTGAACACCCGCTGTTGACTCATCAATGAAAAGGATCTCATCGACAATAGCATCTTTATTCAGGTTGTACGGCGTGTAGTTTTCAGTATCCATAAAGACATACTCATCGCCGTCAATGTAAGAAAACATAACAGGCCTGCGGATGAGGTCGGCAAGATTCAGCATATCCGAGTCCTTAAAGGTCTCGTCAATTTTGCTGTTGGTGACAACATCATACATACGCAGTCGGTACAGGCTGCCACCTGCCCGGCCTTGGGGAACAGAACGCTCAATGTCGCGAACTATGTAGGTTTTACCGTTATAGTCAATCGCCGCATTTTTCTTGATTTCACTTGCCTTGGGCATATTCTTTAGTCCTGAAATTTAAATGTAATAAATTTATCAGATTTTTGGAGTCAATTTGATATGTTTGTTAGGCATTATATTTGTGGCATTGTTTCAAATTTTGATAATTTAGGATTAATTAATGCCTAATATCACCGTTAACTACCGAATGCGGTAAAACTTAAGCCGACATAAACACCGTAGGTAGCTAAGAGTATTCCACCTTCTAACCGACTTAGACGACGCCCTGTATACAAAAACAAAAATAGTAATAGCGACGCTACAAGCAAGACCCATTGGTCGAATTGCAGAATTCTTGCGTGAACGGGAAGTGGTTGAAGTAAAGCGGATACTCCTAATATCCCCAACAAATTAAATATATTGCTACCAAGTATGTTTCCAACGGCTACATCTGCGTGCCGTCGTAGTGCAGCAATTACAGAAATTGAAAGCTCTGGAAGGGATGTACCAACAGCTACCAATGTCAATCCGATGACAGCCTCAGAAACACCTAAGCTCTCAGCAATCCCTACAGCTCCAATAAGCAGCACCTGTGACCCTGAAATTAACAGTAGTAGACCAATGATTACTGCCGCTACAGTCCCTCCTATAGACTTTGGTAAAGCGGTAAGTTCCTCAGCTTCGGCTTTGTTAAGTGTCGTCGCGGGTGCGTGGATGCGTTCACTCCAATAAGCCCATACCAAATAAGCTACTAAGGCAGTCAAGAAGATTACGCCATCCGTGCGTCCCAGTGCGCTTCCGCCAACTAAAACCAAAAATAGTATACTAGCCACTACTACAGTGACAGCATCCCGGCGTAATGCCAAAGGCTTGATTGTCAGTGGCGCGATCAGCGCACATATCCCTAGGATTAGTAAAACATTGCCAATATTGCTACCCACTACGTTGCCAACTGCAATATCCGGTTGTTGATTTAATGCAGCATTTACAGAAACCACCAATTCTGGCGCTGATGTGCCGAAGCCTACGATAACGAGACCACTTAGTAATGGCGATACACCGAGACGCTGGGAGGCAGCTAACGAGCCTCGAATCAACGCTTCGCCACCAATGGTAAGTAAGCCCACACCGAGTAATAAAAAGAGTAAATTCGTCATGATTTGCCGTCTCTTGGCATAGAGTTTTACGAGCTGACAGAGAACACCCACGCTGCATGCATGGCCTAACGCCTAGTGAATGGGTAGCATTGTGAAAAAGCCACGCTTTTTGCTGTCCAGCCGCAGGCGTTCATTGCTCACCTTGTTAAACATTTACTGGCCCATAATCTTTAAAGAAATATATGGCGCCACAATAAAAACCAATGTCACAATTTTGTAAATACTCAGGAAATCAAAATACTTAGAGTCAAGTTCTTTACCATCCACCCTAAACATCTTGCTATGAATAGAAGATATTGCTCCTTTCATAAACGCAATAACTATTGTCGCCAGGAGGAGATAAGCAATATTGATTATTGATGCCCAGCCTAGCAGTTCAGTTAACTGTGAAAGTGTAATCATAATATTCTCCTTAGTGTCGGTGGATTTCTGATATGTGTTTAACAGTTTATTCAAACGCCTATGGTCTTATATCACTTTGGCTCCCTTATTTCGGGCCAAACAATTTCAAGCTAAGGTTATTTTTGTTTGTTTGCAGGGGGCTGGGAAAAAGAAGATCATTTGTAGTTTGGCATAAGAAGCTTAATCCCTGCTTTTGTGTTCCAACCCTTTTTCTCTGATCATAAATCAACACCCTTTGAAATCGAACACTTAATACTACTTTTTCCTTGAATAGAAGCCTATGGCTCCTGATCTTGGGCATATTTTTATTGGCTTTCCTGCTGAAGCAAGTGAATAAACGCTTTTGCTGCATTGGAGAGGCTTTTCTCCCGGTGGTGGATATAACCCAGCTCGCGTTGTATCTGTATGTTGGGTATTTCTACTGTTCGTATGCCGTCTTCCAGCATGCTTTCGGGCAGCAGGCTCCAACCCAGCCCTATGCTGACCATCATTTTGATGGTTTCGAGATAATTGGTGGTCATGGTGGGAGGTAGAGGGACGTTATGTTGCTCAAACAGCGCTCGGGTCATCCTACCGGTGTAGGTACCGAGGCCGGGTAAGATCGCTGGGTAGTTTCTTAAGTCATCCAGCGTTGAATTTATGGGTGTGGCATTTTTAGAGGAAAGTGGGTGGTCATCAGAAACCATAAACACTAAAGGATCTGGCCATATGCTTTTTGCCTCAATTTTGGGGTGAGCCTCCGGGGCTAGAGTAATCACGGCAACTTCAAAACGGCCCTGAAGAATGCCTTCGTAGGCTTTCTCAGAGTCCATAAAGTCTACATCTATGGTGACGTCAGAATAGTTTTGAGCAAACTGTTTCAACATAGGGGGAAGCCGGTGCAGACCAATATGGTGGCTAATAGCCAAACGTAGTCTGCCGCTGATGTCACCTGAAAGATCATTAATGGCCTGTGTGGTATCGGCAATTTCCCTAAGTATGTGGTTTGCCCTAGGTAGTAAGGCTGCGCCAGCTTCTGTCAGGGTGACAGAGCGAGCAATGCGGTCGAATAGCCTGGAGTTCAGCTGTTCTTCTAATAGGGCGATGCGTTTGCTTACGGCTGGCTGGGTGACGTGAATTCTTTCGGCGGCAATGGAAAAAGAGGCAGACTCGGCAACGGCGATAAAAGCTTCCAGTAATTGTGTGTCCATAATAGTGGCGTATCAAGTCGTGTTATCAGGTCTTAGTATAAGTGTACGAATTCCCATTTGGAATCCAATAGATAAAAAATATGAATTTGTTTTATTTGCAACATGTATCTAAAATTAGTGAATCGATCATATTTTTTAAGATAACTGGGCTAGAAACATGGCTGGAAAAACCCTTTACGATAAATTGTGGGACGCGCATCTGGTAAAACAGCGAGATGATGGTTCTGCGTTGATTTACATCGACCGTCATATTCTTCATGAGGTGACGTCTCCTCAGGCTTTTGAGGGGCTGCGTATTGCAAATCGCAAGCCCTGGCGCCTAGATGTGAATGTGGCAACACCTGACCACAATATCTCTACTGATTCTGCTGAACGTGCTGCCGGTGTGGATGCTATTCCTGACGAAACTTCTCGTATTCAGGTAAAAACGCTGGATGAGAACTGCGAGTACTTTGGTATTCGTGAATTTGGCATGAATGAAATGGGGCAGGGTATCGTGCATGTGATGGGGCCAGAACTTGGCGCTTCATTGCCCGGCATGACCGTAGTTTGTGGGGATTCTCACACGGCTACCCATGGTGCATTTGCTTGTTTGGCTCACGGTATTGGCACTTCGGAAGTCGAGCATGTGTTGGCAACCCAGTGTCTTGTGGCCAAGAAAATGAAAAACATGCAGATCAAAGTGGATGGCATCTTGGGCAACGGTGTGACACCTAAAGATGTGGTGTTAGCGATTATCGGTAAAATTGGTACCGCCGGTGGTACCGGTTACGCCATTGAGTTTGCCGGTCAGGTCTTCCGGGACATGACCCTCGAAGGCCGAATGACGGTGTGTAATATGGCCATTGAAGCGGGTGCTCGTGTGGGCATGGTGGCGGTAGACACCCAGACTATTGAGTATTTCAAAGGGCGTCAGTTTGCGCCAACTGGTGAGGTCTGGGATCAGGCTGTTGCCTATTGGCAAACCCTGCAAAGCGATGATGATGCCAAGTTTGATGCGGTGGTGGAGTTGAACGGTGAAGAAATTTTGCCCCAGGTCACTTGGGGAACCTCCCCTGAAATGGTCTTGCCCGTCAGCGGTGTGATACCTCGTATTGAAGATGAAGCTGATCCAGCAAAAAGGCAGAGTATCGAGCAAGCGCTTCGATATATGGGGTTGAAAGGTGGCATGGCTATTACCGATATACCGGTAGATCGTGTGTTTATTGGCTCTTGTACCAATTCTCGTATTGAAGATATGCGTGCTGCAGCGAAAGTGGCTAAAGGCCGCAAGGTGGCGGGTAGCATTAAGCAAGTATTGGTCGTACCCGGCTCACAGATGGTGAAAGCACAGGCTGAAGCAGAAGGCTTGGATAAAATTTTTATCGAAGCGGGTATGGATTGGCGCGAGCCGGGCTGTTCCATGTGTTTGGCCATGAACGCCGATAAATTAGGGGCTGGAGAGCATTGTGCCTCTACGTCTAATCGTAATTTTGAGGGGCGACAAGGCAATGGTGGACGGACTCACTTGGTGAGCCCCGCGATGGCCGCTGCCGCTGCGATTGCTGGCCATATTACTGATGTTCGTAGCTTTGATGAGGTCGTATGATGAAAGCATTTACCGTACATAAGGGAATTGTGGCAGGTATTGATCGTTCCAATGTCGATACTGACATGATTATTCCCAAGCAGTTTTTGAAATCTATCAAGCGCAGTGGCTTTGGACCAAACCTGTTTGATGAGCTGCGTTATTTGGATGAAGGGCAACCGGGGCAGGATTGTACTAACAGATCATTGAACCCAGATTTTCCACTGAACTGGCCCCGCTACCAAGGTGCCTCTGTGCTGCTTTGTCGTGAGAATTTTGGTTGTGGCTCCAGCCGAGAACATGCGCCTTGGGCGTTAGAGGACTATGGTTTTCGAGCGGTTATTGCGCCGAGTTTTGCCGATATTTTCTTTAATAACTGCCTTAAGAATGGTTTATTACCTATTGTTTTAAAAGAAAAAATAGTTGACAAGCTGTTTGCTGATATGGCAGAAAATGAAGGCTATGAGTTGGCTGTGGATTTGCCGCGTCAGGTGGTGGTTACACCCGCTGGCGAAGAATTCCCCTTCGATATTGATGAGTTTAGTAAAGACTGCTTACTTGAAGGTTTGGATGAAATTGGTCTGACGTTGAATGATGCGGATGCTATTCGTGCTTATGAAGCAGCGCGGGAGAAAGACACTCCTTGGCTATTTGGTGCCATTAAGTAGTGAGTATTGGTCGGAGTGTCTAAGAGTTAAGGATATTGATAAATGAGTAAGAAAGTATTGATTCTTAAGGGTGACTATATTGGCCCTGAGATTGTAGATGAAGCCGTTAAGGTGTTAAAAAAAGTCGACCAGCAATTTTCTCTGGGTATTGAGTTAGAGGAAGGCCTGCTGGGCGGCGCAGCCTACGATGCGGTGGGGGAGCCTTGTCCCGAAAAGACGTTGGAGCAAGGTCGCCAATGTGATGCCATTTTGATGGGCTCCGTGGGTGGACCCAAGTGGGATGAGGTGGCTCGTGATCTTCGTCCTGAGAAAGGGTTGTTGAAGCTGCGTTCTGGTTTGGAATTGTTTGGCAATTTGCGCCCGGCGATTTTGTATCCGCAGTTGGCAGATGCTTCTTCACTAAAACCCGAGATTGTTTCCGGCTTGGATATCCTGATTGTGAGAGAACTCACCGGGGGTATTTATTTCGGAGAGCCCCGAGGAATAAGGGTTCTAGAGAACGGCGAGCGCGAAGGCTATAACACTTACAAATATTGTGAGTCGGAAATTCGCCGCATCGGCAAGGTGGCATTTGAAGCCGCGATGGTGCGCGACAAGCGTGTTTGTTCCGTGGATAAAGCCAATGTGTTGGAGGCAACCATACTGTGGCGAGAAATCATGGAAGAAGTGGCCAAGGATTACCCGGAAGTCACGCTAAGTCATATGTATGTGGATAACGCCGCGATGCAATTGGTGAAGGCACCCAAGCAGTTTGATGTGGTGGTGACAGGTAATATGTTTGGTGACATCTTGTCTGATGCCGCAGCCATGCTGACAGGTTCTATCGGTATGCTGCCTTCTGCCTCCTTGGATAAAGACGGCAAAGGTTTATATGAGCCTTGCCATGGCTCTGCTCCTGATATTGCTGGGCAAGGTGTGGCGAATCCATTGGCGACAATTTTGTCCGTTGCTATGATGTTACGCTATTCACTGAATGCACCTGAAGCGGCAGATGCCATCGAGGTGGCAGTCAGTAAGGTTTTGGATCAAGGGCTACGAACGCCAGATATCTATACTGAAGGAACACGTAAAGTGAGTACTTCTGAGATGGGTGATGCGGTAGTCTCTGCACTATAAATTAGTGCTTTTTATTGCCAATACTGGCATCCATAATGATTAAAGTAATTTATTATAAATATCTATTAATTGGTTGAATATAAATGAATAAAGTAGGTTTTGTAGGTTGGCGTGGCATGGTTGGTTCAGTGCTGATGGATCGTATGATTCAGGAGAATGACTTTGCCGATATTGAACCAGTTTTCTTTACTACATCGCAGCTAGGTCAGCCCGGCCCAAGTGTTGGTAAAGAGGTTGCCCCGCTACAGGATGCTAACGATATCGAATCGCTGGCGAAACTGGACATTATTGTGACTTGTCAGGGCGGCGACTATACCAAGGCGGTTTACCCTGAGCTGCGTAAATCAGGCTGGAATGGTTACTGGATTGATGCCGCTTCTACCTTGCGGATGGCTGATGACGCCTTGATTGTATTGGATCCAGTCAACCTAAATGTTATCAAAGACGGTATCGTCAATGGTACCAAGAACTTCATTGGTGGTAACTGTACTGTCAGCTTGATGCTTATGGGGCTTGGCGGACTCTTTAAGGAGGGCTTGGTTGAGTGGGCTTCAGCAATGACTTATCAGGCTGCCTCCGGTGCTGGGGCCCAGAATATGCGCGAGCTGATTGCTCAGATGGGTTCTATTGAGCAATCTGTGGCTGCTGAATTACTCAACCCTGCGTCTGCTATTTTGGACATTGATCGCAAAGTGTCCGCTACTATGCGTGACGGTAATTTCCCTACCGACAACTTTGGTGCGCCGTTAGCTGGTAGTTTGTTACCCTGGATTGATGTGCAGCTGGAAAATGGCCAAAGTAAGGAAGAGTGGAAAGGGCAGTCAGAAACCAACAAAATTCTTGGGCGTTCCGGTAGCTCTCTGATTCCAGTGGATGGTCTTTGTGTTCGTATTGGTGCTATGCGTTGCCATAGTCAGGCATTGACCATCAAGCTGACTAAAAATGCACCCATCGATGAAATTGAAGCCATGTTGGCAGAAGCCAATGATTGGGTAGACGTTGTACCCAACGACCGCGAAGCTAGCTTGAAGCAACTTACTCCTGCAGCCGTCACTGGACACTTACATGTGCCTGTAGGTCGTCTGAGAAAGATGAATATGGGTGATAATTACCTGTCAGCGTTTACCGTAGGCGATCAGCTGTTATGGGGAGCGGCAGAACCACTGCGACGTATACTGCGGATCCTATTGGAAACCTAATTCATCTACGCCCCATGGCTAATGGGGCGTATCTTTATTTTTCGTTTGGCCAAGCTTTGAGTGTCTTGCTATTTGCTTCAGCTTTACTGTTTTGTGCAATTGATCATAAATCAGGTTCAAGAACAGTTGGTTTTATGCATATTTTGCCACTCTGCCTGTTGAACAATTCTTAATAGTCATAAATACTTGCAGTGACAATCTAATAAAGGGTTAATGGTTCTCCATTACTTTATACAGACTAGGTGAGGGAACCTCTCCTGGTGACTTACAGGGAACACATCATGACGTTGCGCAATCTGACCTTGACTGCTGGTTTGCTGGGGATTTTATTCACCAATACAGTGCTTGCCTTGGGTATGGGTGAGCTTAAGCTGAATTCATCTTTAAATGAGCCGCTTGATGCTGAGATAGAGCTGCTTAATACCGGAGACCTCAGTGAACTTGAAATGCTGATTGGTTTGGGTTCTAGGGATGATTTTGAAGCTGCTGGTGTTGAAAGGTTGTTTTTGTTGACGGATCTGCGTTTCAAGGTCGACATGTCAAATCCTGATAAGCCAATGATTCGCATCTCTTCACGGAAGCCTATTCGTGAACCCTATCTGGATTTCTTGTTAGATGTGCAATGGCCATCGGGTCGATTGTTGAGAGAATATACTTTATTGATGGATTTGCCTGTCTACGCCACAGAGAGGGCGTCTGCAAAAAAGATTAAAGCTGCGAGCACCAGCCCGCAGCCGCCAAAAGGAAAACAGGTTCAGGTTTCATCTGCAAAACAGGCTCCTTCACGTGTAGCTCCTCAGTCTAAATCTTCCAGTGGTTCTAATGCTGGTGAATACCGTGTTGCTTCAGGCGATACAGCTTGGGGGATTGCTAAACAAATCAAACCAGATGACGCCACGATTATGCAAAGCCTGGCTGCTATCAAGCAGTCGAATCCCAACGCATTTATTAATGGCAATATTAATTTACTTAAAACGGGTGCAGTTCTACGCTTGCCCAGTTCTTCAGAAATTTCACAATTAACTCGTCAGGACGTTAATTCTGAAATAGATTTCGACCCTGAAAGTTCTATTAATAACAAATCGACTGAAACCCAGTTAGATGCAATGGATAGCACCGTTGGCTCTCCAGTAGCTCATCAGGTTGATACCGGTGGTCGACTGAAGTTGGCTGCGCCAAATGATGGTGCTGTTGTCGATGGTGGTGCGAATGGTGGAACCTCTTCTGGTGTGGGCGGCGGTTCTACAGCTCGGGATACTGAGGCTCTAGAAAATGAGTTTGCTATTTTTCAGGAGGAGCTGGATAAAACCCAGCGTGAAAACGCAGAGTTGAAGGCTCGCCTGTCCAATATGGAAGAGCAGGTTGCCACAATGAGTCGTCTTGTGGAAATCAATGATGATTCTCTCAGGGCTGCGCAAGTGGCATCACAGCAAGCAATAGAAACAGAGAATGCCTCTGAAGTTGCAGATGTTGTTTCTTCAGAATCCGCAACAGAAATTGAGTCTGAATTACAAGCAGGTGCAGTATCAAAAGAAAGCGTGGTGGCGACAGCGTCAACTGAAGAAGAGGTGAGCGCAGGCTCTGAATTCTCGACTCCTGCTAAGAAAGATAGATTTGATCTTGATGGCTGGATCGACCTATTGCTTTACCCTTTTATTATTCTGTTAGTCATACTGTTAGCCATTGTTCTGTTTTTCAAAAATCGTAAGCAGGATGATGAAGAAACAGAAGAGTTGTCCCTAAAGACATTGGTTGAGAAACGGGATGTTGAGGAAGAAGACGAGGGTGCTTTCTTCGATGAAGATGAGAGGCAAATACTTGGTGAAATCTCATCAGATCTTGATGAGCGGGACCTGAAAGATTTAGAAGAGCTAGAGCTGACAGAAGGTGAGGATGTTGACCCTCTGGGCGAAGCTGATATCTACCTATCTCTTGATAACTATAAGCAGGCTGAAAGTGTTCTTCTTGGTGCTATTGCCGAAAGTCCTGATGATGCTTCGTTGCGACTGAAGCTGCTTGAGGTTTATGTTAGTTCTAAAGAATTGGATAAATTTGATGACCAGTATCAAGAGCTGACTGAGTTTAGTAATGCAGAAATAAATACTAAAATTGCCTTGCTGCGTGCTGAATTGGTTTCAGCTTCAGTGGATGAAGAGAGTTTTGAACAAAACTTTGGGGCCATTGAAGAGGATGACTCTGAAGAGCCTGTTATTTCTGAGGAGGAGTTGTCACTCGATTTAACTGAAGACGCTTCTCTTAGTTTAGCTGAAGGTTCTTCTTTGGCTGAGGGCTCTTCGCTAGAAGATATAGAGCTTAATTTTAATGGCCTCGAATCTGATTCTGAAGATGACTTGCCAGATGATGTCGTCAAGACTGAAAAGAATGTTGATTCTGAGAGTATTTCTGACTTTGATCTGGATTTAGATCTCGAAGATTTAGATCTCGAAGATATAGATCTCGAAGATATAGATTTAGACTCTCTGTCACTGGATATTGATGCTGGCATGGAGAGTATCGATCTTGAGGGTGGTGATCTTGATGGTAGCTCTGAACCTGACATCATTTCTTCTGTCGACCCAAAAACTGATGATTCCATTGTAGATACAGTTACTGCAGATGATTTCGATGATTTCGATGATGACCTTGATCTTCTGGCTGGTGAAGATGAATGTAGCACTAAGTTAGAGCTGGCGCAGGCATATCTTGATATGGGTGATCCTGAGAGTGCTAAGGAGATTCTGGATGAAGTGGTGTCCCTTGGTGATGCTGGTCAGCAGGATCAAGCACGTAAATTACTTGAGAGTGTTACCTGATTAGCTCTAGTTCAGATATACCCTGGCGCTATTTGCCCAATTGCCTTGTACCAGAGGGGCAGTCTTTGCCAGAGGGAATCAAGCGTATAGCAGCTGCCGTCGAATATGACGGCAGTTCTTTTTGTGGTTGGCAACGCCAAAGCCATAGTCCTAGTGTTCAGGCTGAAGTTGAAGCGGCTCTGACAATAGTGGCTAATGAACCTGTAACCGTAGCTTGTGCTGGACGAACAGATACTGGTGTGCACGGCACCCATCAAATTATACATTTCGATACTGGTGCAGAACGCCAGCCTCGTAATTGGTTGTTGGGGGCCAATGCCAATTTACCTTTTGGTATACGTCTCCATTGGGTGGAAGAAAGAACTGCCGAATTTCATGCGCGTTTCAGTGCAACGGCAAGAACCTATCGTTATTTAATAGCTAACCAGCCCCATCGTCCGGCGCTTTTTTATCATTGGCTGACGTGGGAAAAATCACACTTGAATGAACGATTAATGGACGAAGCTGCTCAGCAGTTACTGGGAGAGCATGATTTTAGTTCTTTTCGTGCTTCAGGCTGTCAATCCCTTTCACCCAATAGAAATGTACATTCCGTAAAAGTGTGGAGGCAAGCAGGGTTGGTGATTTTTGAAATAACGGCTAATGCTTTTTTGCACCATATGGTTAGAAATATTGTGGGTGGTTTGCTTTGTGTTGGGCGCGGCCAGCAGTCGGTCGACTGGTTGGGGAGCTTGTTGGAGTGTCGAGATCGAACGAAAGCACCAGCTACGGCACGGGGCAATGGTTTGTATTTGGTTAAGGTTAGTTATCCAGATAATTTTCAGATCCCTGAATTTGACCTCGGTCCTCAATTCGTTAATCCCGTGTGTGAATCAAGCTAGATCGTCTGACCATGATGTAAAAGTGATCAGGAATTGGCTGTTAAGCAATAGGCGAAGCGAACCCTTTTTGCTACAATCCGCGCCTTGCTATTGGACGTCCCTGTGAATAGAACCCGAGTTAAAATCTGTGGAATAACCCGCGTAGAAGATGCCAAGACGGCAGTTAATTCGGGTGCCGATGCCATAGGCCTTGTTTTTTACCCTAAAAGCCCTCGGTATGTTGAGTTGTCATCTGCTGGTGAAATTGCTCGCACAGTGGGTCCGTTTGTAACGGTGGTAGGGTTGTTCGTCAATGCCTCAGTAGAGGAAGTGAATACAGCAATTGGAACGGTTGGGTTGGACTTGTTGCAGTTTCACGGTGATGAGGACGAAGCCTATTGTTCTCAATTTCAAAAACCATACATCAAGGCTATACGTATGTCTCCTGGGCTTGATGTGAGAGAGGTGATCGCGAGTTATCCCTCTGCGCGAGGCTTTCTATTTGATGCTTGGAATGAAAATAAATACGGTGGAACAGGCGAAACTTTTGAATGGCAGAGGTTATCCGCAGTAGCCGATATTCCTTTTATTCTTGCCGGTGGTTTAAACCCGGAAAATGTGAAAGAAGCTATATCTGTGGTGAAACCCTATGCCGTTGACGTTAGTGGTGGTGTCGAGGCATTACCGGGAATCAAGTCATCACAATTAATACAGCAATTTATCAACCGGGTCATCTCTAGTTAAACCTGTTAGGTGCCCGTGTTAAGTAATTTGGGAGAAATTAGTGACACAGCGTTTTGAAAAGACAACTAGCTCTGAAAAGCAAGTTGTAGATTTTACTAAAGTACCTGATGCCCGTGGTCATTTTGGCCCTTATGGCGGCAGATTTGTTTCTGAAACCTTAATTTATGCACTTGATGAGCTGGAAACTCTTTACCGTCGATTAAAAGATGATCCCGAGTTCCAGGCCCAGTTTGATTATGATCTTGCCCACTACGTAGGGCGTCCATCTCCGCTGTATCTTGCCGAGCGATGGACAAAAGAAACGGGCGGCGCACAACTCTACCTAAAACGTGAGGATCTTAATCATACCGGCGCACATAAAATTAATAACACTATTGGTCAGGCGTTGTTAGCGAAACACACGGGTAAAAAACGTGTGATCGCTGAAACCGGCGCAGGTCAACATGGCGTGGCAACGGCTACGGTGGCTGCTCGTCTCGGATTGGAATGCCACGTCTTTATGGGCGAAGAAGATGTGCATCGTCAATCCCTTAATGTTTATCGAATGAAGCTGCTAGGGGCTACGGTAATTCCTGTGACGTCTGGTTCAAAAACTTTAAAAGATGCTATGAATGAGGCGATGCGTGATTGGGTAACCAATGTCGACAATACTTTTTATATTATTGGTACCTGTGCGGGTCCACATCCTTACCCCGAGTTGGTACGAAACTTTCAGTCTGTCATTGGTCGTGAAGCTCGCCAACAATCTTTAACCCAAGCGGGTAAGCTCCCCGATGCTTTAGTAGCCTGTGTGGGTGGTGGCTCCAATGCCATAGGGTTGTTCCATCCTTTCTTGGAAGATGACTCTGTTGCCATGTACGGTGTAGAGGCTGGGGGTTTTGGTTTAGCGACAGGTAAGCACGCGGCGCCATTAAACGACGGTATTCCGGGTGTTCTTCATGGAAATCGTACATATCTTATGGAAGATGAAAATGGACAAATTATTGAAACCCATTCCATCTCAGCAGGTCTGGATTACCCCGGTGTTGGACCAGAGCATTCCTGGTTAAAGGATATTGGTCGAGTAAATTATGTCACCATCGATGATGATGAGGCTATGGCTGCCTTCCGTAACTTGACTAAAGTTGAGGGCATTATGCCTGCTCTTGAATCAAGCCATGCTGTGGCTTATGCGGAAAAATTGGCTCGCCAAATGGACCCCGATCAAATGATTATCGTCAACCTCTCGGGCCGTGGTGATAAGGATATTTTGACGGTAGCAGAGATAGATGGCATCACCGTTTAATACGGGAGTGCCTTGTGGGTTGTCTGAATTGTGTGATGCCACCGAAATGAGTGGTTTTAATAGGAATAAAAGTTAGTGAATAGAATTAGTCAGCGTTTTGAATCCCTCCGTCAGCAGGGCCGCAAGGCTTTGGTTTCTTACATCGTTATGGGTGATCCAGCCAAAGAAGTAACACTTCCTGTTATGCATGCGCTGGTTGAGAGTGGAACCGATATCATTGAACTCGGCATCCCATTTTCAGATCCCAATGCTGAAGGACCGGTGATTCAGAAAGCCCACGAGAGGGCGCTGAAGAATGGCAGCAGTCTTCGTGATGCTTTGGCCCATGTAAAACAATTTCGTGAAACTAACAGTGTTACGCCTGTGCTATTGATGGGTTATACCAACCCCATTGAAAGAATGGGCTATGATAGCTTTATTGAGCAGGCTGTTGAGGCTGGCGTTGACGCGGTGTTAACCGTTGATTTGCCCCCTGAAGAAGCTGAAGAGTTCAATGAACACTTGAAGCAGGCCAATATAGAGAATATTTTTTTATTGGCGCCAACAAGTAGTCTGTCTCGGCAGAAAAAAGTCACTGATATGGCGGGCGGCTTCATTTACTATGTTTCACTTAAGGGTGTTACCGGTGCCGGTAATTTGGATGTGAATTCTGTGAATGAAAACGTCACCAGTATTCGTGCCTTGACGGACCTTCCCGTTTGTGTGGGATTTGGCATTAAGGATGGTGCAACGGCTCGAGCCGTTGCTGATCTATCCGATGGCGTGGTAGTTGGCAGTGTTCTGGTTAACCAGATAGCGGCATTAGCAGCACAAGGGGAAACGAATCCCGCAATTTATGCTGAAGCTGTTTCGGTTGTTATTGCTGAAATACGAGAAGCGCTGGATAAGTAGTTCAGTGCGGGTTTTTCAGTAGTGGATCACTGAGTAGTAGATAATAAAATACTAAGTACGGTAGTTAACTAAAAATTGAGCTAACGGAAACAATATGAGCTGGCTGGAAAAAATTCGTCCCAAAGGACCTGCGACCCAGAAAAAGGACCGTACACAAAGTGTTCCTGAAGGAGTATGGACAAAATGTCCCAAATGTAGCGCTCCGTTATACCGTCCAGAGCTCGAAAAAAATCTGGATGTTTGCCCAAAATGTGAGCATCACTTAAGAGTTGGCGCCCGGCGTCGATTAGATATTTTTTTGGATGCTGAGGGCCGTCAGGAATTAGCTACAGATGTGAAGCCAATTGATCGTCTTAAATTCAGAGATATCAAGAAGTACAAAGATCGTCTCTCCGCTGCTCAAAAGGCGACGGGTGAAGACGATGCTTTAGTTGCCATGAAAGGCACCTTGAATGGTATGCCAGTAGTTGCAGTTGCCTTTGAGTTCGCTTTCCATGGTGGCTCTATGGGTTACGTGGTTGGTGAACGTTTTACCCGTGCTGCTCAAGTTTCACTTGAAGACAACATCCCTATGATTTGTTTTTCTGCAACTGGGGGCGCCCGTATGCAGGAAGCGTTGATCTCTCTAATGCAGATGGCCAAGACCAGTGCCGTAATTGAAAAATTAAAAGCACAGGGTATACCCTATATTTCGGTGATGACTGACCCCGTTTACGGCGGGGTTTCCGCAAGTTTGGCGTTACTTGGTGATATCAATGCCGCCGAGCCTGGTGCTCGAGCTGGATTTGCTGGTCCTAATATTATTGAGCAAACCATTCGCCAGAAACTCCCCAAAGGTTTTCAGCGGGCGGAATTTCTACTTGAGCATGGGGCAATCGATATGATTATTCATCGGCTAGAAATGCGCGCGACTCTGGCTTCTCTACTTGCCAAGTTCACTGGTCGCCCAGAAACAGATTGTTCCGATGTCGCAGCAAACACTGAGTAAATGGCTTAGTCTTTTAGAGACAAGGCACCCAACAGAGATAGAGCTTGGGCTTGATCGCATAAGCCGAGTTGCAAAGCAGCTCGGTTTTTTGCCTTCTGGGTGTTCGGATTCAGATCCCACAAATACGCCTGATACAAATGTTCCCCCTATAAATCTTAGCCCTGCGAGCAAGGTGATTACTGTTGCAGGTACCAATGGTAAAGGTTCTTGTGTCGCGGCCATTGATAGTATTTTGAGGGCTGCCGGGTATCAGGTAGGAACCTATACTTCACCTCACTTTATTGACTACAACGAGCGTATCAATATCAACGGCCAGCCAGTAAGTGATGAGGCTATTTGTGCCGCTTTTGAGCGTATCGAGTCTGCTCGTGATGACGTCAGTTTGAGTTATTTTGAATTTGGCACCTTGGCTGCCCTGATGATTTTGGCTGAGGCAAAATTGGATGTGGCTGTGTTGGAAGTGGGGCTGGGTGGACGTCTTGATGCTGTTAATGTCATAGCTCCTGATATATCTATTGTGACCAGTATTGCATTGGATCATCAGGACTGGCTTGGCAGTGACTTGAACGTTATAGCGGCAGAAAAAGCAGCTATTGGAAGAGAAGGGCGTCCCCTTATTTATGGCGATGAAAACCCAATACCCGGTTTGTTGGCAGCGGCAAATAAAATAGGTGCGCAGTTGTTTTTAAATGGACGAGATTTTTCTTTTTCACAATTTGGTGTGGTTAACAAAACGCTGCTTCCTCCTGTTAGTGTTGCCTGTTCACTACAGGCGGTGAACCTGTTAGATTCTAATATTTCAGCATTGACGATTGAAGCGGGGTTGAACCAAGTACAACTGAGAGGTCGTTATCAACAAATTTCAGTCGATGGTATCAAAATAATACTGGATGTAGCGCACAACCCTCAGGCCGCAGGGCTCTTGGCACAACGGTTGTCATCATTAAATGATAAAGTCATTGCGGTAGTGGGGATTATGTCGGATAAAGATATCCCTGCTATTCTTGAGCCAATGATACCTAGGGTAAAGTCATGGTATTTCTGTGATATTCCGGGTCAGGCTCGAGCTGCTACGGCACAAAGTATGGTGTCTATGTTGTACCAAGAAAAGCAGAGTAAAAAAAAGTTGTTCCGTGATAATCAGTATAATGATGAACCGTACAATGCCAGGGTAATAAACAGTCAGTCAGATGTACAATGTGGTCGTATCGCTGAAGTAGAACATGTCGTTGAACAGTCCTCTCCAGTGGCAGCTATTCATGCGGCTTTAGCTAGTGCAAAAGCTGGAGATACTGTGGTGGTTTTCGGATCTTTTTTTACTGTGGGGCCTGTATTAAATTGGCTAGAGAGTCTTGGGTGAGAGCCCTTAGTTGTAAAAAGCAGGGCAGGGAGAGTAGAGAGTGAATGAAAGCTTAAAGCAAAGAATTGTGGGTGCCTTTGTCTTGGTTGCCATGGCAATTGTTGTTGTTGCCTTAGTGTTCGATTTCTCAGGTGATAGAACAGTAAATACCCAATCTCAAATCCCGGCTATGCCGGAAATTCAACCCGCCATAGTGTCCCAGCCAGTTAGGCCAGAAAATATTACTCCTGCCAAGCCAGATGAAGAGATGTTTCAGTTTGGACAGGATACCGACTCACAGGGTGAATCTCTTGAGGAGGAAGCTCCGTCACTTTCTTCTGATGGTGTTCCCGTGAGCTGGGTTTTACAGGTGGGGAGTTTTCGAGATAAGACGGCAGCTAACGATTTAGTCAACAGCCTTTTAAAAGATGATTATCGAGCTTTTATTAGAGAGAAAAAAGACAGCAAGGGCACCCTTAGCCGTGTTTTTGTGGGCCCGAAGGTTTTGAAGAAAAAACTGGTTCAGGAAAAATCAGCGATAGACAAAAAATATGGTGTGGATTCGCTCTTGATACGTTTTGAACCCTGATCTTGGACAAGCACTCTGTTACACTTTCGCTCTTAGTCGTTTTGATCATCTGAAGCTTCCAAATGTGTACCTTTTAAATATTTATAGGGCAAAAAATCATGACTTGGGCTGACTGGGCCATTATTGCTGTATTGGGTTTGTCTACATTGATCAGCGTAGTGCGGGGCTTTGTAAAAGAAGCTGTTTCACTATTGATATGGCTTACCGCAGCGATTGTTGCATCTATCTTCCATGATCAACTTGCTGCTCTTATGACGGATTGGATAGATACACCATCCCTGAGGATGCTTGCAGCTTGGGTGAGCTTATTTGTGGCCGTCCTAATTGTTGGAAGTATTTTAAATTACCTATTGGGAAAGCTGATTCAAGCGACAGGACTATCAGGTACAGACCGATTGTTGGGTATGTTTTTTGGTCTTGTCCGTGGTTTAGTGATTCTGATGGTAATTTTGATTATTTTGCCAAAAATGTTGCCGGTAACGGAAGACCAGTGGTGGATAGAATCCACATTAATCCCCTATTTTATGCAGTACGAGGACTGGGCCAGGGAGACAGGCACAGCGGTATTGAACTTTTTGAAGAACCTGCTCTAAGTGAGCAGGTACGAATTCAGCAGTAAATAGCCGTTTAAAGAGGTTGCCTGGCCCATGTGTGGTGTAGTCGGAATTTTTGGTAATATCAATACTGATGTTAACCTTCAGCTTTATGATGCGTTGACCATGCTTCAGCATCGAGGTCAGGATGCCGCAGGTATAATGACCTGCTACAAAGGCCACTTTAGCCAACGCAAAAGTGTTGGTTTGGTGAAAGATGTTTTTCACTCTCGTCATATGGCCCAACTTGAGGGCAACATGGGTATCGGCCATGTTCGTTACCCCACGGCTGGTAGTTCAGGACCGGCGCTTGCGCAGCCATTTTATGTGAATTCTCCCTATGGGATTTGCATGGCTCATAACGGTAACCTGACCAATACCGATGAGCTGATGAAGCTGCTGTTCAAATCAGATTTACGTCATATTAATACTGATTCAGATTCAGAAGCATTACTGAATGTTTTTGCCCATGAATTGCTCCTGCAAGGGAAGCTTCAGCCAACACCCAAGGATATTTTTGAAGCGGTTCGTCGAGTTCACCTTCGTTGTCGTGGTGCCTATGCTGTTGTAGGGATGATCGCCAGCTATGGCATGGTGGCATTTCGTGATCCTCATGGTATCCGACCTTTGGCTTACGGTCAGCGTGAGACAGATCAGGGGATGGAATACATGGTGGCTTCAGAAAGTGTGGCCATGGATGTGCTCGGCTTTAAACTGGTTCGTGACCTGGCTCCGGGTGAAGCTCTGTATGTGGATGAACAGGGGGAGTTGCATTTGAAGCAGTGTGCTGAAAATCCACAGCTTATGCCCTGTATCTTCGAACATGTTTACTTTGCCCGCCCTGATTCTATTATTGACAACATATCGGTGTACAAATGCCGATTAAGAATGGGAGAAAAACTGGCCGAAAAAATACTTCGCCTCTACCCAAATAATGATATTGATGTGGTTATACCTATTCCTGATACTAGTCGAGTTTCTGCTCAATCCATTGCTGAGACTCTGGGTATCAAGTTTCGAGAAGGGTTTATGAAGAACCGTTATATCGGGCGAACCTTTATTATGCCGGGACAAAAAGAGCGAAAAAAATCAGTACGACAGAAACTTAATCCGGTGAAGTTGGAGTTTCAAGGCAAAAATGTTCTGTTAGTCGATGATTCAATCGTTCGTGGAACCACCTCAAAAGAAATTATTCAAATGGCTCGAGATGCGGGAGCAAATAAGGTTTACATTGCATCGGCGGCGCCACCCGTTCGTTACCCGAATGTCTATGGCATTGATATGCCCTCTGCTCAGGAGTTGATTGCTCATAATCGAACTGAACAAGAAATTGCAGAACTGATAGGGGCTGATTGTTTGATCTACCAGGATTTAGAGGATCTTGTGGAAAGTGCCAAAGAGGGTAATAGCGACATAACGCAATTTGATTGCGCGGTATTTGATAATATTTATGTCACGGGTGATGTGGATGATGTTTATCTCCAAAAACTCGAAGCAAATCGAAACGATAGTGCAAAAAACGGTGAAGGTAGTGCTAAAAACTCAGCACTCGATGAGGTGATTGGTCTGCATAATTCCGACCCCGAAATCTAAACTGGACTGAACAAATGACAATCGATGACATTAATGACCCTTTGGCCGGAGCTGGGTTAGATACTCTGGCAATTCGAACTGGTCATGTGAGGACAGCAGAAGGAGAGCATTGCGAGCCTTTGTTCCTGACATCTAGCTATGTATTCGAAAACGCGGCAGAAGCCGCCGCACGTTTCTCTGGAGAGCAATCGGGTAACGTTTATTCTCGCTATACCAATCCCACAGTGCGTATGTTTGAAGAGCGTATCGCGGCATTAGAAGGTGCGGAACAGGCAGTTGCTACCTCTTCTGGCATGGCGGCTATTCTCAGTACTTGTATCGGCTTGTTAGAGTCTGGCGATCATATCCTTTGTTCGCGAAATGTATTTGGCACGACCACCGTATTGTTGGATAAGTATCTGGCACGGTTTGGCATTAAAACAACCTTTGCCTCTCTCACAGAGCCAGATCAATGGCAGCAAGCCATCCGCCCTGAAACCAAGATACTGTTTTTGGAAACGCCGTCCAATCCTTTGTGTGATGTGGCAGATATTCCTTTATTAGCCGAATTAGCCCATAGCAATAATGCGCTTTTGGTGGTGGACAACTGTTTTTGTACACCGGCGCTGCAACGGCCATTGGAGTTGGGTGCTGATCTAGTGGTTCACTCTGCCACAAAGTACTTGGATGGACAGGGTCGCTGTATGGGCGGTGTTGTTGCCGGCCGCAGTGAATTAGTGGGTGAGGTGCTATCGTTTATTCGCAGTGCTGGGCCAACTATGAGTCCGTTTAATGCCTGGGTGTTCCTCAAAGGTTTAGAAACCCTTCGATTGCGGATGGATGCTCATTCAGCCAGTGCTCTCGAACTTGCCCAGTGGTTACAGCAGCAACCTCAGGTTGAAAAAGTATTCTATGCCGGTTTACCTGATCACCCAGGTCATGCGCTGGCTGCCAAGCAACAACGTGCCTTTGGCGGTGTGCTGTCTTTCCGAGTTAAGGGAGGGCGAGAGCAAGCCTGGAAGGTGATCGATAACACTCAGGTGTTGTCATTAACAGCCAACTTGGGTGATGCCAAAACCACCATCGTACACCCAGCGACCACGACTCACGGTCGTTTAAGTGACGAACAGAAAGCCGAGACAGGGATCACTGAAAATCTTATCCGTATTGCTGTAGGCCTGGAAGATATAAAAGATATTAAAGCAGATCTCTCACGGGGACTCTCGGCGATTTAATCCGCTGGTTCGTTTCGTGACACTTTGTGACATAGGCGGAGTCCGGATTTAATGCAAAAAGCTGTAGATCAGATTGTTTCCAATGTCAGTAAAGTTCTACTGGGTAAACAACAACAAATAAGGTTATCGCTGGCCTGCCTGTTTGCTCAGGGGCATTTGCTGATTGAAGATTTACCCGGAATGGGTAAAACGACGATGGCCCATACCTTAGCCAAGGTATTGGGCCTTTCTTTTAGTCGAATTCAGTTCACCAGTGATTTATTGCCCGCCGATATTCTCGGAGTGTCTGTTTATGATCGCAATAAGGCACAGTTTGAGTTTCACCCTGGCCCAATTTTCAACCAGCTATTACTAGCCGACGAAATTAATCGAACCACGCCAAAAACTCAAAGTGCATTATTAGAAGCGATGGCGGAAGGGCAGGTAACCATTGAAGGCGAGACACGGGATTTGCCCAAGCCTTTTTTTGTTATTGCTACCCAGAATCCATCAACACAAGCTGGCACTTTTCCATTACCGGAATCTCAACTTGACCGTTTCTTAATGCGTGTTGAGTTAGGCTATCCCGATCCAGTGTCAGAGCGAGAAATGCTATTAGGTGCAGATCCTCGAACATTGATAGCAGGAATCCCTACCGTCATTTCTTCACAACAATTGCTGAAAATTCAGCAGCAGGTTCTACAGATAAAAGTATCGGATAGTTTGGTAGATTACCTTCAACGTCTGGTTCTGTTCACTCGTACTGATACTTCATTTCAGTGTGGGTTATCACCTCGAGGAGCCTTGGCGGTTTTGCAATGTGCACGGGCTTGGGCGTTGATACAGGGGAGAAGTTACGTGATTCCCGAGGATATTCAGACAATTATGCCCGGTGTAGCCGGGCATCGGTTAAAGGGCTCAATGGAGCAATCCAGCCAAGCTGGAGAGGTTCTGGTACAGAAAGCACTGAATGCAGTGGATATTATTTAGGCTCAAAGATACGGGTATAGGGGGCATTATTATCCATCAAAGGCCTGTCAGATGATCAAGTCTTTTGGTCAAGCGGTTCAACGGCTATTCTTACTTTGGGCCTACCGCAGGGTTCCCCCTTCAAACAGTATTTCTCTCGGAAATTCTAATCTCTTTATCTTTCCTACGAAGGTGGGATTCAATTTTTTTCTGCTTATTTTATTGTGTTGGCTGGTGGCAACTAACTACGAAAATAATGTGGTGTTTGCCATTACCTGCCTTTTAACAGCACTGTTTCTAGTGGGTATATTGCATAGTTTTATCAACATGTCTGGGTTATCAATAACATTCGTACACGCTACCCCTGTGTTTACAGGAGAAACCTTATCTGTAGAAGTTATGTTGAGTCAGAAACATGCTCGTTATCGAAATGGGCTAAGGTTTTCATTTGATGGCGGTGAGATAACGACTGCGAGCATACAGGGTAAAGAAAATGTTCGTGTCAGGTTGTCTGTTTTGGCACCCAAACGCGGTCACTATAATCCCGGACGTTTAAAGGTAGAGAGCGTCTATCCACTGGGTCTATTGCGAGTCTGGACCAAAATAGATTTGAATATTAATTGTCTTGTTTATCCTCGACCGATATTTGGTTCACATGAGCACTTAAATACTTCAGGGCGAGGGGAGGGAGCACTTCAGCACGATGAAGGTAGTGAAGATTTTGTTGGCTTAAAACATTATCAACCCGGCGATTCTCTGAAACGAATAGCCTGGAAGCAATATGCCCGAGAGCAGGGACTCTACGCCAAACATTATGCAGACTATCAAGATGAACGAATTTGGCTGGATTGGGATGCGTTGCCAGGGTTGGACAGGGAATCACGGCTGTCTGTTCTAACAGGTAAGTTGCGGAAGATTGCTGTGACCAACCAGCATTACGGTTTGAGGTTGCCAGCTATAGAGATAGCACCGGACAGCGGTGAAACTCATAAACTCAGGCTTTTGACAGAGCTGGCTTTGTTTGAAAGTCCTAGCCATACAAATGAGGGCGTCGGCAGTAAGCGGACTAACGAGCGCAAACCTACAAAGCCTCGTACGGATAAGGCGGTATCATGATACCCGTCTGGCAAATCCAAAGACATGCCTTGGTTTGGTTGTTAACCGCATTTACTACCGTCATTTTACTTCACGTGGGGCATTTGCCACGTTGGGTTTTACTGGCCGCTGTTGTGGCAATCATCTGGCAAGTGCAGCGTTATCGTGGGGTTTGGTCTACCCCCGGGCGAATAGTTAAATATGGGCTGCTGGCACTGTATTTGGTGGGATTATTGCTGGAATACGGTAAACCCGTGGGGCTTGAACCCATGGTGGCGCTTCTGGTCTCCGCTTTCATACTTAAACTGCTGGAAATGGAGCATCAAAGGGATGCTTTAGTGGTCGTGTTCTTGGCTTTTTTTGTGGCAGCCCTGCAAGCGTTATTTGACCAAAGTATTGTCAGTTCCCTCTCTATTTTAGGTTGTTTGTTGCTCGTTATAGCCGCATTAGTGGGCTTGTATCAAGGTCTTCCTGAAGGAGGTGACGGTGCCCCTCAAGCATTTCGTCCCTTAAGAACATCTGTCGTATTGCTGTTACAGGCGATTCCGTTGATGTTACTGTTTTTCTTGATTATGCCCAGATTAGGGTCTTTTTGGTCGGTCCCCATTCAAAGTCACAGTGCCAAAACAGGCATGAGTGATGACATGTCGCCCGGTAACTTTAGTCGTCTTGGGCGTTCAGCAGACGTAGCGTTTCGGGTCAGCTTTGAAGGCGATATACCTCGCCAGTATCAGCTGTATTGGCGGGGTCTTGTTCTGTCCGATTTCGACGGCAGAACCTGGTCTCGCACTGACCCCGCTATGTACGAGCAAGATAATTTACTGCAATGGTTTGGTGAAAAAGAGAAAGATTGGGATGCTCTGATTGAACGCAAAGGGCAGCCTATAGATTACAGCATTATTCTGGAACCCACCCAGCAGCCATGGCTTTATAGTCTATCGACACCCTTACCCAAAAGTCGTGGCGTGGGGTTAACACGTGACTTCAGGTTGCTGTCATCACAACCGATTACCAGTAAAACTCAATACGACGTTCGTAGTTGGTTAGACTACCAAATTGCACCACAAGCTTTGTCCAATCGGAACCGTTCTATCGCCTTACAAATACCGGGGGGTTATAACCCACAAAGTTTGGCGCTGGCTCGCAGTTGGCGCAACAATATCAGCGATGATCTTCTCATCGTTCAGCAAGCGCTAAGCCTCTATAACCAGGAATTCATCTACACCTTGTCACCTCCCTTACTGGGAACACATAGCGTGGATGAATTTTTGTTTGAAACAAAAAAAGGTTTTTGTGAACACTTCTCCAGTAGTTTTACCTTCCTGATGCGTGCGGCAGGTATTCCCGCCAGAGTAGTGGCAGGTTATCAGGGTGGGGAACGTCACCCTGATAACTATCTTGTCGTCAGACAGTACGATGCTCATGCTTGGTCAGAGGTTTGGATAAAGGGCAGAGGTTGGATCAGAGTTGACCCCACCGCTGCCGTAGCACCAGAACGTATCGAGTTTGACCTTGAGTCTGCATTAGCTGATAACGAAGGTTATTTAGAAGATTCGCCCCTATCCCTGATGCAGTTTCGCCATATCAACTGGCTCAATAAAATTCGTCTACGGTTAGATTCACTGAACTATCAATGGGCACGTTGGGTATTAGGTTTCGACAACGTTCAGGAAAACCTGCTAAAAAAATGGTTTGGTGAATACAGCCCATTAAGAATTGCCTTAGTGTTTTTAATCATCGGCGGCGGACTGTTAGGTGTCATCGCTCTTTGGCATTTACGACATATTTTTCGTTCTGAACATGATGATCTCGACAGAGCTTTTCTACAATTATGTAAAAAACTGGAAAAGGTAGGAATTCCCCGCAACCCTGGTGAAGGACCAAGGGATTATGCTCTACGGGTAGCTGAATTGAAGCCGGAATGGGGCAGGGAAGTGAAGGCTGTTAACTCAGCTTATGAACATATGCGATATGGTGGTGAGGGTCAGGAGAGGTTGAAAGTGCTAAAGCGAGCTATTAGAAAATTAAAATAAATTTGTAGGTGTGCTTCCTACCAAAACTGCGAGAGGGGGTTTATCTAAAAATGTCACTGCCCGTATTAACGCCTCGCATCAGCGGCGTAGATCTGCCTCGTCCGTTTCCGTATGCAGTCGTGGCCGATTGCGATACCATCAGGCAACTACACCAAATACTCGACCAACTCCTGCGGTTAATACCATAGGAAGCGCACCCCAAAAAGTTACACGTATTGCACCGATGGTAACGGCGGCGCCGCCAACTCGCGCGGCAAGAGCGCCGAGAGACGCCAAAAATAATAGAGAGGAACCAGCAACTACCGCGATTAACTGAGATCCAGGCACAATCCATGCCATCAACAAGGGAAGAGCAGCACCAATTGTAAACGTTCCTGCTGAAAAAAATGCTGCCTGTACGGGTTGTGCACCAGCACTTTCCGATAATCCTATTTCGTCTCGGGCGTGCGCTCCGAGCGCGTCATGAGCCATCAGTTTTTGTGCGACCTGCCTGGCCAAAGCTGGTTCAAGCCCTCTGGTTTCGTAAATCTTCGCAAGCTCAGCTTTCTCAAATTCGAAATCTTTTTCTAGTGATCGTTTTTCAAGTGCTATGTCGGCATTCTCCGTATCTGACTGTGAGCTTACAGACACATATTCGCCAGCGGCCATTGACATTGCCCCAGCAACTAAACCCGCCACTCCTGCCAGCAGAATACTCTCTTGAGTAGCACTAGCCGCGGCTACACCAATAATGAGACTAGCGGTAGATACAATGCCGTCGTTGGCACCTAATACAGCAGCACGTAGCCAGCCAACGCGATGTGATCGGTGAATTTCATGGTGACTCATACAACGCCTCGGTAGGTTTAGTGCACATAACGCCTCGCATCACCGGGGAAATAAAGTTGCATAGCGAAGCGACGCAGCTTTATTTTATCCGAGTGAATGCGTTTGTTAGGAGACTTAGAAAAAGTCATTGTAGAAATTGTTTGTAACGATTTCAGTGGCGCGATGAGCAAACATACAGAACTCTGCCACTTCGCGCTTATTAAAATCGAACCGGTATTCTGATACCCGTGATACTTCAGCACCTGGATTCACAGAGAAAGACTTCCAGCCCTTCTGACCATCTCTGGGAATCAGCATTTTCATTCCGGGCTGTTCTATTAGAAACTCTGATTCATCTTCTGATATAACAGCAATTAAACGATCATGCTTTTTGTGATTTACGATATCTTTTAGTTCTTCAAAGTGGCCGCACTGGAACAAAGTGTTTGGTATTTTACTATTGTTTTTTATGTCTGCTGCCAAGCTCAGGAGCCTTTTGTGCAACGCTGGCGCTGTAACTCGAAGCTCTGCATATATTGCTTTCTTCTTAAGTTGGCTTTCGTAAAATGGGAAGTAGGCCTTAACCTTTCCTTGGCTATGTTTTGCAAGAAGATCGCTATTTTTTGTCAAAGGTAGAATGTGAGTTTCTAAAATATCCTGTCCAAGGTAGTCAAAACACTCTCGACTGTTAGAGAGTACATCAGCTGCCGCATGCACAAGATTCTTTGGGTCTCGAGCCTCTCTCTTTGCTGCAAACAGTTCGTCCATCATCGATTGGAATCGATCATGGGCGTAGCTTAGTTTTGATTCAACATCGTCTTTTCTTGAAGCCATCACCATTCCTTTGTTGCCTCCTAACTGTTAGTTAATAAGCCTGAAGGCCGCTTAACTAGAAGGCACTGTATCAGAAGTGGGTTGATGTTGAAAACAAGATTCTTTTGTTTAAAAATCAAATAGTTAGAAAACTTATCAAGAAGTGATATCACTGACAAAACAAGCCTCCATGCAATGCTCTTACTTTAGCCATTAGGCAATTGATCATAAGCGATACCTTAAAAAATCAATGTTTTAGCAAACATTCTTCCTTGATACAAAGCCTGATGGCTTGTGATTTTGTATCAGTCAATAAACTCTCTATTCTGGTAAGTTTACAGTAAGTACTCGCCGTACATTACCGCCAAGTACCTTGAGCACATCTTCTTCTGGTAACCCTGCACCAAGTAGTGCTTCTGTGAGCATGGGTAGCCCTGTGGTATCGAATGGCGTGGTGACATTCCCGTCGAAATCCGATCCGAGACCTACATGATCAATGCCTGCAACGTTAATGGCATGGAGTATGGCAGCGGTAATACCTTTCACACTGACATCGCAAATGGCTCTCTTCCAAAACCCTACACCGATGACACCGCCATTTTTGGCAATACGTTGTAGTTGGGCGTCCGTTAAACTTCGTGAGCCGGGACAGGTGCCAGCGACTCCTACATGGGAGACAACGACAGGCTTGGTGGCAAGATCGAGGGTTTCATCGAAAGCAGCATTCGAGGCGTGAGCAAGATCTATAGTGATGCCCAATGCTTCCATTTGAGGAATAAGCGTGCGGCCTAGTTTTGTGAGTCCTATTTTATCGACACCATGAATAGACCCCGCTACTTCGTTATCAAAAAAGTGTGCCAGCCCCATCATTCTGAACCCGACAGAATAGAGATCGAGGAGTGACGTTTCTTCTCCGTTGAGTGCATGCATGCCTTCAAGCGCGAGCAGACCTTTGATACCTTCAACTGACATGTCTTCTTTCCGCAGTACAAGCGTCAGTTGCGAAGTGTTTGCTAGCTGTACAATTTCGTTGGCTTGAGCCAGTGCTCGCTCTTTCGGGTTAAACCAAGTTGCGGGTGATCGCCAGGAGGCGAGAAATAACAAGGGCAAGCTATCGGTATCACTGCTATTGGTAAAAAAGCTTATGGGTTTTGGCACTTTGGTGACGACACCGAATACTTGTAAATCAACACCACCATCTTCTAGGCGGGGTAAGTCTACCTGACCTCGGGTATAGCGTTTGCGAAGGTCACGTTTCCATAATAGAGAATCAGCATGTAGGTCGGCAACAAATGCCGATGTGTGAATTTTTCGGATAGCATCGGGCACGTGGTAAGGGCCGGGAACAAGTACGGCATTGTTCTTTTTGTCGTGATGAACTAGTACCCCAAAGCGCAGTACACACATAACCAAGAGCACAAGCCCAAGTGCGGCAATTAAAAATTTAAACAGGATCGATTTGATGGTTGTTACCACGACTTTAGCTGGGCATTGAAATACAGACTAACATCGATTACTTAAGTTTTTCTTAAGGCAGATGTTTAAATGATGTACGGGGACTGGAAAGTAAAGCTGTACAGCCCCGACATAAGAAACAAAGTATTACTTCAGCAACATATTTCTAGCACCGGTCACAAAATCGTCGGCTTTTGTTTTCTGTTCATATTCAGCGGGTGGTGTATTGATTCCTTTTTGAAAGGCGGGGCGTTGGTCGAGCCGGTCTAGCCAAGCCGATAAGTGAGGGAAGTTATCAATGGGCACGCCTGACCAATCATAAATTCTTACCCAGGCCCAGTTGGCGATATCGGCGATACTGAGTTCATTGGTAAGGTATTCTCGGCCTTTTAAATGGCCATCCATAACACCAAAGAGTCGTTTGACTTCATTTTGATAACGGTCGATGGCGGGTTGGTAAGTTTCATCCCAGTAGCGGAACCAGACATTGGCTTGTCCCATCATGGGGCCAATACCGCCCATTTGGAACATGAGCCATTGAATGGCACGTGAACGTTCATCGGGGTCGGTGGACAATAGCTTGCCGGTTTTTTCGGCCAAATACATTAAAATAGCACCAGATTCAAAGACCACAAAGTCGTTGTTATCTCGGTCTATGATGGTGGGGATTCTGCCATTGGGGTTGAGCTTGAGGTATTCCGGCTCTTTCTGTTCATTTTTACTGAGGCTTAGGTGATGCATATTGTAGGGCAGCCCGAGTTCTTCCAGTGCAATACTGATTTTGTGGCCATTGGGTGTGGCAGCGGTATACAGTTCGATCATAACGGTGAACGCCTTGGTCATTAATGGGTCAGAAAATAGAGTGACGAGAAACAGATTCTAGCCTAATGGAGCATTAAGACCTGAGCAATAGGGCTAGGTTCCAATCAAGGTTTTATTCGATAAAAAATGAGAGTACTGTTATTAATAGTGCTGAAAGAAGAGTGCTGAAAGAAGAGTACTGATATACGAGAGTGCGGGGATAAAAAGGTGTGATATGTTTGGACAGAATAAAAATTTTATGGTGACGGCTGCCGAGGCTATTCCTGGTAGGGCAGAGGCCATGCCTGTGAATAGTTTGCACTACGAAAATGGGCATTCCATTGTTCCGCCATTTCCTGTGGGTATGCAGGAAATTGTATTGGGATTGGGGTGTTTTTGGGGTGCAGAAAGACGTTTCTGGATTCAACCGGGTGTTTATACAACGGCCGTTGGTTATGCGGGCGGTTATACTAAAAACCCAATCTATGATGAGGTTTGTTCCGGGCTAACCGGTCATACGGAAGTGGTGAAGGTGGTCTTTGATCCTTCAGAAACAAATTTACAACAGCTGCTTAACACCTTTTGGGAGGCACATGATCCTACTCAGGGTATGCGACAAGGTAATGATCAGGGTACTCAATATCGCTCAGCCATTTATTGTTCAAGTGAAGAGCAGTTAAGCTTAGTTTTACAGAGTAGAGATGGCTATCAAAGTGCACTTGACGAGGCAGGGTTTGCTGTACCTATTACCACTGAAATTGCTAAAGACCAGACATTTTATTATGCCGAAGAATATCATCAGCAGTATTTGGCCAAAAATCCCAACGGCTATTGTGGGTTAAGAGGAACGGGCGTGAGTTGTGCCTAAGTTGTACCGCCTGTTAGGTGCCGTTGGCTATTTATTCGGTGGTGAGTTTAAGCAGCGAATTTCAGCTGTGGTTAGGTGGGGTAATTCACGATGTTCGCGGGCTGGGACATTATTAAACCAAGTTTGGAGTAGTTGTAAAACATCACCGTGGGCGACGAGTAAAAATGTCTCGCCAGTAAACTGCTCCTCAAGCTGAGTAATCAGTGTAGATGCTCTCGCTACCACCTGATTGGCACTTTCAACGTCATATTTCCGGTGGTTTGCATTCGCCTTGTCCAACGTCCAGACATCTTGGTAATGATGATCTCCAAGGCCGTTAAGTTCACCAAAAAAACGTTCTCGTAGTTGGGTGGAGTATTGGATAGGGTATTTTGTCTGGAGTAAACGGTATGCAATTTCTGCCGTTTCTTTTGTACGCAAAAAATCAGAACCAATAATGCGAACTTCGCTTTTTAACTCAACCGTGTTTTGTACAGACTGTGCGGCTTGTTGTTTACCAATATCGGTCAGCCCATATTTGTTACAGCCGATGGCTGGGTCGCTGGCGATGATGCCGGCAACATTGGCTTCACTTTGGCCATGGCGCATAGCAAAGTAGGTGTTTTGTAGTTTTTGCTTTTGTAAGTCTTGCATATAATATGGTTAGATCTGAAGGCTTATGCAATAAGTGGGATAACAAGACCTTAGAGCCAAGTTAGTACCGATAATAAGGTATCGGTATCATACACAAAACAGCTAATATGTGTTTGCGATAGGACTAGATCAAAGGATAGGCAGTATGTTGGTATATGGTCATAGAGGTGCAGGCGGAGAAGCTCCAGAAAATACCATTGCGGGTTGTCAGCATGCCATAGAGCGAGGGACCCGCTATCTTGAACTGGATATGCGTCTATCGAAGGATGACCAGCTGGTGATGATTCACGATGAAAGTGTTGATCGCACCACGGATAATACGGGTAAGGTGAACACCTATAGCGTCTCTGAGTTAAAGCAAATGGATGCGCGGAAGAGTGGCGCGCCTTGGCCAAATAAGCGAAACACTGGCATTGTGACGCTGGATGCCATGTTAGATGCAACACCTGAAATTAAAGGCTATCAGTTGGAGGTAAAAACCGGTTCAACGGCACAGATGGAGCGGATGGCTGAGTTGCTGGCGGAGAAGTTCTCCACTGATGCTTCCGTGGAGCGAATTGTTATTACATCCGCCAGCTTGACCTTACTTCAGCGGTTGATGACCCTTGCGCCCCATATCCCCAGAGGGTTTGTTTCTATCACCCCAAATCCCTTTCCGGTGCTTGATCGATTTAGATGCAGTTTACTCGCGATGAACTGGAGCGTTTGCAATATCATCAATCTGGGGCATGCTCGCAGGAAGGGGATTCATGTCTCCGTATGGACTGTTAATGATGCCAGTGTGATAAAAAATTTATATCGCTCTAAAGTGGATAGCGTGATAACCGATTTCCCCTCCATGGCGTTACCGATGATTGCCAGTTTGGAACGGTGATGGGTGGTTTAGTATAATTATTTTGTTCAGACAAAATAATACGTGATTGAAAAATATTAATACTTAATACTATAGGCTGGTAAAAGCCTTAAAGTATTAGCATTATATGATGCTCTGTACCGGCATTTATTTTATTAGGGACAATAGCTAAGCGAAAGGAACTCAGATGTTCGATCAAACAAACCACCATCATAATGGTGAGACCGTTGACATTGCTGATATAAAACTGGAAAAAAATGAAAAATTCCAAGAGATGTCAGCCATCGTTGATGGAGAGAAAGTATGGTTTCGTTTTCCATTATTTGTGGAGTTAGAGGTTCGGGCTGAGTTATTTTTACCCCCGGCAATGATCGAAGGTATGGTTCGAGGTATTCCAGTCAGGGTTGTTGATGATATCGCTATTTCTCATAGGTTATCGAGGGGTTATAACGAAATCCAGGGACTTCTAAAAAACTGGAATAATGATTTTATAGCCTGTCCAATTATTGCCAAAACGACTAAAGATTTACCTAGCACTGAAAATGTTATCAGTTGTTTTTCTGGTGGCATAGACAGTACATATACCTACGGCCATTTTCGTGACGAAATTACCCACCTTTTGGTCATTCAAGGGCATGATGATTGGAAGGAAGGTGCTGGGTGGGCTAAGAATGTTATCAATCGACAAAATTTTGCTAACAAAGAGGGTAAAAAGCTAATAACCGTAGAAACCAATATGCGGCATTATTGCGAGGCTAGGAAATTTGATTACCTGCTTATGTTTGGAAGTGTTTTGGCTACAATAGGTGTTATTTTAAACCCAAAGTTATTTTTAATTCCTTCTTCTGCTACTTATTCTTCATTACACCCCCTAGGATCGCACCCATTACTTGATTCTTTATGGCAGACAGATAATACACAAATCATTCACCATGACTGTGCCGCTACACGTGTCCAGAAAACAGCATTTATCGCTCAATTTCAAGACTTAACGGATCAGTTACAAGTTTGCTGGAATTCATCGAGTGATAATTGTGGCATTTGTCCAAAATGTTTACGTACGTCTATCACGTTAAAAGTATTGGATAAAAAATCTTTTCGACTCTCTGAGCCTGAAGGTGTAGAGCATTACCGTAAGCTTGTCATTAAAGAAAATAATGCCCTTTGTTATGTGCAGGAAATTATTGATTTGTGTGAGGAGAGAGACAAGACTGAAATTCAACAGAGCCTCCAGCTGAATGTGCAGGCCTATACGAATAAAAATTCCATGCATAATGTAATTAAACTATTGTTAGGAAACTTTGGGCGTAAGATTTTTCGTCGTTACACGTCTAATCCTTGGTATACCCTTCGCGCTACACTTATCTCGAACAGGGTCAAATAGTTGTTGCTATAGTTGTTGCTAATGCTACGAACATTTAGGTGGGCTATTAATTTTTCCAGTTTGATATAGTGGTTACAGTTGTTGCTGCCCCTGGAATAGGTTGGCGCTTGGGTTTTTTAGGTAAATGTTTTTATCAGTAAAACAACACCACATATGGGCATTAATATCAGGGTATAACTACGAAAACGACTGGGATCTATCTTCTTAAGATGCCTACTGGCAAGCCAGGCACCAATAAATCCACCGATACCAATAATTAACCCATAACCACCAATTTCAAGCGTCATCGCTCCAAAACCAGCATAGGAAATTAACTTGGTGAGTTGCATCACCAGTGAATTTATCGCTTTGGTGGCGACTAAACATTCTTTCTCCAGTCCATAGTTGAGCATGAATGGGTTGTGCACTGGGCCGGTGCCGCCGATAACTGCGGACAAAAATGAGACGACAAGCCCAACCGGGAAGAACCAACGTTTTTTCATTAAAAATGAACGTTTTGACTTACCAAACTGATATTGGAATATCGTCGAGATAAGAAATAATCCTAGGACGATTTGAATCCATTGGACAGAAATTTGTGTGAAGGCCCAGGAGCCTAAAACGGCCCCTATCAGGCTGCCGGGAATCAACCAGCTGCTTACTTTCCAATCTATATGATCGCGGAATAACCACGCTCGAGAGGGGTTGGCAAGAAAGGCTCCCAAGCTTATAGCAGGAGCAACAACCTGCGGGCCAATCATAAGGCTTACCAGGGGAATCATCAGCATGGCTGCACCACCTGCAGCCACCGTGCTGATAAACCAGGCAATACATCCCGCTATGAGTAATACGATGAGTGTCATGATTCGTTATGTGGTTGGTGATGAAGCTGGCTGTGCTATAGGGTTTGTTGGATAACTATGCCAATCATTCTAGTCTTCCAGCATTAAAGTTGACCATTATCAATGCCAGCCAATGATAATGACAATAGGTTCACATATGCACTTATACCAGAACTACAATAGATATAGGTCGTCCAGAGGTGGAAAGGTTCTACCATCGCTGTTGGTGGTTTGCTGCCTTCGAGTTGGAGGAGATCTTCTGCACTGATTAACTATGGGCTTATTACTTGGTTTCCAAAAATAGAAAAAGATATAAGAAGAAATTTATAACTTCTCTACAGAGTTTGTCGTTGATATTGTGTTCTGTATAAGGGTCTCTAAGAATAAGGCCCCTAATTTTGATCATCTAACTGCTGTGGGTGTTTCGTTTGCTACGCCAACGGGTAGGCAGTCAATGATAAATTTTTGACGTGAGAAAAAAAGAGATTATCCATGGTTGGCACTAATATTATGAGTGATCCCAAAAGTTGTCCCTTGTGTGGCCAAAATAATCATTGCGGGGTTGATGAGGGTAATTGCTGGTGCCGTATGGAAACATTTTCGGAAGAGTTGCTATCCAGTGTTCCCGAAAAACAAAAGAATAAGTCCTGTATCTGCCAGAATTGTATAAAAGAGCAATCTAACTTGAGCTATAACGCTCTAGAATAGTTAGTATTTGTTGTGTTTTTCTGTTTTTCGGTAAGTTCAATGGTATTATGCGCGCACCTATCGTTATTGTATTTTTGTTATTTTAGGCGGTGTTGTAAACGCCTTGTTAAGAAAAGTTGCCATTGCGGTAATACCCCCTTTTTTTACGGGGCCTAATCAGTAAAATAGCGATGAATAGCAGTAAAAACCTAGCTAAAAACCCTAGATTTTTTAGAAAAGGGCATTTAGACTCCCATCTTTGACCGCAGAGTCGAAAGTTATTTAGATTATTACCATGAGGAAGTTAAGCATGAACCTTATTAAATTATTTGGAGTATCAGCATTGGTACTAGGTCTAGCCGCATGTGGCGAGGCTGATAAAGCCCCTATGACAGACGATAGTCATGCCCCAGAATCTGCTACTCATGAAACTGCTGCAGAAGCAGTAGAAACCACAGCAACAGATGTTGTGGAAGCTGTAAAGACTGAAGGTCAAATCGCAGACGAGAGGCTTAAGAGCAGATTTGATACAGAAAAATTTGGTGAGGGCGCTAGTGGTGACGTTTCTACAGCTCCAGCTCCATCCTTCGTCATCTCCGAAAATCTAGAAGAAGGTGAATATATTAATGAGCAAGGTGAAGTCGTAAAAAATAGGGATTTAAGTACAGCGAAAGAAAACCCTAAATTACGTGAAATCCCTGAAGGTATCGAACCAGGTAGCGTAGAACACACTATGTGGCTTCTTGAACAAGAAGAATAATCTTCATATTCTTCTTGATGTAAAATTCATCCCAGAGTGTCTTCTTTCACCTCTGGGGTGAATGGTTCTTTTAGTCTCTTCTGGATTCCTCTTCTTATCCGTTGATTGTTTCTGCATCTTGAAAAGTTAACGCTTCTGATCAATATGCTCGTGTAAATTTTTTACGTACTTCATGGTTGTTTTTCTGTGTTCTTTCTGCGCTATTCTGACTGTTTATATATCACCTATATAATTTACCCTTGCCCCCTAGAGTTTGTGTCGATCAGGACATGGAGTAGTTCATTAGTCTATAAATAATACAAATAATCATTATTTTTGTTATGAATATTTATATTGTTTAAGTACACCAATTATTTAAATGCCGGATGTAAATCTTTAGTTTAGGTAAGGGTAAAAGATTCAGAAGTGGCGTCTTTTGACTAGAGAAAAAAGGAAGGGTGATAAGCCTATACCCAATGATATTCATAATTATTTGAATGAAGATCAGCAGGCTGTATTAGATAAAATTCAAGATTTTGACTGGAATTTAAAGTTTGTTCATCGGCCGCTTTTTCAACAGCCTGTTATAGTGGCAGTTAATAATAGTGGTCAGGCTCATGCTGTGTTGGAAGATGATGGTCACTTCAATACAGAAGCGGATATCCTGTTAAGAGAATAGAAAAGACGCGGTTAATCGCTATGATCGCGGTATTTGAGGAGAAGTTTCATCAGGCTTATTGGCAATATACTTTGGTTCTTGTTGGGCGGCGCCTTGATGGGGCTGGCATGGTGGCTTGTGGGTTTGATGGCCTTTATCACCATTATCGGTATTCCTTGGGGCAAGGCTTGCTTTGTTATTGGTCAATTTTCTTTTTTCCCTTTTGGAAAAGAGGCTATAAACCGTGATGTACTGACTCAGACAAAGGATATTGGAACGGGTGCTTTTGGGGTACTTGGAAATATTATTTGGTTTGTCTTTGCTGGTTTTTGGCTAGCCATCGGTCATATTATTTCTGCACTGACCTGTTTTATCATTATTATTGGTATTCCTTTCGGGTTGCAGCATTTGAAGCTTGCCGGTATCGCTATAGCACCGATAGGTAAGACGATTGTCTCTATTCGTTAAAGTTACTAACACGAGTGTTCATGTAATAAAGTTAGTCCGCCTTAAGGCTGAAAAGATAGGCTGTGGCTTAGATGCAGTCTATCAATGTACCTTCATCTATTTCCCCAATCTCGCGTAGAATCACACTGGCCTAACCGTCGTTATAGGATATACATTGAATAATACTGCCTTTTCATCCCTCAGTTTGAATCCGGAGTTGGTACAAAACCTCTCTTCTTTAGGTTATAAGGAGATGACACCGATACAAGCACAGAGCTTACCCCACATACTGGTGGGCAAGGACGTTATTGCGCAAGGTAAAACGGGTTCCGGTAAGACCGCAGCTTTTTCCCTAGGACTGTTGGAAAAACTTAAGGTAAAACAGTTCCGCGTACAGTCTTTAGTTCTCTGCCCAACTCGAGAATTGGCAGATCAAGTGGCCAAAGAAATTCGAAAATTGGCCCGTACTATCCATAACATCAAAGTTCTTACCCTTTGTGGGGGGATGCCCTTTGGGCCTCAAGTTGGCTCCTTAGAGCATGGGGCACATATCATTGTTGGCACGCCAGGCCGAATAGAAGAGCACTTGAGGAAGGAAACCTTAAAGCTCGATCACTTAACAACGCTGGTGCTGGATGAAGCTGATCGCATGTTGGATATGGGTTTTCAGCCATCGTTGGACGCCATTGTTGAACAACTTCCCATGGATCGCCAAACCCTGCTTTTCAGTGCGACTTTTCCGGATGAAATACAATCTATCGCTAAGCGGATCATGGTAGAACCTGTGATGGCACAGGTGGCATCTACCCACGACAAAAGTACGATTCAGCAGCATTTCTTTAAAGTTGACGACGACAAACAACGGTTGACGGCTTTGCGTTTGTTGCTGTTGAAGTATCGCCCGGAATCCTCCGTAGTATTTTGTAGTACTAAACGGGAGACTCAGGAGGTGGCCGATGAACTGGTGGCTTATGGTTTTGGTGCTGTCGCTTTACATGGGGATTTGGAGCAGCGTGATCGCGATCAGACTTTAGTCCGATTTTCCAACAAAAGCGCCTCGGTATTGGTTGCCACAGATGTAGCTGCTCGTGGGCTTGATATTGAAGCGCTGGATGCTGTTATCAACTATCAGCTTGCACGAGACACTGAAATACACGTTCATCGTATTGGTCGTACTGGGCGTGCTGGTTGTAAAGGTGTCGCATGCTCTTTATATAGTGAAAAAGAGAGGCATAAGATCGCCCAGCTGGAAGATTATCTGGATCAATTGATCATTACTGAGCCGTTGCCTTCTCTCCATTTGTTAGAGAAAACAATTTTGAGCCCGGCGATGGAAACAATTCAAATTGATGGCGGTAAGAAACAAAAAGTGCGTGCCGGGGATATTCTCGGTGCTTTAACGGGAGAGAATGGTATTCCTGGCACCGCTGTAGGAAAAATCAATATTGCTGATAATTGGGCTTATGTGGCGGTCAACCGTGATGTCTACAAGACAGCACTGCAAAAACTAGGTCAGGGGAAATTGAAAGGACGGTCGTTTCGCGTTAGGTTAATTAGGGGTTGATGGACGATTGTGAGGCCATTCAATTCAAAAATTTAACTAGCTTCGTATAAAAAGGCGGCTTGGCGTTCTCTTTCTCTTGTCGGGTCGGCGATAGGGATCGCCGAAAGCAACTTCTTGGTGTAATTATGTTGCGGTGCAGCAAACAGACTTTCAGTATTTCCCATTTCGACTAATTTTCCATGATGCATAACGGCCGTTCGGTCTGCGATATAGCGCACCACCGACAGATCGTGGGAGATAAACAACATTGTCAGGTTATGTTTTTTCACTAGCGTGAGAATCAGATCAAGAATCTGTGCCTGTATGGTCACATCCAGTGCTGATACAGGTTCATCGGCAATCACCAATTCTGGTTTTGTGGCAATAGCACGACCAATCGCAATACGTTGACGTTGCCCGCCAGAGAATTCATGGGGATATTTGCGAATGGAGGTATGGGCTAAGCCCACATCATCCATTAAGGCTAGAACCTGTTCAGTCACATTTTTTCTTGTTGCCAAACCGTGGTATAGCAAGGGTTCCGCTAAGGTATCGAACACACTCATGCGGGGATTTAGAGAAGCGTAAGGGTCCTGAAAGATCATTTGCATACGCCGGCGCATGGTTTTCATGTTATTACGAGATAAGCCAGTTAGCTCTACACCATCAAACCACACATTTCCGCTGGCGACGGGAACCAGTTGCAGAATAGAACGCCCCAGTGTTGATTTTCCCGAGCCAGATTCGCCCACCAGCCCAAGAATTTCCCCTCGCTTAATATCGAGGGAGACATTATCAACGGCTTTGATTATTTTTTTATCGTCCTTACTAGTAAACCAATGAGCAAAAGGCCAAGAGATTTCACCTCCGCTGTAATCACGAAACTGTGTTTGTAGCTCGCGTACACTCAGTAGCGCCTTTCCGTTATTGCCCTCATTATTTTCATTCTGAGTTGGCGTAGGCTTGGCCCCGTCAGGAATGGAAGCCAGCAGTTTTTTGGTGTACTGGTGTTGTGTGCGATGAAAAATGTCATCAACACTCCCTTGCTCGACAATAATACCATCCTTCATGACGGCAACTTTGTCAGCAATTCCAGCGACAACAGCAAGGTCATGGCTAATAAATATCACGGCAATACTGCGTCGTTCCTGAAGCTCCTTAACTAACGCCAAAATTTGAGCTTGAATCGTCACATCCAGTGCCGTTGTTGGCTCATCACAGATGAGCAACTTGGGCTCAGTGATCAAGGCCATAGCAATCATGACACGCTGACGCATACCGCCAGAAAACTCATGGGGATAGCCGTGAATGCGTTTTTCAGGTTCGATAATGCCGACCTCACCGAGTATTTCCGTAGCTCGTTTTAAGGCCTGCTGTCGGGATATGTTGCGGTGATAAATTAAAGGTTCAATGAGTTGCTCGCCTACAGTTAAGTAGGGGTTAAGACTGGTCATAGGGTCTTGAAAGATAATGGCAATATCATTGCCACGAATTTTCTGTAAGTCTTTTTCGCTGGTTTGGAGCAAGTCGTTGCCATCAAACAGGGCAGTGCCGGATTCAATTTTACCCGGAGGCTGTGGAATCAAGTTGAGCAGACTGTAACAAGCAACAGACTTTCCTGAGCCGGATTCACCCACAATGGCCAGAGTTTCGCCACTATCAACACTAAAGCTGATACCGTTCACAGCCTTAATGACACCATCACGGGTATGAAAGTGAGTGACTAAATTTTCAACTTCAAGTAATGGCATAATTTTTATAAATCATATAGTTAAATTATTTATCTATAAATTACTTTAATCTTTTGACGATCTAACATCTAAGGCGTCTCTCAGGCCATCACCTAAAAAGTTTAGAGCAAATAAGGTAATGGACAGGGTTAAGCCGGGGAATAGCAATAACCAGGGGTATTCCTCCATGGTTTCTACACCGTAGGAAATCAGTAATCCCCAAGAACTTTGTGGTGGTTGAATACCGAGCCCAAGAAAACTCAAAAAGGCTTCAAGTAGCATCACGCTGGGAATCGTCAGCGTGGTATAAACAATAACGGGGCCTAATGTATTGGGTATTAAATGGCGTCGAATAATGGTCCAGCGTGAAAGCCCTAGAGAAATAGCCGCCTCAATAAACTCTTGTCGCCGTAAAGAGAGTACCTGACCGCGTACAATACGGGCCATAGTGAGCCATTCAACAGCACCGATAGCCAAGAATAGCAGCAAAATATTGCGACCAAATACGACCATCAACAACACAATAAAAATCATAAAGGGTAGGGCGTAAAGAATGTCTACCAGACGCATCATAACGGCATCTACGCGTCCTCCCGCGAAGCCTGCAATGGTTCCCCAAAGTACACCAATGATCAGGGCTACCCCTGTAGCTATAAAGCCCACCATCAGTGAAACACGGCTGCCGTACATAATTCTTGTCAGCATATCTCTGCCAAAGATATCAGTACCCAGCCAATGTTCTGTCGAGGGTGGAATTGCACCTAGTAAAAGATTTTGTTCTTCGTATCCGTAAGGTGCGATATAGGGTGTCAGTAGGGCAATGACACAGAGAAACAAGATGACGCCTAAACCGAATAAGGCCAGTGTATTTTTGCGTAATCTAATCCAGGCATCCTGCCAGAGAGAGGTGCCTTTCTCAGCTTGTTCGATCTTGTCGATGACCGCTACAGGTTCGGACATTACTGCCCCTCCTGTATTTGGTGGCGAAGCTTAGGATTAATCCATACCGCGATAATGTCGGATAACAGATTGAACAGAATGATGAGTGTGGCAAAGAATACCGTGGTGCCCAAAATCATGGTGTAGTCACGGTTAAATGCCGCCTGAACATAAAAGCGGCCAAGGCCGGGTATTTGGAATATGGTTTCCACTACAAAGGAACCACTGAGAAGCCCGGCAAAGGCTGGTCCGAGAAAAGCCACTACAGGAATTAAACCACCCCTTAGGCCGTGTTTTAGCACCACGACCCATTCCGGTAAGCCTTTGGCTCTGGCGGTGCGAATATAGTCCTGAGACATGATTTCCAACATGCCACCGCGACTAAGACGAGCTAGGAATGCCGCATAACCTGAACCCAGAGTGATAGCAGGTAATATTTTATCGCCGGGTAAATCTCCCCAACCGGACACCGGGAGCCACTCCAACCAGATACCAAATATAAGCACTAATAGCGGTCCCATTAAAAAAGAAGGCATACAAATACCAACCATGGCGGCAGACATGGGGACGTAATCTTGCGGCGTGTTGGGCTTGAGCGCCGCAAAAACACCAGCAGTTACGCCAATAATAAGGGCTACTAACATGGCATACAGTGCCAGTTCTGCGGTAATGGGTAGACCCCCGGAAATTAACTCATCGACGGTACGCCCGGGATACCGAAAAGACGGCCCAAAATCGCCGTGTGCTAAATCATTGAGGTAACTGACGTATTGCTGCCACATGGGTTGATCTAGCTTATATTGTGCTTCTAGAGCCTTGATAACCTCAGGCGGCACGGCTTTCTCTGCGCTAAAGGGCCCGCCCGGAGCGGCGCGTACCAGAAAGAATGTCGCTGTAATAACCACCAGTAATACTGGGATAGCTTGTAATAGCCTGCTTAAAATAAATCGAAACATTAGTTGAGTTTCACCCCACTAAGACTGGGGTCAAGTGACAGATTTTTATAGAGTACATAATTAAGAATATTCGGCTGTAAGCCCTTTAAGCTGGGGTGAACGAGGCTTTTACTGTTGTAGATATAAATCGGAATGATCGGCATATCCTCAAGTAAAATTGCTTCAGCTTCAGCCATCAATTTATAACGTTTATTTCTATCTTTGGTTTTTGGTGCAAGCTTCAGAATTAGTTCATCGTAACGGGGGTTGGACCAACCGGTTCCGTTATTGCCTCCATTTTTTACCCACATATCCAGAAACGTATTTGGGTCTACATAATCACCAATCCAGCCGGCACGGGCAATGCTGTAGTCACCGTTAGCCACAGAGTCTAGGTAAACCTTCCAGTCCTGATTGTTCAAGATAATGTTGACACCAAGGTACTGGTTCCACATTTGCTGTATCGCAACGGCAATTTTTCGATGACCTTCTGATGTGTTGTAGAGCAATTCTGTCACGGGAAAATTCTTACCATTTGGGTAGCCGGCTTCGGCTAATAGCTCGCGGGCTTTCTCGGGGTTAAATTCAAAGGCTGACTTGGCGGTATAGCCTAGTGTGTCGGGTGGGGTGAAGGTGTGTGCCGGGACTTCACCGCCTTTCGTCACCTGCTCGGTAATTTGTTGGCTATTAATACTCATTGCTAATGCACGGCGCACACGCTTATCGCTGAGGTGAGGCAATTTTGTATTGATACGATAAAAATAGTTGCCCAGATAGGGGTGGGTAAGAAGCTGATGTGGTTTGTCTTTTTTGTAGACCGCCACCTTATCAATAGGAATACTTGCTGTGTGATGAAGTTGCCCAGATCGAAACATTCGCTCCTCTGTAGTCACATTCTCGATAGGGTGAAAATTGATACCGTTGAGTTTTACCTTCTCGGCATCCCAGTAGTTTGGGTTTTTGATCACCGTTACCCGTTTAAACAACTGCCATTCTTTTAAGGTAAAGGGACCATTGCCGACAAAGTTACCTGGGCGGGTCCACAGGCTACCGCGTTCATCAGGTTTGCCAAACTTTTCAATGGTAGCCCGATGAACCGGAAACATACTGTAATGATCTAACAGTTGCAGAAAGTAAGGAGTGGCATGGGTGAGTTCTACTTCAAGAGTGTAGTCATCCACCACCGTAACGCCTACTTGGGAAAAATCATCGATTTCACCCTTTGCATAGGCCTCTGAGTTTTTTATGGGAAACAACATATAAGCGTATTGATTGCCGAGGGCCGGTTGCAGTGCCCGCCACCAAGACCAGGCAAAGTCGCGGGCGGTTACGGGATCACCATTTGACCAAACAGCATTACGCCGCAATTGAAACGTATAGGTTTTGCCGTCATCACTAATCTGCCATGTTTTTGCTACAGCGGGAATGGACTCCAGGGTGGCAGGGTTCTTTGCTACAAGCCCCTCAAGTAGTGCAGTGAGAATATGGTGTTCAGGAATGCCTGTGACGATATGTGGATCCAGCTCCTGGGGGTCGGTACCATTACCCCAATGAAGAATGCCGTCCCGGTTGCCCGTAGTAACGTTGTTTTCACCACTACTGCAGCCAGTGATCCCGACTATTAACAGAGTGAATAGGGCGGAAAACAGTAATGTGGAGCTCTGTTTTTTCTTGTTATACATACCTGTTTCCCAATACTCTTAATGGAGGTCTCTGTTCCTACATACGTTAACCCTATGTTAGGGAAGGATGGGTTTCAGTACTAGCCCGAAGTTCAGACACTAGTTTAAAAAAGCTGTATTGAAATGCGTTGACGAACCGACCATAATGCGCACCCGTACCAATACATACGAATAAGGTTTGATAACCTCCGATGCGTTTTTTTCAGTTAAACCTGAAGTTAAAGCGTGTTATCAAGCCAATCAGTTTATGGTGACCCCTGTTGGTCCCCTCGCAATGATCGACTGCGAACCCCGCCAGGCCCGGAAGGGAGCAACGGTAGTAGTTATATCATGTGCCGAGGTGTGGCTGGCAGGGGAAGCCACCAGTTTTCTCCCTATCTTCATTTTGAAGTTTTCTCTATTTCTGTGTATTTTCTTGACAGTTTTTATGACTGAGGGTTAATAATCTAGACAGATTTAGAGCTGCTCGCTGTTGGACTAGATAAGTTTTTTCTGCATGATATACAGCAGGCGTTCACATTTTCAATGTCACTCGGGAGAATCCAGTTTTAGGTGAAGATTGAAAAAGCGATAAAATAGGAGCTTTTGTTATAACTGGGCCTAGTGTGAAGAGTTACCCAATGTAAAGAATTCTCACTGTTATCAACCCATTGCTTCCTATACTCTATAAATAGACATATAAGATCAGTTGTATTAGCTTTAAAAGTTAAGTGATTTTTTGTATCAATTGTTTATGTTTACAGAGTTGTAAGTAGGGAGTTGTTATGCGGGATGGCAGAGGCATGGAGACAGTTTGTGCGAAGTTTGATGACAGGGCATTGGCTTTTGTTAATAAGCTGTCAGATCCCGTTCTTCTGGTAAATTTAGCCGGTGAAATATATGCCAAAAATGAAGAATTTTTAAAGAGTAGTAATAATCTTAGTCTCAATCAGTTGTCCTTGGTGGAGCTGTCCAGTTTGGTCGTCAAAAGCTTCGAAAAAAAACATTTTCCTCTTTCTCATGATGCCTCCGTTTGTTGTTCCACTATTGTGGATCCGCTAGATCGTACACACTCTCTGTATCTTTATCCCCATATGTTCCCAGGCACTCACGCAGTGATTCTGGAAAACTATAAAAATGAGGATATTCTGCAAAGGGTTCTGGATTGTATTCCTTCCAAGGTGTTCTGGAAGGATCGCAGCGGTAAATATCTTGGTGGTAACCATTTGTTTTTGGCCGATTGTGGTTTAACAAGCAGTGAGCAGCTTGTTGGGCATACGGATTACGATTTCTTTTCTGATCGTGAGTCAGATCATTTTGTTGCAGATGATGAACAGGTGATGTCGTCAGGCCAACCTAAACTGGATATTGAAGAACCCCAAACACGCGTTGATGGAAAAGTTAACTGGTTGCAAACCAGTAAGGTACCGATTCGTAATCACGATGAAAAAGTGATTGGTATCATGGGTTCATATACTGATATTACTGAACGTAGAATTTATCAGGAGTTGATAGAAGGGCAGGCACTTCGAGACCAGTTGACCAATCTACATAATCGCCAAGCCTTACAGGAGTTCTTTGACCAATTGGAGCACGATGAGGAACGCCGTTATGGCGGGTTACTTTTTATTGATCTGGATAACTTCAAAACTGTTAATGATACGTTGGGCCATGCTGTAGGCGATAAATTACTCAGAATGGTCGCGAGTCGAATCAGGGATGCGGCCCAGGATGATGGCTTTGTCGTGCGTTTGGGTGGTGATGAGTTTGCTGTTGTACTCATGTCGGAGAAGGTTGGTGATGAGGAGGTGCTGCTAGAAAAGACGGATCAGTTGGCCGTGAATATCAAAGAAGCTATTTTAAAGTCCTATCTCCTTGATTCTCATAACATACAGTTAGGCGTCAGTATTGGTATTACTTATTTTTATTCTGGTAATACTAATTGGGTAGATACTTTTAATGAAGCAGAATTGGCAATGTACTATGCCAAGGCAAAGGAAAAAAATACGATAAAAGTGTTTTGTGAGAAAATGCGAGTCCAGCATACTCGTATAAATCGTATACAAGTCATGCTAAGTCGAGCCATAGAAAATAAAGAGTTCTATTTAAACATACAGCCTCAATATGATGCGGAGCAAAAAATTATTGGAGCTGAGGCATTATTGAGGTGGAACAGCGAAGAGTTAGGGTTGGTTTCACCTGCTGAATTTATTCCTCTCGCAGAACAGTCGGGAACCATACATAATATTGGGATGTGGGTTTTTGAAGAGGCCTTCAATTTAGTGCATGAATGGTCAGAAAAATATGGTGCGGAAAATGTGTTGCCCCTTGCAGTTAACTTAAGTGCTAAACAGTTTCAGTGTCCAGATCTTTTGGAGGGCGTGAAAAAACTATTACAAAAATTTCCCATCGAAACAAGTCTAATTCACTTTGAACTCACGGAAAGTTTACTCGTTGAAAGTGAGATGGATGCTATCGAAAAACTGAAGGAGTTATCAAATCTTGGATTTCCCCTTTCTATTGACGATTTTGGAACAGGTTATTCATGCCTTGCGTATTTGAATCAATTGCCCATCGATAGAATCAAAATCGATAAGAGTTTTACCCTTCAAATTAACGAAGATAGTCGACAGGCGTCTTTAGTGGAAACAATTATTTCTATGGCGAAAAATTTGAACATGAAAGTCATTGCGGAAGGGGTTGAAACAGAAGAACAACTGCAATATTTGTTACAACATGGTTGCCTTGAATTCCAGGGATTTTATTTTAGTAAGCCCGTTAGTGTATTGGAGTATCAAAATTTTATTGAGTTGCAGCTGAATAATACAAGTGTTTGTGAGTGAATTTAGGCGATCGTCTATGCTCTCTTGATAGAATTTTTTGTAACTATTTTTCGTCACTATTGACTCAATAAATTTTTTTAGCTTATCTTCCGTCAATATGCGAGATTGGGAGTGTTCTTAGTATTGTTTGAAATTGAGAGCTCGGTACGTCAAACGTAGTACCGTACTCTTGTACTGTCTTCATCGACAGAAAAACCGTAGATAGATTAGAGAGCCTGCTTAGGCTGCTGCCGTATTCTGCCCCCCTTTGGCGTTAACTGCTTTTAGGGTGACGACTTCTTTTTTTGATAAATTCTTTGATGTTTCTTTTGACGGTGTTGAGTCAGCAGGTTCTAATTGAGTATTTTTATTTTTGGTAGGATTAGACTCAGTATCTATGGACGAAGGGTTCTTTTGTTTCTCATACAAGAACTTCAGCACTTGTTGCCGATAATGGATAAACTCAGGGTCTTCTGCCAGTGCCAGACGATCTCTTGGTCTAGCCAGCCTAACATCTAATATTTCACCTATGGTAGCGGCTGGGCCATTGGTCATCATCACAATACGATCAGAAAGCAATACTGCTTCGTCCACATCGTGGGTAATCATTATCACTGTGTTGCCGAGACGCCCTTGGATTTCCATTAATGAGTCTTGGAGGTGGGCGCGAGTCAGAGCATCCAATGCACCAAAGGGTTCATCCATCAGGAGCACTTTAGGTTGCATTGCTAGACAGCGAGCAATACCTACTCGCTGCTTCATGCCACCGGAAATTTCACCGGGCAATTTATGAAGGGCGTGATCCATATGCACCAGTGACAAATTGTGTAATACCCATTCATGCATTTCCGCTTTTGTTTTGGTTTTTTTGAATACCCGTTTTACTGCGAGTTCGACATTTTGATACACGGTAAGCCAAGGAAGAAGTGCATGGTTTTGGAATACGACAGCACGGTCTGGCCCAGGCTTATCGACTTCTTTTCCTTCAAGAATAATACCGCCCTCTGTTGCTTGATACAGACCTGCGACAATATTGAGAACAGTCGATTTACCACAGCCGGAGTGACCAATAAGGGATATAAATTCGCCTTTTTGGATGGGTAAATTGATATCTTGTAGTGCACGAAATGGTTCATCGTCAGTCTCAAATTCAATGCCGACGGAACTAATAAGCAGATAACTATTATTCATTGATGCCTCCTAAAAACATTTTTATCACGGCAAAACATAATGGTTTAACGAAGAATGGCTTGTTTGTCCCAGCTAATACGTTTTTGAATGGCTAACATGATACGGTCAAGTAAAAAACCAATTAATCCAATGGCCAATACCGCCACCATAATTCGGTCAAGTGAGTTGGATGAGCCATTTTGATATTCATCCCAAATGAATTTGCCTAGCCCTGGGTTCTGAGCCAGCATTTCTGCTGCGATCAGTACCATCCATCCCGTTGCCAAAGAAAGTCTGAGTCCGGTAAAAATCATAGGAATAGCCGATGGAATGACAATGGTCCGTACATGTACAGGCGAGGACAATTGAAGTACCCGACTCACGTTTATCAGGTCTCGATCAATACTGGTCACACCAACGGTGGTGTTAATCACTGTGGGCCATAAGCAACAGAGGGTGACTGTAAAGGCTGAAGTGAGGAATGATTTGTCAAAATACGGATCATCACTGGTGTATAAGGCTGAAACTACCATGGTGACAAGTGGTAGCCATGCTAAGGGTGAGACGGGTTTAAATATTTGAATAATAGGATTGATCGATTGGTATACTTTTTCACTCAGACCACAGGCGATACCCAAGGGTACGGCGATAATCGATGCGGCAAAAAAGCCGAAAGAAACCGTATAGAGGCTTGTCAGAATTTGGTCGAAAAATGTTGCTTTACCGGTATATGTTCGTGTTTTTATTGTTGCCGCGGGGTTTTTAGCCAGTTTTTTTGCATTTCTTTTTTTCTGGCGTTCATAAAATGCTTTTGCTTTGTCTCGTTCTTGGTTGTGTTCAACTACGAGGCCTTTTGTTTGCTCCCATACTTCTGACGGTCCAGGGAACTGCCCAAGTGATGTGACAATATTATTGGCAACAGATTGCCAAAGTATCAGAAATATAATGATGCCTGCGATGGGCAAGGTGACAGCCTTCAATACCTGCCGTAAAAATAATTGTAACTGGCTGAAGGAAAATATATTTTTCCACTGTTCATTTCTGAATAAAGCTGTGACTTCAGTCATGATTAATTCCTTTGTTCTCAATAGACTGACAGGTCAATCCTGCCAGCCTATTTTTTTCACAAAACAACAAGAGTGCTATCGGTTGTTTACAGCGTTTCGTCTTTTAGCCCAATGGAGAACTTATTCAGGTAGGCGTTGGGTTGCTTACCGTCATAAACGATGTCATCAATAAAGTGTGTTTGAGGTGCACGGAAGCCTTTCTCTGAAGAAAATTCAGGGAATTCTTTTGCACTGATATGGCCTTCTCTGATGAGTTCTTTTGCGGCGGCTGCATAAATGTCAGGTCGGTACACCTGCTTGGCTGTCTCGAAGTACCAGTCATCAGACTTAGGCTCTGAAATTTGCCCCCAGCGACGCATTTGGGTCAGGTACCAAACTGCATCAGAGTAATAAGGGTAAGTGGCAAAATAACGGAAGAACACATTAAAGTCAGGAATGTCACGTTTATCACCTTTTTCATATTCAAAGGTGCCAGTCATGCTGTTGGCAATTACGTCGTAATCTGCGCCGACGTATTCAGACCGTGAAAGCACTTCGACGGCGGCGGGGCGGTTGGCATTATCGTTTTCGTCGAGCCACTTTGCGGCACGTAACAATGCTTTTACTATACGTATCGTTGTGTTTGGGTATTTTTCAGTAAATTCTTTTGACATACCAAATACTTTTTCTGGATTGTTTTTCCAGATTTCGTAATCGGTCACAACGGGAACACCAATACCTTTGAAGACAGCTTGCTGATTCCAGGGTTCTCCCACGCAGTAGCCGTAAATAGTTCCTGCTTCAAGAGTGGCGGGCATTTGTGGTGGCGGGGTTACTGAAAGAAGGGCTTCAGCATTGATTAGGCCACTGGTATCACCCTTGTGGGGTGCATAATAACCGGGGTGAATATTACCTGCAGCGAGCCAGTAGCGAAGTTCGTAATTATGAGTCGATACTGGAAATACCATCCCCATTTTGAATGGCTTTCCTGCATTACGGAATTCTTCCACAACAGGTTTTAAAGAATCGGCTTTGATCGGGTGCACCGGTTTTCCATTTTCCATGGGAACATGTGGTTTCATCTTTTCCCAAATTTCGTTGGAAACGGTAATAGCATTGCCGTTAAGATCCATACTAAATGGTGTGACAATATGTGCTTTAGTCCCATAGCCAATGGTTGCCGCCAGAGGCTGCCCTGCAAGCATATGAGCGCCATCTAGCTTGCCATCAATGACGCCATCTAATAATACTTTCCAGTTGGCTTGCGCTTCCATAGTGACATAGAGGCCTTCGTCTTCGAAATATCCATTTTCATAAGCAATGGCAATAGGTGCCATGTCAGTGAGTTTAATAAACCCAAACTTCAGTTCGTCCTTCTCAGGCTCCCCAACCTCTGAATATCCTACTGTTGCTACTGCGAGAGAGCAGACGGCAAAAACTGTTTTAAACAGCCGAAATTTATTTACTTTTGTGTTGCCCGATTTAGGTGAATGTTTATATCGATACGTATTTCTCATTACCTTTCGCCTTCATGGTTTATCATTCATAAAAAAAGCCCACCAACACCTTATACGGGTGTTGGTGGGCTTCATTACCCTGTATTCAATTTTGGTGCGTTGACATTGCTCTGTTATATCTAGGTATATTCAATATATGTGCCAATTATTATTTATAAAAAAAACATGTAGTTAGCTATTTTATAATTTTTTTTAAAAAGTATTAGCACAAAAATGTAGCGAGATTAAAATTATTGCGCCGGAATAGAGCAACAATTCTTAATTTAATTTTTTAATGTGTGGAGGTATCGTGAATTAGTGGTGACATCATTAAATCACTGCCTAATTCTATTTCATTACTTAATGTATAGGGCTGACTATGGGTGTTTTCAGGTTTGTAATCTTGAGTGGGAGAGGGGATATTTAAATACCTGGCAGCCTCACGATAAAGATCTGTACGAAAGCATTGCTGGCTGAGAGAGCTTATTTTATTTTGTTCTAATATTTTACCGATCAACGGCTTACACTCTCTAAGGATCACCTCTGCCTGAGAGCGCCAGGGAAAACCTGCATTGTATTTTGAAAAGACATGAAAATTAGAAAATTCTTGGGCATTTTGTGCACGGTTATAGGAAATTTTTCCGGTTAAGGATGGACGTAAATAGTGATCGGGTAAGTCGAGGTATTCTTTGCGAGAGATAATGTTAATGGCGTTCTCACGGTTATCCATGTCAGACAACCATTGGCAGGTTTCCATGAGTGCTAAACGAAGCCTGAGGTGTGTCGCCGGGTGACGAGTGTGCCAACTTTCTAGTACCCCTAATACTTTTTCTGGGGCGTTGTGCCAGACTTGGAATCCACTGGTTGCGAGAATACCAACACCGTAGTTCACCGCAATACTATTCCAGGGTTCGCCCACGCAAAATCCATCAATTACCCCTTGAGCTAAACTATCGACCATTTGTTCTGGTGGTAGTACGATAATTTTTATATCACGATCGGGGTCAATTCCTCCTGCTTTTAGCCACATTCTCAATAGTAGAGTATGCGTAGAAAATTGGTGGACGGTGGCCAAGGTTATTTGTTGATTTTTTTTGAGCTGTCCAAAATGAGGAATTACTGCGTAGTCACTGGACAAGTGTTGTGATGACTGGGACTCGCTATCATTCTTTGACTGGGATATTTGTTCCCATAACGGTAGTGAGAGAGTAATACCATTACCGTTAAGAGAGAGCGCTAGCCCTGTAATAATAGGTGCTCGTATGCCTGCAGCGCCAAGGGTGGTAATCAGCGGCATGGGAGCCAGCATTTGACAGGCATCGAATGCACCTGCAATGACTTTATCTCGAATATTGGCCCAAGAAACTTCTCTATGTAGCTCAACAGTCAGGCCATATTTTGAAAATAGACCCAACTCTTTACTAAGGATTAGTGGAGCACTGTCGCTAAGACGCATATATCCAAGCTGAAGGTGGTCTTTTTCTGGGCTAGGTAAAGATGTTCCTGTTTTTTTATAATTCATTGAAGTCCCCCAGAGCCACAATTTTTTTCTATGATACTAATTACCGCTTTGGCAGCTTGCGGTAGACTTTGGTTTGTATCCATAGAGAGCGTTTGTAATGTTTTGTGTGCCTTTTCTTCATCAATTTTGTGTTGATTCATTAGTAACTTTTTAGCTTTTTCTATGACGGATTGTGATTCCAGTTTTGTTTGAGCTTCATTCAATGCAGTGCGTAATGATTGATAATGTTTAAATTGAGCAATGGCTAAATCAATAATCGGTTTTACCCGTTGGGTGTCGAGTTCATCCATCAAATAGGCAGTAACGCCGGCATCTACGGCTTCCTCAATATAGGAGGGGTCATCTTCCCTTGTAAACATCACGACAGGCTTTGGGTTGTAATGATTCACAACGGATAAACTTTCCAAAACATCTCGGCCTGGTGACTGAAGGTCTATCAATACTAAGTCTGGTTGATGTTGTTCAATTTGAAATAGCAGGCCTGTTGCTGAAGGTAGTCGAGAAAGCACAACAAAACCTGCTGCGGTGAGTTTTTCTTCCACACTGGCGGCACGTTCAGATTGGTCATCTACCAACATAATACGTATAGGGCGTTTCTCTGAGGCAGTCGTCATATTGAACTATGGAATTCTTTTTCTCCTGTCGATAACAATTAGTATCTTTTGCAACAGTCAGTATTATTGGATAAAAAAAGCGGGGCCTGAAAAACCGGAGAAGCATTTAGGCCCCGCATGTTATATGAGCTTTAAAAACTCATATTTACTGTAAACCAAAGTTTGTCCGTGTCCGTTGAGAAGTCTTCTGCATCATATTTAGCGTATTTCAATTGAGCCGAAATATTTTTATTGATGGGGTAGGTGACAACGGCATCAAACTCAGTACCGTAATCAGCACTGCCTTCATCAGCAGAAAAATCGTGGTAAAACATAGCAATGTTGGTGGGGCCAACTTTGCCCGCTACTTTGAAGTAGATGTCTTCTATTCCGTTAGCAGGGGTTATCAAGAATTTGTCTGCCCACCCTTGGAAACTGTGGAGTGTTGCCAGAGGTGTTCTAAAGGCAAAATTACCATCATCACTCCCCAGTTGTTCGTAACCGGCCGCCAATGCAACGCCTTTTATCTTATAGCCTAGTTCGGCCATATAGTATTCAGCATCGTAGTCTATGGGGTTATCTTTATAGTCGGACTGAGTTGCTGCGGCCGCTGCAATAGAAACAGGACCAATCACTCCGTTGTATTCAATACCGTAGGTTTCTGAAGAGTTGGCTGCTGCATTTTCAAAATCTAGCAGGTAACTGTATAAACCGATGGTATGGCCTTGAGCAGGAGAGAAGGAGGCGTATACAGCGTGAGAATCGGATTCATAACGACGTGGTTGACCGCCGTTGGTGTCGGGTCCAAATACACGGTTTACATCCCAAATGTAGCTATAGTCCAGTGAAACAGGGCCTGCGGGAAGCTGAAGGCGGAAAGAATCAAAGGTTTGCTCATTTTGACGCCAGCCGACACCACCAACGAAACGTTGACCTGCATGCAGAATACGCTGACGACCTGCAATGCCTGTAAAACTATCGCCTTTGTATTTTAAGTAGATCTGATTGATGTCCGTACCATCGGAATCAGCAACAATGGGGTATTCACCGGCTTTGCCGTTAGAGGGTGTGGCGTAATTCTCTCCACCGATATGGCTGACATCATCTACTTCAACTAGACCTGAGAATCCTTTGTACGCAGCGGAACTCCAGGTGATACGAGATTTTAGTGTGGATGCATTAGCATCTTTGGCTGAACTGTTATCGTCCACATACTCGTAGCGATAGCGAAAGCTAAACTTGGTTTCACTTTTCGTCAGGATGTCAGAGAAGCTTGTCGCTTCTTCTGCGGTAGCCGCTATGAACGGGTGGATACTGATTAATGCAGCCAGTGCTGAATATTTGAGAGTTTGTTGTTTCATATAGATACCTTAAATTTTCTTTTCCCCCAAAAAAACAGAAAAGCCCGCCCGCCATATGGCAAGAACGGGCTTCGTTACCCAACAGAAAGCAATGTCACTTGTAGTTAATACAAATAGTGTGCCATAAGTATAAACTCCTTTATTTATAAAGAGTTGTTGGGTGATTCAGGTTGTTGGTGGTTTAGCGTGTGTACTAGGTTGGTGCAGATCATACTAATAAACGAAATATTTTGGGGCGGGAGGATAAAAATTTGAAATCGTTGTTAACTGCCTACATTTAGACACTATCAATTATGCCCATTCTCTATGGGGCCAATGAAATAGCTTGATCAAATGATGTGGATTGTCATTTTTTTGTAGCGAAAATACCTGTTGTTATGAGTGTATGAGTAACAAAAGAGCCAGAAAGACATAATCTTCTGGCCCTTTTTTATGGGAAAAAATAATAACAGATTATTTCTCTGCTTCTACTTGTTCTTTCTTCCGACATTTTTTCCCCATTTGTTCATGGGCCTCTTTTGCTTCCACTTTAGTTACAACGCCATCACTATCTTTATCCATCTTGGAAAAATGTGCTCTGCGCCTCTCCATCATTTTTTGCAAGCCTGCTTCATGTTCTTCTACTGTGATGGCGCCATTATTGTCAGTGTCCATTTTTTTAAACATCATTTTTCCAATAGGGTGTTTTCCATCGTGCGGTCTTTCCTGTCCTTTTTCAGCCCAGACAACTGTAGCAAGCCCAAAACTGGCGAGAAGGATAATAAGTATTTTCATGTGACGTCCTTTTGTGACTATTTTATTGAGGTTCTTGGGAGTAAACGTATTCACGAGGTTTTGGTTGACCTAAAGATAAAAAAAACGCCACAAAGTAGCACTCTTTTTTTCAACTCTTTTGGGTGTTTAGTTTTTTGTACAATCCCTAGGCTTGTTTGTCGAGAATCGTTTCTACTTCGTCCATGAGGGTGTTCATTCGGCGAATGACGGCTTCATAGACTTCAGGAGAGGCCATGTCTACACCGGCATTGAGGAGTATGTTGTAAGGGTAGTCAGAACCACCTGCTCGCAGAATATTAAGAAAATTATGTTGGGCTACTTCGCCATCACGCAATATTTTATCGGTCAGATAGTAGGCGGCGGATATCGATGTGGCATATTGATACACGTAGAAGTTGCGGTAGAAGTGGGGGACGAAGGCCCATTCGACGGTATAAAGCTCGTCGATGTTCATGATGCCTTTGTCATGACCGTAGTAGCGTTTGAGAATGTCGCCATACATGGTGTTGAGCTTGTCACCAGAAAGTGCACCCCCATTTTCAACTTCCTCATGGATAGCCAGTTCAAATTCGGCAAACTGTGTTTGACGGAAGAAAGTCCCTCGAATTTGTGACAGCTCTTTGAACAGGTAATACAGGCGTTCTTGGTCATTGGCCGCATTTTTCCGAAGGTAATCAAACAGCAGAACTTCATTGGCTGTGGATGCTATTTCGGCAATAAAGGTGGCGTATCCAGCTTTACTGTAGGGTTGGTTTTGATTGGCCAGTAATGAATGCATCGCATGGCCCCATTCGTGAACAAAGGTGCTCACAGATTCTAAGGTATTGTCAAAATTTAGCAGTACATAGGGGTGAATATCATAGGCAGCACCCATGACATAGGCTCCACTGCGTTTTCCCGGGATGGGGTATACGTGCATCCAGTTTTTATTCACCGCTTCCGTAAAAGTGTCAATGTAGTCCTTGCCTAAGGGTTGTAATGCCTCAATGGTGAGGTTTTTTGTTTCCTCGAGACTATAGTGTTTGTCGAGGGAAATAACAGAGGGATAAACATCGTAGTAATGGGTCTCGTTAATTTTCAGCATACGTTGACGCAGAGCGATGAACCGGTGAAGGCTTTCTATTTTGTCGTCTACTGTGGTGACCAGTGCTCGATAGACACCCTCAGGAATATTGTCATCGGCTAAGGCTCGTTGAAGAGATGAGTCGAAACCTCTGAGCTTTGCAATCAATACGTCGTTCTTAACTTGTCCTTCTAAGGTAATGGCAAGCGTTTGCCGGTAGCCCTGAAATGTCTCCCAAAAAGCTTGAAATACCGCTTTACGATGTTTATCCCTCTGTTATTT
>CAXBDQ010000008.1:0-97587 GCA_963974675.1 uncultured Porticoccus sp. | reverse complement strand
AGATCATCAGCGAGACCGACAACTTCCGACAATGAACTATGAGCGGCTTTCCCTCTGGTAGCCGCCTCATTTAAGCTGTCCGCTGTTGTATCCCACCCCTGCCATATATTGTCTTCTTCGAACGGGGCAGCTAATGGTGAAATGGTCTTTTGTAAATGGGCAGCCTTTTCTATATCCGGCAAAACCCCCATGTCCTTAAATTTTTCATATCCTAGCTTTTTAGCCGAAGAATTAATTTTCATTCTTGCAAAAATACTTTTAAACCAACTTTCCTTAGCCAAATCATAAATCCCTACCCATTCAGAAATCGGGCTATTTTCTAGAATCTCTGGTGAAATATTATGTCCTACATTATTAAGCGTCTGATCAAACTCCCGTTTTTTATCACTCAATTTATCTAGACTTTCAATCAAACCCTTCGCGCCCTTGGCAACAAGGTAACTTAAGGGGTTAGATTCAGCTGAATCTATCAATCCTGCCAAAGCGTTTACACGCGCCACATTAGCTAGAGTATTTTCATTCAATTCAACATTGAAGTTGGATGCGAGTATTGCAGCGCTAGGATAGAGGTCATTAAGAGCTGATTTATAACGGGCTAAACAATCAACAACTTGGCTTTGCCAGGCATTAGACCAACTTCTAGCCTTAATAATGCTAAATTGGACAGAGTTCAGGTGGGATATATCGTTGTATGCTAGTGCTGCCATCTTAACAGCCTCAAGCATCTCATCCAGTCGATCAGAGGAATTAACAGGAGCCGACTCGAAACCTAATGGCCACGTGATAGCCAAAGAGTGCTTACCTTGATAGAGTACATCACGCGCTATAGCATCACGCGCTGATAAGCCAAAAACAGATTTTTTGTGAAGGGCTTGCACAAAACTATTAAGGCGATCTCGCTTGTCTTTTAATTTTCGTACTGACTCAATCCATCCATCACTCTTCGCCTCATCGCGCCTATCAGTTGCAACTCGAAGCTGCTCAAGAACAGCCTTCTTGTTTGCCTTATTACTGTGTAGCTCTAAGCACAAGTGATCGAGACCAACTTTTTCCATGCGTCGATAAACCACATGAAGCGCCGCCATTTTCTCAGCTACAAAAAGCACTTTCCTTCCGAGAGCCATGTTATGGCAAATGATATTTGCAATTGTTTCTGATTTTCCTGTACCTGGCGGACCTTCTAATACAAAGTCTTGCGGCCTCCCTGAAGCTTCTACAGCTACTAACTGAGAGCTATCACAATTCAGCGGTGTGAAAACTTTTTCAGGATCAATCTTTTCATCAACCTCATCACGCAAAACGAAGCTGGCATCCTGGACATATGCATCCTGAGGATTATCAACCAAATGCTTAACAAAAGGGTTTTCCTTTAAATCACCCATGCGGTCTTTGAGATCTTTCCACATTAAATATTTGGCAAAGGAGAATGATGCGAGAACTAAGTCTTCTACCACTTCAAAACCGGGCTGTTCCGCAATCGCGGCTCGAACAGTACTCCAGATCAGATGCACATCAACACCCGACTCGTCTTCGGGTAAGGACTCTCGAAACTGATTAAGATCAATACTGTGCTCAGTGTATAAAAACTCAATCAACGTCATATTAAAAATAGGCGCCTCATCAGGCAGTTGACGCACTTTGATAGGAGCCCTAGCACTACTTCTGGTTAGTTCTGCGGGGATTAATATCAGAGGAGCACGATAGGAACGATCATCTTCAGGGTTTTCCTTCCAACGTAGCATTCCAAGAGCGAGATATAACGTATTCGACCCACCTTCCTCTAGATCATTTTTGGCCTTCCGTAATAAATTAATTGCATTTTGATCAAGTTTCTTTCTGGGCATATTCGCCAGAAGTACGTTCTTGTTTAACTGCTCTAGCGCGTACTCTTTATGAATATCTGAACCGGCCTGCAACCTAAAAGTTTCTTCACTCCGTTCACTATCATTCAAAGGGCTCTCTTCTGCTGACAAGAATCTAAACGAAGCACCATCTGCCAAACTATCTTCCATAGAGCCAATATCTGGACAATAAAGCTTAATGGCCACAGCTCGATCTTTTAATGCCAGCAGTGAATTTCTCTTGGTTAGATCTAATAACTTACGCTGCCAAGCATCAATACGAGTATCGGGCGTTTCAATAACGACTTGTTCGTCAGCTCTAACAGGTGGCAAAGGAGGAACGACCGGCAAACTTAACTCATTATTAGAATCTGAGCTCTTCTCTTCAGGTTTTTCCTCTACTGTAAATATAGGCCTGATCTTACGAGCTCTGGCTTGTTTTATATCGATTACAAAGACAAAATCATCTTCCTTATCTTCGCTAATCAAGTCGCGAGCATGTGCCTTGGATTGTTCAAAGGTTACTGGTGCGTCATTTGTGACCAAGGTACTTTCAAATAGCACTAGATCACGAGCATCAACTCGTTTTCTTAGATCCATAGGATCGTCATTGGTCAGGACAGGAAAACGCTCATCAATCAACCAAACACCGACAAATGCGTGCTCTTTGCTTAAAGCAATTACCGGATTGAGGCCCATTAACTCAATACAGCTGGCAAACAGGACGGATGTATCAAGACAGGCACTTATCTTTGATGCGCTTATATCCGCTGCTAATCGAATCCGCTGCCCTACCCTAGCAAAACCTTGAGGAGGAGAGACATAAGCTAAGTTTTGAGCAAAAATAACATTCCACAGCGCCGCAGCCATCAAATACGGCTTTTCCCGTGTATTTGATTGATAACCATCGGCGCTCCTTCCATGACCGCCTTTATCCAGAACTTCAGTAACTTGCCGCACTAGAGATTCGACATAAACACCATTGGGTTTTACAAAGGCTGCCAAGAGGTCGGGCTGTCGACTCTCCCCACCCCAAAAGTTGGCAGGAAGCACTGCTATTGAGATATCTCTTGCCGCAAGTACTTCTTCTGGGTCATCAAGCGAGTAGACCTTTAGGATGATCGATACTTTAATTTCTTCAGTCAGATTGAAGAGGAGGTCATGCGGTACATTCAGGGGCCGCAGCTGCAAAGAAATGACCTGACCAGGACGAATTTCGTCAATTGGCCACTCTTCAGGAAAAAAGATTTCAGGATCAGAAGCTAATTTGACAACAAGACGGCTCAGAGGCCTTTGGGTTTCTGATAACTCATTATCTAAAAATGGGTAATGTAAACTTAAACTCCGAAATAGCGGATAAGCATTTTGCTGTGCAGCTAATGAAAAAGTGGGCAGGTGCTCAGCTTTAATCTTTAGTTGTGGTTCCATTTCTTCTCACATTCCATTTTAAGAACTATAGTTTTGGTATAGAGGTGCGGCGCTTTATCCCTCGTCCTCTCTCGAACTGAGAGTCATGTGATATTGGATTATAGAGCATTTTTAGCTCTCATTAGGCCCACTCACTTTTTCTATTGTTGTACTTGCTATTGTTGTACTTGCTCTTCTTCACGGGCCTGTGAAAGAGCCGAAGCAATTAGTCCTGTAGGCACAGCAACAATACCGAGGCCAATCATAAGAACAAAGAAGGTAAAAAACTTACCACCCGTCGTAACTGGAAACATATCCCCGTAACCAACAGTAGTTAAAGTCGTAACAGCCCACCAAAGACTATGGATTACTGATTTAAACTGACCTGGTTGAGCCACATTTTCAAAATAGTAAATTCCAACAGCAGATAAATAGAGCATAATGATTGCTACAAACCAAAACAATATAAGCTCTTCCTTCGCTATAACAAATGCTCTATGAAATCTTTTTATTGCTTGGTTGTATCTAAATAGTTTTAAAATTCTGACTAGACGAAAAAGTCTAAATACCCTGACCGCACGAAGATCTAAACCAGAAGATATATAAAATGGAAGGATTGCTAATAAGTCTACCAACCCGTAAAAGCTGAAAATGAATTTTCTTTTCTTTCTAGAAACTATTATTCGTAAGATATATTCAATAGTAAATATTGTGACTGTAAACACCTCAATATATCGCAATAGTTCTTTGGATTCGCTGGATAAATCAGGAAGTGTGTCAATAGTAAAAGTTACAAGTGATACAATTATTAGAAACTGAATTGTTAAATCAAAAGCTTTTCCAGAGAAACTTTCTGTATCTTCTATGACTTTTTTAATTCTTTCTATATTGATCAATGATTCGGCCTAATTACGTTTGTTATGATTAGTACTACTTAGTGTACGCTTTGATGTAAGCATAATCTGAGCTGCTACTGCCTTTAAAGAGGGACACTGATATTAAACCTTGTAATGGCTCCCACCGCTTTGAAAATGAATTACTGAAAGATGGTTTTTGAGCCTTGAAACCAAGTAGTTGTATTGTTGCATCAGAAAATGGTTTGTCATCTATGCCTTCGACTGTTACCCAGTCAGCTTTCCCTTTGATAAATACAATTTCAGTTTCTGCTTTTTTAAATTGACACTTTTCACCATATTTTGATGAACCACAAGATATAGGCCCGCCAAGAATTTTAGAAACATCAGCTTTACTTTTTCCTACCAAGGCTGGAACATCTAGAACTATCTCTCCCGCTTGTACAGATCCAGAAATTAGTAACAAAAATGCTATCCATAAATTTTTATTCATCGTAAGTGTTTCTCTTTTTTGAAGTCTGGTGTTCCCCACAAAAAATAGACACTCTCACTATGCAGCCAACGCTGCTTTTTCCTCAAACGCGACGGGACTCATATCGTCGTTTGCAGAATGCCTTCTCTTGCGATTATAAAAAATTTCAATGTAAGCAAAGATACCGGATTTAGCTTCTTCAATCGAGCTGAAGTTCTTTGCATAAATTAGCTCAACTTTAAGGCGACTAAAAAAGGATTCCATTGGCGCATTGTCCCAGCAGTTTCCTTTGCGACTCATGCTCAATCGACACCCTTTCGATGTCAGATAATCAATATAGCCTTGTGAGCGGTATTGAGTGCCACGATCGGAATGGACAATCAGCCCCGGCGTGGTTTCTCTACGACTCAGTGCCATCTCCATCGCTTCCGTGATTAAGGCTTCGGTCATGGAGGTATCCAAGCACCAACCCACAATACGACGTGAGAACAAATCCATCACCGTCGCCAAGTATAACCAGCGATCTTTGACCCAAATATAGGTAATGTCGGTTGTCCACTTTTCATTGGGCTTACTGGCGTTGAAGTCTCGCCAAAGTAGATTGTCGGAGACGTTCAGCATCGTAAGGCTGTGCCGAGAGTATTTAAAACCCTTTCCATTCCTGGCTTTAATCCCTTGAGCCGACATGATTTGAGCAATGTAATTGACGGAGCAAGGGCAACCCAATTCATTCAACTCTTTGGTGATGCGTGGTGCACCGTAAGCTGCTTCAAACGCTTCATAGGTTTCTCGAACAAGCACCTCTAGATCAACACGACGCTGCTCTCGACGACTAACGAAACCCTTCAGCCAGCGATAATAACCGCTTCGTGATACCGCGAGGACTCGACACATCAAAGCAACCGGACAGTGTCTTGAGTATTCCGCCATCAATGCGTACTTCACTCTTGGTTGCTCGCGAAGTACGCCGCTGCCTTTTTTAGGAAAGCCAGCTCCTCTTCTAATCGTTTATTCTCTCGCTTTAAACGACGAACTTCTTCACTCTCTTTTTTCGAGTAATCAACACCCTCAGCAGAATTAAATTGCTTATCTGAAAGCCGAGTAAACTGGCGTTTCCAGTTGGCGATTTGCTGAGCACTAATGCCGAGTTCCTTGGCGACTTGTGCTTGTGTAACACCCTGTTTCTCTGATCGTTTAACCGCTTCTCGACGGAATTCTTCAGTATAAGCTTGTGTTTTTTTACGTGCCATATCAGCACCTCCATATAGATGAATATAACTATACAGAGTGTCTACTGATTGTGGGTAACACGGAGTCATAACGCCGCAAGCAAAGGTGTGTATTAGCCCGTCCAGCCCACAGGGCGATTTTTCCTTGTTATAGTATTTTGCTAGGTACACTTCTGTTTGAACGATTACGGTCATTTGTATTACGGCATGTGTTTCTAAATCATCTGTGACGTTCTGCCACCCTGTGGAGTAGCCATATATAGCCTTACCAACTAGCTCGGACAGTAACAGCTTATTCAAAAGCCTATGGCCTTATATCGCTTTTGTCCCCTTATCTTGGGACAAACGATTTTAAGCCAAGGCTATGCTTGTTTATTTATAATGGGTTAAAGAAAATAGGGGATTCTATCTTTTGGCAAAAGAAGCCTAATCCTGCTTTTTTTCCAATCCATGGCCACCGATCATAGATCAACACTCTTTAAAATCAAATAGTTAATAATCCTTTTCCCTTAGAACAGAAACCGCTGGCTTCTGTTCTAAGGCCTAGGCTCATTTATATATAACCTCTACACAGGTCTTGGGGTTGGGAAAACATGGTGTTTTAATCTTCATTTGTAGATAGAAATAGACAAAATTTGATATAGAAATTGCTGACAAACGGGACTTAATTGATCAGTAAGACGCTTTAAAATGGTAAGAATTGGTAAGTTGTATCGGAGCATAGATGATCACAAATAATAAGTTTTATTTGCTCATTTTAATTTAACCAGATACTTGTAACACTACTTGTCTAGAATGATGCGGGAGATACAGATGATGGAATATTTTCTACACCTTCCCCTTGGTGTTTTGGTGTCAGTCCTAGGCTTTTATCTCATTAGGGAGAAAAGTAAGCGCCCTCGCAAGAGAGATCCTATCTTTCCCACTAACCCAGTCGCGGGTGATCCCATTAATGACACGACTTGCATCTTGCTCAGTGATGGCAGTAGTCGATTCAGCGATGGAAGCATTGTCGTCGAGACTAAAAAGAGCGATTCCTGAATCTGTTGTTTTAGTTATTTCCGGCGGAGGTCTTTCTCCACTGGTTTCGGTTGTTTGTTTGGCGTTGGCGGATTCTTTTCCAGCTCCCGCACTATTGCCTTGGCTACTTCCGGCCTTACTTTCAGCTTCCTCGGCCCTATATTCCCCATTTTTTAACCTCGATAGTATGGAAAGATTATCAAAATGCGCCAGCATCCCCACTATTGTAGTCCAGAGCATTAAGGGGTGCTGTTTACCACGTAGGGTTAACAATTTAAGATTTATGAATACAGTATATGTAACGAGAAGGATTTTAAAATGAAAGAACAGAAAAGCTGCCCTCATTGCTCGGCCAAAGTAACATTTAATCGCGCTTTTAAAGGTCGGTGGGTTGGCGCTGTTGCTGGCGGCGGTTTTGGTTTATACCTTGCAAGTGGCCTTGGTCTAGCTGGGGCAATAGTAGGAGCACCAATTGCAATACCCGCAACTCTAGTGGGTGGGAGTGCTTGTGCCTTATTGGGTGTAGGTTTAGGCAAAAAATATGATGATAAGCAGGCCAGATGTGCTTCTTGTAACAAATCAATGATTTTATAAGATTAATCATACTAGCTCGATCCATGTGTAATAAAAGATGCTTTTAAACACTTAAAAAACATAAACCCTATGGTATATATAATAAGGCTTACTATTTGAGTAAGTAGTGAACCCCTAAAAAAGGATGTTTTCGATACTTTATGAGTAACCACTACTTACGCAAAGAGTAGCCAAAAGAACGTTCATGGTAACTCTATGAGTCGCCACCATTTACTCTTTGAGTAACCGGCATTTTGATAGCTTTCCCCTCAAAGCTAAACTTTCTAGGAGCTGTTCGGCTAGGACTTATCTCTAACTCTTTGCCAATACATTCATCAATTGGTTGCCAGATTAAAGCATAGAGTGCGCATCTGGCTCCAGGATTTAGGAACCGACCATCACGAGCTTTCAATATGAGTTTGGCATCAAGTAATTCTTTAACAGCTTTGCTTATGGTTGCCTCTCTTTTCCATCCTCGTTTTTTTAACACAAAAAAAGCTACGGTTAAATCACCATTGTTGCTACCCCTGTATTGGTAGGCTAACTGTATGAGAAGTGCTTGCGACTTGTAGCTGAGTTGCTGAAAGTCATTTGTCTCCATAACAGCTCTTGGAATGCCAGCAAAGCCTCTAGGGGCATAGCTTCGCCCCTTGGCATTTGGTCGCTTTGTCATTCTAGCTCTCCATCTTTACGACGCGCTTTGATTGAGGTTCCTCTTGCCATGAGTCGCCAGGGTTACCTTCACCCCTTAGAGCACGTTCTATGGCCTCCTGTGGAGTACTGGCAACTACGGTAACAGGCATTATCTGTGACTGAGATATTTGCACTAAGTATCGACCACTCATGTAGCCACCCTCAGCCATTTACACGCCGTGAAGAGATGTAGCAAACGATAAGGTCACTGCTATTGTGTCTACCAGTTTTAGCTAAGTTACTCTTATAGATAGCATTTTTTCGAGTAGGTTCACGCTGGTAGCGTAGGATTGGATTATTTTCACTCTTCATATTGTCTCCCCCTCCATAGGTGCAGATTCAATCCCGCGTGATTCGACAACACGCTGCTCTATCCAATTATTTATTTCAGATAACAGCCAACCACTAGCACGCGGACCAAGTTTGACTGGCGGAGGAAATTTTCACTGGGCTACAAGCTGATGTGCATGTGATCGACAAATACCAACCAAGGGCTGCACATCGACCCATCGTAGAATTCGCTCATTAGATAATAAGGTTTTATGAGAACCTTCGTTGATTGGGAAAGGTGTATGGGTAACCATGTCTGCGCCTCCTCGGGCAGTAGTGAACATGGTTTCCTATTATGCGCATATATAATGAGAGCACGAGGGACGTATAAAACATTTTTTGATACCGGTAACGATTTACGATAAATTTATTCCGCTCCAAGCTCGACTCGATCAGTACCTATAGATTGACTAATCAAGTTTTCCAACATACGTTTCTCTAGCAGTTCTTCGGCCAAAGGTTTGATTGTTTTTCTTATTCTCTCGCCCAAGCTAACGCCTATCTCGTTAGGGAACAAAGCTTCTCCTATTTGCTGCTGCGTAAATACAGTAGACGTCAAATTTTGCCAAATCATCAAGTCAATATAAGCTAATACTTTTTTTTCCGACCAATCATCAAAATCTTTTTTTTCGATTTTTTTTATTCTCGATGTAAAGCCGGAGTATCTCCTCTGGAAAGAAAGCCATCTCTTGAAATCCTCCAAGATAAACTCGTCAGGTGCCATCATGTTGACAATAACATGTGACATCTCAAATCCATCGTCCAAATGATTTTCAATGGGTTTCGTGGCCTCGTTACCTAAGTCATATAAACTACTAAAAAGACTCTTTTTAACAATTTTATCTAATTGCTCCTTCTTTTTAACATCTTGCATAAGCGTTCTTGCGAGCACATAATTAAGCGGTGAAACACTGCTTGAACCAACATTAAAATACTCATCATCAATATTTTTGGGTTCTCCCTGTATCACCATTGAATCAAATTTATTTTTCCCTAAATTTTTTAGTATCGTATCAAATCGTTTTAAAAGATCACCCTCCTCAAAAACCAAATCATCGCTTTTGGACCAGGACAACAGACGCCCTCTCTCTTCTAGCTCATGTGTCCACTGGTGGAGAGAAAAGATTGAGGTACATTCATAACGCTTTAGGTTAAACCATGCAGGGAGGTGCCCCCTTTTACTTATTCTAAACCCCACTTGAAACTCCTTTCACCATATCCATCTGACACAACTAGACTTAAATATCTATATTATTCATTTATTCCAAATTTACCCGTCACCCCATTGAAGCTAGTCTCCATTTGATCAATGTAGTCTGCCCACCATTGCATCATTTTCACCCGATCTTTTAAATATTCAGCATGATGAGTATAAGCGCCGCGTACCTGATTACGTTCCACATGGGAGAGCTGACGCTCAATAGCATCAGGGTTGAATCCTTCTTCATTGAGGATTGATGAAGCTGTGGTTCTGAAACCATGTGATGTGGCGCGACCTTTGTACCCCATGCGATAGAGGGCATAGAGCATTGTATTCTCGGATATAGGTTTCTTTCGGCTACGCTCACCGGGAAATACCAGCTCACCTTGGCCAGAAAATAAACGTATCTCTTCAAGTAACGTTAAGGCTTGTCAAGACAATGGTACAAGATGCTCTGTGCCCATCTTCATACCAGGGGTCCGATTACCCTCGGCATCAAATCGCTCACCGGGAACACGCCAAACCTTTTTTTCAATTTCAAATTCCTTCCATTTTGAAAATCGAAGCTCACCAGGGCGAACAAACGTAAGATTAAGCAGCTTTAACGCAAATCGAGTAATAGTATGCCCATCATAACTGGATATTTTGCTGAGAAACTCTGGTAGATCTGCACGGGTGATCGCTGGCCGGTGTTTCACTTTGCGTGTTTTCAGCACCCCTTTTAGCTCAGAAGCCGGATTCATTTGGGCTCGACCTGTTTGTACTGCATATCGACAGATTGCTGAACAACGCTGAAGTATTCGCCCTGCTACATCCAGAGCATCACGGCTTTCCACTTTACGAATAACGTCCAATATATCCGGAGGTGTTAGCTCGGCTATGGGTCTGTAGCCGATGTAAGGAAAAGCATCTTGCTCTAGTGATATAAGCACCCTATCTGCATGATCTTTTGACCACAGCCCTTTCTGCTGTTCAAACCAATCTAGAGCGATGGCTTCGAAGGTGTTTTCCGCATTGATGCGGCCGGCTCGCTTCTGTTGTTTACGAACAAGACTGGGGTCTGTTCCATTTCGCAGTAAAGACTTTGCCTCACTCTGTAGAACCCTTGCTTCAGCTAACGAGGTTTCAGGGTAAATACCCAGTGCAAGCACCTTCTCTTTACCTGCAAAACGAAACTTGAGCCGCCAGTATTTGGAGCCATTGGGATAAATCAGAAGATGAAGGCCGCCCCCATCAGATAACTTCCACTGCTTATCTCTGGGTTTCGCGCCTTTTACTGCGGTATTGGTCAATGCCATGGGGGTATAACCACATCACTGTATCAATTTATACCCCGAATATACCCCCTAAAGTGGGGGGATAGCAATAGACAGTGGTGGACACCACTAAACCAATAGGCAATAAAAAACCCCTATTATAAGGGGTCTACAGGACAACAATGGATGTTGCTGGTCTTTTAAATGGTGCCCGGAGCCGGAATCGAACCGGCACGCCCGTGAAGGCGCAAGATTTTAAGTCTTGTGTGTCTACCAATTTCACCATCCGGGCATGAACGGTTAGACATTTTCCTAATAAATAAGAATGTCTATCAATATGGAGGCGCGGGTCGGAATCGAACCGACGATGGAGGAGTTGCAGTCCACTGCATTACCACTTTGCTACCGCGCCTTTTGGATGCGGGATTGTACCCGACGAGAAATTCAAAAAACAGTCAGATGGTCCGTATTCTTGGATTAAATTCACTGAAGAGATAAATTAAGTCAGAGAATCCAGTGATGTCAGCTGCTATCACACTATTTAGCCTCACCTCTTAGTCATCTCCCTTGCCAATATCTTCAGATGAGTCCTCTTGATTGGGCACTCTGGATAGCTCTGGCCATGCTGCACGAAGGTATATGACCATAGACCACAAGGTAAGAATTGCGGCGATATACAACAGCACAATACCTACTTGATCCCAGACAGGGTGTAGCACAGGATCAACGGCAAGCAGCACAGCTATCGCCACCATTTGCAAAGTAGTTTTCACTTTGCCGACATAGGAGACGGCGACACTCGTTCTATTACCCAGCTCAGCCATCCACTCACGCAATGCAGATATGACGATTTCACGACTGATAATGACGATCGCAGGAAGTGCGAACAATGCTGTAGCGTGCACTTGCACTAACACAATCAATGCGGCGGCAACGATGAGTTTATCTGCAACAGGGTCAAGAAAGGCACCAAAGGGTGTGAATTGATTAAGCTTTCTCGCCAAATAGCCATCCAGCCAATCCGTAGCTGCAGCAACACCAAAAATTGCCGCTGTTGCGAGATGCCGCCATTCCCAGGGCAAGTAAAAGGAGGCGACAAAAATAGGAATTAACGCTATTCGGAGAAGTGTCAGTATATTGGGCAGTGTCCACATATTTTTTACTACTAAATCAGAAGAAACGGGCTATAGCTCAAGGGTGTTAAACCACAGATTTCAGGTAACTGGTTTCAGATAACTGGTTTCAGATAAATGCTATCAAACCGTTAGTGTATCAACTTACTCATTGTGAAGTGTGCTGTAAATAGTCTCGGCCACTTTCTTATTAATATTGGGAACTCTCATCAGTTCTGCCACGCTGGCTCGTTCAACCTCTTTCACACCACCAAAGAAGCGTAATAATTCACGCCGACGTTTTGGACCCACACCTTCTATCCCTTCCAAACTGGAGGCTCTTCGTTTTTTATCTCGACGCTGCCGATGCCCTGTTATTGCAAAACGGTGGGCCTCATCCCTAATTTGTTGAATTAACAACAGCGCTGAAGATTGAGTTTCCAATACGACTTCACTATTGCTTTCATTATCTGGACAAAAAAGAATCAGCGTTTCGAAACCGGCTTTTCGGGTTTTCCCTTTGGCAACGCCAACAATCTTAACGCCAACAACACCCAGCTCGTTTAATACGCTGACAGCCTTTCTCAGCTGGCCTTTTCCGCCATCTATTAGCAGGACATCCGGGAGCGAGCCTTCACCTTTTTGTAGACGTGTATAACGCCGTGTTAACGCTTGCTCCATAGCGGCATAATCATCACCAGCTGTAATATTTTTTATATTAAACCGACGATAATCAGATTTAAGCGGCCCGCTAGTATCAAAGACAACACAGGAGGCCACGGTAGCTTCTCCACTGCTGTGGCTGATATCAAAACACTCCAGTCGTCCGGGAGGTTCATCCAAACCAAGTAATTGTTGCAACGCTTCAAATTTTTTCTGTACATTCTGCTTGGAGGCAACGCGGCTTTTTAGGTTTTGATCGGCTGTTTTTTCTGCCAACTCGACCCATTTCCGCCGCGTGCTACGCCCCCGACACTTAAGAACCAGATTATGGCCAGCCACGGTAGAAATAGCTGATACCAGCAGCTCACCCTCCTCCAACTTATGATTCACTATAATTTCTTTCGGGAAATCGCCCTTGGCACCCTCCCGTAAATAGTACTGGGGTACGAAGTGCGCCAAAATTTCTCCCGGCGATGTCGCTAAAGGTACTCGTGGGTAGAAACTGCGACTTCCCAGAATACGTCCCTGACGTATATACAAAACATGAACACAGCCCTGTTCGCCCTCTTGCGAGGCCGCAAGTACATCAATGTTCCCCGTACCAGATTCGACGACCTGTTCAGCCTGAATTCTGCGCAGTCCCGAAATTTGATCTCGTACTGTCGCTGCACGCTCAAAATCTAACTGTTTTGAAGCCGCGTCCATATCCCCTTCAAGCTCTCGCACCAACCTGTCGCTTTTACCTTCGAGGAACATCTGCGTATAACGTACATCCCGCTGATAATCATCTGGGCTTATCAGCTCGACACAGGGCCCAGTACAACGGTCAATTTGATACTGTAAACAGGGTCTCGAACGATTTTTAAAAAAACTATCTTCACATTGCCTGACCCGAAATGTTTTTTGTAAAAAACTCATGCTTTCGCGAACGGCATTCACGCTGGGAAACGGCCCGAAATAACTGCCTTTACGTCTTTTACTACCACGGTGAAATGCCAGCTGTGGGTATGTATCCTGATCTGAAAGAAAGATGTAGGGGTAAGACTTATCATCTCGCAATAAAATATTAAACGGTGGTCGGTTTTGTTTGATCAGGTTTTGTTCGAGTAATAATGCTTCAACTTCAGTCTGAGTGACGGTGACATCAATATTGGCAATTCGACCAACCAGTGCCTGGGTTTTAGGGGAAAGCCCGGTATTGCGAAAATAACTACCGACACGCTTGCGCAGGTTCTTGGCTTTGCCCACATAGAGAATATCGCCATTCTCACCAAACATTTGGTAAATGCCCGGTCTCTGGGTCAGTTGCTTAAGGAAAGGTTTTGCGTCAAAAGGCATAGTCGCTATTGTACACGGGCTTAAATTACCGGGGTCATGTCAGGGCGCTAAATTAGAGAACACCATTAAATGGCTAGGTTGTAGTGTTAAAACAAATATCAACGTATGCGATTAAATCACCTCTGAAGGATCAACCAACCCATATTTAACCGCTGCCAGGGTCAACTCAACGTCATTGGTTACCCCAAGCTTTTCATAAATTCTGTATTTATAGGTGTTAATGGTTTTCGGGCTAATACTGAGGGTCTCTGCCACGTCGTTAGCCTTTTTCCCACTGGTAATGAGTTCGGCGATTTGTAATTCACGTTTAGACAACTGGGAAAGTGGCGAAGCAGACTGGTTAGTAAGACCACTCACTACCAACATTTGAGCCAGTTGCGGGCTGACATAAATATTTCCTGACAACACAGCTTGAACTGCGGCTTTTATCTCTTCAGTATCTGCATTTTTAGTGATATACCCAGAGGCACCTGCTTTTAAAAGTTTTGCTGGATACACTTCGTCATTAAATGCACTGACCACGATAACCTTGGTTTCTGGGTGCCGAGAGAGAATTCTCTGGGTTGCCTCCAAACCGCCAATACCCGGCATACGAATATCCATAAAAACGATGTCTGGCATCAGCTCACGTACAATAGATATTGCTTCTTCTCCACTGGAAGCCTGCCCGATTACCGTAATGTTGGGCACATCTGTTAATAACCGGCAGATACCCAGTCGAATCAAATCATGATCGTCTACTACCAAGACTGTTTTAAGTACTTGTCCTGCACCCATGGTATTAGCATCCCTGATTGCTATCGCTACGTAACTCGACTTAGCCTATCACTGACTGTTTTGTTAAGCTATTGACCTTGTGTTTGAGAGTGGACGGGTGCTACCCAGAAAGTACATATCAAATCAAACAGCTAAAAGTTGTTATCGATAGATCCGAGGCTCAACTTCCATTTTTAGACCAAATTTTTCCAATACTGAAGCCTGTATATCTGAAGCCAGAGACAACAAAGCCTCACCAGAACCATCATAGTTCACAAGCACTAAAGCTTGGTTAGCATGTACTCCCACACCATTTCGCGTTACCCCCTTCCAACCCGCCTGCTCTATCAACCAACCGGCAGCCAATTTCATACTGCCATCGCTTTGGCCGTAACCAACAATATCTGGGTACTTTTTTCGTAAAACAGCCACTTGCTCTGGGCCCACCACGGGATTTTTGAAAAAACTGCCCGCATTAGGAATATCGCTGGGATCAGGCAGCTTGGATTGACGAATGGCGCAGACTGCATCTGACACTTGCTTTGGTGATACATCTTGAGATTGGCCCATATCATCCATCAACACTTGTTGCAGCGCCGGATACTCCACACAAAGGTTTGATTGAATAGACAACTGCAAACGAATCGATGTAATCACATACTGATCACGGCCTTTACCTTTGAAAAAACTATCACGGTAACCAAACTGACAATCAGATGAGTCCATTAATCGCAGCTCACCCGTTGCAATATGAATGGCCTCCAGGGAAAGAAAACGTTCGCTCAATTCAACACCATAGGCACCAATATTTTGAATTGGTGCGGCACCGACCAACCCGGGTATTAATGATAAATTCTCAAGGCCATACCAACCTTGATCAAGGGTGTGAAGTACCAGCTGGTGCCAATTTTCACCCGCACCTATGTTGATAATACGGTGATCCTGCTGTTCAGATACCAGCTCCACGCCAGGAATCGCCATATGAAGAACCAAACCAGCCAAATCACGCGCCAGGACTACATTACTACCACCGCCTAATATCGTGATCGGCAACTGATGTTTCTTTGCCCACTCCAGCGCCTCACACAGGGCATTTTTCGAAGAAATTTTACAAAAATTTTCGGCAATGGAGGGTAATGCCAGTGTATTGAAATGCCTAAGAGAAACCTGTTTTTGGATTTGAAGCATTAGTCTAATTGATCACGAAGATGAGAGAGCAAACCACCAGATGCATCTTCAACAAGATCCAGTACTCGCTCGAAGTTTTCTTTTCCTCCTGAATAAGGGTCGGGGACCTCACTCACATCGATGCCACTGTAATCCATAAACAACCCAAGGTGGCCATCAAACTCAGGCAATGCCATTGCCTTGAGATCGCACAAGTTTTGATTATCCATGGCTAAAAGGTAATCGAATTCGAGAAAATCCTCAGGTCTCACCTGACGAGCTCGCAAATGACTGAGGTCGTGATCACGTGTGAGCGCTGCCTCGCTTGCCCTAGGATCTGGTGAGCGACCTATATGCCAGTCACCCGTACCGGCAGAGTCGACAATAATCGAATCCTGTAAACCTGCATCTGCCACCATCTTCTCAAAAACCCCATGGGCCGTCGGTGAACGACAGATATTGCCAAGGCATACAAATAAAACTTTAATCGGTCCTGACACAGCTATGAAACCTCGCTCAATAGATTGATCACTCGCTGCAGGTCCTCTTCAGTATCCACTCCGCCCGGAACAAGCGCATTTGCCTGATCCACATGTATGCGTTCGCCGTTCCACATAAAACGTAATTGCTCCAAACGTTCCAGCACCTCAATAGGTGCCATTGGCCAATGGATAAAATGATTCAACATGGCTACGCGGTATGCATAAATTCCAATATGTCTCATGGGGTTGAGAATCGAGGACATACCGTCAACCCGACTATCGGCATAATCTCTAGGCCAAGGAATGGGCGCTCGGCTGAAATATAACGCCATACCTTGGCTGTCAGTGACTACCTTTACAACATTCGGGTTAGCAAAATCGGAATCATTCTCTATGGGTTCACACAACGTCGCGACACCAGCATCTAGGTTAGCTGCAAGATTGTCTGCCACCTGATTGATCACTGCTGGTGGAATCAGAGGCTCATCCCCCTGCACGTTGACAATAATATGATCATCAGAAAAACCAAACTGTTTCGCCACTTCTTGCAATCTATCGGTACCGGATTGATGGTCTTCTGATGTCAGGCATACTTCACCGCCAAAACTGACCACTTGGTCGACAACTCGCTGGTCATCAGTCGCCACAACAACCTGAGCTGCCTTGCTTTTTTGAGCCTGTTGATAGACTCGATGAATCATAGATAGGCCCGCTATATCCTTCAGGGGTTTTCCGGGTAAACGCGTAGAGGAGTAACGAGCGGGAATAACAACAGTAAAATCCATGGTAGTTCAAATACTCTCTTTCAAGTGACGGACAGCCTCAGCCAGTTTCTCGAGAAATTTTGTATCTGGCTTTGCAACCACATCAAGAATCCAAACTTTATGCATCCAAAGCAGGTCATGGGCTACATCATGACATTTTACGGCATCTTTTGCGGTGATAATCACAGGTAGGTCATCATCAAACTTAAATTCTATGCCATTAAATTTATGGTGGTCTGGCCAAGTATGTAGTTGAACATCTAACCCTAGATGCTCAAGGGTTGTCACAAATCGTTGAGGGTTGCCAATACCCGCTACCGCATGAACCTTATGTCCAAAATCATATTGTTCGGGTAAACACGATTTACCCGTCATTAAGTGTCGCAACCTGATCGGTTCAATACTGAAACCATAATTTCCTTCCAAGAAAGCATGTTCAATTGAATGACCGAATGATTTTCCATTGGTTAAGACAAAATCTACGTGTTTTAAGCGGCTCACAGGCTCGCGCAATGGTCCAGCTGGAAGACATTGCCCATTGCCAAATCCGCGTTCGCCATCGACGACAACGATTTCTATATCACGAGACAATCGATAATGTTGCAATCCATCATCACTCAATATCAGATCACAATCTGTCTGCTCAAGCAGTGAAGTGGCTGCCCGATAACGATCAGGATCAACAACCACAGGACAAACACTGGCTAATAATAACGGCTCATCACCCACCTCAAAAGCCGATGATTCTGCGTTAACAAGTATAGGGTATTGAGAAGATTGGCCGCCATAACCCCGGCTAATAACACCAGGACGATATCCTTGCTGCTGAAACCAGTGCACCAAGGCGATTAACAAAGGTGTCTTACCTGTACCACCAACACTGATATTCCCCACCACCACCACCGGCACGTTTAAACGGGGGTTTGGAACAAGTTTGGTAATATAACAACGACGTAGCCCGGCCACAAAACGAAACAACCACGACAACGGCAGGAGCAACAGTGTCCAGCTAAAACGACGATTCCATGCCTTTTCGAGGGAGCGAGAAAAACTCATTTGATTCAGTTAAGGATCACGATGATGGTCCAGTTTCATTAGCAAATTGCTTGCTGTGCAACTGAGAATAACGACCATTCATTGCCAATAATGCCTGATGGCTGCCTTCCTCAACGATTTCCCCTTGATCCATCACCAAGATACGATCAGCATTTTCAATGGTACTCAACCGGTGGGCTATAACGAAGGTGGTACGGCCCTTCATAACGCCCTCCAGCGCCTCCTGAATATGACGTTCAGACTCAGTATCTAAAGCCGATGTTGCTTCATCAAGAATTAATATAGGTGCATTTTTTAATAATGCTCTGGCAATCGCCAAACGCTGGCGTTGGCCTCCAGACAACATCACCCCTTCATCACCTATTGATGTATCAAAACCCTTGGGTAATCGTTCAATAAATTCTAAGGCATGAGCCGCTTTAGCCGCAGCACGGACTTGCTCTGACGAACATTCTGCCAAGGCACCATAAGCAATATTGTTGTAGATGGTGTCGTTAAACAATGTGACCTTTTGGGAAACCAGAGCAATATGACTACGCAAGTTGTTCAGTTTGTAATCATTAACGTCTATACCATCAAGAAAAATTTTCCCTTCACCATAACTATAAAAACGGGGAATCAAACTAACCAATGTGGTCTTACCGCTACCAGACTGGCCCACCAGGGCAATAGTCTCGCCCGCGGCCACGGTCAAGTTGATACCATTAAGCACATTGCCCGCATCAGCTGAATAGGCAAAACTGACGTCCTTAAACTCAAACATTCCCTCTACCGAATTACGCTCTACTGTGCCTGCATCGGGCTCCTCAACTTCATCCAGTGTGGCAAAAAGTGTCCCCGCCGCTGCGACCCCTTGTTGGATTTTACTATTCACTCCAGATAATTGACGGATAGGCTTAGCGAGCAAAGCGGCCGAGGCCAAAAACTTTACGAACTCACCGCTGCTCATATGAGCCAACACTTCTGGATCTAGGGCTAGCCACATTAAAAACGACAAAGACAAAGCGACTAACATTTGAATAACGGGTGAACTAATACCCTCTGCAATAGCCATCTTCATGTGCTGGCGACGGGTATATTTACTGGCATCCTGCATACGTTTACGTTCATATTCCATACCGCCGTATAGATGCATTTCCCGATAACCACTCACGACTTCCTGAGCGACATGGGTGACATCACCAATAGATGATTGAATACGTCGGCCCAATAATCTGAATCGTTTACTTACCGTAACGACGACAACGCCAATAACGGGCAAAACAATCACAAAAATAGCCGCTAATTTCCAATTGATATAAAACAGGTACCCAATAAGTCCTATAACCAAAGCCCCTTCACGAATAATAATTTTTAGAGAGTTCGTCGCAGCATTGGTGACCTGAGCCACATGGAAGGTTAACCGAGAAACCAAGTGACCCGACATGCTGGTATCAAAATAGCAACTGGGCAGCATGGTGTACTTATTGAAAATATCTGTACGAAGATTGTGCACAAGTATCTGGGCTACGTAGGTCATGCAATATCCACCAACAAAAAAAGCTAGGCCCCGGACTACCGCGATAAAAAACATAAGCACTGGAATAATCCAGCGGCTCTCCAAAACAGCATTCTCTCCACCCAGCACCTTTGCCAAGCTCGCTGTAAACCCCGAATCAACATTGATTAGCTGTGCCGATGCTGCCCCAGTATCACCAGACAGTGTAGTGATGGCATTGATGGTGTAACCAAACAAATCAACAAAAGCAATTTCCATGGATGAAAAGAGTACTAACCCCAAAATACTTAATAGGAAAATACCGACATAACGCTTGATATAAGAAATTAATCTCAGATAAACCTGTAGACCGGACATTTCAGGATGTTCGGTATCGGGTGCTGGCTGCGCCACTATTTCTCCTCAGGATTCTTGATCAGGCTGTTTTGTGGTTATTTTAAGGTGAACAAAGCCTATTTTACCTGCTGCATCCATAGCTGTAACTACCGATTGATGCGAAGCATTAGCATCGGCCGTTATAGTAAGTGGCATTTCTTTATTACCCAAGGAAACATCTTCCAATGCCTTCATTAAAGTATTGAGCTGGCGATTAATAAGTTGCCTGCCATTGATCGTATAATCGCCGTTTTTTCCGATAAGGATTTCTATCCCCTCAGAAACTGTTTCTTCGACGTACCCATCGGCCTCAGGCAAGTCCAGCACCAAGTGAGACTCCTTAGTAAAGGTAGTCGAAACCATAAAAAAGATCAGTAGTAGAAAAACGACATCAATAAGTGGCGTTAAATTTATACTGCCATCGGTTTTTTTTTGGCGTCGAAACCTCACGCAGTTTTTGCCTCATCAGGCCTCAACACACGGTCACCATGTAACGCATCTATCAGTTTTGTAGCCTGCCCTTCCATGTCGACGACCAGAGAATCCACCCGGCGTTCGAAATACTTATGGCAAATTAAAGCTGGAATGGCGACCGTAAGCCCTGCTGCAGTAGTAATCAACGCTTCCGAGATACCCCCGGCCAATATTCCTGCATTACCAGTACCCTCAATCATAATAGCGGTGAACACTTTAATCATGCCAATGACGGTACCCAGCAAACCAAGTAACGGCGCAACTGCGGCAATAGTCCCCAAGGGAGCAAGATGCTTTTCCAGATCATGGATAACCTGTGCGGCAGCTTCTTCAATGCTATCTTTCATGACCTCACGGCCATGGCCCGAATTACTGATACCCGCAGCAAGAATCGACCCCAGTGCTGAAGAACCTCTTAATTCGTGGAGGTTTTCCTTGGTCAATTGATTTTGTTTTAGCCAATGCCAAACCTGCCCTAATAACGTAGGAGGCACAACCTTAGATGGCCTTAAGCTCCAATAACGCTCAAAAGTAATGGCTATCATGACAATAGATGAAAGAATAATAGGTAGCATTAGCCAACCACCAGCAACGACCAATTCGTACACGGCTATCCCCAAAGTGCCAGAAACGGCGAAAACTGTACCACAATCATTGTGGCTCAAATACCTTTAACCCGTATATTTGAGTATTACATGAGTGAATACGGGAGCTTGTTCAAATTATTACCAAAATCAATACCAGTAACGTTTTTTCGCTCTTCGAGTACTCATAACGTGGAGATAACCCTGCTTATCCCAAGTGAACTCTATCGCCCCATGTTCGGAAGTATTCCATAACGCGCTCTCTTCTCCTTGATACCTTGCCACTACTGCAGCGGCCGGATGACCAAAATGATGTTTATATCCAGCGGAAAAAACCACATGTTCCGGCTTCAAGGTACGTACAAAACTAGGAGTTGAAGACGTTTTGCTCCCATGATGGGGCGCAACCAGAAGGGTAATCGGCTGTGCTATTTTCTTATCCTTCTGTAATTGACGTTCTACTTCGGCTTCAATATCTCCCGGCAAGATGATTGTTTGGTTTTTATATTGAATTTGCAGAACACAGGATCGGTTGTTGTTACTAATACCAGACTTTTCTAGACTCTGATCCGGAGACAAAAACTGAAAACTAACCTCATCCCAAACCCAACTTTTATCTGCGCTGCAAAACGAAGTTGATACTTTTTCATTTTCTACACCCGCCTTCATACCCCATTCAATCTGTTCGCCCAAAAAAATCTGTAATGGGTGAAATAACGCCATCAAACTTGCAGCTCCTCCTGCATGGTCATTGTCACTATGGCTGACGACTAACATATCCAACGATTGCACCCCTCGATACCGCAGATAAGGGGCAACTACTGATTTACCCGTATTAAATCCCTCCTCGCGGCCTGAACCGGTGTCATAAACCAGCGTGTGGCCTTCTGTCCGAACAACAACCGACAATCCTTGCCCTACGTCTAATACAGATACCGTTAATGGTGAACGCTGATGGTGTGGCATTAAGACCAAACTGCCGATCAATGGCACGCAGAGAAATTTCCCTGGAATACCTCGAGGTAAAATGATCAAAATAAAGCCAAGCATTAATACAAAAACAACCGAATAGGACATCGGCAAAGAAACATAATGCGGTAGTATTTCTGTGATAAAAGCGCCATCAAATATAGCGTGACGTCCAAGCTCAGGAATAACTTGAATAAAGCGGATAAAATAATCCAAGAACCAGCCAGTTAATGTCCAAAGTTCTGCTGCCCCATCAGGATAGAATGGAAAAACAGCCGTTGCCATCAAACACAGTGGGACAATCAGCAGGCTCGCCCAAGGTATAGCCACCATATTTATCAAGGGCGATACCCAGGCAATTGGTAATTGATAACCTATCAGCGGCACCAATAATGCGATAAATATCAAACACTGTATCTGAACATACCTTTTCCAAAATGGCGCCTTTACCCTAACTGGCACCAACCAAAGCAAGCATGCCACTGCACCAAATGAGAGCCAAAACCCAACACCTAAAAATGCCAAGGGGTCAATAATGGCTACACCCGTCAGAGCCAAACCAAAGCCCCACCCACGACTAATCTTTCTATCCACCAAAACAGAAATAATCACCACCAAAATCATGATGAGTGCACGTTGGGTCGGCAAACTAAAGCCGGCCAAGGCAGCATAGGTAACACTTGCCAGCAACGAGCAGGCACTACCCCAATAACCGGCTGTTACAGAAAAATTTAAAAGAGAGAATAGTCGAGCAATCCCAGCACCTACAGCATACGAAAACCCAGCCACCAGCCCCACGTGAAGCCCCGATATCACCATCAAGTGCACCACACCGGAGAGCACCAATGCATCCCAAAGCTCACTAGAAATTATCGACCGATCACCGAGAGTCAGGGCAATAATCAACGCTTTAACCTGATCACTGCTCGGTAATTTCTGTATGTATTCCCTTAGGTGAAATCGCCACAAATCAAAGGAATGTTGATGCGTTATTAACCGATTTTTCTTTCCGCTGCGCACATAACCCGTAGCAGATATACCCTGACGAATAAGCCATGCCTGATAGTCAAACCCACCGGGGTTCACCATCCCTCGGGGACGCCTTAACTTGACCTTTAGTCGCCAAACTTGACCGGGCTGCAACTCTGGTGGATGGTTATACCAGTTCAGTCGAACTGTTTTTAGCGGCTCTCGTTTAAGTTCATTAGCATTTGCTATATCCGAGCCAGAATCACCCATAATCCGAAAGTTGAATCGAACGCTGTTGTCCTTAACGGCCGGGAGACCAACAACCTCACCCAGCACCAAAAACTCTGAAGGGTTTAGTATCTCGGGCAATTGATGGGACAACGCATACTGCCCCCAGGCTACGCCATAGCACATACCCAACAGAAAGCAGGCCATGATCTTTCGGCGCAAGAGGCACAAAAAAAATGCACAGAGAAAAAACCCCAACAACCAAAAGGTATTTGGTAATGAAGTCCACAAACCTATAAAAAATATGCCTAAGGGAAAACTGTAGAGGGCAAACACTCGAGACATCCTTGTCTCCAACTTAATCAATCCAAATAATATCTTACCAGTATAAATAAGGCGTCGCCTTAATCCCTAGATATTTACCCAGACATCCAATGAGATTACATGATAAGTTGCCTCTTTCTCTTATTTTGGGCTTGGACAATCACACTTTCTCACCCAGAATGGTAAAAAACATTCGACACCATATTCTGGCTTCACCTTCTGGGTTCACCTATGCGCAAAAAAAACAATCATAACGGAACTAAGATTGGCCTAGTGCTTTCTGGAGGTGGCGCACGGGCAGCTTATCAAGTCGGCGTACTCAAAGCTGTAGCAGAAACTTTACCCAGGGATATCAACAACCCGTTCCCTATTATTTGTGGCACCTCTGCTGGAGCCATCAATACTTTAGCTATTGCAGGGCGTGCCGGCCCTTTCCTCCTAAGAATCAAAAAACTCGAAGCAATATGGCGCCAGCTGGATGCAAAAAAAATCTACCGCACAGACTTTTTTGGCGTCTTTAAAAACAGCCTTAATATCTTTTTATCCTTATTTCATAGCGGTTATGCCATAGGTAGACCCAAAGCCCTACTGGATAACACCCCGCTCCGGCACCTCCTTGAGAATTATGTTCGCTTTCGCCATATCGATGAGGCCATCGCCAGCAAAGAGCTTGAGGCGGTCTGTATCACCGCGGTCAGCTACAGCACAGGCAAGTCTGTCACCTTTTTTCAAGGTAGTGAAGCACACCAATCTTGGGAACGATCTCGTCGGGTAGGTATTCGTACCAATCTCACTATTGACCACCTCATGGCCTCATCCGCCATTCCCATGATGTTTCCTGCCATGCAAATCGGAGACCATTACTTTGGCGATGGTGCGGTCAGACAACTTAAACCCATCAGTCCAGCATTACACTTTGGTGCCGACAAGTTGTTTGTAATAGGCGTGAGTGACAGCCCCTCCCACAAGGACCCAAAAACACTGATTAAACATTCCCCGTCCATCGCACAAATTATTGGCCATATGTTTAACAGCGCATTTATCGATAGCATTGAAAGTGATTTAGAAACACTGCAAAACATTAACAGGCTATCAGAACAAATGACGGCCAACGAGCGTGAAAAGAAAGGGGTTAACGATCTTAGGCCCATTGAATTTTTAGCTATTTTTCCCTCCCAGCCCATTGACGAACTGGCCAGCGAACACATCCAAGAACTGCCCAGAAGTATCCGTTTTTTCCTAAAACTCACCGGGGCCACAACCCGCGGTGGCGGTGTGAGTGCCGCTAGCTACCTGTTGTTTTCACGTGGTTTTTGTCGAAAATTGCTAGAACAGGGTTATCAAGATGGTTTGGCTCAGCGCGAAGCCATTATTGAATTTTTTAATATACCAGAGGATTAATGTAAGTAACTGGCAAGCACTGATATTAAATTCGAAGAAGAAAAGCTTTAATCTCCACTAAAATCCCAAAAAATAATATTGCAGACATTGGTTGATTTGAAACTTTTAACTTGTAAGATGTGTCTTAGCTAAATATTAATCAAAGAGGTAGATCAGGCCATGGCCTTAGATAAAGCGATTGTTTCCACCGCGCTAGACCCCGCAGCTGTTAAGGTTCTGCGTAACACCTACACCCTGCTATCCATGACGCTGGTTTTCAGTGCCGTTATGTGCGGCGTAGCCATGGTTGTCAACGCGCCCTTTATGGGATTATGGATGCTACTACCCTATATCGGCTGTCTTTGGATGGTAGAGAAAAATAAAAATAGTACCGCTGGACTGTTTTGGGTATTTGCTCTTACAGGCTGGATGGGGTTCACTCTCGGCCCGATTATTAGCTTCTACTTGGCCACCTCCGGCTCAGATATCATTCTTACTGCTCTAGGTGGAACAGCTCTAATCTTCATGGCAACTTCCGGATATGTGCTCGTCACCCGGAAAGAACTCTCCTTTATGGGCGGTTTTCTAATGACCGGGATTATCGTCGCCTTCGTAGCGTCTATAGCCAATGTATTCTTACAGATACAAGGGCTATCACTGGTACTTTCTTGTATTTTCTTATTGATTTCATCCGGCTTTATCATGTGGCAAACCAGTGCCATTATTCACGGCGGCGAGCGCAACTATATTTCAGCCACCGTCATGCTTTATGTGATGATTTATAATGTTTTCACCAGCCTACTGGCCCTCTTGGGTCTGGCTGACGACTAAAGTGACCCAGTAACTGGAACTTAGTGAAAGACAGACAACCCGACAACTATCTCAAAAATCTTGCTGCCTGGTCTGAAATAACAGCCAGGCAGCTTGCTATCGAGGAGAAGGTTGAACTCACAGAAGAACATTTTGAAATCCTACTGGTAGCTCGTCAGTTCTATGATGATTACGGCTTCTCACCATCCATGCGGCCGCTTATCAAATCAATTGCCACACACTTGGATATTAGTAAGGCCCGCAGTATCTACCTAATGCAGTTATTCCCACCCAGTCCGGCAAAAATTACCGCTAAAATTGCTGGCCTACCTAAACCAAAAAACTGCTTGTAAGCGACGATCAGTAACGTAATCGTCGAACTCATCTTTCTTATACATAATCGCTAGATTTTCTTATACTTAGCACCCAGAATACACTACATAACGGCTCGTATAAGAATCACAAACACTGCTATAACCAACCCAACAAACACTGTTTATACTGGAGGTCACCGTGTCACCTATCAATGAATCATCCACAAGCGGATCATCAAGTGATGATTCTCTATCACAAGAAATTTGTGAAGCTTGCCACCCTAGAGCCCCCAAAGTATCAGAGGAAGAATTAGGTACACTGCTAAAAGAACTTCCCTTGTGGCAGATAGAAAATCGTGATGGTGTTCTTCAACTGGAACGGCAGTTCAGCGTTAAAAATTTTGTGGAAGCACTGGCGTTTGCCAACAACGTTGGTGAATTGGCCGAGTCAGCCAATCATCACCCAGCGATACTGGTGGAATGGGGAAAGGTTACAGTAACCTGGTGGACTCACAAAATTGGCGGATTGCACCGAAACGATTTTATTATGGCCTCTCGTACCGACAAACTATTGAATCAGCCCACTCGCAGGTAAACGTACCAACTTCCCCCCATAGATTTTTTTATCTAGAATTAGAGGGGAAGTTGATATTTATATTGATTACTTTATATAAATGAGCCTAAAGCTCTTCTCTGCGGCCCATCTATCATGGCGCCCATTTAACAAAATAACGGGCACTATTTTCAGTACTAATTAACAGCCCAGTTGCGGCATCCTCAACCCCCGCGGCTAACAACTGTGAGTGATTATCCGTAACTGTTGCCAAGACAGCCTCTTGGTCTTTTTTTACTTCCACATAGAGTATATGTTTACCCGACTTCAGTGCCTTTTGAAAACGTTTAAAATGAATGTTAGGTTTCTGAATACCCCACATACCACCTTCCCAAGTAATAATGCCCATCACCACAACTGCCAAAAAGATAAAGGGAATCCAGCCCACCGCTTCAGTCACACCTGAAAATTGAGCAACCGCTAGCACCAATACGGCACACAGAAAACCGAACAAAGCCGCTATTATTGTCGAGTGCACAACATCATTCTTCATAAAAGAATTCACCTTGTTTAGGTGATGCTCTTGAACGCCCTTATCATCTCGACTTAATACATGAATTTGTGGAGTAGTTATACCCTGACTTTCCAGCTCTTTCTCTATGGACTCCAGGTCGTCCAAATCATCGCTAATATAATAGTGTCGTCTCATAACACCGCCCTCTCGCTACCATTTTGAGGTATATATCACCTCATAAGCCTAAAAGAAGAGTCGATGACTCAAAGGACAGACAAACAACTAAACCGCCAACGAATGCCATCAACGCATATAAAGTATAGTCGCTGTTTTGTAGGTGGTAGAAGAAAGTAACAAAATATCTTTTATCGATCGGAAATATATCAACCAATGTGTACTAGTACTTTTCGCACACTTGATTGACGGCGGTGCTCCCAAAGGAAAACCCCCTGCCATGTTCCCAGCGCCAACTGGCCATTGATCACAGGAATCGACAATGATGAGGCCGTCAATGCCGATTTAATATGTGCTGGCATATCATCCGCACCTTCGAGGGTGTGCGTATAGAGAGGATCGTTCTCCGGCACCAGCCTATTAAGCCAGTTTTCCAAATCCACCCTAGCCGAAGGGTCATAATTTTCCTGAATCAGTAAGCTGGCTGAGGTATGCTGGATAAATAGGGTACACAGACCTTCTTTCACCCCAGCAGAACCCACAGCAGCGCCTACTCTACGGGTGATATCGTGTAAACCCTGCCCGGTAATGACAACGCTAATACTCATATTTATCGCCTGAACCATTAACGACCCCTCCGCCTACTACCATCATATAAAACTATTTTCATTCTAGACGATCTACCTTAGTAATATGATGTTATAACCATGACATTAGGGCCATGATAGTAAGATCACACCAATGAAAGCATGGCCTTAAAACCATAAGGCGAAAACGATATAATCCATGTACTGTAAAAATGAGGTATCAATGACTTATCACGATAGTAAAAAAACTCAACAAGGTTTTTCCCAACTTCTAAATGGATGGGAGAAGCGATCGGCTGAAAACTCTGATCTAATCGCCACAAAAATCGCCATGCATGAACCCGACCTGATCAAAATCAAGGCATTATCTGAACTCTACCAACTCCCTGAGGACGAAATCAGTGGCCACCTTCTCCACGAAGCACTGGAAGCGCTGGAAGCAGAGATGCCTTACATACCAGGCTCTACTGTTATTCGCATAGAAGAAGGGGATGAAATCTATGAAGACATAGGCCCGCTGCCCCGCTATCTCGAAACACAAAGGCAGTTACGTAAAAAATCTGGAAAGTAAGCCGTAGCCTCTTTTGCATGAAGACCCATAAAGCCTTTAGCCGTGAAATCAGTATAATGCGCCTCTATAATGGAGACGGCGCATTGCAACAGATCAACCCTGATAATTATCACCAGCAACTCGATGAAAAACTGACTGAACTAAACACAGCGTTTAGTGGATTGACACTACCAAAAGTTGATATCCATACATCAGAACCACTGCATTTCAGAATGCGGGCAGAATTCCGCATCTGGCATGAAAATGGATCTGCTCACTACGCCATGAATCAACCCGGCGAAAAGCGTCCTTACATTATTCAAAACTTCCCCATCGGCTCACAACAGATAAACAGCCTGATGCCGCTTCTACTATCAGAAATCAATGCTAATGAGCTGCTGAGCAGACGCCTATTTTCTGCCGAGTTCCTCACCACATTAAGTGGAGAAGCACTGATCACTCTTATCTATCACAAATCTTTGAATGATGACTGGCAACAAGCAGCACTGAACCTCCAGCAACAACTAGGGGCAGCCATTATCGGACGCAGTCGTAAACAAAAGGCAGTAATAGGTCGAGATTTCGTGATAGAAAAGCTTCACGTCTCCGGAAAAGATTATCACTATCAACAAGTGGAAACTGGCTTTACTCAACCTAATGCCGGGGTCAATCAGAAAATGCTCAGCTGGGCACTGCTCCAAAGTACCCAATGTAGTGGTGATCTATTAGAGCTATATTGTGGCAATGGTAACTTTACCTGTGTGCTGGCACAAAGCTTTAACAAAGTTCTGGCCACTGAAATTTCAAAGATATCTGTGCGATCAGCGCAATACAATCTAGAAGCTAACCATGTAAACAATGTCGCCATTGTTCGTATGTCCAGCGAAGAACTGACCGAAGCTCTAAAGGGTGTTCGCCCCTTCCGCCGCCTGAAAAATATCGACTTGGACAGCTATAACTTCGGTACAATCTTTGTAGATCCACCACGCGCCGGGCTTGATGGTGCCACGATAGACTTAGTTAAACGCTTCGACAACATCCTTTATATATCCTGTAACCCAACAACACTTAAATCTAACCTGGAGTCGATTAGCGAAACCCACAACATCGAACGTTTTGCGGTGTTTGATCAATTCCCCTATACCCACCATCTGGAATCAGGGATCTTGCTAAAAAAGAAGTAGTAAATCAGCTTGAGATCTCCTCGTTACCTATCTGCTCAAAACATCAATATTATGCGTATTAATTACCCATTTTTATGTTCAGTAGTTTTTAACTGTTATAACGTTATAATGCAGACGCAGAACACTGCGATACATCAACAACCAAATAAAAGAGATGAATATGAGCAAAGGTACAGTTAAGTGGTTCAATGCGGATAAAGGTTTCGGTTTCATTACTCCAGAAGATGGCGGTAAAGACCTATTTGTACACCACTCAGAAATTAAAAACGGTGGCGGTTACGCTACTCTCAATGACGGCCAAGCAGTAGAATTTGAAGTAGGCCAGGGCCAAAAAGGTCCATGTGCGAACAACGTTATACCTGTTTAATTTTCAGGTTTCGCGCACAAAAAGTAGCTGTAAAACACCTCGGCGACCGGTCTGCTATGCAGCCCGTTGGCTAAGGTGTTGGCTACGATCTACCCAAGCACCACCCTTCTTTATAGAAAAATCATACAAAGCTAGAATGCTTCTACTGCGCGTATGCCAACAAATGTGAGAACACTTCCTTAGGTTATTTTTACGACTTGAGTAAAAGCCAATGCCCTATGGTTTAGCTGAGATCTCTCTCACATCAAGCCAACACTAGGACATTAGAAAATCCCCACACGCGCTCTATTTTTTCCCTATAGCCAACAGTTCTTACTCTAGCGTGGCCGTTCTCATCCCGTATCTCCATGTAAACAAAGCCAGAAATCAGGGTAAAGGAATAAATTTTACATCTTTACTTTGGGTGCTATTCTTTGTCTTGGCTACTGCATGATATACATCAAGCACATACAAACATTTTCTCTACACCGGCAACTATCATGTTAAAAGTAGAAAAAACTTACTTTTTTAACTATGTAGTTTTTTTACAACCTATCAAATAATAGTGTTTTTCTGTATAATCTGCATCCAGGATTAACAAGAGATCGCCATCAAAAGACCCGCTATTCACGATGAGGCGATCCTATTCGGCCAGCAACTGCCACAGAGGGAATAACATGACAGAACAAAAATCCAAAATCATCTACACCTTAACAGACGAAGCTCCTGCGCTAGCAACTTACTCTTTACTACCCATCGTTAATACGTTTTCTGCAGCTGCCGGTGTTAGCGTTGAAACCAGCGACCTATCTCTCGCTTCACGTATCATTTCGACCTTTCCCGAAAAATTAACTGATGAGCAAAAAGTATCTGATTCGCTCAAAGAGCTTGGAGAATTGACGCAAGCCCCAAATGCCAACATCATTAAGTTGCCCAATATCAGTGCATCTATCCCCCAACTGCAAGAAGCGATCGCTGAACTTAAATCCCAGGGTTACGATATTCCCGATTACCCCGAAGCGCCCAAAACTGCCGAAGATGAGGCTATCAAAACGCGTTATGCCAAAGTATTGGGCAGCGCTGTAAACCCGGTATTACGAGAAGGCAACTCAGACCGTCGTGCCCCGGCGGCAGTTAAACAATATGCACGCAACCACCCTCATTCTATGGGAAAGTGGAGCCAATCATCACGCACTCACGTCGCTCACATGCGTAGTGGCGACTTCTATCACAGTGATATTGCTACTACGATGGAGAAGGCCGACTCTCTTAATATCGAGCTAGTGGATAAATCTGGAAAAGTAACCGTACTCAAAGAAAATATCGCCGTTCAAGATGGTGAGCTTATCAGCGCCATGTTTATGAGCACCAAGGCTCTTCGTAAATTTTTAGATGAAGAAATGGAAGGCGCTAGAAAAGCCAACATGCTGTTCTCTCTACACCTTAAAGCCACCATGATGAAGGTGTCCGACCCCATTATCTTTGGCCATGCGGTCACCGTTTATTACAAAGATGCCTTTGAAAAATATGCAGAGACATTGGCAGAGCTAGATATAGACCCCAATGATGGTATCGGTAGCGTATTACGAAAAATCGACAAACTACCCTACTCCAAACGCGTAGAAGTTGAAGGAGAATTTCGTCGCTGTTATGAGACACGTCCTGAACTGGCGATGGTCGACTCCGACAAAGGCATCACCAATCTGCATGTACCAAGCGATGTCATTGTAGATGCCTCTATGCCGGCCATGATCCGTAATGGCGGCATGATGTGGAATGCTCACGGAAAACTAAAAGATACCAAAGCGGTTATACCAGATAGCTGTTATGCCACAATCTATCAAGAGGTCATCAACTTCTGCAAGCACCACGATGCCTTCGATCCAACCACTATGGGCACTGTACCTAATGTCGGCCTGATGGCCCAAAAAGCTGAAGAATACGGGTCCCACGACAAAACCTTTGAGGTGCCTGCCGATGGCACCATGCGCATCGTCGACCAAGGCGGCAAAGTCATTCTTCAACATGAAAATGTTGAAAAAGGTGATGTCTGGCGCATGTGCCAAGCAAAAGACGCCCCCATCCAAGACTGGGTAAAACTGGCTGTTACTCGCGCTCGTGCAAGTGGAATGCCTGCTATTTTCTGGTTAGATGAGAAACGTGGCCATGATGCACAAATGATCAAGAAGGTAGAAAAGTACCTGAAGGACCATGATACCAAAGGTTTACGCATCCAAATTCTGACACCGGACAGAGCTATACGATACACCATGGAACGCCTAAGACACGGTAAGGACACGATCTCTGTCACTGGCAACGTATTACGCGACTATCTCACTGACTTATTCCCAATTTTAGAATTGGGCACTAGCGCAAAAATGTTGTCTATTGTACCGCTGATGGCTGGTGGCGGCCTTTTTGAAACAGGGGCTGGCGGCTCTGCACCAAAGCATGTACAACAATTTGCGGAGGAAGGTCACTTGCGCTGGGATTCTCTCGGTGAGTTCCTCGCACTGGCGGTCTCACTGGAAGATATCGCGGCCAAAACAGGTAATCCTAAAGCACAAATTTTAGCCGACACTTTGGATCAAGCCACAGGAAAACTCCTAGAAACAGGAAAATCACCATCGCGTAAAGTTAGAGAGCTAGATAACCGAGGCAGTCATTTCTATTTAGCGCTGTATTGGGCCGAAGCTTTAGCCGCACAAACTAAAGATACTGAACTCCAATCTGCCTTTTCTGCTCTAGCAAAAGCACTTAGTGACAATGAACAAAGTATTGTGGATGAACTCATTGCCTGCCAAGGACACAAAGTTGACATGGGCGGCTACTATCAACCGGATCCGGAAAAGCTTGAAAAAGCCATGCGTCCTAGCACAACCTTAAATGAGTTGCTGAGCAATGCCCTAAACTCTTATAGGGCATGACTCATTGAAGCCGAATGTCATTAAATAGCTAACTGACATTATTAAATACTCCTTACGAAGCCCCCTGTAATTTACTGGGGGCTTTTTTGTTGAGCTATTGCTATGGACTAGTTGAAAGCAAAAATCCCTACATATAAACGATCAAACATTGACAAAAACAACCCGTTTAGGTGAATGTTAGTCCTATCAAAATAAAATGCATTAACCCAAGCTATACATACCGCTTTAACATCTTTAAACCATCGGATGGATCGAAACACTCATGAAAACCAAACGCTCATTACTCGTCACTCTGCTTTGGTCAACACTACCATTATTTTTAATAATTCCAGGCCAGGCAGAGATACTTAAATTATCTAACATCACCATACCCGATAACGTTGAAAACATTTATGTGCAGAAAATCTCTAGCGATAAAAATTCAACGGACTTTGTCATTTTTATAAAACAGCACGTGCCCTTACACAAACATCTTAAACATACGGAAACCATCTATGTATTAGAAGGTAGAGGCCTATTTCAGCAGGGAGAAAAGCATTTTGAAATAGGACCGGGTGATTACTTACGAATACCAGAAGACACTCCCCACGCCGTTCGTATTTTATCTTCCATTCCAATGAAAGTGCTCTCAGTACAGGCTCCAGAATTTTTAGGAAAAGATCGTGTTTTCATTAAAACCCCTTAAACAAAGGCCATGCAACATTACTTAATATTTTTTTATAAAAGTTTTCATGGCCTCAGTTTCAATAAAAATTTTCGACACGTTGCTATAAGATAACTAATCCATATAATCCCTATCAGTAAACACACATTGCTTATCAATATTTTTTATACCCATAAGTAGTCGAAGCGTTTATCCGTCGGTTAAAAAAGAGTCCACCCGTGAATGAAATAACCATCAATGAATTAAAAATGTATTCCCCCCCTCAGGTTTTTATTGGCTCCTTGTTTTGCGGCCCATTTTCCATGTTATATTTTATCTGGAAAAACTTTAAAACTATGGGCCAGTCCCAAAAGGCAACATACACCATTATCTATGGCGTCCTATTTATTTTTGCTTTAATTGGGTGCTTACAATTAGTACCCCCCAGAATAAACCCTATTATCCCCGGCATAATTACCCCCTTCTTCTATTCACTGGCTGCATATCAAATAGTGAATTCATTACAAATGGAAAAGGAGGCGATACAAAGGTCAACAAACTACAACACTCAATCCAACTGGCGTGTCGCAACATACGGCGTAATCCTTTATCTTGCCTGGATCGCCGTTACTTTTTCTATCCAACAGATTTAGAATAGAAAAAACAACTTGTGTCTCAATATAAATTACGTATATGAAACCATCATCCACCCCTAAAACTGGAGAAAAAATGTGCCTGTTTATCTAATTGCTGAGGTCGTTGTTACTGATGAGTCCTGGATATCGGGATATGCTACAAGCGTTCACGATATAGCTCATAAACATGGTGGAAAGTATTTGTCGCGCAGCGGTAATATTGTCAACATGGAAGGAGAAACCAGCAAGGCATCACTGATAGCACTGGTTGAATTTCCCGTTATGGAGGCTGCACAAGCCTTTCTTAACGACCCCGATTATGAAGAGTTTAGAAAATCACGAAGGGAAGGAAGTATTAGCACTGTTCATATAATCGATGATACTGATGCTGCTGGTACCATCCCCTACCTTAAGAAAAGCTGATTTCCCCTCAGAACAAAGGAAAGTGGTTCACGTTTGGACCCCTTTCCTGCATTTTTTTCCAATAAGCCTAACTAGAATTCTTTAAATATTAGGTCAATAAACTATTCGTACACCGCTGACCCGGCCTTCAATCTTCTCGGGGTTCGAGGTCAGGGAAATGTTTCGAACAGCTGTTCCCCGCTTTGCCCGGGCCAATATTTCCTCATTTAGGTAGAGCATGTCCAACAGGTCCTGCGGCCAGCCCTCTGTGGCAAGCCCTGACAGCATCCGCCCAGACATACCTGAACTGTTGGCACCTGACTCCATACGCTGTCATTCAAGCAACGTCAATGGACTGGGCCCATAGCCACAGAGCTTTCAGTCTGACTCATGCAAGTATTACAAACCAAGACACTTCGATCAGCATTCTCCGCTTGTACCGGAGGAATGTCATAAACGGATAAGTCTGAAGTAGCCGACCGGTTAAAAAAATGGCTATTCTGGGTCCTTAAATACTATAAAAAATCCTGTCTTATTCTTTTCCTACCGAATAAAAGAGTGGTTCGCTTTTATCTGACGCTGCGCCATGAGACGCAACCAGTTTGGTTGCCGAAGCCACAATAAACTCACGAAAAGAATCTTCTAGACTTTCACGTTCCTGATCATAACGTCGTTTATCTTTTTTACTAAGCTTCTGCCATTCCTCCAAAATTGGAATATGTGAGGTCGACTCTGTGAGCTGAAAAAATACTTGATAGTCCAGTTTTTCCAGCTCTGACAGCTCTAACTGAGAGGACAACATACTGATTCTTATCGCACCCTCTGTCAGGCTTACCTGTTCTTGAACAATGGCAGATGCAATCACCCGAATACTGTTTCTATAATTATCTCTTCGAGCATTGAGTTCTTCAGCCAAAATGGCTTCCTGCTGTTTTCGTTCCGCATCTTTATGACGTAACTTAAGGTAGAGGTGCAAAGCATAACCACCCAAAGCAACAACAATAAGTACGGCTATTAACAGTGAAACTTGAAGATATGGCGTCATAAAATAATCATAGCGTTAGGTGCCGTCCTGGTATTTGGCCGACAAAATAAATGAATTGAACAAACAGGTTATTCTTCTTTTTTCTGTAATGATGTTTGCTGTAATGGTGCTTCCTGCATCAAATTATCTGGCGTCAGAGTCTCTTGCAGTTCATCTCCTTGCACTTTATCTCCACCCAACAAGGGTGCCTCATCTTGATCTTGAGACTCATTACGCCAGTTCTCGGGAATTTCGCGTTTAGCTCGAGCACCTAGCTTTTTAATATCTTCAAATTTCTTCACCAAATTACCACGCCCTTCTACGAGGCGTTTACGAGTCTGGTGCCATGCCTCTTGGCTTTTATCGAGATGACGGCCCAACTCGTCTAGGGAATCGACCACCAAAACAAGTTGGTCATAGAGTTTTCCTGCATCCGTCGCAATTTTTTCAGCATTACGATTTTGGTCTTCATACCGCCAAATATTATGAATGGTGCGCAGTGTAGCGAGCAATGTACTGGGGCTCACCAAAATAATCCCTTTGTCATAGGCATCCCTAAATAGCGTGTGATCTTGCTCAAGAGCCACCATAAAAGCCGCCTCAATGGGAACAAAGATCAACACAAAATCCAGTGTATTAATCCCCACCAAGTCTTCATAGGCCTTGCGGCTTAATCCTGAAATATGAGCCCTAATGGAGCTAAGATGTTGCTTTAAAAACAACTGTTTCTCCGCCGGCTCAGAAGTGCGGCAATAACGCTCATAATCCGTGAGAGACACCTTTGCATCAATCACAATGTCTCGTTGATCCGGCAAATGGATAATCACATCAGGATGACGACGTTGTCCGTCTCCATCCTTGAGGGAAACCTGGGTTTCATACTCACGACCTTTTGTCAGTCCCGACTGCTCCAACAGCCTTTCCAGAACAACCTCGCCCCAGTTACCCTGGAATTTACTATCACCCTTTAAGGCATTAGCCAGCAGCACGGCATCTTCGCCTACTCGCTGAGCTTGTTTTTGCAACTCTACAACCTGGCCCATTAACTTGTTACGTTCTGCATTTTCCTTGTGGTAAGCATCTTCTACCTGCTTACGGAAGCCAGTAATTTCCTGACGCAGTGGATCAATGGTGGTGCTAAGTGCCAGCTTGCTCTCTTGGGAAAACTTTTCCTGTTTGGCATCAAAAATTCGGTTGGCAAGGTTCTCAAATTCCTGAGTCAGGTTCTCGCGTGCTTGCTTCAATAGTTGAAGCTGTTCGTCATAGCGAGTTCGATCCACCTCTAATCGAGTTTCCAAAGATGCCTTATCACGATTTAGCGATGCTAAATCATTATCACGAGAAATCAGGGTTGCTCGTGCTGTGCTAAGTTCTTGAGATAATTGACTGATCGTGATTTCAGCCACCGCCTGCTTACGACCGGCATACATTCTACTCACCAAAAGTGCCAACAAAGCGCCAAAAGCCACTCCTGACAGAAGAAAGATTAGATTTTGTTCGCTGATGACCATAAAATCTATTTTATCCATTACTTAATCAAGAAATATAATCCGTATCCGTGCTCTTATCTACAGCACATTCACTGCCCCACTCACCAACTAATACTTTTCTACACCACTTTTTTGGTGTGGATGGTTATGCGATCATGGGACACACGCTAGGATAACAAAGATACCCATCATGATGCGCCCGCTTTTTGATATTGCCCTGCTCAAGAAAGACATTGAAGCGGGCGCATTAATACTGACATCTAACAACCGCTTGGCGACAAAAATACGGCATGCTTGGGGACAACACCAACAGCAATGCGGCAATACCAGCTGGCCAGAACCGGAAGTTCATGCCCTAGAACACTGGATTAATGAAAACTGGCTCCGTTGTTGTGATGCAGGGACTCGTGATATTGACCTAGAGAATGCCTCAGATAGCGCCATTGCCTCTCAGCAAATGGAACAAATACTTTGGGAAGAGGCCATTGGCGAAGACGCAGAAAAACCTGACAATTTACTACCCACCAGTTTTTCCATACTGGCCCGCAATAGTTTCAATATTATTCAACGCTGGCAAATCCCCCTCCCTAGGTTACAAATTGACGCACCAATGCTATACCGATGGGCTCAAAAATTTCGTAACAAGCTTATACAACTCCACCTAATCACGCCCGCGGATAGTGTGCTTACCGTCTTAAAGGGTTACGAAAATGGCACCCTGCCCCAACATTCACGCATTGTCACTTTGGGCTTTGATAGTATTCCTCCCCTGTATCTGTCCGCGATAAATACTGCCTCAAAAAATATCACCCACCATCCAACAACTGGACAGAAACGGATTAAACAAGCCAAAGACAAGGAAACTCACGTTCAACGGACCCAGTTTTACGATGAGCAACAGGAATTAATTGCCGTTGCAAAATGGGCGCACAATCGACAACGAAGCAATCCCAATCACCGAATAGGTATTGTAGTTCCAGAACTAGCCCGGATGAGAAACCAAGTCGAACATACCCTAAGACAACAGCTTGAACCTCATCATCAGCACCCGAATCAGCCCAGGTCCACACCGAACTTCAATATTTCGGCTGGAGTACCCCTCGGCTATACCCCCATGGTTGCCACCGCACTATTGTTGCTATCGCTCAATCGTAAACAGTTGCCACTTGAAGAACTGTGCCGTCTGCTGAATTTACCGTTTTGGGGCAACAAACAAACTCTAGAACAAGATCTTGGTCAGCCACTGAAACAGACTAAAAACCAGAGAGAAGATTACTCGCTAATTGTCCGGGGTCTCGCAGAAAAACGACTTCGGAAATTGGCCCGCCCCAAGCTTAGTTGTGCTGAATTCCGTTATCAGCTACATCTGGCCGAACAATCCCTAGAACACACCTTAACGTGCCAAGGCCCAACTCCAAAGTCTAGCTCTAGCTCTTCTAACTTCAGATTAACCCTCAGCACATTACTTGAGCAATCAGAAAGCCTGCGACGAAACATTCCCAACAAAACCAGCTTCCAGGCTTGGTTATTATTATTTCAACAGCAATTAGACATTTTTGGTTGGCCCGGAGATCGATCGCTAGACAGCATTGAATATCAACAATACCAACACTGGTTGCGGGTACTGGAACAATATTCATCATTAGACCAACTTCAGTTAACCGTGACACTTCCGGACGCTTTGCGACAGCTTCAGCAACTCGCAGACCAAAGTATTTTCCAACCAGAGGTTAACGATGCTCCCATTCAGGTACTTGGCCTGCTGGAAAGCAGTGCTTTACGTTTTGACCATCTCTGGGTCGTCGGTATGGATAACCACCACTGGCCACCCAGCATTGCACCCAACCCCCTGCTACCGATTAGCCTGCAGCGAGAGTATGCAACACCGCGATCATTGCCAGAACGCGAGTTACAACTGGCACAAAACCAAATAAGTGGTTTAAAAAATGCTGCCAATGAGGTCATATTTAGCTTCAGTGAATTTGATGCCTCACGCCTTCGTCAGGTGAGCACGCTGATCGCTGATCTACCCGAAATCAGTTTTAAAGAACTCAGTACTGAAGAGGTAAGTATAGAAAAGCTAAACTCTGAAAAACTATGTTCTGAAGCAATAGCTGAAACAACCGTATTAGAAAAAATTTCCTGTGAATATGGTCCAGCTCTCGATCTTACCAAAGAGACCGTTAAAGGCGGCAGTGGCATTTTTAGGGATCAAGCCACGTGCCCATTTAATGCTTTTGTACGTCATCGCTTAGGCGCAGAGCAGCCCCCGGAACCTCAACTAGGCTTATCCTCGATGGACCGAGGCTCACTACTTCACGATTGTCTGGAGCGACTCTGGCAACAACTAGGTTGCCAACAGCAGCTACTGAAGCTCTCGGACATCGAGCTGAATGAACAGGTCAATGCTAATGTAGATCTAGCACTTCAACGCTGGAAAAAACGACGTCCCGATTTATTTGGCCCTGAGTTTACGGCAATTGAGAAGCAACGCTTAACAGCGCTTTTAGTCGAGTGGCTGGCTTTGGAGAAAACCCGGCCAGCCTTCACAGTGGTCGCATTTGAAAAACAAGCACAAACAAGCTTTGCGGGGCTTCCCCTGCGATTAATCATTGACCGCATAGACCAGCTAGAAGATGGCAGACAAATCATTATTGACTATAAAACCGGCAAGGCAAATACCAATAGCTGGCTGGGAGACCGTCCGGAGCAACCTCAATTACCTCTTTATGTACTCTGTAGCGAGACACCCGTAGCCGCCGTAACCTTTGCCGTTGTTAATGTTTCCCAACAACAGTTTGTGGGGTTTTCTGAATCACAAAATTTATTGCCCGGTGTTTATCCACTAGAAGCAGGTAAAAAATCTGAACCAGAAAGTTGGGACGATTTGTTAACCCTATGGCAAACATCTCTCACCCTGCTGGGGCAAGAATTCCAACAAGCCTATGCTGCGGTAAAAATCTATAAACCCACTGCCATGCAGTACCAACAGGAACTTGTGCCGCTCAACCGCCTGCCCGAATTGTCGATGAAAACCACAATGTCTACTCCTGCTACTGGATCAATAATTAAAGAAGCGTCAAAACTATGACCGTAGCAGATGCAGCAGAAAGAGTTAAAGCCCTCGACCCGTCTCGATCCTTCGCTGTAGCAGCGCCCGCAGGATCTGGAAAAACAGAGCTTCTTACTCAAAGAGTTTTAAAATTACTCGCAATCGTCGATGAGCCAGAAGAAATTCTCTGCATGACATTTACCCGCAAGGCTGCCGGTGAAATGCAGCACCGCATCATGAGTGCGCTTGCTAGCGCCTCTAAATCTCAAGCGATACAGACAACGAGTCACCAACAAACGACGTATAACCTAGCACAAGGTGCCTTAGCAAGAGACAAAGAAAAACATTGGCAACTGCTGAACAACCCCAGCAGGTTGCGCATCCAAACCATTGATGGCTTTTGCCTAAACCTAGCACAACAGCTCGCGGTAGAAAGCCGATTTGGTGATTATTCTGAGCCCCTAAATGATCCTACACCAATGTACCGTGAAGCGATTGCAGAGCTGCTATTACCCGCACTGGAGCAGAAGAATGATTTGGGTCAGGCTGTCGCCACCTTGTTACGCCATCTGGATAACGACCTCAATAAGCTTGAACTACTGTTAACTAATTTATTATCTAAACGTGAGCAATGGCTAGGACAGCTTTTTCAATCTAGGGGGGCCAGAGACTATCTTGAAAGTTTTCTCAATCAGGTCATCGAAGAAACACTCCAAGAGACTAAAGACCTGCTAGCCCCCTGGGACAGTGAGCTGGCAAGATTTGCTGATTACGCTGCCAGCCAACTACCCGACAGTAAACGCAACGGCTCTATTTATCATTGCTTGGGGATGCCTGCGCTACCTGAACCCAAGGCATACGGCCTTCTTCAATGGCTGGGACTATGTGAGTTACTCCTGACCACACAGAATGAGTGGCGCAAACGATTAGACAAAAATTGTGGATTCCCAACAGAAACACTCACTGGCGGCACCACTGAAGAACGTAAAAATCTGGCCAAAGCACAAAAAGAAACCATGTCTGGTCTACTTGGACACCTACAATCTATTCCCGGGTTATTAGACCAACTGCAAGACATCCGTTATCTTCCTACTGCCCAATATGATGACAACCAATGGCAAGTACTGGATGCCCTAACTCTGCTGCTGCCAGCCCTCAGTGCCCAACTCAGCTTTGCGTTCCAACAACAAAAAGTGTGTGATTTCACAGAAATCACACTAGCGGCTTTGCGCTCCCTAGGTCCTGAAGATGCACCAACAGATTTGGCTTTGAAACTGGATTACCGAATTAGCCATATCCTGACCGATGAGTTTCAGGATACATCGTCCGTACAGTTTGACCTAGTCAAGCGCTTGACCGCTGGCTGGCAAGCTAATGACGGGCGAAGTTTATTTATTGTGGGCGATGCAATGCAGTCCCTTTACGGCTTTCGTAGTGCCAACGTGGGATTGTTTCTAGAGGCGCGCAGCCTTCCACTCGGCAACATACAACTGGAGCCTCTGGATCTTCAGGTGAATTTTCGCTCACAGGCCGGCATTATCGAATGGGTAAATCAGGCATTTGAAATAGTGTTCCCAGCTAGGGATAACATCAGCCGAGGTGCTGTTAGCTACAGTCCGGCTATCGCCTACCACCCAGCAATAGCCGATCAATCTGTTACGGTAGATGCTTTTGTCGATTACCCTGATGCAAAGGCTGAGGCACAGGCCGAAGCAGAACATGTCACCTCTCTCGTCGATAAAGCCAAGCGCGCTGACCCCGAGGGATCGATTGCCATATTAGTTCGCAACCGTACCCACCTGACCGATATTTTGATCGCTCTTCAACAGGCCGGGCTCCGCTGGCAGGCAATGGACATTGACCCTCTTGGGAAAAGGATGCCTGTCATTGACCTAATGTCGCTGACTCGCGCACTACTCTCTCCCGCAGACCGTATTGCTTGGCTATCTATTTTACGAGCACCCTGGTGTGGTTTGGATCTCACCGATCTGTTTCATATCACCAATAGCAAGTTACCGAATCAAAACCCACTTCCCGACGGTGAACGCTATCCGCTGTTATTGCTGAATATCTGTCATTACTCACAAATACCCGAACTTTCTCCAGAGGGAAAAAGGATTCTCGCACGTGTCAGTCAGACACTTTGCAAAGGGTGGGATCAACGATACAGAAAACCTTTGAGAACTTGGGTACAGGGTATTTGGGTAGCCCTAGGCGGTGTTGCATCACTTCGCTCTGACTCGGAACTCAAACATTGTCAACAATACCTGGCTTTACTCGAGGAACATGAAAAATACGGACGGATCGATAATTGGTCTATTTTTGAAAAGGCCGTGCAATCCCTTTATGCAAAACCTGACGAATATGCGGACCCCCACCTTCACGTCATGACGATTCATAAATCCAAAGGGTTAGAGTTTGATACGGTTATCATTCCTGGTCTAAACAGAAAACCCCGGGGTGACGATAAGCAATTGATACTCTGGCAAGAACGGGTCGGGCAACAAGGGCAAAACCAATTAATCATTGGTCCATTGGAACGTGCAGGCCGGGACAGCGACCCCTTATTCAAATACTTGCAGCGCGAACAAAAACTTAAGGGCAAGCTGGAAAAAGCACGTGTACTCTATGTCGGCGCCACTCGAGCCATCAAACAGCTACATCTGACCTACACCATTGCTAAAGATAAAAAACCCACGGCAAACAGTCTTCTAGAGAGCCTTCAACCTGCACTAGAATCTATATCAAACCATGAATCGACCCCTAAAATGACCCAAAGCCATGAGCCAGGCCTTCAATCTTTTACCCTGAATATTCACGATTACCAACCTGCTAAAATTGAAACCATCCAAACCATACCCGTACTACAGGCTTTATATAGACTACCCAGCGATTGGCAAGAACAAATGCCATCTTTAGGGAACAACATTGATAACCAAACGATAGCGACTGAATATAATAATCAGGAACAACAAACTCTGGGGGAATCCCTCAAGGCACTCAATACTGTAGCTCGCCACACCGGTACCGTTCTACATCGCATATTAAGACAGATCGTTATGCAAGGGGTGGCGAACTGGAACAATAAGAGGGTTATAGATCAGCTTCCATTTTGGAAAGTTCAACTGCAGCACCTGGGACTCACAAAATTCGATGAACCTTTAGCCTTACTTCAACGCGCTGCCACCAACTGCCTAGAGGATGAATCAGCCCTATGGCTGTTAAATCATCAACATCTAGAGAGTCAATGTGAATATAGCATTGGTTATCTATCACAGAATGGTGAGCCAAAAACGGCTGTTGTCGACCGGTGCTTCGTATCAGAGGATGTTCAATGGATTATTGACTATAAAACATCAGAACCCTCTGAGGGAGAATCACAAGAAAGTTTTGTGGCCCGGGAAATCAACCAATACCGTGGTCAGCTGGAACACTATGCTGAACTGTTCAAACAAATGAATGATCGTCCGACAAAAATAGCGTTATATTTTCCACTATTTCGTCATTTGGCCATCATCTGACAAAATTTTCTTATAACAACTCCCTGAAAATCAAGACCTCCACGCATTTCAGATCAAGCCAACCCCTGTCCTAACCACCAGATTTTCATGTAGAATGGCCATCCTAAAATGAAACATTGGTCGGTGTGGAAAGTAAATGACTCAAGCTGTTGAAAATATCAACGTCCGCTCACAGGATGTTTTAATCACGCCCAAGGCGCTGAAAGAAGAAATTCCAATTAGTGATGCCGCATGCAACACGATTATGGATGGCCGACATACCATCGAAAATATTCTCGATAAAAAAGATCACAGAATCATTGTTGTAGTTGGTCCCTGCTCTATTCACGATACCAATGCGGCTAAAGACTACGCCAAACGGTTAAAACTACTCGCTGACGAGGTCAGTGATACTCTGTGTATCGTGATGCGGGTTTATTTTGAGAAACCTCGGACAACCACTGGCTGGAAAGGGCTAATTAATGACCCCTACCTCAACGATTCCTTCAAAATTACGGATGGGCTGCATGTCGGCCGTCAATTACTGCTGGATATTGCTGAATTAGGCTTGCCCACAGCAACTGAAGCACTGGATCCAATTTCTCCACAATACATGCAGGACTTGATCACTTGGTCTGCGGTTGGAGCCAGAACAACTGAATCCCAAACCCACAGGGAAATGGCCTCTGGCCTGTCTTCATCTGTAGGCTTTAAAAATGGTACCGATGGAAGTCTAGCTGTAGCCATCAACGCATTGCAATCTGTAGCAAGCCCACATCGATTTCTTGGCATTAATTCTGAAGGTAGTGTTTCCATCATTACCACCGCAGGTAACCCTTATTCACACGTCGTTCTACGTGGTGGTGATGGAAAACCCAATTATGACTCTGTCAGTGTTTCCCTAGCTGAGCAACAACTACACGATGCCGGTATCCCCGCTAATATTATGGTGGATTGCAGTCACGCTAATTCCAACAAAAACCATGAACTTCAGCCTCTGGTAATGGAAAATGTGACCAACCAAATCATCGAGGGCAATCAATCAATTATTGGCATCATGGTTGAGAGTAACTTGAAAGCTGGCAATCAGAAAATCACGTCAAACCTTGAAGACCTAGAATACGGAGTATCTATTACAGATGCCTGTATTGACTGGGAAACAACGGAGAAGTCTTTACGAGATATGCGTGAAAAGCTTAAGGATGTACTTAAAGAAAGAATGAAATAATCGAACAAACTGGCCACACATAAAAAAACAGCCTAAATAGGCTGTTTTTTTATGTGTGCTGTAGAAAAAATACAAGACAACGCGCTATCAATGGCCTCTTTTATGACATCCAGGCTAACACCCATTTGACTCTGAACCCGCAATCCGGCCAATATTCCCAATAAAAAGTCAGCCTGAGTTTCCGTGTTTTTTGAGCCGTCACTCAAACCTAGCTTCTTCGCTTCAACCAGTTTATTAATAAAAAGAGTGCGAAGCTCAGATATATAGCCACTCGCATCATCCGACAGCCCCGGATCATTGTGACTAAGCTCTGAAATCGCATTAAATAATAAACAACCCCGAGCACGAATAGGTGCATTATCATGCAGAAGCCCACGGTAAAAAAATTCCCGGAAAGATTCTAACGGATCACTGATTTCAACTAGGGTGGGAATAAACAACTCTGCTCGAAGACCCTCGTAGTAATGCGCCAAAACCTCCTGATAAAGGCTGCGCTTATCTTTAAAGGCACAATACAGGCTGCCTCGATTCAGACCCATTACGTCCAACAGTTTACTGATTGAACTGGCTTCGTAACCTCGAGTCCAAAATAAACCAAGTGCTTTATCTAAAACGTCACTGCGTTCAAACTTTTGTGCCCTAGACATCTAACCTCCCTCGCTGAGCTACCTTGCACCAACTGGAATTTTTCGATTTTGTTCACAGTACCGACAAAATAATGATTTTCCTATTATTTTGCTAAAAAAAACGACCCTTGCTGTATAAAGTACCATAAAAAATCATCGTCCCTCTTGGTCTATCTGAACTTTGGATCCACAAACATTAAATGGCAACTGCTTTTACTATCTATATGCCTGTTTTACTAAATATACGCTTGGCTACGATCTGAATGATCCGTTACATCCCTAATACCTTTAAGTTCAGGAATGTTCTCCAGCATCGTTTTCTCCACGCTCTCTTTCAGCGTGACATCGGCCTGGCCACAACCCTGACAACCACCGCCAAAGCGAAGAATAGCAATACCGTCAACCACTTCTTCCAAGCTGATAACACCACCATGAGCCGCCAACCCAGGGTTGACGTCATTGTAAAGAACGTAGTTAATTTTATCTTCAATCGGACTGTCATCACCCACATTAGGCATGCGCGAATTTGGTGCTCGTATCGTTAACTGACCACCAAATTTATCATCAGCATAATCAACTTTCGCATCCTCCAAAAAAGGGAGGCTTCTCTGTCCAAAATAGGCTTTGAACCCTTCTAACTCCATAATCGTATCATCGTCCTTTTCTTCACCGGGACGACAATAGGCAATACAGGTTTCTGCTTTTGGAGTACCGGGGTCTGAGACAAACATTCTAATACCAATGCCGTCGGTATCCTGTTTTTCAAGCAATTCAGCAAGATACTTTTGAGCAGACTCGGTGATGGTGATATTTAGCATTTATATACCTGGAAACTATACCTGAGTAATTTAGTCATGTATTCTAACATTCTTGTGCTGTGACGACAATCAACAAAGCCTATATCTAGCAGGCAATTCAGCTAATCTATTAACTGACCTTGATAGAAAAAACTCCTCTAGAACCCCTGCATATACTGAAAAACACGGCACACATCTGTTAGAATACACCATCTTCTACTAAGCAGTTATACGGAAAAAATCTTGGATATTAATCAAACCCGCATAGACAACCTACAACAGGCAGCCCGTAATCGAATTCTAATTTTGGATGGCGCTATGGGCACAATGATCCAGGCCCATAAATTTAACGAAGCTGACTACCGAGGAGAACGCTTTAAGGACTGGCATCAAGATGTCGCGGGCAACAACGATCTTCTATCTCTTACCCAGGCAGAAGTCATTCGAAATATACACCGAGTCTACCTTGAGGCCGGTGCAGACATTATTGAAACCAACACGTTTAACTCCACATCCATTTCCCTGGCCGATTACGGCATGGAATCACTGGTCTACGAATTAAACAAAGCAGGCGCGGAGCTTGCTCGTGAAGCTTGTGATGCCATCGCCACCTCAGACCGCCCAAGATGGGTCGCTGGTGTGCTTGGGCCAACCAGTCGCACCCTATCTATTTCACCTGACGTGAACGATCCCGGTGCACGAAATACCAGTTTTGATGAATTGGTAGAAACTTATATAGAAGCAACAGAAGGGCTTATTGCCGGTGGCGCCGACCTTATTCTGATAGAAACAATTTTCGATACCCTCAACGCTAAAGCTGCTATTTTTGCAGTAAAACAAGTATTTGAAACTCAAGAACTAGAACTACCCATTATGATTTCTGGCACGATTACCGATGCCAGCGGCAGAACACTTTCGGGACAAACACCCGAAGCCTTTTGGAACTCTCTGGCCCACGCCAAGCCCTTTTCCATCGGTTTCAACTGCGCCCTTGGTGCCAAAGAACTCCGCCCACACATTGAGGAGCTTTCCAGACTATGTGGCACACTTGTCAGCGCCCACCCCAATGCAGGGCTACCCAATGAATTCGGTGAATACGATGAAACGCCGGAAGAAATGGCCGCGATTGTCAGTGAGTTTGCCCAGAGCGGATTGGTGAATATTATTGGTGGTTGTTGTGGAACGACACCTGACCATATTCAGGCCATTGCCCAAGGTGTTGAAGCCTTTAACACACGGGACATACCTGAGATAGCACCGGCCTGTCGCTTGTCTGGACTAGAGCCCTTTAATATTACAGCAGACTCACTATTTGTGAATATAGGTGAACGCTGCAACGTCACCGGTTCAGCCCGCTTTAAACGACTGGTGTTGGATGGGGATTACGATACAGCGCTGGATGTCGCCCGCCAGCAGGCTGAAGATGGTGCTCAGCTCATCGATATCAATATGGACGAAGGCATGTTAGATGCCGTCCACGCGATGACGACTTTTCTGAAGTTGATTGCCTCCGAGCCCGATATTTCACGTATTCCCTTAATGATCGACTCATCAAAATGGCATGTCATCGAAGCTGGTTTAAAGTGGGCCCAGGGAAAGTGCATTGTTAACTCAATCAGCCTCAAAGAAGGGGAAGAACCCTTTATAGAGCAAGCCAAACTATGCCTAAAATACGGTGCCGCTGTGGTCGTTATGGCTTTTGACACCAAGGGTCAAGCTGACAACCTAGAACGTAGAAAGGAAATTTGTCAGCGCAGTTACGATATTCTCGTTAATCAAGTGGGATTCTGCCCCGAAGATATCATCTTTGATCCTAATGTCTTTGCTGTAGCCACGGGTATTGAAGAACATAACAACTATGCCGTCGACTTCATAGAAAGTGCTCGCTGGATAAAACAAAATTTACCTCATGCACTGATTTCCGGTGGCATCAGTAATGTTTCATTCTCATTCCGTCGCAACAACCCGGTACGTGAAGCCATTCATTCGGTCTTCCTGCTTCATGCTATTCGCGCCGGATTAAATATGGGCATCGTCAACGCAGGACAGCTTGCCGTTTACAGTGACCTGCCTGATGAGCTTCGGGAAAAGGTAGAGGATGTCATTCTTAATCGCTCTCCCGACGGCACTGAAAACCTCGTCGATATCGCAGAAAAATATCGTGGGGACGGAGCAGTTGAAGAAAGTAAAACAGATCTTACGTGGCGAACATGGTCCGTTGAAAAACGTCTCGAACATGCGCTGGTAAAAGGTATTACCACCTACATTATAGAGGACACCGAACTTGCCCGCCTTGCAGTTGATCGTCCGCTACATGTGATTGAAGGGCCCTTGATGGACGGCATGAATGTCGTGGGGGACCTGTTTGGTGAGGGCAAAATGTTTTTACCTCAAGTGGTGAAGTCTGCTCGTGTAATGAAACAAGCTGTCGCTCACCTGCAACCCTTTATCGAAGAAGAAAAAGGCGAGGGTGCGCAGACGAACGGCAAAGTACTCATGGCGACGGTCAAAGGTGATGTACATGATATTGGCAAGAATATTGTCGGGGTGGTATTGGGCTGCAACAATTATGAGGTCATCGATTTAGGTGTCATGGTGCCAGCCGAGAAAATCATTGCGACAGCCCTTAAGGAAAAAGTCGATATTATTGGGCTATCCGGACTGATTACGCCCTCTTTAGATGAAATGGTACATATTGCCGGTGAGCTGGAGCGCCAAAATCTGAATTTTCCTTTACTAATTGGAGGAGCAACGACCTCAAAAGCGCACACGGCTGTCAAAATTGAACCGAAATACAAACGCAACCAAACCATTTATGTTCCTGATGCGTCCAGAGCTGTCGGCGTAGCAAGCAAACTATTGAGTAAAGAGCTACGAGATACCTACATTACCGAAATTCAGTTGGAATATGAGAAAGTTCGTGTACGTACAGCTAACCGTAAACCAAAGGGTACGATCCTCCCCTATGTTGAAGCAAAATCATCTGGTCTGAAAATAGATTGGCAAAATTACATTCCGCCCATTCCCGTTGTTCAAGGCATTCAAATTTTAGACGACTACCCACTGGAAGCACTGGTGGACACCATTGACTGGACACCCTTTTTTATTACCTGGGGTCTCGCAGGAAAATATCCCAAAATACTGAACGACGAAAAAATAGGTCCAGCTGCAAACGACCTGTTTAATGATGGTCAAAAGATGCTGAGGCAACTTATTGACAAAAAACAGATAAAAGCCCGTGCCGTCTTTGGTCTTTGGCCAGCAAATACCGTGAACGGAGACGACATTGAAGTGTATACAGATGAATCACGCACTGAAGCGAGAGCCACGCTACACCAAATTCGGCAGCAAACCCGTAAAAACGGCGCGTCAAAAGACATGGTCTCATTAGCTGACTTTATTGCCCCCAAAGACAGCAAAGTGAAGGACTATATTGGTGGATTTGCGGTCACAACCGGCCTCGGGATTGACAAACTGGCTGCTGATTACGAAGCTCTGGGCGATGACTACAACAGCATTATGGTCAAAGCACTGGCAGACCGTTTGGCTGAGGCTTTTGCCGAACACCTACACATGAGAATACGCAAAGAATTTTGGGGATATGTAGCCGCTGAAGCATTGGATAACGAATCTCTAATCAAAGAGGAATATCAAGGAATTCGCCCAGCACCGGGGTATCCCTGCTGCCCTGACCACACGGAAAAACAAGCGCTTTTTGCTCTTCTCGATGCGACCAACAACACAGGCATTTCTCTTACTGAAAGTTTTGCCATGATGCCCGCTGCGTCTGTGAGCGGCTGGTACTTTTCTCACCCTCAGTCTAAATATTTCAACACCGGAAAAATACAGCGAGATCAACTGGAAGACTTGGCCACACGAAAAGGCATGCCGACAGAAGTGCTTGAGCGCTGGTTAAGTTCAGTCTTGGACGAATAGCCCTAGTGGAAAGTAAACAAAATAAGTCTGACGAGAACAAACCGTTAATAAACGACGAAAATGACTTTGAGAACGATCAAAAACCTACTTTTGGGCAAATTGTTTTTAGTACACTATCTGTATTTCTTGGCGTACAGAGCAACAAAAATCGTGTCAGAGACTTCAAGCACGGGAATATCTATTCCTACGTCGCATCAGTGCTGATTTTCACTATTCTTTTTATTTTCTGCGTAATAACAGTTGTCAAAGCTGTACTCAGTAATGCAGGCATGTCACTGAAAAATAGACATAAAAAAAGCGGCCCAGATGACCACTTTTTTTATGCCTGATCTAAATCTATTGGTTCTATTGATTACTTACCCAAAAGATTACAACAGCCACAAATAAACAAACAAAAGCGACGGCTGCTATGGCATCTACACAGCTATCATCATTCTTCTGCTCTAATTCCTGAGTAACAACTTCTTCAGACATCTTTGAACCTCATACGCTACTGAAACTTACACGACCCAAGCTCGGGCGGACAAGATTGTATCAGTATCATTTTGTGTTGTCCTCTCTCCTTAAACATCCACTTTCATTATTCCCTTAGCAGATGATCATAGAGCAAAAAAGTTCTTCTAATTACAGCCAACATCGCTATTATTTGAAGCCCACTGACAAGCTGCGTTATTACCTGTAGAATTCGCGCCTTTCTGCTGCCTTTGGCGATTTTTTGTTAATTTTTTGTATTAATCGCTTGTCATTAATAAGGCATCTCTTAAAACCATACTATTAATGTAACTATTTAATTTATGTACATATACAACGAACAAGATCAAAGAATTATAGAACAACGCGTGGAGCAGTTTCGCCGGCAAACAAATCGTTATTTAGCAGGAAAACTAACCGAAGACGAATTTCTCCCGCTTCGCCTTCAAAACGGTCTGTATATCCAACGCCTAGCTCCCATGCTACGTATTGCTGTGCCCTATGGTTTGTTGAATTCAAAAAAACTCCGCAAATTGGCACATATTGCTCGCACCTATGACAAAGGCTACTGTCACTTTACTACTCGCCAGAATATTCAGTTCAACTGGCCGCAACTGGAAGAAGTACCCGATATTCTGGCTGAACTCGCAGAAGTTCAGATGCATGCGGTTCAAACCAGCGGCAACTGTATTCGAAACACCACCTCAGATGAATTTGCTGGTGTCGCCCAGGACGAGTTAGAGGACCCGCGCCCTTGGTGTGAAATAATTCGGCAATGGTCTACTTTCCACCCTGAATTTGCCTTCCTTCCACGTAAATTCAAGATAGCCGTTAGCGGTACAGACGGTGACAGAGCTGCTATCCAAATACATGATATCGGTCTTCAAATCGTTAAAAATGATACCGGAGAAATAGGCTTTAAAGTACTTGTAGGTGGTGGTTTGGGCCGCACCCCTGTTGTCGGCAGTGTGATTCGTGAGTTCTTATCGAAAGAAGACCTGCTCACCTACCTCGATGCTATTCTCAGAGTGTATAACCGTCACGGCAACAGGGCTAACAAATACAAGGCCCGAATCAAAATTTTAGTACGTGCCTGGACCCCTGAAGTCTTTGCACAAGAAGTGGAGTCCGAATGGGAATACACTAAAGAAACACCGGGCAAGCTAACCAGTGAAGAAGTTAATAGAGTTAAAGGATTCTTTACTCTGCCCTCTTATGAGACACAAGATGATGCCGCTGAAGAGCAAAATTTAGCCGAATTTGCCAAAAACAATATTGCTTTTGGCAAATGGCTGCAAAGAAATACGCGTGCCCATAGGGTGCCCGGATATACATCTGTAACCCTATCGTTAAAACCCACTGGTGTAGCACCTGGCGACGTGACTGACACACAATTAGACACGATAGCTGACTTGGCTGACCAATATTCTCTGGGTGAGATTCGTGTAACTCACAGCCAGAATTTGGTTTTGGCCGATGTAAAAAAATCTGACCTGTTTGAATTATGGCAAAAAGCCAAATCAGGTGGTTTCGCCACACCCAATATCGGTACGCTTACCGATATAATTTGTTGTCCTGGTGGTGATTTCTGCTCCCTGGCAAATGCAAAATCAATTCCTGTCGCTGAAGCGATACAGAGAAAATTTGACGACATGGACTACGTCTATGATCTTGGTGACCTTACACTGAACATTTCTGGCTGTATGAACGCCTGTGGACATCACCACGTCGGCAACATTGGTATTCTTGGCGTTGATAAAAAAGGTGAAGAGTTTTACCAGATTCAACTGGGCGGTAGTTCTGACACAAACACAACACTAGGTAACGTACTTGGCCCATCATTTGGACGAGACGACATGCCAGAAATGATAGAAAAAATTCTCGATGTCTACGTCGAAAATCGTAAAGGCGATGAGTTATTTATTGATACCTATCGTCGTATAGGGCTTAGTCCGTTTAAGGAAAGTGTCTATTCCAAAGAGATACAAACATCCAAAACAACGGACCACAAAGGAGCCTAACGATGCCTAAGATCATTAAAGATGGCCAGGTGGTAGATGACTCCTGGATTATTATCGAGAAAAATTTTGAAGGTGAATTACCCACAGGTAAGCTTTTATTGCCCATGCAGTACTGGCTGGATAACCGTGACAATCTGAATTTAATGTGCATGGGGCTATGGATTGACAGTGATGAGGAAGTAGAAGCCGTTGGGCATGAGGCTAATATGTTTCCTCTTATTGCAGTTAATTTTCCGGTATTCACTGACGGACGCGGTTTCTCAATAGGTCGATTGCTAAAAGAACGTTATGGCTATACTGGTCAGTTGAGAGCGATTGGCAACCCAATCCAAGATCAACTTTTTTATCTCAAACGCTGTGGTTTCACGGCCTTTGACCTTAAAGAGGGTATCGATTTAAATGAGGCGCTGTCATCCTTTAATGACTTTGATACGACCTATCAAGGTGCCGTCGATCCAGCGACCCCCCTGTTCCGTCAAGGCTGAACGGAAAAAGAGAAACAATTAACCACTTCACTTCCCTAGATAAGTTCGACCTTACTAGGGATTTTTAGCCCCAATACAAATAAACCCGAGTTGAAGCAGCTGGTTTCGCTATTTGCTCCCTCAACAAGATACTTGCCGCCTTAACGCCCATCACTCACAATAAAGAAAGAGGCTGCTTTTTATTCCATAGCGTTGTCAATCCGTTTATGTGGAGTACGACAATTCGCTCTTTATGACTTTTTGAGCAAAACAGATAACGGTAGTAGTCATTAGTTAACGCCAGCAGGTCCTAGGGATATCCATATGAACGAAGCTGTTTTTCAATCGTTCTTTTTAATTTTTACCGGCTCCGCCATCATCGCATCATTGGCGATCTATGGCAGGCAGCCATTATTGGTTGCCTATATTGCTCTTGGCGCACTCATAGGTCCCTATGGCTTAGGCTGGGTGCAAGATGTGCAACTGCTTTCTGAGATCTCAGAAATTGGCATTATTTTCCTGCTATTTCTTCTTGGGTTAGATCTACAACCCCAATCCTTAATGATGGCCCTAAGAAAGGTCACGGTTGTCACCCTTATCAGCTCATTTTCATTTGCTGTTGTGGGTTACCTCGTCGCCCTCATGTTTGGATTCACTCTGACAGAATGCCTCATTATTGGCGCGGCGATGATGTTTTCCAGCACGATTATTGGTATCAAACTCTTACCTACTACCATTCTGCACCACCGCCATATCGGCGAAATGATGATTGGCCTGCTGTTAATGCAGGATTTTCTGGCCATCTTTGTCTTGCTGGTACTACTCAGCGGTGAGGGCGGTCAAATTGATGCCATGCAAATCGGTATTACACTACTAGCACTACCATTACTGATTCTTTTTTCTTGGGCCTTCGTACGCTGGGTCTTACTGAAGCTTATTGCCAAATTTGATCGTATGGGAGAATACATTTTTTTATTGGCGATTGGCTGGTGCATGGGGTTGTCAGAACTCGCTGAGGTCTTGGGGCTGTCAAGGGAAATTGGCGCTTTTCTCGCCGGCATTACGCTTGCATCAAGCCCCATTGCTCAACATATTGCATTGACGCTAAAGCCTCTTCGCGACTTTTTTCTGATCATGTTTTTCTTTTCATTAGGGGCCGGCTTTAACCTCGGGTTATTACCAGAAATTGCATTAGCCGCCATTGTACTGGGTGGCGTTATGCTGATATTGAAACCTGCTATTTTCAGGTTTCTATTGGGAAGACAAAGTGAGAAAAAAATTCTTGCTTGGGATATCGGTTTTCGGCTGGGACAGATCAGTGAATTTTCTCTTCTGATAGCCTATGTGGCATTCAATGCCTCCCTTATCGGTATACTGGCGTCCCACCTGATACAGGCGGCGGCCATTTTAACCTTCCTCGTTTCAAGCTATATCGTGACATTCAACTTCCCCAACCCCATTGCGGTGAACGAGAAACTCCGAAGAAACTAATCCAGCTTCGCTTAACGAACAACTGGATTAGTCATTATTTTACGTTCTGAAATGACGCTTTTAAAAAAAATCTCGAGAACACAACCGATTCCACCACCGCAACAATAATCGGTCTGCGCTACTCTCAGCGGCCATGCCCATTCTCTCGGGTAGGCTTTTACGATGCAGGTATTTCACTTCGTAAATATCCGCATCTGAAGATTTATCCACAAGATACTCATCACTGGTCATTAACTCATCAACCAGCGCTAACCCTTTTGCTCGTGTACCCAGCCATATTTCTCCAGTGGCAATAGCATTAATATCAACACTTTCCCTATGTGCCGAAACAAACTCCTTAAACAGTTCGTGGGTATCCTCCAAGTCTTCAATAAATTTTTCCCGACCCTCATCAGTATTTTCACCCAGCATTGTGAGAGTTCTCTTATGCTCTCCCGCTGTGTGTAGTTCAATGTCGACATCGTGTTTCTTCAACAACCGATTAAAATTAGGCAGTTGAGCGACGACGCCAATAGACCCTAATATCGAAAATGGCGCAGCAATAATCTTATTGGCGACACAGGCCATCATGTACCCACCACTAGCTGCCACTTTATCGACACAAACGGTTAAGGGAATACCTTTTTTCTTCACTCGATCAAGCTGACTCGCTGCCAACCCATAGCTGTGCACCATGCCACCGGCACTTTCCAAACGCACGACGACCTCATCTTCAGCGCTAGCTTGACTCAGCAGTGCCGTAATTTCTTCACGTAAATTTGTGACCGCAGAGGCGCTCATGTCGCCCTTAAAATCCAGTACAAAAACCCGACTCTTCTCTGTTGGTGTTTTTTTGCTTGCCTTTAAAGCTTTCTTTTTCTGCTTTTTCAACTGCTTCTGTTCAGAGGGTTTGAGCATAGCCGACTGCAATACATTACCCATCTCGTCCATAATGTCGTTCAAGTGCGTAATATCCAACTCACCCCTTGAGTGTTTACGTACTCGGCCACCAAGCTCTGCTATCACGCCCACCACGACCATAACTGCAATCACAAAAGTTATGGCCTTGGCCAGAAACAGACCGTATTCAGATAAAAATTCCAATATCTAACTCCCTCTTTTACTGCATTCAAATAAACATTAAGTAAACCAACGAGTGTATCACTGCCAAGTGGCAACGGCCCGTCTGCTTTTTTCATTAACAGGACGAGCAACCAAGCCTGAATACCCCACGGTGACTTCATAAACAGCACCATGAGCCATCGGCACAAATGTCGCTGTTCCATAGTCCGCATCTACCCAGCTATGCAGCCATTCCCATTGGTGAAACCAGCGCCAAGTATCAATACCCCAGCTTGTAAAAACCCTGCGACCAATCTCGCCACCTTCCAAAGCCAATTCACTACTAGCGATCTGATAAACAGTCCGATCTGAGTGTAACTCCTGTTGGATATCGGTATACCTACCTCCAATCCGATCTAAGCGATATAGCGGTTGGAAACCCATACGAATAAGACTTGGGTGCCAACGGATCATACGGGCATCCAGTTGCCACTGGTCACCCTTAAGATAAAAGTAATGCTGCTGATTGCCTTTATCGATGACCATCACTTCATAGCTCTGGGGCGCTAGCTGCTCAAAATGTAGTGTTGCCACTGATTCTTCTTTAAGAAGCTGTCGATAACTCATCATATCCATGCTACTAAAAATTAAGATAACAGCACAAAATAGCAGCAACAAACCGGGGATTACTTTCAATAGAACTGCCAATATATGAGCTCTAAATAATAAGTACATCGATAAACATAACAAAATGATACCGATAATCAGTGGCAGTAATGTCGGTAGTATTAATGGCATGGATCAACTACCCCCGCTGTCTACACTGACGAACAAAGTGCTCAATCAGACGACCAGATAATGTTTGCGGTGCAGGACATGGGGGTAAATCGGTATAGTGCCACCAATCAGCCTCGACGATTTCCTGATTATCCACCTGAATATCTCCCGCCTTATAGGTGGCATGAAAGCCCAGCATTAATTGTCCAGGAAAAGGCCATGGCTGACTGGAAAAATACTGTAAGTTCTCCACTTCAATACCAACCTCTTCTTTTATTTCACGATGCAGTGCTAACTCTACCGTCTCTCCAGGCTCAATAAACCCAGCCAAAGCACTAAAATATCTTTTTTCCCATGCCGAGTTCCTTGCCAACAAACAGTGTTCATCCTTCGTCACAACGACAATGACACAAGGTGAAATTCTTGGGTAGAATTGGCGATCGCAGGGATTGCAAACCCGCGCATGATCAACCTCAGATATACTCGTGCGTGAACCACAAGTCCCACAGAAGCGGTGTTCCCTATCCCAATTAACAACTTGGCATGCACGTCCAGCAAGGTTGAAGTGCAAGTCATCTACAGAATCTAAAAAGGACCTCAACCTTCGCCATTCAAAACCCTTTAAGGCATGAGGTTCATCGCTATAATCCAGAACATAACAGGGTCTGTGTTGGTATAAACCCAATAAATAATGTGGCGAGTGCTTTTCGGCCAAGCCCTCTGCAATGGAAAGCTCAGCGGCTTCAAACAAGAATTTTTGGCTATTCTGACGAGTTAATAGCTGTTGCCCTGCAACAGCTATATATAGAGGTTCTTGTCCGGATAATACGTCAACCAGAGCGCTACCCTCAGGAAGGGTAGAACATGGATAAAAGTCACCTGATATAACCAAACATTCCCCTTACAACGGTCAGACGATAGCGATGGAAAGCTAGGTTTCCAATCGGGTCAAACAACTTTCAGCAACGCTAAGGACCGAATCGTCAAAACTCGAGTCCCAACGCCGATTATCCAAATAATACTCCAAGCTCACAATGGCATCGGCAAATACATCCGCCATTGTTTCCGGTATTTCTTCTCCGTCCCCATTAAAATTCTTTTCAAAATAATGAAGACAGCGCCGAGCCACAGATGAAGCTCGGCTTAAACCCAACATATCAACCGACCCAACTAACGCATTGAAGTTATCCAAAATTGACCGATCACCACTATTCGATGCCATACCTTCATCAGGCATGCCTTCACAGTAATCGCTCGACACCCTCATCACCTCTGCAAGGTTTATAAGAGCCTCCTGTAACACTCGTCTCTCGGCATGGTTAACCACGTTTGACTCGACGATAGCTTTTAATGTCTGCTGATTAATTTGTTGCAACTGATGCTCTGAAGGCGATTGATCTCGTAATTCTACGATAATGGAATCTAAGCAAAGTAATGTATTCACCATGTCATCGATCAACTCATCTGAGACTCTTTCCTCCCCAGAAATGCCCATTAATTGTTCAGCATGCTGGCTACACCGCTGACCTAATTGAGACAACCCTAACATCAGACATATTTCAGCGGTGCTGGCGAGACCCGTCTGCAACTGACTTCGATTATGAGTACGCTGCCCGGGGTTAATCACCAATTCGTCCAGTACAAAACTCAGCTCATCATACTTATCGCTCAGCACCAACATCATTTCAGGAAAATCAGACCCGCCACTAGCCACCATATGAGCACGGTAGGCGCTGATATCCTTAGCGCAAAAATTGAGAGGTTCTATAGCCAATTCGGCAGACAATTTCTGGGCGCTCTCCGTGGAGCAACCAGAAAGTACGAAATGGGCCATCATGGCCATTTGCTGGGTCTCTGGATAAGATTTTTCATGAGAAGCATTTTCCGCAAGCATCTTCAGTTGCCGTTCAATAGACATCAATGCGCGCAAGCGAGTTTGCTCAAACCCAAGTGCCCCCCGATATAAAGCACCAAGAACCTCAAAAACCATGGACCAGTACAGTTGCTCAGATCCATCAGTCATCACCTTGCGCAAACGATGAATAGCGTGCGCCATAATCTTAACTGCAGCTTTGCGTCCACTGCCTCGAACAGCTTGAATTAAGCCCTTCTGAAATAAATGCCGAGAGAGTCTTATCACATCCAGTTGTGATGAATCCTTCGACATAATGAGAGAAACAATGGGTGACTCAGGCAACAACTGCGATATAAAGAAATACTCATCCCTTAATGGCTGCCCATTACAACGTCGCAGCTCATTAATCTCTGGAAGCAACAATAGCGGGTTATCCCGCTCCGCTGACTGAACCTGTTGAAAATAGACCGGCAATAATTTGATCGCATTAACCGCGACATCCCAATGCCCCTCACTTAACTCCTCAGCTCCCGCAGATTGAAGCAACGCCACGATATCCGTAACAATTGCCTTGCCCCCAACCACCTCCAATAGTGAGAAAACACCATGAATGTGCGTCAGGCCATTTAACAGCGCCTCCCTATCCATTTTGTGGACTGGTTGATCAATTTCAAAGATCAACTTCTCCATTTCACTTTGAAGTTCGCCTTTTACTAGCTCCAACGCCTGCTTATTAATCAAATACATAGCTACTCATTATCCATTGTGCCGATGGCTAATACTTGCAAAACTGCCAACCTCGTTATACCGTTCGCCCTTGCCTACAGGGGGATAATAGCACTATTATTCACTTGATTTGAGTCCAACAAAATAGATCCAAAAAAATAAGGACAACCTCATGCCCCAGCCAATGCTTCAGGCTTTCAGTAAAAATTTTCTGGGTAACTCTCCCGATTGGTATAAATACACCATTCTGGCTTTTTTAGTTGCTAACCCTATTCTCGTTTTCACCACCAATAATTTTTTCACTGGCTGGGTGTTGATCGTTGAATTTATTTTTTGCCTAGCCATGGCCCTAAAATGCTACCCACTGCAACCCGGTGGACTACTCGCCATTGAGGCAGTTCTTCTGGGTATGACTAAACCGGAAACGGTCTATCATGAGGCGCTAGGGAATTTTGAAGTTATTCTTCTACTAATTTTTATGGTGGCAGGCATTTACTTTATGCGTGACCTGCTTTTGTTCACCTTTACCAAACTTTTGATTGGTGTTCGATCCAAGGTGGTACTGTCATTACTATTCTCTATCGCTGGAGCCTTTTTGTCTGCCTTCTTAGACGCCCTGACAGTAACGGCTGTACTCATCAGCGTCGCGATAGGTTTCTATTCGGTATATCACAAGGTAGCTTCAGGCAAAGAGGTGCATCACGAACATGGTCACGACCATTCCAATGATGACTCAGTCACTGAATATCACCGAAAAGACTTGGAAGGTTTTCGTTCGTTCTTACGCAGCTTGATTATGCACGGTGCTGTTGGTACCGCATTGGGTGGTGTTACTACCTTAGTAGGAGAACCCCAAAACCTATTAATTGCAGAAAAAGCTGGTTGGACTTTTATAGAATTCTTTCTAATAATGGCTCCCGTCACTATGCCTGTTTTAGTCTGCGGCCTAATAACCTGCGTACTTCTGGAAAAGTTCGGTGGGTTTGGCTATGGCACCAAACTTCCTGAGGCTGTACGCACAGTGTTGGAGGAGTTCGACGTACAAGAATCTAAAAAGATGACGAATAAACACCGAATGTCCTTAATTATTCAGGCATTGGTCGCGCTTTTTCTGATTGTCGGTTTAGCGTTTCACTTAGCACCCGTAGGGCTAATTGGCCTATCAGTTATCGTCCTTCTGACGGCTTTTAACGGTATCACTGAAGAACACCGTATTGGTCATGCGTTTGAAGAAGCCCTACCATTTACGGCGTTACTGGTAGTGTTTTTTGCCATCGTGGCAGTTATTCACGACCAACATCTGTTCTCACCGATTATTCATGCAGTACTGGAAATGGATCCGAGCATACAGCCCGTCATGTTCTTTATCGCTAACGGGGTACTCTCTGCGATCAGTGATAATGTTTTTGTAGCAACGGTATACATTAACGAAGTTAAAGCCGTACTGGATGCAGGAAAAATTAGTAGAGAACATTTCGATCTGCTCACCGTTGCTATCAATACGGGTACTAACCTTCCTAGTGTTGCGACACCCAATGGGCAGGCAGCATTCTTATTCCTGTTAACCTCTGCATTGGCTCCACTTATTCGACTATCCTATGGCAGGATGGTCATTATGGCGATGCCCTACACCATTGTTCTTTCAGTTGTTGGTGTATTGTGTGTGAAGTACGTTCTGTAATCAGGATATCATAGACACACTGAAGCTAGTCTGAAGCGGCATCAACTGATGCCGCCAACCACACACAACTACCATCACTGGCCTTATTAATTTGGGCCAGTTTTTCGTTGTGCTGTTCCAGTTCTTCTTCGCTGGCACGAATAATTTTAAGGGGCGATCGGTCACTCGAAAGACGACGGATGTCGTTTTGTACATTACCCTCCTTAGCGCTACCATGACTACCCAACACCAGGTCCACTTGCCCACCCGTCATTAACAAATAAACGTCGGCAAGTATTTCCGCGTCAAGTAGAGCCCCATGTAAATCGCGCTTTGAGTTATCCACACCATAGCGTTTACACAACGCATTCAAGTTATTTTTCTGACCAGGATGACGCTGACGAGCCATCACCAAGGTATCAATCACATCACAGCTATTGGTCACGGAAGCATAGTCGTCCAACTTACCAAATTCATGATCAATAAAACCAATATCAAAGGGTGCATTGTGAATGACAAGCTCTGATCCCCGAATAAAGTCCAAAAACTCATCCGCTACAGAAGCAAATACAGGCTTATCTGCCAGGGATTCATTGGTAATTCCATGTACTTCCATGGCCCCCTGATCAATCTCCCGCTCAGGGTTAATGTATTGGTGGTAGTGACGGCCAGTTAATCGGCGATTGACTAATTCAACACAACCAATTTCAATAATTCGATGATCCTGACTTGTTTCCAAACCGGTGGTTTCTGTATCCAATACGACTTGTCTTGCCATGGTTCTGGTATCTCTATGGGTGAAAATCAGTCTTTATTAGCAAAAATTTTTACTAGTAAGGCATTGTTTATAATTCATCGATACCGCGATTAGCCAATTGATCAGCGATTTCATTCTCACGATGACCACTATGGCCTTTAACCCACCTCCATTCCACTTCGTGACGCTCTGCCTCTGCCTCCAAACGCTGCCACAAATCCACATTTTTTACGGATTTTCTACTAGCGGTTTTCCACCCACGCTTTTTCCAGTTTTCTAACCAGCTGGTGATACCCTGACGCACATACTCAGAATCTGTGGTCAAGACCACTTTGGTTGCTCCCTTTAATTCTGCTAACGCCTCTATTGCTGCCGTTAACTCCATACGGTTATTAGTCGTTTCGCCTTCACCACCAAAGATTGATTTTTCTTTATCACCGAATCGTAATAGTGCACCCCAGCCGCCCGGACCAGGATTTCCCCGACATGCGCCATCAGTAAAAATTTCTACTTCCTTCAATTATTTTTCTCCCAACATTCTCTCTTTAATCAACGTTTTCTCTGACAAATTATTTTCTGACACGCTGTCTTCAACCAATTGCGTTTTATTGACCCCATTATTTTTCACAGCAGACGCAACGGGTATACGAATAGCCTTCCATTTGCTGGGTCCGGAAAATGTGGGGCGAACCACATACTTTCTTGCGACGAGGATATAGTAAGCACCAAAGGGCGAACTGTATCTTTGACCTAATCGATCCATTAACCCGTCTTTACAACCTTCACCAGTACGCCATTCTCCAAGGCCACCCGTTGTTGAGCCTCGAGCCGGCCAGAAAAACCCGCCTGAAACAGCTTTAATGGGTTGTATATTCAACAGTCTCAGCCAATCTAATATCCGTCCATAGCGTAAGCTATGGTGACGCCATACGGCGTGTGATGAAACCAACCGAGCTGGCCACTTTACTAAACCAAACATACTCATTGGGTTTAACACCACCAGCGCCATATGCCCGCAAGGTTTCAATACTCTGGCGGCTTCCTTTAGAACTTCATGGGGAAATACAGAAAATTCAAGCGCATGATGAAGTAATACAGTGTCAACAGTTTCTGAGGGTAGCGGCAGCTCATCAAAATCAGCAATAACAGCGGTATCACCGACTCTATCACTCGAGGATCCAATAGAGAAACTATGTAAATGGTTAAATTCACCGGGTAATAACCGTTGTGGCGTCACACCCAAATACATCATTCTGTGGGCACCTAGATCAGGCATTACATGTCGTAGCCCCTGATGCTCCTGGTTTAGAAGATATTGGCCATATTGCGTCTCAAACCAAGCCTCAATAGACACCTGAGAACATGACAGTGGGGCGATCCGATGTTTTGTGTCCAAGTATTCCTTAACTGCACGAACTATATTACCCATGCTTTAACCGCACTTTTTTCAAAAAAGTTATATTAATCATTTTACGCCACTGCTCTTAGAGCAACTAACCAAACACCAACCACGCCTTACCGTTTATGCTCCACGGGCTGATTAGTTTATTATGAGTATTATCCACAGCGAAAACTACTGGAATCTAATATGCCCCTGATTGTCCATACAATTCCTGCCTTTACAGATAATTATATCTGGTTGTTTCATTCGCAGGGTGAAAATCAGGCCTATGTGGTAGACCCAGGAGATGCCACACCTGTATTGGAAACACTCCATCGATTAGAGCTTTCATTGAAAGGCATACTGATCACACACCATCACGCAGATCACGTAGGGGGGATAGATCAATTACTCAGGGAGTATTCCGTACCCGTTTATGCTCCAGAAGGGATACCTCAAGCCACAACAATCATGAAGGATGGGGATTTACTCAATATTGCGGACCAAACTTTTCAAGTGATCAGTATTCCAGGACACACGCTGGATCACATTGCCTACTTTTCAGCGAGCGAGTCCTTGGTCTTTTGCGGAGATACACTTTTTTCCAATGGCTGTGGTCGGCTATTCGAGGGAACGCCAGATCAAATGTGGCACTCTCTATCACGATTAGCCTCTTTACCTGCTGACACAAAGATCTATTGTGCCCATGAATACACAGAAGCTAATACCCGCTTTGCCCTCGAGGTAGAGCCAGACAACGAAGTTTTACAGCAACGTGCTATAGAAATAGGAGAACTACGTCAGCAAAATAAGCCGACGATACCCTCAGCACTATCGAAAGAACTTGCGACCAATCCTTTTCTGCGAACAGGGCACCAGAGTATTCAAGAAGCTGCTAGACGACATAGCAACCAAGCTCTTCCTTCAGAGACTGAAGTATTTGCTGCTATCCGTCGCTGGAAAGACTGTTTCTAGCGAACCATTCACCCCCTACAGTCTTTGATGCGCTCCACATTAGCTGAGGGCAACAAAATTCATACAAAAAACTGTTCACTCTGTCACAGCAGTCTTTTACCAGAACTGTCTAAATTGATCCCAATGGCACAGACCGTTACAATTCGATCCGGATTTGTCTTGTACTAATTTAGGCCACACACCATAAGAGTCGTAATCACCATGCATATCAAAACGCTTATTTTTCTCATGCTAATGATTACTTTTCTTTCAGGATGCACCCAAACCACTCCACAGCCACCACATCAGCCAGCCCCTAAAGCTCTAATTGACAACCCGCCTGCCACAAACAAAGAGTCTCAAGTAACACAAAAGCTAGTTACTAAGAAAAAAATAGCTCGCAAGCATACGAAATCGACCCGAGAAAAAACCGTCTCTGCCATAGAGCGACAGGGTTTCGAAGCCACAAAGGATTTGTGGGTTCGTCTACGTCAAGGCATGACGCTCCAAGAACACTACAGCAATCCAGGCATTGAAAAACAGGTCACCTGGTACAAAAACAGCCAAAGCTATATCGATCTAATCACACAAAGAGGCCAGCGCTATCTCTATCATATTATTGGCGAGCTGGAGGCCAATAATATGCCCCTAGAGCTGGCAATGCTGCCAGCAGTGGAAAGCGCCTACGACCCCCTTGCTTATTCCCACAGCCACGCATCAGGACTATGGCAATTTATTCCCGGCACTGGCAAACGGTTCGGCTTGCAACGGGACTGGTGGTATGACGGCCGACGCGACCCTGTAGCTTCTACAGAGGCCGCAATCAGTTACCTGACATATTTACACAACTATTTTGATGGTGACTGGCTGTTAGCACTGGCTGCCTACAATTCCGGTGAAGGTACCGTTAAAAGAGCTATCAAAAAGAACAAAAGAAAGGGTAAACCTACAGACTTTTGGTCCCTAAGCTTACCGAAAGAAACACGGGCCTATGTCCCACAGTTACTCGCCATTTCTCGAATTATTGCCAACCCAGAAAAGCATGGTGTGAACCTCCCCAGCCTTGTGAACCAACCTTACTTTACCCGTATTGAGGTTCCAGAACAGATAGACCTCACCAGAGCAGCAAAAATGGCTGGGATAGAAGCTGATGAAATTCATAATCTTAATGCTGGTTACAATCGCTGGGTTACACACCCGGAAGGCCCACAGCAACTTCTATTACCCGTCCAAAGTGTCGACATATTCAGAACCGCACTGGCCAACACCCCAAGGGGTCAATGGACACCCATCAAACAGTATCAGGTGAAGTCCGGCGACACCCTTTCAAGTATTGCACAACGCCACCAGGTGCTGACCCAACACTTACGCAATAAAAATGACCTACGAAGTGACTTTCTCCGAGTGGGGCAAAAGCTAAAAATACCAGGAACTGGATTTGATAGCCCAACCGCCGGCGCTGTGAATATTTATACGGTTAAAAACGGCGACTCATTGTGGAAAATCGCTAAAAACCAGAAAGTTTCTATTCGAAATATTGCCAGATGGAATAATTTGGATGTTAAGTCCCCACTTAAACTGGGGCAACAACTGAAGGTTCAGGCTAGTGGAAATACAGCTAATACTGCCAGTATCAGAAAACTAAAATACAAAGTACGCCATGGCGACTCCCTCTCCCGCATAGCCAGTAAGTTTGACATCAAAATTAGCGATATTCTTACTTGGAATAAACTCAACCCGAAAAAATACATCAAACCCGGTCAACGACTTACATTATTTGTTGATGTACTCAATATATAAAAAACAACGGAGGAAGATAATTTAAGTACTGTTGTTATGAGGTGTGGTTTACTTGTTCATTCTGGGAAGACGAGAAGCTGCATTATAAGCTAGGTCACCCGCCTTATTTTGCTTATCAGACTCAGTACTCTCTTGAGAGATTTCTTCACACTTCTTCGGATCATCACCACATAAATCGCAGGTGTAATCCTTCTCTCCCAAGGCTGCACCAACACCACCACAAGAGCCTTTAAGAGGCTTTCTACCCATAATCACGCCAATTGCCATGCCCACCATAATCAGCACTAACACAACAAAAGCCAGAATTAACTCCAACACAGTTTAGTCTCCAGAAAGATAAGGGGTAAAAGCAGAAGAATATTGCACCTTAAAACCCTCACCTTGTTTAATCAGTATATAGATAGCAATATTATTTTCTTCCGCTAAAAGCAAGCTCTCTTCAAGCCCCAACACCATCATAGCCGTGGCTAAGGCATCAGCCCGTGCTGCAGTTTTGGCAATGACCGTCACTGAAGCCAAACTGTGATTAAGAGGGTAACCCGTTCTTGGGTCAATAGTATGCGAATAACGTTTCCCATTTTTTTCAAAATAATTACGATAATCACCCGAGGTTGCAACCGCAATATTTTCGAGTGAAATAGCCTGCTGAATACCACCCTGATACAGTGATGGCTGCTCAATGGCTACACGCCAGGGCTGCCCATTACTCTTATGACCATTCGCACGTAATTCGCCACCCACTTCGACCAAGTGGTTTTCCAGCCCTTTTGAAGTTAACAATTTGGCAACAGCATCCGCAGCGTAACCCTTTGCAACAGCAGACAAGTCCAGCTGTATATCTTTCTGACGAGTGGCCATCTGATTTTTTTTATCTAACAAAAGATGGTTAAAACCAATAGATAAGACAAGGGGAGCTATTATGTCAGATGTAGGGACACCGTCATGAGTATCTTTAGGCCCAAAACCCCACAAATTAACCAATGGTCCGACTGTGGGGTCAAAAGCGCCATGAGTCAGTATAAAAACCTCCTGAGCGATACCCAACACCTCAACCATCTCCTGAGATATAGCCTGAGACACATTGATTGCAGACTGATTAAATATCATCAGCTCTGAGGTTTTGTTATACGTTGTAAATAACTTATCAAGAGATTGTAATTGGTGATCAATTTGATCACCAAGATTTTCATCTACAGAGACATCACCCGGTACAATTTTTACCTGATAACTGGTACCCATCGTCATACCACTGAAGACCTGCTGATCAGACTTTTCTGTACACCCTTGAAGCAATGCTAAAAGCAGCCCAATAGAAATGGTAAATCTGAAACAACGAATACAGGCAAACAAAAACGAGGCTCTAGGCCCCGTTTTTATTATTTTTTTATTAGGTTTAATCCCCATTCGTTATTGCTCGCTATCCACCAAAGTCATCGAGGAAGATGTTATCCCTCTCAACTCCGAGATCAACCAACATCTTGATCACGGCAGCATTCATCATGGGAGGCCCACACATGTAATACTCACAATCTTCTGGTGCAGGATGATCCTTCAAATAATTATCGTAAAGAACCTGATGAATAAAGCCTTGCAGTCCAGTCCAATTATCTTCTGGTTGAGGATCAGACAGTGCCAAGTACCAATCAAAATTTTCATTTTCAGTGGCTAATTCATCATATTCTTCATTGTAGAAACACTCACGCATGGAGCGGGCACCGTACCAAAACGTAATCTTACGCGTGCTATGCAGGCGACGTAATTGATCAAAAATGTGTGAGCGCATAGGTGCCATACCAGCCCCGCCACCAATGAACACCATTTCATTATCGGTATCCTTGGCAAAGAACTCACCGAATGGACCAAATACAGAGACTTTATCACCGGGTTTCAAATTAAAGGCCCAGGAAGACATAATGCCGGGCGGAATACCATGTGAGCCTGGAGGCGGTGTTGCACAACGAATATTGAACTTAACAACACCCTTCTCTTCAGGATAGTTCGCCATAGAGTAGGCACGGATTACGGACTCTTTCACAATAGATTCATGTTCGAAGAAACCAAAACGCTCCCAATCGCCACGATATTCTTCTTCAATATCGAAATCACTGTATTTAACGTGGTGTGGCGGACATTCCAGCTGTACATAACCACCAGCACGGAAGTCAACATTTTCACCTTCAGGTAGCCTTAAGGTAAGCTCCTTAATAAAAGTGGCCACGTTTGGATTAGAATCAACAGTACACACCCACTGTTTAACACCAAAGACATCTTCAGGCACTTCAACTTTCATATCCTGCTTAACCGGAGTCTGACAGGACAAACGCCAGCCTTCCTTTGCCTCACGCTTGGTAAAGTGAGCTTCTTCAGTTGGCAGCATAGAGCCGCCCCCTTCAGTCACAATACATTTACATTGAGCGCAGCTACCACCACCACCACAGGCAGAAGGCAGAAACAAACCCGCATTCGACAGTGTTAACAATAGTTTGTCACCGGCAGGGACTGTAATTGTTTTTTCACCATTAATATCGATGGTGATGTTGCCGGTGCTAACCAGTCTCGCTCGCGCAGCAAGGATAAATGCCACCAGCGCCAGAACAACCACTGTGAACATTCCAACACCGAGTATGATTTCCAGACTCATTATCTATCTTCTCCTCGCCGATTACAGATCGATGCCGCCGAAGGACATAAAGCCCATCGACATCAGACCAACAGTGATAAAGGTAATACCCAGCCCTTGCAGGCCAGCAGGCACATCACTGTATTTAAGCTTTTCGCGAATACCAGCAAGAGCCACAATTGCAAATGCCCAACCAACACCAGCACCCAAGCCATATACCGTGCTTTCAGCAAAGTCGTAATCACGCTCCACCATAAACAATGCAGCACCCATAATCGCGCAGTTCACTGTAATCAAAGGTAGAAACACACCCAAGGCGTTGTAGAGCACCGGTACGAATTTATCTAGGAACATCTCCATGATCTGCACAATAGCAGCAATCACACCAATGTAGCTGAGCAAACCTAGAAAGCTAAGATCTACAGTTTCCATACCTTCAATACCAGTCCAGGTTAGTGCACCTTCAGACAGCAAGTAGGTATAAATTAAGTTGTTGGCTGGGACAGTAATAACTAACACCACTATCACAGCAATCCCCAAACCAATGGCTGCCTGAATTTTCTTGGAAATAGCCAAAAAAGTACACATTCCTAGAAAGAAAGACAGAGCCATATTTTCAATGAAGACAGAACGAACAAACAGACTCAAATAATGTTCCATCAGGCAACCTCCCCTTCAGATGAATTAGGCGCGATCTTAAAGTCTGGCGCCTCCACCTGAGATTTTTTCCAAGTACGCAGTGCCCAAATGATCAGTCCAATCAGGAAGAAAGCACTGGGTGGTAGCAGTAGAAGACCATTAGGAACATACCAGCCGCCATTACTAACAACACTTAAAATCTCAACCCCAAACAGTTTACCGGCACCAAACAGCTCACGAATAAAGGCGAGTATCAATAACATTACGCTATAACCCAATCCGTTACCGATCCCATCAAGGAAGCTGGCTACGGGCGGATTTTTCATCGCATAGCCTTCCGCACGGCCCATAACAATACAGTTGGTAATAATAAGACCTACAAACACTGAAAGCTGCTTACTAATATCATAAGCTACAGCTTTAAGAATTTGATCCACAACAATAACGACCGAAGCAATAATGGTCATTTGTACAATAATCCGAATACTACCCGGAATTTGATGACGGATCAGAGAGATCAACATACTTGAAAATGCCGTTACCAGTGTCAGAGCAATACACATCACTACAGTCACTTTTAAACTGGACGTCACCGCTAGAGCCGAACAAATACCCAAAATTTGAAGAGCAATCGGGTTCTCGTTAAAGATCGGCTTAAATAATACCTCTTTTATGTTTGTCGCCATGATCACGCCTCCCCTGCACGCAAGTTAGCCAAGAATGGAGCGAAACCTTGTTCGCCCATCCAAAACTTAATCAGATGATCAACACCCCTACTGGTCAATGTTGCACCAGATAAGCCATCGATTTGGTGTATTGCCTCAGGTCTACTGCTATCAACAGTACCTTTAATCACTGTCAAAGCCTGCTTATTATCAGCATCGTAACTCTTCTTGCCAATCCACTTTGCTTTCCAAACAGGGTTGTCCACCTCACCACCGAGACCAGGAGTTTCCTGCTGCTCGTAAAAGCCTAGACCGGCAACGGTATTGAGGTCAGATTCTAGTGCCACAAAACCATACAGGGTCGACCACAGACCGTAGCCTTTGATCGGCAGGATGACTTTGTCGATACCTGACTTACCTTCTACCAAATACACTAATGTGTATTTGGGAAGACGACCAATTTTGGCGATATCAGCATCGCCAAGATCATCTGACATGGCAGGATCCTTGGAGGCCTTACGCTGATCATAAGTAGCCACATCGACCGCATCAGTGAACTTGCCCGTGGCCATATCTACCGCTCGGGCGCTGATGCTAGCAAACTGCTCATCAATGCTAACACCTTCCTGCAACATGCCCGCAGCAGCAAGGATATTTGTTTTACGGTCTAAGTCCTTGTTAGCCTGCTGCGCAGGACGAAGCATGACAGCGGCTGTAGACACAAAGACTGAACAGACAACACAAAGAACCAGAGCCACAATAATAGTTTTCGAAGTAGAGTCGTTACTAGCCACGTGCCACTCTCCTTTTAATATTAGCCTCAACCACGAAGTGATCGATTAACGGTGCAAACAAGTTGGAAAATAGGATGGCCAACATCATACCCTCGGGGAATGCTGGATTGACCACACGAATGAGCACAACCATCACACCAATCAAGCCGCCGAACCAAAGTTTTCCAGTATCAGTCATAGCTGCTGACACCGGGTCCGTCGCCATAAAGACCATACCAAAGGCAAAACCACCCATCACCAAATGCCAATACCAGGGGACGTTAAACATCGGGTTAGTATCGGAACCAATAAAGTTAAACAGGGTAGACAATGCAATCATGCCGATGAGGACACCAACGATAATTCTCCATGCCGCTATCCTGTTAAGCAGTAACAACGCACCACCAATAAAGATGGCCAAGGTCGAAGTCTCGCCAATCGATCCGTGCATCTTGCCGAGGAAGGCATCCATCCAGGTCATTTGTTGCTGCAATATTTCCATGCCATGGGTAGAGGCTATAGACAGCGCCGTAGCACCGGTATAACCATCAACAGCAGTCCAAACAGCATCGCCAGACATCTCCGCCGGATAGGCAAAGAAAAGGAATGCACGACCCGTTAACGCTGGGTTGAGGAAGTTTTTACCAGTACCACCAAAGACTTCCTTACCAATAACAACACCGAAGCTGATACCCAGCGCCACTTGCCATAACGGAACATCCGGAGGACAGATTAAGGCAAATAGAATCGAGGTAACAAAGAATCCCTCATTCACTTCATGGCCACGAACCATGGCGAACAACACTTCCCAGAAACCACCGACAATGAATGTCACCATGTAAATGGGAACAAAATAGACTGCACCGTACAATATACAGTCCCATATGCTCGAGGGATCATGACCTGCGAACATAGAAAGTAGCACCCCATGCCAACCATCGATGGAGGTGGCACCAGAGGCCGCCATGATCGTATTAGCCTGGAAGCCCAAATTGTACATGCCGTAGAACATGGCGGGGAATGCCGCCAGCCAAACGGTAATCATGACTCGTTTCAGGTCAATACCGTCACGAATATGAGAACCATTTTTAGTCACGGTACCTGGAGAATAAAAAATTGTATCTGCCGCTTCAAAGAGGACAAACCATTTTTCCCATTTACCGCCTTTATGAAAATGCGGTTCAATTTTATCTAGATAGCTGCGTAATATTTTCACTATCAGCCCTCCTTCTCGATACGTGCCAAATTATCCCTAAGGATTGGACCGTATTCGTACTTACCAATACAAACATAGGTACAAAGGGCCAAATCTTCTTCATCAAGCTCCAGACAACCCAGCTTTTGTGCCATGTCAGTGTCCCCCACTACCAAAGCGCGTAACAACTGGGTTGGCAGGATATCTAACGGCATAACTTTTTCATAGTTACCCAGCGGCACCATGGCGCGCTCACTACCATTGGTATTGGTCGTAAAGCTAATCTTCTTCCCTTTGTTTAGGGATGACAGATAAATGGGCAGCGCAGAATGGCGATCAGTTCCCAAAGACATGTAGCGGAAAAACTCACGCTGATGCCCCTCAAGAATTACAGTAACCTGATTGTGATAACGACCAAGATAAGAAAATGCACCATCGGCAATGTCAAACGAAACTGTTCGACCGGAGAGTATGGATCCGGAAATAACACGATTAACACCTGCTGTAAATTCACCAGCCGTCAACTCAACCAGATTTGCACCGAGACGGGTACGAATCAAACGCGGTCTTTCAACTTGAGGGCCAGATAAGGCAATAACACGACGAGTGTCAAGGCAACCTGTCGTAAACAGTGCGCCAATAGCCAACACATCCTGATAACCAACAGTCCAAACTGTTTTGCGATCACTGACCGGGTCGATGAAGTGGATATGAGTACCCACTAAACCAGCGGGATGAGGGCCAGAAAAGCGGTGGGGCTGCACACCATCAACTTCACCACCAGCGGTCAGTGCATCATCCGCTGAACCATCACCCGCAGCACAAAGGTGTACAGGCCCATCAGTAAGACACGTCAGTACTTTCAAGCCATTGGCAAAGTCTTCTTTACGCTCCGCAATCACCAGCACAGGATCAGCCACCAGAGGGTTGGTATCCATGGCGGTCACAAAAATAGAGCTGGGAGCATCAGATGCTGGAGCGGGCACTTTCGAGTACGGGCGAGTGCGCAGTGCTGTCCAAAGACCGGAGTTAACCAAATTCTCAACAACAGCCGTACGATTCAGATTGGTCAATTCGGCAGCGCTGTATTGAGAAAAGGTTTCCTGATCATCGCCATCGACATCAATCACCACAGATTGAAGCACGCGACGTTCACCGCGATTAATGGCTGAAATCACACCAGAAGCAGGTGCCGTATAACGTACCCCTTCGGTCTTCTTATCAGAAAAAAGTAGCTGGCCCAGCTTAACCCTATCACCCTCTTTGACAGCCATAGTTGGTTTCATACCAACATAGTCAAAGCCGACAACGGCAACAGAGTTTACGTCGGGCCCATCGTGAATAACTTGCTCGGGCACCCCCGAAACAGGTAAGTCCAATCCGCGACGGATCTTAATCATAGGTAATGCCTACTGACGCAGTTGAATTAATTATTGCTCTTAACGAGCTCCCCAAAAACACATCGCGCAAAAGAAAGACGATGAAAACTATACTTTCTGACGTTTGAAAAGGCTTACCTAAGCCGCCAAATGCAAATCTTGTCAGAATTCAAACCGGCGCGATTATAAAGGTCGAGACCTCTTATTACCAGCACACTCCATGTGGTCATTCGCCTTGATTTTAGCTTTGGTTGACAAAGATCATCCCCTCATCAACAAGAACCCCGGAATCTCAGGGTCCAGAAAAGTCACAGCCGACAGACTAAGACTTTGGATACATAGGCCAGGACACACCGACCAAACCTTCCAAACATCGTACAACCTGGCAGCTATAACCGAATTCATTATCATACCAACAGTACAAAACTACACTGTCACCACTCACAATGGTTGCCTCAGAATCAAAAATACAGGCATGGCGTGAACCCACAAAATCCGTTGAGACAGCTTCGGTGGAAACGGTGTAGTCGATTTGCTGTTGAAGACTTGAGTGCAACGACATCTTACGCATGTACTCATTCAAATCGTCACGATTAGTTTCTTGATCTAACTGTAGGTTCAAAATAGCCATAGACACGTTGGGAGTAGGCACCCGAATAGCATTACCCGTAAGCTTGCCCTCAAGCTCAGGCAAGGCTTTGGCAACCGCTTTAGCCGCACCCGTCTCAGTCAACACCATATTCAGCGCAGCACTGCGACCACGCCGAGAACCCTTGTGATAATTATCAATCAAGTTCTGATCGTTGGTATAGGCGTGAACCGTTTCCACATGGCCTTTTTTGATACCGTACTTATCCTGAAGTGCCTTTAATACAGGGACTATGGCATTAGTCGTACAAGAGGCTGCTGAAATAATCTTCGATTCTGGCGTGATTTCATGGTGATTAATACCATATACAATATTCGGAATGGATCCCTTTCCAGGCGCCGTCAGGATTACCTTACTTGCCCCAGCACACTCTAAATGCTGCCCAAGACTTTCTTCATCACGCCACACACCAGTGTTATCAATAACAATAGCGTTATTAATACCATATTTTGTGTAATCTACCTCAGCAGGCGAATTGGCATAAATCACCTGAATGGAGTTGCCGTTACACACCAGGATATTTTCATCGTCCAACACCCGAATAGTGCCCTCAAATGCCCCATGGACAGAGTCGCGCCTCAGTAAACTGGCACGCTTAGCGAGATCATCTTCACTACCACCCTTGCGAACGACAATAGCTCGTAATCTCAACATGTCACCACTGCCTGCTTTTTCTATCAGCAAACGAGCCAACAATCGACCAATACGACCAAAGCCGTAAAGCACAACATCTTGTGGTTCAGGCAAAGGTTTACGGGTATTCCCTATATCATTACCCACTTCTTTTTGCAGGAAGTCGACAAGGTTAGAGCCATTACCAGATTCCTGGTAACTCACTGTCAGCTTACCCACATCAATATGGGCTGGCCCCAGATTCATTTCTGATAAGGCCTTAATCAATGGAAAAGTTTCATACTCGGACAATTCATTATGTTCAATCTGACGAACAAAACGATGCGCCTTCATCAATTCAATAACGGACCGGTTCACCATACCCTTGCCATACATGTAGAGAGAAACATTGTTCTCCCGGTACAGTTTACCAATCAGCGGAATCATCGCTTCAGATAGAGCTTCACGCTCCTTCCAATCTGCAAAAAAGTCGGCGGGGATGGGGCGAGTATTTTCTGTCACGTGATAAACCTCTTGCTGAGATGATGTAGTGCTCGAAGCACTGTCCGTTTAAGGGCGGGTATTATCCGGTTTCAACGTTTTGAGAGCAACCGTGTTTTGAGATCAACTGAGTTTGGTGGGAATAAGGCTGATGAATAATCAGTCATAGAAACTAACCGTAATAAAAGTGATCAGATTGGAAAAAAGGCCATCGTTGCCACATTCTGTGCCACAGTTTTTATTATTCGCTGATTTTTTCCAGCAACAATTTTAGCCAGTATGTCCTGTAACGCTATTAACTTTCCGAACAATCTCTCATAGCTCAGGTTTTGAATTTTTCCGTCTATACTATTCGTCAGTATCAGCGGATCACCTGATTCATCCTGATAAGTCGCAACCCGCCAAAATGCTATCTCAAGATTCCGGGCGCTGTGGTAAAGCTTTTGACCATCCAAATCACTGTAAATAAAAAATTCTGACTGATAGCCATAGGATTGCCTTACCATACTGGTCAAACCAGCCATTAACGCAAAAACTCTATCACCCTCGAAATTGTGGTCAAGAGCTACTTCAATAGTATCAACTCCAAGCTCAGGCAATTCTGCAAAATACAATATTCCGGTTGAATCAAAAAGCTGATGCACGCGATCATCAATCGTGTGCTCCTGACCAACGGCAGCAGACTCAGAATGCAGATACCTAGGGTTTCTTTTGTATAGCTTGATGGTGAGTTCTTTCAGCAACAACTCCGCTTCCTGGTAATGGGTGTCTGCGACCATATCTATATCAGTTTTCGCTAGATTCTTCAGGCTAAATCCCTGACCGCCACACCCACTTAGCATCAGTAAAAAACCAAGAAGTACGCCATATCCTGTCACTTGAATGTATTTGATCAACTTGCACCCCAACCGACTTTTGTTAAGCACCAAACAAGGACAAACTCCGACACCATCCTCAAAGAGACATATCAATATTTCGGAACCACCGCTAAAATAGCATACCTCGTTACGATGGCCACAACGAAAGCGCCAGCAAACAAAACCAAATGTAACAAACGCCGCCCCAACTAAAACTACAGATACATTACCTCTACTATGTCAATTATGACCATCCCCGCTGCCAATCCACCGGGTGACAAACGCCTTTGGAAAGGCGCTTGTGGCGCAGGTTTAGCGCTAACTATTGCCGAAGCCTGCCAACAACACCGTGGACTTATCATGGTGATAACCGAGTCAGCCCGAGCCGCCTCACAACTCGAATCTGAACTCACTTTTTTTCTGGGAGAAGAAACACCCGTTTTTCATTTTCCTGACTGGGAAACACTCCCCTACGACCTATTTTCTCCGCACCAAGATATTATTTCTGAGCGCCTTCGGACTTTATTTAGATTGCCACAAACCAATTGTGGCGTAGTGGTTGTCCCCGTCACTACCTTGATGCACCGACTACCGCCAGTGGAATTCATCGGCCGTAGAGCATTTGATTACCACACCGGAGATCAGCTTGATGTCAATAATTTACGAGCAAAACTTGAACATAGCGGCTATCGATATGTCGACACCGTAGTTGAACATGGCGAGTTCACCGTTCGTGGCTCACTGATCGACATTTTCCCTATGGGCACAACCCTACCCTTTCGTATCGACCTGTTTGATAACGAAATTGAAAGCCTGAGAACGTTTGAGCCAGAAACCCAGCGCACCCTCACAAAGACAGACCACATTTGTTTGTTACCCGCCCGTGAAGTCCCCTTGGACAAAGCCGCGATAAAACGGTTTCAGGATAATTGGCTGGCACGTTTTGATGTGGATCAGCGACGCTGTCCAATCTATCAAGACGTCAGTGAAGGCATCACGTCACAGGGAATCGAGTACTTTCTCCCGCTCTTTTTTGACCAGTGCGCAACATTGTTTGATTATCTCCCCCAAAACTGCCTAGTCTTTACCGAAGGCTCCATTGAACCCGCTGCTGAAAAATTCTGGAGTGACCTCAGCCTAAGGTACGAAGAATACAATGTTGACCCAACACGCCCCTTGCTACCGCCCAAAGAAGTTTTTGTTCCGGTTAGCGAACTGTTTGGCCACCTAAAAAGCTATCCTCGCACTCAACTCTCAACCCAACTATCAGTCCAAGAAGACAAAACGGACACAAAAACAAATGAGCTATCTCTAGCCTTTCAATTACCACCCGATGTTGCGGTAAATGCCAAGGCTGAGAACCCTCTCAACAAACTGGCGAGTTTTCTGCTAGCCACAGAACAGCGCATGCTGTTTTGTGCGGAGTCACAAGGACGTAGAGAAACACTTCTTGAGCTTTTAGCACGCATTGGTATTCAACCGAAAGAAGTCAAAAGCTGGGAAGCCTTCGCCACCAGCGACCTAACCATTGCGATTATTGTTTACCCTTTGGCTCGGGGGGTTTCTATTGAGAGCCCCAACATTTGTCTGATCACAGAATCAGAATTATTTGGCCAACAAGTTATGCAGCGTCGTAGACGCAGCAAACAACGAGATGATGCTGACCAAATTGTTAAAAACCTCACCGAGTTGCGCATTGGCGCACCTGTAGTCCATATCGATAATGGTGTGGGGCGATATCGCGGCTTACAAACCATCACTACCGATGGAGAACCTCAAGAATTTCTGACCCTCGAATATGCGGAAGAAGCCAAGCTCTATGTTCCAGTAGCCGCGCTTCATTTGATCAGTCGTTACAGTGGTAGCGATGAGGAATTGGCACCACTACATAGACTTGGTAGCGAACAATGGCAAAAAGCCAAAGACAAAGCACTCTCACAAATACGTGATACCGCCACAGAACTGCTGGATATATATGCCATTCGTGCGGCAAGAAAAGGATTTTCCTGTAAAGACCCAAAAGAAGACTATCGGACATTTTGTGCCGACTTTCCTTTCGAAGAAACATTGGACCAAATGGAGACCATCGAAGCGACCAAACGCGACATGCTGTCAGAACAGCCCATGGACAGACTCGTCTGCGGTGATGTCGGCTTTGGTAAAACAGAAGTCGCCATGCGAGCTGCCTTTATAGCCATTTCCAGTGGCAAGCAAGTCGCCATGCTGGTACCTACTACCCTACTCGCACACCAACATGTCGAAAATTTCCGCGATCGCTTTGCTAACTGGCCGGTAAGAGTTGAAGAGCTGTCACGCTTCCGAACGGCTAAAGAACAGGAAACAGTATTAGATGATACCGCCAGCGGCAAAGTCGATATTTTAATAGGCACCCACAAATTACTCCACACAGATATCGACTACAGTAATTTAGGGCTGCTCATTATTGATGAAGAACATCGTTTTGGGGTTCGACAAAAAGAAAAAGTAAAAGCACTCCGAGCCGAGGTTGATATTTTGACCCTAACCGCTACCCCCATTCCTCGAACCCTAAACCTGTCCATGTCGGGCATTCGAGATCTTTCTATTATTGCTACACCGCCCGCCAAGCGGTTGTCAGTCAAAACCTTTGTTCGCCAAAATGACCTTCGTGTCACTCGTGAAGCTATTTTGCGAGAAATTCTTCGAGGCGGTCAGGTTTTCTACCTACATAACGAAGTAAAAAGTATTGAAAGAACGGCGAGAGAACTAAAAGAATTGGTACCCGAAGCACGAATCGAAATTGCCCATGGCCAAATGCGAGAAAGGGCGCTGGAGAAAGTCATGTCTGACTTTTACCACCAGCATTTCAATATTCTGGTATGTACCACCATTATTGAAACTGGCATCGACATACCCAGTGCTAACACCATCATTATCGACCGAGCCGATAAATTTGGCTTGGCACAATTGCACCAACTACGGGGTCGAGTGGGTCGCTCCCACCATCAGGCCTACGCTTACCTGTTAACACCCGTACCCAAGTCCATGACCTCAGATGCCGTGAAACGTTTGGAAGCCATCTCTGCTGCCGATCAACTAGGCTCAGGCTTTACTCTTGCAACTCACGATCTGGAAATCCGCGGTGCCGGTGAACTCCTGGGTGAAGATCAAAGTGGCCATATCCACTCCATTGGCTTCACCTTATATATGGAATTGCTAGATAGGGCTGTAGATGCCATTCGCAAAGGGAAAACACTGGATTTGGGTATACCCCTAGCCGAGGATGTCGAGATTAAATTGAATATCCCGGCGCTCATTTCTGATGACTATTTGCCCGATGTTCATACCCGTCTGATCATGTACAAACGAATAGCTAACGCCAACTCTGAGGGTGAATTGAGAGAGCTTCAGGTTGAAATGATTGATCGCTTCGGCTTGCTTCACAACTATTTAAAGAATCTGTTCCAAGTAACATCGATTAAACTTCAGGCCCGCGCTCTGGGTATTACAAAAGTTGAAACCGGCCCCATGGGTGGGCGAATAGAATTTGGCAGAGACACCACAGTCGAGCCCCTCGTCATTGTACAATTAGTACAACAACAACCAGACACCTATCGCTTGCAGGGAGCAACCACCCTAAGGTTTACTGTAGCAATGGACACCGCAGAACAACGTATTCATCAAGCGCAAGAAATATTGCACCTGCTGGCACCCACAGGGAAAAGCACTCAATGAAGACATTAGCAAAACTCATTAGCGCACTGACATTGATCTCTACCTGCTGTATCGCTGCAGAAGAGACGCCCGATGATATCGATTGGTATCAAGTAGAAGTGCTGATCTTTAGTCAGCAAGATTTATTCAATGACGAACGACACGTAACTGACCTAGAACTCTCTTACCCTGAGAATATACGTGAGCTTGTTGATCCTTCTGTGGCAACCAAGCTAGCATCTGCTCACACACTTTCCAAAGGAATCGAGACCGCGCCCCTCACCAAAAATCCAGCTACAACAGAGCAACCCTTCTTGATCTTGCCAAAAAATGCCCTCAGCATGAGTCCAGATCACACAAGACTTAATCGAGCACCCGGATATAGGACCCTCTACCACCAAGCATGGCGTCAACCTGGCTTAGACAAAACAGAAAGCCCCTGGATACTGATCAAAGGTGGTAATGTTTTCGGCAATCATCATGAACTGGAAGGCAGTTTCCGACTCGTAAGAAACCGGTATCTTCATATACAGACAAACCTTTGGAAAACAACCTTCAAAACACCTGAAATAAGCAGCATTAACAATACGTTGTCCGAAAACACAACGCTCCCTAACAACACACGACAAACTCAAACAAACCCGTGGCCGAGATTGCCCGACACACCATACGAGCAAGGTATAGAAGACAGTGATAAAACTAGTATAGAAAGCAGTTTTGAGAACAATAGAGCGAATTTTGAACCTGAATACCCCATAGCTGACATTGTAGCTCTTGAGCAATCAACGCGGGTTTTTCGAGGTAAACTAACCTACTTGGATCACCCCAACATGGGAGTGATTATCTTGGTATCAAAATATAAACTTTCGGAATAAAACAAACAGGCTTATCAGCTCACACATAGGGCAAGCCCACCTAATTAGCATGCCCGAAGTAACGCGGCTCGAACGGGCCGACTTCTGCCTCCATATACTCCCGCGATAGACCGCAGAACTTTCACTTGAGCGACGCAGCCGAAGCATATTCTTTAGCCACACCAATCAACAGCTGACGCACATCAACCATACGCGTGTCCATTATCCCACGAATTTTCTCCATGGTTATTTCTTCATCACACAGACCCGCAGCCATATTCACAACCAATGCCAAACTGGCGTAGGGAACAGCCCGCTCACGGGCTAATGCTGTCTCTGGCATACCTGTCATGCCAACAATATCGCAGCCATCTCGGTCCATTTTTGTAATTTCAGCAGCGGTTTCCAGCCTAGGCCCTTGGGTTGCACCATAAACGCCACCCGCGTGCACCGGCAAACCCAAAGCAATGGACTGTCGTAATAAATAGTTTCTCAAGTTTTGATCATAGGGATCAGTAAAATCCACATGCTGCAGCTCCCCACTGAAACCATCTGAGTAGGTATGCTCCCGCCCCCAGGTGTAATCAATAATTTGATCTGGAATCACCAAATCACCAGGGCACATTTCCATATTGATTCCACCCACTACATTGATGGCAAAAATAGCGGACACTTGTTGATCACATAATGCGGCAATGTTTGCTCGATAATTAACCCTGTGTGGAGGAATCTGATGAGCCTCACCATGACGCGCAATAAACACCACCTCCGCGCCCTCTACCGAGCCAAGAACCAAGGGAGATGAGGGAACACCCCAAAGGGTCGAACAACTGAGCTTCTCCTGAACCTTCAGTTCATCAAAGCAGGTCAAACCACTACCCCCGATAATACCTATTTTCACTCAGCCCCCTTACGCGGCTATTTATGACAAAACATCCTGATTCACACTCTGACCCCAATATCTCCAGAGGAAACCCTACTCACCCGACTCATTAATCTCATTAGCCTGTAACAATCGAACTTGTTCAGGAACATGTACAGTAGATGTTGGAAAGGCAATCTCTGCGCTATGACTGAGAATGATGTCACTTACCTTCAACAAAACATCCTGTTTGATTTCATGGTAACGAACCCAATTGGTGGTTTTTGTAAACGTATAAACAAAGAAATCCACTGAGGATGCAGCAAACGCATTAAAGTTAACAATCAACGTCTGATTTTGGTCAATTTCAGCGTGTTCTCTCAACATCTTCCGAACATCATCGACAATGACACCCATTTTAGAAATATCATCGTAACGAATACCTACTTTCTCATAAATGCGGCGGTTTAACATTCTTGAAGGGTTTTCTACTGAGATACTATTGAAAATAGCATTGGGAATATATAACGGGCGTTTATCGAAAGTACGAATACGCGTGAGCCGCCAGCCAATATCCTCTACCGTTCCTTCAATCTCCTTATCTGGCGACCGAACCCAATCCCCCACTTTAAAGGGTTGATCCAAGTACAACATCAAACCACCAAAGAAGTTGGCTAATAAATCTTTCGCAGCAAAACCGACGGCTAAACCACCAATGCCGCCAAAAGCCAGCAACCCCGAGATACTGTAACCAAATACCTGCATAGCAATCAGAACGGCAGTAATAATGACTGAAGCACGCAGAAGTTTTCCAATAGCCCTGACGGTGGTTTCATCCATCGGCTCTTCCATATAATCAGGATGAACCAAATTACGCTCCGCTCGCTTGACCAGATTAATTAAGAACAGTGCCAACAAAAAAATGATGACAACCCGATTGATCGGGCCCACAAGTCCATACAGTTCGGACCCGGCAACTCTCGCCGCAACAGCGGCCGCCATATTGACACCCAGAACCCATATTCCCCACACAGCCGGCCGACGACAAGCTTCTATAATCGCATCATCCCAAACAGTTGAGGACCGAGAAGCATGTTTCTCCAGAAAATTGATAACCCTATTAACCAGAGAACCTAAAACCAATGCCGCAAACACAATGACAAAAATTTCGACCATCCACAGATGTTGTTCACCCGTAATTTTAACCAGCCAGTTTTCCAATGTTTTCATGAAAAGTTATTCCTTATCTCTCACTGAAGGCCCGCAATAAGACCTTTAGTTGACCTTCTACTTATACTTACAAAAATTAACTATGTATTCGGTAACGTTGAGAGTGTTATAGCGGTAGAAATCCATCGATCACTACTGATTAATGCATCCCAATCTAATCCGTCTCGACCTATCATTTTCGACAATCTGGACGAGGGCATCTGTTCGCTGGAAGCTAGGTAATTCAACACTTCCAGAGCACCTTCCCGATTATTGCAGACCAGCACCATATCACAGCCGGCCTGAAGGGCACAGTGAGCTTTCTCGGCATAACCTCCGGCCACGTCAGCCCCTTTCATCGACAGGTCATCACTAAAAATGACACCGTTAAATTGTAGTTCCCGCCTCAGAATATTTTGTAACCAGAAAGGGGAAAAACCTACAGCATCCGCATCAATTGCAGGAAAAATAATATGGGCTGGCATCACGGCATCTAACGTCGCCGCCAAGTTAACAAAGGGTATCAAATCGCGCTGACGCAGGGTATCCATCGAGCGTCCATCAAAGGGGGTTTCAAGATGGCTATCAGCCAAGACACCGCCATGACCAGGAAAGTGTTTGCCCGTAGCTGACATTCCCGCCTCATGCATGCCTTCGATAAAAATTTCCGCAGCACGAGAGGCCAGCTCGGGGCTATCAGAGAAAGAGCGATCAGCGATCACCTCACATTGGCTTTTATCCACATCCAGTACTGGAGCAAAGCTAAAATCAATACCGCAGGCTAACAACTCAGAGGCCATCAACCATCCACAGTCACGCAATAACGCCTCAGCGCCCTCCAGCTTCATCTCCAAACGATTGCCCAGAACTTGCATCGGAGGGATACGAGTAAAGCCCTCCCGAAACCGCTGAACACGTCCGCCCTCCTGATCCACACAAAGTAATAATTCAGGACGAATTGACCGAATCTCTGCGACCAACGCTGCTATCTGCTCTCTACTACTAAAATTACGCGCAAAAAAAATGACGCCTCCTACATGAGGATTTTTGAGCAACTCAACTTCCGGTGTTTCCAGCACTAACCCATTCAGGTCAAGCATCAAAGGGCCTAATGTCATAACATCTCGTCTCAGCAGATTGGAACCGCAACATAAAAAGGCCACGAAGCCTTGTCAACCACTAACCAACTTTAGATAAGTTTTTTATTTAAAACCTAACCTCTTAGGCCATTCAGCAATTAACCCCAGAATATAAAAACTTATAAAGTCATTTAAAAAAAACCAGTTAGCGCGCTTTGTTAAGGTTCTCTTTATCATCAGGTGGCACATCACATTCTCGTCATGATTTCTAGCAAGCCTTCAAACAACTAGTTTCAAGTGCAGGCACTATTAATCGGTGCTATTTTGAATACTCCTACAAGAGCATGGAGGAATGTATTATGGCTTCACAAGCCCCTATCATCGGCACTTGGTATCAAGATGCAACGGAAGATCAAATCTTTGAGGTCGTTGCAGTGGATGAGGATGCCGGTTTTGTAGAAATTCAATACCTAGACGGAGAGGTCAGCGAGCTTGATTTCGATACTTGGCAACAAATGCTACTACTGACCGCTAAACCGCCCGAAGATTGGCGCGCATCCTACGAACTAAGCAATGAAGACCGTGCAGAAACAGATGATATTTATGTGCCAGATCAATGGAACGACCCGCTTTTAAAACTAGATTCTGATGCCATCTACGGTATTGATGATTGTTATTAGCCCAATAGCACAACGTTATTTGGTGCCATTGCTCATTCTGCAACCTCCTGAGCTTGCAGCATTCGTGCGTGTTGTAAAATAGTCTTCGCCGCTGTTTCCACGTCATCAACAACACTGAATAAATGTAGCTCTCGCTCATTAATACAACCGCTATCTAGCATTGTATTTCTCATCCAATCAATCAACCCTTGCCAATAATCAGCCCCCATCAAGATGATAGGAAAAGGCCGGACTTTATTGGTTTGCACTAAGGTCAGAGCTTCGAAAAACTCATCCATGGTGCCAAACCCCCCGGGAAAAATAACAAATCCTATCGCATGTTTCACAAACATAAATTTACGTACAAAAAAATAACGAAACCCTAAAGAAACATCCTGATAGGGGTTAGGCTCTTGCTCTGAGGGCAAAGAAATATTTAAGCCCACAGAAGCAGACGATGAGCTATAACACCCTTTATTTGCCGCCTCCATAATGCCGGGGCCGCCACCAGTAATCACAGGAATACCTTGCTCTCCCAACAAAGAACCCAATCGTTGCGCTTCTTTATAATAGTGAGAATCGGAATCCAACCGGGCACCACCAAACACAGTGACAGCACCGCCTAGTTTTGCCAGAGTTTCTATACCATTCACGAGCTCTGACTGGATACGTAACACACGCCAAGCTTCAGGTACTGTTGCTTCGTCCATACGTCGTCCTTTTTATTGATGACGGCTTTTTATGACCAATTCTTTGCCTGATACCATTTTATTTTAACGGCTAAAAAACATTGAAAACTTGATAATCTGAGACCCCAGTATAGCCGCTTTCAAAAACTCTTTGATATTTGAACGACTTTCGCCCTATACTGTTTTTTAATACAGGCTATATTTATTTACAGCTCTTACTATATAGCTAGTAGCTAGCCACAAACTTATATTACAAAAAAAATCGACCCGCCCCATACCAAGAGGTTCCTAATGGCCAATGCAGCGCTAACACCCAGACAGCAGCAAATTCTCGAGCTAATAAGACAACACATTGAGAATACAGGCTATCCACCTACTCGAGCTGAAATCGCAGCTGAACTTGGATTTAAATCGCCCAATGCCGCTGAAGAGCACTTAAGAGCGCTGGCCCGAAAAGGTGTCATCGAAATGATTTCTGGCACCTCACGCGGCATTCGCTTACTCGAGGAAGAGCAAAGCGGATTACCGCTGATCGGACGTGTCGCCGCAGGAGAACCTATTTTAGCCGTTGAAAATATTGAAGATTATCTAGAGGTGGCAGCCAACATGTTCTACCCCCAGGCCGACTACCTATTGCGAGTTCAGGGTATGAGCATGAAGAATGTAGGTATCATGGATGGCGATTTACTAGCCGTCCATAAAGCAGATACGGCAGAAAATGGACAGATCATTGTTGCTCGCATCGAAGATGAGGTCACCGTCAAACGTCTTAAGAAAACCAGAAAACGTCATGAGATTATGTTGCTTCCGGAAAATGAAGAATTGGAACCAATTCTGGTGGATTTACGAGAACAAAATTTTGCGATTGAAGGCCTGGGCGTGGGTGTTATTCGCACTCAAACCAGCTAAAAAACTTTATAGCATAGAGTTTATTGAATAAAGGAGAGTTTTGTACCGAGCTCTCTTAATGTAAGATTCTGGAGGTAGCGTTCAGGCTGTCACCCTCTTCTATTTGCAGGATATCTGAACCCATTTGCTCAAATAATTCGATTCCCGCATCGATCATCACTTTAGCAACATCTATTTTCGCTTCTTCCAAAAAATCCTGAACCTCTGCTGAAAAAGTAATACGTATCAATGGCTCGTCTTTGTCATTAGCGCGCTGCAGGGCAACATCACCATTGGGCAACACTACTATTTCAAAAAGAGAAAGGGACATTGAAAATTCCAATTGAGGCAGAAACAATCACATATTGTAACAGGCTCAAACATTGTTATTAACCCAGAAAAACAAAAATGGGTGTTCCGGAGAATCAAATTAGCATTCAAGCATCATCTCCCTGTGTCGATTTACCATTTCTACAAAGGAGTTTTGCCATTCCTTCAATTGCTGGTAGTCCAAAGCAATACGATCATCCAATTGTTTAACTTCCACCACACCAATGGGGCTAGCATGGGCAACACTAGCTGCCTGAGTAGGGAGTAAAGATAATTGCTGATAGGCAGAGAGCATCTGAAAAAGCCAGCTCTGGCTATCTTCAAACAGACTCTGAATTTCCTGAGCCTCGCCAGGGTGCTTATTCATACCGGCAAGAGCCGAAGACAACTCATCAACAGTGGTGATGTGCTCTGCTAAATTATATTGATACGTCTCGGCAATTTCTCGTAAGTAATGGCCGTATGCACATTCCAATTGATAAAGTGCTGACTGACACAAGGCGATCTCAAGATGAACGGACTGACTTTCCTCATCCGTCTCCTTTTTTGGTAAGCCCTGCTTCAATAGGATCTTACAAAAAAATAATTTCTGATTAACCACGGAAAGATAGGAACTCATAACACTCTTTTGTGTCTAATTGGGCTTTCTTCTACCCTATATTTACTTTACCTTTTTGGATATAGCCTGACTCACCTAAAATCCAAATTAAGGGCTACCTAGGTTTTATTTCTTTTTTACCTTGCGGCCATCCGTCACCTTCCAAGAGCCGCCATCATAAAAAGCCTTCCAGCCTGTAGGCTTACCGTCCAACTCAGTCTGCACGTACTGCTCTTTTGTTTTTCGACTATACCGCACAACAGTTTTCAGACCATCGGGGTCTTCTACAGGAGCTTCAAGGAGAAAATTATATTTGGGGTCTATATCACTTTTATGAGGCAGCAATTCAACCACTAACGGTGCTCTTGTTTCACGATGCTTAGGAAATTTGCTCGCCGCAAGAAACATACCCGATGCACCATCACGCAATATGTAATGGTCTTCCACTTTTTCACAAGACAACTCAGGCATAGGCACTGGGTCCATCTTGGGTGGAGCAGCTTCACCGTTCCGTAAAAGCTTGCGAGTATTTTTACAACCCTCACTGGTACAACCAAAATACTTACCAAAACGGCCAGATTTCAACTGCATTTCACTACCGCACTTATCACACTCGATAACCGGGCCTTCATAACCCTTGAGCTTAAAGCTGCCGATTTCAACCTCGAAGCCTTCACAACTTGGGTTTTTACCACAGATGTGCAATTTTCGGGTTTCATCAATGAGGTAGCTATCCATCGCAGTATGACAACGTTTACAGCGATGCTTTTCCATTAACTGACGAGTCTCAGCCTCATCGTCTTCATCCACGTTGACCACTTCGTCACCCGAAGTAAGGTTGAGTGTGCCTTTACACCGCTCCTTGGGGGGTAAACTGTATCCAGAACACCCCAAAAACACCCCCGTAGACCCGGTGCGAATAGTCATTGGACGGCCACATTGAGGGCATTCAATATCGGTTAATGTCGGCTCATTAGGGCGCATGCCGCCCTCCACAGCGCCAGCCTTAGCAAGCTTGGTGGAAAAGTCCGCATAAAAACGATTCAAAACATCCTTCCAATCCAGATCACCCTCGGCAACATCATCAAGATACTCTTCCATCGCCGCAGTAAAACCGTAATCCATCAGATCGGAAAAATTCTCATCCAAGCGGACTGTGACAATATCGCCGATTTTTTCTGCATAAAAACGACGTTTATCCTGTCGGACGTAACCACGGTCCTGAATCGTCGAGATGATGGATGCGTAGGTAGACGGTCTTCCGATACCTCGTTTTTCAAGCTCCTTAACCAATGCCGCTTCAGAGAAACGCGCTGGCGGCTTGGTAAAATGTTGCAAAGGAATCAGTACATTCAAAGCCATTGAATCGCCCACTGTTAAATCAGGCAATTCAATATCGTCATCTTTTTTGCGTTGTACTGGCAGAACTTTCAGGTAACCGTCAAAACGAATGACTCGCCCTTTGGTTCGCAATTCGTAACCGGCAGCCATCACCGTAACCGTGGTACTGGTAAATTGGGCTGGCATCATTTGACAAGCAACAAACTGTTGCCAAATCAATCGATAGAGCTTTTGAGCATCTTCTTCCATGCCCGCCAAATCACTGGGCATAATATCAATATTGGAAGGCCGTATAGCTTCGTGAGCCTCTTGCGCACCGGATTTACTGCTATAGACATTCGGATTTTCGGGTAAGTAATCATCACCGTAGCGGTTTTGAATAAAATCGCGGCAAATGGATACAGCCTCTGCACTGAGATTCGTTGAATCTGTACGCATATAAGTGATGTAGCCGGCCTCGTAGAGACGTTGCGCCATCATCATGGTTTTCTTCACACCGTAGCTCAACCGAGTGCTAGCAGCCTGCTGTAGGGTAGAGGTAATGAATGGTGCCGATGGTTTACTGCTCGTGGGTTTATCTTCACGATTGGTTATCTGGTAATCCGCTGACTTTAAGGCGCCCAAGGCTACATCTGTCTGCGCCTTATTTTTCGGCAGAAAGTTCTGTCCCGCCTGCTTTTTCACCTCAAACCGAATTTTTTCTTCTATGTTGGTTTCAAGATCAGCATGAAGTGTCCAATATTCTTCTGGATCGAATGCGCGAATTTCGCGCTCTCGCTCCACAATTAATTTAACAGCAACAGACTGGACTCTACCGGCGGATAAGCCGCGAGCAATCTTGCTCCACAACAGTGGCGACACCATAAAGCCAACCACCCGATCGAGGAAACGACGAGCCTGCTGAGCATTAACTCGATTTATATCTAACTCGGAGGGTTGCGAGAAAGCTTCCTGAATGGCTTTTTTTGTAATTTCATTAAAAACCACACGTTTATAGCGACTCTCGTCACCACCAATGGCTTCTCTCAGATGCCAGGCTATAGCCTCTCCTTCCCTATCCAAATCCGTCGCGAGGTAGATTGTGTCAGCATCTTTGGCCAATTTTTTCAGTTCAGAAACAACTTTTTCTTTACCCGGCAAAATCTCATAACGCGCTTTCCAACCATTTTCCGGGTCTACCCCCATGCGACTGACCAGCTGTTCTTTTGACTTTTTAGCCTTATGAACAACCTTGTCTTCTGCTGACATTTTGCGAGTAATGGCAGCGGCTTTAGCACGCTCCTTAGGGTCTACTGTATTGCTACCACCCGTAGGCAAATCACGAATATGACCAATACTGGACTTAACAATATAATCATTGCCCAAATATTTGTTGATCGTTTTAGCTTTAGCTGGTGACTCCACAATAACTAATGATTTACCCATTGAACTGTTGTTTACTCTTTGATTGATGGTTTATGGCAGGCTGGTAAGCCACGAAATTCTATCTGAGGGGCGAATATACATGCGCCGCACGTGGGTCGGTCAAGGAAATTTTTAATATTCTTTGTAATAAAGGTACAAATACATGCACTTTAACTCAGTTTCGTATCCTTGTTCTCAGCTTATGCAGTTGGTTATAGATCACCGTGACATCGTCCAATGAACCGCGTTCTTGCCAAAAAACAAGGACTCCACTTTTACAGACTTCCAGCGCAACCACGTCCGCTGGCAAGCTTTTAATGACGTCACCGATAACATCATGTAGCAGTTCGTTCGATTCATACCCCAGCCATTGCCAAGGTGACCAAGGAGAAGGATCTCCCCTGCGAGTATCTTTAATCAGCAACCATTTTTCCATAACAGCCTCAATCGATGGGTCTGAGTCTGTCGCCCAAGGCAACCTATAAGTAACGTATTCCAACCGACCCTCCCCCTCTCGGGCATCAGCAGGCTTGCTTAGTTTTACCCTCAGACCCTTGGCTGCAGCCTCCTTGCGCATATCCGTAATCAGTTTCTGGCGAGGTGATTGACGAAACCACATGAGTGGCGACAAAATAATCGCCAATACGAATGCTATTAGTAAATAGGTCATTATTTTCTACTGCGCTATTTTTTACGATGTTGTTTACTTCTAGTTTGTCTGCTACAACTTGACTAGGAGTGCTTAAATACTAACTTCGGCTAAGATGACCACTTTACTTAAACACTAACATCGACGATGGAAAAACCCTATGTCAGCCTACAAACATATTCTCATCGGCCTTGATCTAGCGCCAGAATCACAGCAAGTGGTAGAACGAGTCAAGAGCCTATTCACCGAAAGTGCTCAAAAGCTGAGTTTGATCCACGTTCAGGAGCCGCTGTCATTTGCCTACGGCGGCGATATACCCATGGACCTCACCGATGTCCAAAGTCAACTCGAAGAACGAGCTAGAGACCGTTTAAAGGCCATAGGGAAAGAATTAAACATTGAGCCAGAAGACCAACACGTCATCATTGGCCAACCCTCCCATGAAATACATCGCTTTGCTACAGAAAATGGTGTGGACCTCGTGATCGTTGGCAGTCATGGCCGTCACGGTCTAAGCCTAATTCTCGGTTCCACTTCTACTGGCGTATTACACGGCTCCGAATGTGATGTATTAGCCGTTCGGGTTTAATTCTATCCCGTCGGCCACCGATTTTTTACCCTAGCCCCTCCATTGAGGGGCTTATAAACTCAGGTCTTCATAACAGGTCTTTAAAAAGAGCCCTTTGGCTAAAATTCCCCTGTTTAATCAGCTGAGACCTGACTATCATAGCGGGCTATCTAACGACCTTTTGTTTTTCTCACAAACTCTCTGTTTACAGGCGATAACAAACCAACATGGACCAATGTACGGAGTCAAATACTCGTCTACAGCAAGAGTCATTGCTGCTTTCAGCTCTACGCAACCTGCTGTTCGCGACACTAATTTTTATAGCCCTCCCCCATTACGCCCAAGGCTCCGAAGGCCCCTCATTAGAGAAGCAGCGTGAACTCTACCAAGAGGCTAAGCACGCACTTAGAGTTAGCAATCAAACACACTTTCGGCATGCCCTCACCAAAATGGGGGATTACCCACTTAAGCACTACCTGGAAGCCATGGCGCTGTTTGACCGATTAAACAGCTACCCCCGACACGACGTTCGGGAGTTTTTATCCCAACATGAAGGTAGCCCCATCGCCGCAATGCTTCGGTACCGATGGCTGCAAACACTAAAAAAACGTGATCGCTGGCAGGACTACCTCATCGATTACAATGCACAAACCGCCTCCACAGAACAACAATGTCACTACCAGTTAGCACGCTTTCGGGATGGCGAAAAAACTCAATCCATCGCCGCAGCCATCAAACTTTGGGCCGTCGGCAAATCACAACCCAAGGGCTGCGACAAACTATTCGGAATTTTGATTAAAAATAATCATATTACTGAAGCCATCGCCTGGCAGCGTTATACCGATGCCATTTTCAATCACGAGTATCAACTTTCGCGTTATCTGCAACGCTTTTTTACAACACCCAACTACCAAGAGTTAGCAGATAAATTTTACCGTATTGACCGCGACCACAGAGTGGTTGGCGACTACCAGTTTTTCAGTCAACACTATGTAAAAACGAACAGCGAAGAAATTCACAACGTCATCACCCACGGGCTTCGCCATTTAGCCTATGTAGATGCCGTCAGCGCACTCAAACATTGGGGACGTTATCGTCAGATTTACCCGTTTAATCCCACCCAGAAAAACCAAATTATTACCGCATTAGTAAAAGGCCTTTATGACCAGGACCATGCAGCCTCAGCCGATATATACCTCGCGGACAACCTAGACTTCGTAAACACCTCCCTACTGGAGTGGCGAACAAGAGAATCCATGCGCAAGGCTAACTGGCAAGAGGTGCTACTGTGGATTGGTCATATGCCAAAAGAACTTCAGCAAGATGACCGCTGGAAATACTGGACATACCGAGCTCAACAGCTCGCCACGGCTACAGAATCGAATACACCAAAAACAAAAACGCCAAAGACTGTTAACAGTGGCACCTATGAAACTTTGTCCATTGGTCGCAGCTTCTATGGATTCATTAGCAGTGAGTGGCTAGGCAACGATTACAGCATGGCTCACAGAGGTACTACGGTCACGCCGGAACAACTGGCTGCACTAGAAACCCTGCCCGGTATCACACGCACCAGAGAATTACTCCATCAAAAAGAATACCTGTATGCAAATCGAGAATGGCGGCAGGCCACCCGTAATTTCAGCGAATCACAATGGATTACCGCCGCCCACCTTAGCCGCCAATGGAAATGGCATAACGGTGTCGTTACCAGCATGATTCAAGCAGGCTACTGGGATGATATCGACCTCCGTTTTCCATTGGCTTTCAAAAAATATTTTGAAAAAAATGCTCAAAAAACCGGAGTACCTATCCACCTATTATTTGCCGTAGCCCGTCAGGAAAGCGCCCTTTCTCACAATGTTACCTCCCCCGCTGGCGCCAAAGGCCTCATGCAACTCATGCCCGGCACGGCGAAACAAACTGCCCGCAAAAATAATATTCGTTATCGCAACAGCAACGATCTATTTAAACCCAGTATCAACATTGCCCTTGGCAGCAGCTACTACCAAGAAATGCTTGAACGTTTTGACAACAACCGAATACTTGCCACCGCTGCCTACAATGCCGGACCACATAGAGTCAGTCGCTGGCAAAAAGAAACAGAGGGCAAGCTGCCCTTCGATGCCTGGATAGAAACCATTCCGTACAAAGAAACCCGAAACTACGTACAAAATGTACTGGCCTTTTCGGTGATCTATGCCCATCACCTAGATAACCACCAAAAAATACTCAGTGACAAAGAAAAACAACAATCGTTATAGCTGCCCTATCGTTGACGAAGGCTTTGGATAACTAACAAGCCCAGCAGTAGAACGGAGTGGTTTCATTCATAGCAAAAAGTCATAAAAACTGTCCGGCACTATAGCAAGCCGTCTGCCCCTGACAATATGCTAGATATATTTCTTTGACTCGTGTTCTATATTAGTCAGATATCGTCTCAATCATCTTGGCGTTGATCGTGTGATTTGGCGAAGTTGAAATAAAAAAACCTCCACCGTTGCGGTGGAGGTTTCAATATATGAAGGTATGGTTGTTAATCAGAAAGCGTATTCAATACCAACGGAAGCAGTCCGCGGCTTGTTGGGCCGTGCACCATCGGGCTGGCGGGAAATAATCTCATCCCGATCGAACAAGTTATCCACTTTGGCATAAACGACTGTGTCCGAATTGAGACTATAGCGGCTGATAAAATCCACTGCCAACAGGCTATCAGTTCTACCGAACGTTGAACCATTATCACAGCCAATATTACTGCATAAGCTGTCAGTGTATTTGGCGACTATATAGTTATCCCAGCCAATTGGAGTTTCAAATCCGGTACGGAGACTAAATGTCCTTCTCGGTATATCGGCCAGCCGGTCACCTTTCTCAAAGCCCAAGACCCCTTCATCTTCGCTGATTTCAGCCTTAGTGTAGGTATAGGCTAGGTCGACGGGGATCATAAAATCACCGATCTGGAAACGGTTACCCACGGTCAGCTCGACACCCTGAATAACGGCTTCTCCAGTGGTAAAGCTACCACTGGTGGCGCCATTACTACAAGGGTTAGCCACTGCGCAGTTTTCGGATTTGTTGTCGAAGTCGCTGTAAAAACCGATCATTTCTGCAAAGAAACTATTTTCACTGAAGCGAAGACCCGCTTCATAATTGACACTGGTTTCAGGATTCTCTCCTTCTGCGGCGCTACCACCAAGGGGTGAAAAGCCGCGGTGAACACCGCCCAATACCTGCCATTGATCATCAAGATCATAGGTAAAGGAAATACCGGGCAGCAGCTCCTCTGAACGATTGGATTTTTTGCTACTGATAGTATTTCGAGATTCATCAGTGTAGCGTTCTTCTGAAGAATGCACTCTTTCATAGCGTAGGAATAAGTTGAGTGCCAATGCATCGGTAACCTGCCAATGGTCAGTCAGCCATAATGACATTGCTTCGGCATCCTCCACTCGATTATCACTGCTGGAAATGGGATTAGTTCTCACATAGGTCAACTGTCCACTCACCTGGTCATAGACATCCACCGGTTGCAACCGGTCTACTTCATCTTCGTGGAGCCGACCGCCAAGGTTGAGCTGATGAACGTCTAGGTCAACAGCAAAATTCAGTTCCAAACCATAAGATTCGTATTCGCGAGCGTTATTTTTATAAGTCAGGCCAGCCATATCGGCAGTGCCATCGAGAACTGCTTGGGCATTGGCATCACCCAAATTGGCCGCATTAATCAAGCTTCTCCCACCACTCAGTTTGAACCAGTTACGGGAAAACTCATTATAGTATCCGGTCGCAGTCATCCGTACGATGTCGGTCAGATCCCGGTTATACACAGCACTATACCCTTTGTGTCGCAAGCTCATTTTATCTGGCAGGGATAGTCCGTAACGACGTGTTGAGCTGCTTCTAAAGTCTGAATCTGTTAACCCAAGGTAAGTTTCGTCGGAGACCTCTTCGGAATACTGCGCTTTCAACAGCAGGCTCTGACCTTCAATTTCCCAAAATAATTTGCCCATATAGTCTTCGATGTCATAGCCGGTATCATGACTGCTGCGGTCGACATTTTTGAAGCCATCAGCATCACGCTGCACAGTTTCCAACAGCCAGCCAAAATCTCCCAGCTCCCCGCCATCAAACCTACCACCATAATTCAGATGCATATCCCGCATACCATCTTCACCGGCGGTCAAACGCAGCTTGCCTCTATTGGATTCTGGGATCGGTGTTGACTTCAGGTTGACGATACCACCGACGGTCTGTGGCCCGTAGCGCAGCAAAGGTGCACCTTTCAGCACCTCGATAGAGTTCATGCGTAATGTTGTCGGGAAATAATAAGCTGAAGGCCCCGCATAGGGTGCTGGCGCAATCATAATGCCGTCTTCCAGCAGTGTAATCTTTGAAGAGCGCTCCGATGTGGCTCCACGAATACCGATATTTGGCCGCAAACCGAAGCCGTCTTCTTCACGGATATAGATACCGGGTACCGTTTTTAGCAGCTGATTAATATCGGTGGGCGCTTCGATAGAAATTTGTTCCTGATCAATCAACGCACCTGAACCGGCGAGCTTCCGCACTTCCTCTCTGGAGCCGATGATGGAGATTGTTTCAATGTCGGTTCCTATTTTATCATCTGCTCTTGTTTCATCGGCAGCCATTGCCATCATAGGCAAGGTCAGTGAGGCCGTGAAAATAGAGAGCATGAATTTGTTAGTCATAGTTAATCCTCGGGAGTTTTACAGCTATTCAGGTATGCTTGTTAAAAAGTTTGGCAATGCTAATCTAAATGATAATCATTATCAATCTATGTTTTAATTTTTATAGAAAAGAAACAAGTACCGTAAAGCTCACAGTTAGGGGACAAAGAGTGGCTCCAAGCAACCTGAAACTACATAAAAATGTATTGACCTTTTCGGTAATATACCCATCGCGGCAATCATGAATACATGCTCAGCAAACAAAAGATCAACAACTATGATAAACCGACGCACATGACAGACCTGCTTACCAGCCCAGCACCGCTGATTGATATCGGCGTAAACCTCAGCAATAAAAGTTTTAACGGTGAGCTTGAAGCTGTATTACAACGGGCCCAACAAGCCAATGTCAGCCAACTAATACTTACCGGTACCAGTGAAGAAGAAAGCGAAAATGTACTCCAACTATGCCAACAGTATGCTGACGAATTCCCCGGCATGCTGTACGCCACCTGCGGAATACATCCCCATGACGCAAAACATCTCTCCGTAGAAACACCGGGCAGATTAAAAGAAATAGCATCCAACCCACAAGTCGTCGCTATCGGTGAAACAGGGCTGGATTTTAACCGCAACTTCTCCACGCCCACACAGCAAGAAAAAGCCTTTGAAATACAGTTAGAGCTGGCCGCCGAATTGCAACTGCCCGTTTTTATGCACGAACGCGACGCCCACCAACGGCAATTTGAAATACTCAAACAGTATCGAGACCACCTCGTTGATGGAGTAATCCACTGTTTTACCGGCGACAAAACCGCACTCTTTAATTATCTCGACCTCAACCTGCATATTGGTATTACCGGGTGGGTCTGCGACGAACGCCGTGGTCTGGAATTACAAAAAATTATTAAAAACATTCCACTCAACCGACTGATGCTGGAAACCGATGCACCCTACCTACTACCAAGAACCATGACACCAAAACCCAAAAACCGGAATAATGAACCCGCATTCCTACCTTGGGTATTACAAGGTATTGCAGACCAACGGGAAGAAACCATGTTAGACATTGCAGAAAAAACGTCAAAAACATCAAAAGATTTTTTCAGACTTGGTTTGTAAATTTATTTAATACCATCACAAATATAGCCACCCTTAAATAGCCCCCCAATAATACGAAATATAAAACCGTACGCCCCTAGATCAGCAGCCACAGGCTCTTGTTCACGGAAAAATGAGCCAACCCTTTGATTTTAAAAGGTGTTGATTTATGATCGGAAATGAATTGGACAACAAGAGCAGGGATTAGGCTTCTTTTACAAAATCACAGAGCTCTCGCCCTTACTCCAACCCATTGTAAATAAAGAAGAATAGTCTTAACCGAAAATCGTATGGTCCGAGATAAGGGGGCCAAAGTGATATAAGGCCATAGGCTTTTGAATAAGCTGTTAAGTGTCAAATCCAAGCTCATAGCAAGTAGACAGGGAATAATTTTGGAACAAAGTCGATCAGAACATATTTTAGAATTAGCGAAAGAGCTTCTCGATGATATTGAGTTGAGTCGTTTACCTGCCGAGTCGTTACTATTAAAAGCATCAAGGCTTGCCCGATGGGTAGGTTCCGATGAAATCAAACAGTGGATTAATCTTGAAATGCAAGGTTATAACTCTACTAACGAGGTTTCATTGAAATACATAGGAATTACTGGCCGTTGGATCGATAGAGAAAAAGAACTTGCTTACTGGGGGCCTTTGGCGCAACAGGAATCAAAAATTGAAGCTCAAAACATAAAACTGCGATCAATGTCGACGCCAGATACAAGCGGGGATTGGGCGTTTCGAGTTATGCAAATGCATGAGCAACAATTAACAGCAACCACAAATCAAATCTCCAGCCTCAGTGCAATTAAAAGTAGAGTATTAGCTTTGCTACATAACTTCATCACCGAGGTTTACTATGAAAAAGAGTTTGATAGCCTCTCTGAATCAATCTTCGAAAGATACAAGCGAGACGTCGATACTCTTATTTCAGCAAGTTGTGGTGATGTTTTAGAGCAAATACCTTCAGTAATGGCTAGGCTCGCAGAAGGTGACGTCGAGGCTATAAGCCAAGCATTAACGACAGTAAGAAGAATTATTGATTCATTTGCTGATTCAATTTTTCCCCCTACAGAAGAAACCATTAAAATGGGTGGGAACGATGTGTCTCTAGGCGCTAACAGACATCAAAACCGAATTAATGCCTTTGTTTATCAGCGCATAGAAAGTAAATCGAGAAAAGTTAAAATACGGCAGAACCTATCAAACTTATATGATCGAGTTTCAACTGGCGTTCATAATGATGTTTCATCAGAAGAAGCTAGTTCATTATTTTTGAATGCATATCTATTATTAGGTGAGGTTTTGCACATTGACAAAGCAAACACTTAACAAGTGACTATGGTTCTTAGTCAAGCTTTTACACCAAATTTTCATCCCAGTA
>CAXBDQ010000007.1:0-101879 GCA_963974675.1 uncultured Porticoccus sp. | reverse complement strand
CTTGAATCAGAGGGTTATTAATTGCCCTTTGTTGGGAAAAGGATGGCGCTCTAAACGCTTCACCATAAAGCATTTTAGTGGTTAAATTTCTAGTAGTGGACCAAACCAAAGCCAGGCGAGGGTTTACTGTGTCACCAAAATCAGAGTAATGGTCATAACGTACCCCGGCAGTTAACTCCCAATCATTTGCAAACCGCCAAACGTCCTGTAGAAAAGTATATGAATTTTCGCGTCGACCTTCAGTCAAAAAAGAAACGGGGGTATCAGAAACATCGATGGGAGAATCAGTCGGTAATATTAGCCCACCTAAAGGATGCTCCCCAAAGTTTTTTATAGCTTTTACATCGTAAAGATCACCGTGGTAATAACCTACTCCCACACCTATTTCATGTCGATCTATACCCGTGTAAAAGCCAGAAAAATTAAATCGGGTATGCCTTTCTTTTACTTCGGGGTTTCCTATCACGCCATCTGGAAAAGGACCCATCAAACCTATACCTGGAAATAGAATAATTGCACCCGCTGGTAACAACTGTAAATATCCATTTACTTCTTGTGTTGTTTGCAAATAACTTGTTTGTAATTTTACAGCTAAATTTTCTGTAAACTCTTTATTTTCATACGTTAAGTCTACATTTAACCTATCACTGTCAAGGGTATTATTTTCAGCCAATGCCTGATTTGCCCCTGCACCATCACCTACATCATCTCTAATTTGTGCGCCTGCCCGCAGTTTCAAATTCTTATAGGCAAGCTCTAAGCGTGCATCCAAATTTTCTTTTTCCAAATTCACCGAACCGGGAGCGAGTGAGGCACTTGTTCCAAAAAGTGAATCTAATACTGACTGCCGATCAGAGCTGATTTTTTCATCCATACCATCCGTTTTATGACTTTCTAAATAGCCGGAAGTACCTTAGCTCCCCGATTGAACCTCCACCAGTAACCCAATAATTTTTCGTATTGTATGTACCATAGCGAACACCTGCTTCAAAACTCTCTTTACCATCAGCCTCTCTGGTGACAATGTTTATCACACCAGCAAATGCATCAGCACCATAGAGTGCGGAGCCAGGCCCACGAATCACCTCAATTTTAGAGATTGCTTGAACCGGCATGCCACCCCACACCAGATTCCTATCCCCCTGAAACAAGTTAGTGATAGGTATACCATTGATCAACATTAAAACTTGAGGGTTGTACTGAGCACTAATACCGCGAAAGGTATACTTAGGATTATAGCCCGCCGCATCTCTTGAAACGTGCAGGCCTGGAACTGTTTCCAGAATATCATCGATATCGGTAGCACCTATCTGTTCAATCTCCTTGGCCGTCAGCACTGATACTACTGCAGGGGCCTTATGTAGAGGCTGTTCAGTACCGGTAACAATACTAATAAACTCTTCACCGCCATAAAGAGCCATCAAATTTTCTTCGGCATCACCTTCGTACGCGTAGGTACTGGCACAGCAAAAGAATATCAGCAGTATTAGTAAGTATTTTTTATTATTCATTTTTTGCTTCCAAACTCTATTTCTACTTGCTCTGTCATCATTCAATCTAGATGTTTGAATATAAGAGGATCATTACACAGGTGAATCGATATGTAGGAGAATCGATATGCAGTAGAAGAATTTAGGCGAATGATTCCTGTGTTAGAAACTTCGCTTCAAAGTCTGGCACAGACAAGGGTTTACTAAAGTAGTAACCCTGACAGGTATCACAACCCAGCTTTTGAAGTAAATGATATTGCTCTAGTGTTTCTACGCCCTCCGCAACAGTTTCAAGCCCCATACTCGTGGCCAAAGCTACTACACCAGTCACAATCGCCAGGTCATTTTCATCAGTATCCAAATCTCGAATAAACATTCTGTCAATTTTCAGAATATCTACAGGCAAACGCTTTAGATAGTTTAACGATGAAAATCCACTGCCAAAATCATCAATGGCCAGAGTTATCCCCATACCTCTCATAGCATTGAGCTTGTCTTCAAGTTCTTCAGGCTTTTCCATCAGGGTGCTTTCTGTGATTTCCAACTCAAGCGTATTGGGCGAGATATCATACTTATCAATCATACCCTGCAACTTTTCATTAAAACCTTCCGACTGAATATCTTTAGTCGACATATTCACAGCCACTTTTAAATTGTGCCCAGCATCATTCCAAGTTTTCAACTGACGACATGCATCTTCAAGCACCCAATCACTAATCTGATTAATCAGCCCCGACTCCTCAGCTAACGGAATAAAGGTGTCTGGAGACACTAACCCATGTATTGGGTGATTCCATCGAATCAAAGCCTCTGCGCCCATAACTTTCCCATTACTTAGGTCAATTTGTGGCTGATAAAATAACACTAATTCATTTGCCCCAATGGCTTGACGAAGTTCCCTTTCCAACTGCATGCGACGAGCAATTTCATCCTCCATACCCTGAACGTAGAAACAGTAGTCATTACGATTTTCTTTAGCTCGAAACATCGCAGAATCGGCATGCTTCATCAGGGTACTAATGTCTGCTCCATCATCAGGAAACATGGAAACCCCAATACTGGTAGTGACAAACATTTTTTGCTGAAGGAATACAAACGGCTGACTTATGGTCTCGCAGATTTTAGTAGCAATTTTTGACACTACCTCTTTACCAGTAATACCTTCCAAAATAATTGTAAACTCATCGCCACCTAATCGGGCAACAAAATCCTGATTTCTAACACAACGTCCTATTCTTTCAGCAACAGCCTTAAGTAGCAGGTCACCCGCATCATGCCCCAAGGTATCATTGATTAACTTAAAGCGATCCAAATCCAAAAATAAGATGGCGATTTTCTTGTCTTCAATTTGAGCGCGATTAATCATCACCCTCATCTTCTGCATTAGGTTTGTTCGATTAGGCAGCCCAGTCAAAGGATCATGGTATGCCAATTTTTTAACATGCTGCTCAACTTTATTAGCCTGAATAAGTCGAGATACACGCTGTTTTAGAACGGCAAAATGAATAGGTTTTGGAATAAAGTCGGTTGCACCTGAAGCAAAAGCCCTAACAATTGAATCTTCATTTTCCAGTGCCGTAATCATTAATACAGGCGTATCTTTTCCTCCAGGAAGCGAGCGAATGCGTTCACAAGCTGTAAAGCCATCAACCTCAGGCATCATGGCATCCATTAGCACTAGGTCAGGCATATTCCGCTGGCACATTGAAACAGCCTGCATCCCATTACCAGCCTCCTCAATCTCATACTCTTCAGATTTAAAGACATTTTTTAACGCAAGCCGCATGGAGCGGTCATCATCAACGATCAAAAGACGATGGCCGCCCTGTCGTTCCTTTTTATCCGTATTTGCACTGGTATCTTGGCTAATAACATATTCTTCCAAACTCTTCCTCAGTCGCGTATAAGCCGCTGAGAGTTGTTCATGTAGTTCATAGGCACCAGTAAGATCCCCTTGTGCACCCTTATCCTCAATTAATCTTGAAAAATCGACTACCTGTCTTGCACCAAAATTTGATGCGCTACCTTTTACCGTATGAGCTAATTCACGTGTTTGCTTTGCATCACCTTCGGTAATCGCATTTTTTAATGACTCTAAATAAACCGGCGTATCCTCAACAAAAGCTTCAATCATTGGAATGACCACTTCTCCAACATTGTTTTTTAGCTCCTGCATAACAAGAGGGTCATAGTTAGCGCCTGTGATATCAACGACAGACCTTTGGGTATCATGTTCCTCAGCACTAAGATCGAAATCATACTCCTGAGAAGGCAGGTCTCTTGGTACCCACTTAAGTAAAGCTTTTGTCAATTCATCAATACGCAGGGGCTTTGACAAAAAATCATCCATACCGGCACTTATACAACGCTCCACTTCTATCTGAGTGTTGTTCGCCGTCATGGCTATAATCGGCACATTACTCTCTGTACTCCCTGCATCGCCTCCTGACTCATACATTCTTATCTGGCTAGTTGCATCATAACCATTGACTACCGGCATGTAACAATCCATAAGTACTGCATCGAATCGATTACGAATAACAGCGTCAACGGCCTCCTTACCTGTAGAAGCCAGCTCACAAGAACAACCCATTCTCTCCAACATTCCAACAGCAACTTGCTGGTTGGGGCGGTTATCATCCACCACCAAAATTTTACGAGGTCGACTATAAAGCTGTTCAATTGTTTTAGAGGGAGATTTTGGTTTATCTTCCTCAGTTAAATTCAATAAATGTTTACCTAAAACAGACCTCAACTCTTTACACCGAAGAGGTTTATTAAGACGAATTACATTCGGTTCAGAGTTATGACTTTCTGCAACCCAAGGGTTACTCAATAATAGAATCAACGTGTTTTCAAGTGCAGATTCTTCACGTGTAATCTTAAGAAAATCTGTGCCCTTCAAGCCTGGCATTTCGTCATCTATGATTAAAATATTCAAGTGATGGCCGGCGGATGACATAGCTCTAATATGTCCCAATGCATTAATTCCCGCATCAAATACCGAACAGGTAGCGCCCAAAAGCCCTAGTTGCTGGACACCAAATTGCCTCACAATTTCACTGTCATCAACCAATACCGCACTCACCCCCAGTAAAGCTGAATCCATGCTATCACTAGAAATAGAGATATTCCGTTTTGGTGTAGGCACCGTAAAATAAAATGAACTACCCACACCAACCTCACTCGAGACAGATATTTCTCCCCCCATCAGAGTAACAATTTGTTTACTAATGGCCAGCCCCAGCCCTGTTCCTTCATATTCTTTTGTGCTGGACGAATCTGCCTGTGTAAATGCCTCAAAAATACGTTGCTGGTCATCTTCGGTGATACCAATGCCGCAATCACGCACCTCAAAACAAACAACAACTTCTTCTGAGGGGTTGTCTGTCTCCATAACATCGATGTAAATAGAGACCTCACCCATATCAGTAAACTTAATGGCGTTTCCCACAAGATTGATTAAGACCTGACGTAAACGTGAGGGATCCGACTCAATAACGCGAGGAACGTCGTCACTTAGCAGGTAGCCAAAATCAAGCTTCTTTTTTAAAGCCTGATTTGAAAGAAGGTTAATAACATCATCGAGCAACTCTTGAACATAACAATCCTCCTTAACAATCGATGTATCACTCGCATCAATTTCAGAAAAATTAAGAATGTCATCAATTAATTCTAATAAACTCTCGCCTGATGATTTTGCTGTTTCTGCATATTCCAGTTGCTTAGACGTAAGTCCCATATTCATCAGTAAATCCAACATACCCAAAACAGCATTCATCGGCGTTCGAAGCTCGTGGGTTACATTAGCAGCGAACTCACCTTTAACTCGAGCTGACTCAAGGGCCGCAGACATTGCATGCATTAATTCTCGCTGCCTGTTCTCCAACACCTCCATCATGGAATTAAAAGCATGCTGCATATCAGTAATATCTACTGGGCCACCAACATCAGCACGAATAATAGAATCGCCTTCCTCTGCTTGCTTCATGGTGGCAGAAAGTCGCTCAATCGGATTGGTGAGACGGCGTGATATTGCCAGTAGTAACAAAAGTAATGCTACGGCAACAATCATAGAGATAACCAAATTGCCGTTCAGGATACTTTTTTCCATCAGAATCACGGTATCCTTACCCATCCTTACCGTGATGTACCCAAGAAGCTCCGGTTGTTCAGCATCTATCTCAGAAAGCTCGCCCCAAACATTTTCCTGAGAAGCGCCAGCGTACACAGGTGATGAAAACGCCCAATAATCTTTATCTTCATAGACCATTTGTTCTGATGGGGTTTTATACAGAGGCATATCACTCGCCACCTCTCCTCCGGCATAAAGTTCAGCTCCCGTCTCCGTGGCAATCAGCACCGTTTTTACACCCGGGAAATTTAATGCACGAACGACAAGATCTTTAGCGCTCTCTTTACTCTGATAGAGCAAAGCCAACTCACTCTGTTTAGCCAGCGAACGCGTAACCTGAAGCCCCTGCTGTATTTCTCTATCGCGGACTATTTGACTGGAAATATTGCTAACAGCGATGGACGTAATAAGCGCCATAACAAAAATACCCAGCACAAAAATCAGGCTTAACTGATGCCTGAACTTCATCCTATGAGTTTTGTTATATACTTTTTTAAAAACTTTCTTCTCCATACGCTCCGGCATCTATGTTCACCTTACCGGCAGTAGCAAATCAACATTCTCTTTCACTTCTTTTGAAAGAGAGAGGCCAAGGTGATTACTTGTTCGCTCATTCACTGCAAGCAAAGTATCCTGAAGTGTTTGCATGCCTGGCTCCACTCCGCCCTTAAGAACTTTATTGGCCAATCTGCCTAGACTAACACCCATATTTTTATTATCAGGATAAACCGCAAACAATGCACCGTGCTTAACATGTAAAGGATTCGATGAAAAAACGATCAAATTTTTACTCCAGGCGGCATCAAGTAACAGTGAAAAAATAGCACTATTGACATAGGATCCATCCTGCAAAATCCAAATGGCATCACCATCGTTTGCTTCATCTATTAATCGAGCATAGATATTTGCCGCCTCCCGTAAATCCATACTTTGGTACACAATAAGTTCTTTATTAACAGAGGCAAGATACTTCGCAGCACCATCGAGTTGCAAATCGGAACCCTTAGCTTTTTTTACCACATGTATTCGACCAACAGATGGGGAGAGTAGCAGCAATTTATCGAGGATCACTTTTGGATCAGGCACCATAGAAATGCCTGGAAACTCATATTGCTGAGCACTGACAGCCCCAAGAACTACGGGCACATTATTATCCACACCCTCAAGGCTTTTCAAACCACCTCGCCCAAGAGCCAACACAACATCGGGTTTTTTTTTTCGAAGAACTTTACTGGCAGAAACACCTTCACCCATTGATTGAGAACTGGTGTCATCCCCAAACCCTTCTTCCGTCCCGGATACAATATCCTCAAAAATTTTAGAAAAAGGTGCCTGAACATCTGGATATAGAACCAACAACTCAGCAGACTGAACAGCAATACTCGGGCTGCATAAAAATGTAGCCACCACTGAGAACACAACCACCAATCCATTGACTGACATTTTATTTTTCACTAAAGGTAGAAATCGCATTATCCCCGCATTCCATTCCAGATACATTGAGTACCTAGGAACTTAATAGTGGTACCGTATTTCAGCTAGAACCTGTTGCCCGGCCAGCGGCAAATCATTCTCAATAGGAACAGGAGCACCAACACCCCCGGCAAGACTCGGTTCCCTCGCATCTTCATCAAAGAGGTTTTTGACTATTAAGGCAACATCCACATGGTCCCATAATGATTTACGCCTTATGGTTAGATCAACTAATGCATAATCATCTACGTCTGAACGAAAATCACCCGCACCTTCAGCCCGATTACGATCCATAATCCAGTTGGCCTGAACATGGATATTCCACAACTCTGCGGGTTGCCAGTTCGCCGCCATATACAACTGCTTTTCTGGTGAATAGGCAGCATCTTCATCCAGGTTTTTATCTTTAGACTTTTGCCAGGAAAAATTACTGGAAAGCTCCAAATCACGTAAAGCCTGCCATGTCACCTCAAACTCCACGCCATGACCTGTTTGCTCCCCATTGTTTTGGGCTTCAGAAGCTCCTCCCCCAACGGGGACAAATTGAATAATATCTTCCCACTTGTAATAAAACATATTCAAATTCAAAACTAGGTCGTGGCTAGGACGATAATCAAAAGCCAGCTCATAGCTTTTTAATTCTTCAGGGTCTAGCTCGGAATTTCCTTGAATCAGAGGGTTATTAATTGCCCTTTGTTGGGAAAAGGATGGCGCTCTAAATGCTTCACCATAAAGTATTTTAGTGGTTAGATTTCTAGTTGTGGACCAAACCAAAGCCAAGCGAGGATTTACTGTGTCACCAAAATCAGAGTAATGGTCATAACGTATCCCAGCAGTTAACTCCCAGTCATTTGAAAATCGCCAAACATCTTGAAGAAAAGCATAATTATTTTCCCGTCGACCTTCTGTCAAAAAGACAAAGGGGGTATCTGTTACATCAACAATAGGATCACCTGGGACTAAAGGGGTTTCAGTGCTTGGATTCAAACCAAAATTTTTCGTTTCTTTTACTTCGTAAAGGTCACCATGATAATAACCTGCCCCCAGTCCCACCTCATGTCGATCTATACCCGTATAAAAACTCGAGAAATTTAACCGGGTATGCCTTTCTTTTACTTCTGGGTTTCCTATCACACCATCTGGAAAGGGGCCACCCAAACCTGGAACAATTGCACCCGCAGGAAACAATATTAAATTTCCGTTTACCTCTTGGCTTGTTTGTAAATAACTTGTTTGAAGCTTTACTGCTAAATTTTCTGTAAACTCTTTATTTTCATAGGTTAGGTCTACATTTAACCTGTCACTGGCATAGGTATTATCTTCAGCCAACGCCTGAGCTGACCCAGCACCATCACCAGCATCATCTCTAATTTGTGCGCCTGCTCTCAGCTTTAGATTTTTATAGGCAAGCTCTAGACGTGCATCTAAGTTTTTTCTTTCCAAATTCACTGAACCGGGAGCCAGTGAGGCGCTTGTTCCAATAAGTGAATCTAATACTGATTGCTGATCAGACGTTATTTTTTCGTCAGAACCATCAGTTTTATGACTTTCTAGTGCGCCAAAGTACTTTAGCTCCCCGACTGAACCACCACCAGTTAACCAATAATCTTTCGTATTATATGTACCATAGCGAACACCCGCTTCAAAACTCTCTTCGCCATCAGCCTCTCTGGTGACAATGTTTATCACACCAGCAAATGCATCAGCACCATAGAGTGCGGAACCAGGCCCACGAATCACCTCAATTTTTTTGATTGCTTGAACCGGCATTCCACCCCACACCAAGTTTCTGTCTCCCTGAAATAAATTAGTGAGTGGCACACCATTGATCAACATTAAAACTTGAGGATTGTACTGGGCACTAATACCGCGAAAGGTATACACAGGGTTATAACCTGCTGCATCTCTTGCAACGTGTAGGCCTGGAACTGTTTCAAGAATTTCGTCAATGTCAGTAGCGCCTATCCGCTCAATCTCCTTGGCCGTCAGCACAGACACTACCGCGGGTGCTTTATTCAAAGGTTGATCAACACCCGTAGCAATGCTGATAAACTCTTCACCGCCATAAAGAGCCATCAAATCTTCTTCGGCATTGTCTTCATATGCGTAAGTACTCGCACAGCAAAAAAATATCGGCAATATTAACGAGAATTTTTTATTATTCATTTTTGTTCCCCCCAAACTCTACGCTCTTTTGTTCCCTCATAATTCAACCTAGATACACGCAGAGGGAAAAAAGCACCCTCAGGTTTTTCTAGCGCATCGATATAACAAGGGATGACACCAGCTGTAAAAGTAAGTGTTGCAATGTGATAAAGCTCTTTTGCTGTTATGCCTTCATCTGCAAGTAAGCCTGCAACAACACCAGAAGCATTAATTCGATATTTAAGACGCGAGTTAGCCAAGTATTCATCAACAGCAAATGCTAATTTAGTATATTCCCCATCACCGGAATTCATTGATCGCGCAAAGTCTAGTAGAGGCCCCACGCGTTCATCTTGATCCACAACTGGGCGTCCATAACCATAAATTCCTCGGTATTTCTTCACTTCAGACATCACCACATCTTCCAAATTTTGCCCTTCAGCAATTTTTTCAGATGTTCGATATAAAAAATCAGACACACCTTGTATCGGCTTAAGACCATATATTGTGGCCTCAGAAATGGCTAAAGCTCCAGCAGAGCCCAAAACACCAGTGGATCTAGTTGTTGCCGACAATGCTGCAATTCGGTTATTCCATAATCGAGGATCTGGGAAACTGGTACAAATCAACCACATTCCTTCGATCAAACGAGCAATACGAGGAGAACGCTTTCCAGTAATTCCAAATAATAAGTATTCAAGCCAGCGATCATTATTTAGTTCTGTTAGAACATTCTTCCCCCGCAAGATAACTTTTTCACCAGGAAACCATCCTCCCATTGAGGTCTCCCAGTTATCTTCATACTGTTCAAGCACTTTGTTTTTATTCACAAATCACTCCTGATCTCCAGTTAAGTGATATTCCTGTAATTTTAATCCCTCGCCAAAAAATGGGTATCTTCGCCATCCTAATTTCTCTTGTTCTAGAGCATGCACCGCAGCTCCAGGCAACCGCAAAAGTAGAAATAACATTTCAGCCTGATCTGGGCTTAGTTGTAGTTCATGAAGCGCTGCCGCTGCAACTCCTGACATAGCTAGAGGGCACCCTGCAAACATCTCCAAGCGCTCCCTGTTCGCTTGCAACCACTTCAGTTTTTCATTTTCTCCAACCTGTACCAAATGCGCCAAAACCTGCCTAACTGGTAATATGCAACTGGTTCCATTTGGATCAAAACCTGGTGCATGCTCCATAGCTGGCCAGACATCGACTCGCTCCGCCACAAATGGATGCTTAATCATTTGTTCCCAGGCATTTATATCGGTACCACACTGTTCCCAGTATTTGACCATATTATAAACTTCACGGCCTCCTCCGAGGTTGCCCGCGCCCACAGCAAGAGCAGCCATTAATGCCGAAGCATGTGTGGAACCACCGACACCAGCATTCATAGCTCCCCTTACACTATGATCACGTATGCCCGGGTTAGCCAAGGCAATAGCAATGCCCTCCAAAAGCTTTGCCTGATTTTGTGATGGTGGTTCCAATTTGAAGAGCAAATACAGGTATTCGATATAACTGGCATTGCCTAGTAAATCGCCATAGACATCAAAACCAGAACAGTAACAAGCCTTAGCTGCAAAGGGATTATCCTCTTCAGGAATTTCTTTCCAGATTTTGGTTGTGATTGTTTCTTGCTTTTTAGGGGCATCCATTATGAAACAAGCACTTCTGTTCGAACGCCAATAGGAGGTACTTCATCTGCATCAATTCGAACATCAAGCACTGTCGGCCCCTTTCGGTTACATATCTGCTGAATATCGAGTGCCAACAAATCTTCTGGGGAATGGATTATATGTCCTTCTGCACCCATTGCACGACCAAAAGAAGCAAAGTCAGTTTTAGGCATCTCAAAACCAATCTCCTCGGCACCGGTCATCCGCTGTCCGTGTTTAACCATTCCATAACCACTGTCATTAAGAATAACAAAAACCACTGGCAGCTCTTCTTGAATGGCTACCGTTATCTCTTGCCCGCTCATTAAAATACTGCCGTCGCCTGTAATACAAACTACTGGGCTTCCCTTTTGCACCAGTGCCGTACCAATAGCACTACCAATAGCCCAACCCATAGAGGCAAAATCCAAAGTAGCTCGAAAAACACCTCCGTTAGCATTTCGTTTGCCCGCCATGCGTCGGTCATAGGGGTGCAAGTAATGAGTAGCCCACGCAAAACTAGAACCGGTATCCGCCAAGTAATGCGTATTAGGGGGAAATATTTCTGATAGTTCTTTCATTAACCGTTGAGGCTTTATCGGTGTTGCATCAGACAAGTAGCCCTTCAAATCATCTAACGTAAAATGATATTGAGGCTTACAGTTGGCTTGGTTAGTTTTATCTATAGCACCATCTACCACCGCTTTAATTTTTACTTTCGGGTCAGACTCAAAGCGCTTCACTAATTTTTCAAAAATACTGGGTAGGTGCCCGCGCACATGCAATTTAGCCATTGGTGTGCGAGTAAAGTTGCCTTCCGCAGACTCAACATGAATTAAACGTTTGGTTAAAAGAGATTCCGTATCCCAACCATCGCTAGCCCACTCACCCAAGCTAGTACCCACAGCCACAACCAAATCCACATCGGGATCAGCCAACAAGTCTCTCGCACTCTTATGGCCAGCAAAACCTATAACCCCTCTAAAAAGCGGGTGGTAGGGACTAACCAAACCTTTGCCCTGAGGAGTAACCAATAATTTAGCATCGAGATCAACAGCCAAGCTCAATATGCTACCTACAGCTTCACTTGCCTCATCGCCTATTAGAAAGACTGGCTTATTAGCCTGAACTAGATCATCGTAGAAAGAAGCAACGGCAACATCATCCACCAATGACGGTTTGTCCAGAAGATTACAAAGATCATAACTTGGTGCCTTTGTATCCGACTTTGCTCTCATCACATCCAAAGGTACGCTAAGATGTGCCGGCCCCGCGGGAGACTGAAAAGCCGTCATAATGGCTGATGCCAACTTATTTTCAAATTGTGCGACGTGAGAAACGAGGGTGTTATAGCGCGTACAGTATTCAAACAAACCAACTGTATTGATGCCGGTACATGAGGACTCCTGAAAGGCTCCACGACCAAAAGTAGAGAGTGCCGTTTGCGCAGTAATAACCAACATAGGCACATTGTTTTCATAGGCTGAAGCAACGCCAGTAATCAAATTCGTCGCACCCGGCCCAGTAGTCGCACAACATACGCCCAATTTACCACTGTTCCGAGCATAACCATCAGCCATAAATGCAGCACCTGTTTCATGCCTAGCCACAATGGCTCTCGGTCCACCGCGTCGCTCACTACGGGCTAAGGCGTTATATAGTGGCTCAATAGCCCCACCAGGAATACCAAATACATACTCCACACCAAGTTGCTCCAAATAAGAGACCAGCAAATCGCCCAGCTCTGCACTTACTTCTCCCAAATGACCTATTCCTGGATCAACCTCAGCAATACTCATAATATTTTACCATTAAATATCAATTGGTTATGTGGACTTTTTAAATCTATTGCAGCACTTTATCCATTATGACCTTATTTTCACAGGAATTTCAACTTTTTGGGTTGATATTTGCGATCTATTCCCAAACAAAAAATGGCTCTTTATTTCCGCCGCTTCATCACTCGATTAGTCACCAGTGATCCCTTACAATGCACACACTTAAATGAAAGAAGCCTATTGACTCAATCCCCAATGAATTTATCCTCACACAAAACACTACCCTCTAGCAATAACGGGCAAAGCGAGAACCTTTTGCTGAACCTTGCGTTCAACATCATTATTCCCACACTTGTACTCACTAAACTGAGTAGTGACGAATACTTAGGTACAACGTTAGCCATTGTGGTAGCTCTGTCATTTCCAGTGATCTACGGGCTAAAAGACCTTATAACACTCAAAAAAATCAATTTCTTTTCTGCCTTAGGTGTCATTAGCATTCTACTAACTGGAAGCATCAGTCTACTTGAACTAGATCCAGCTTATATCGCCATAAAAGAGGCTACTGTTCCTGCCATTTTTGGCCTTGCTACTATCGTCTCCTTAAAAACACCTTACCCTCTCGTTAAAACATTTTTATACAACGATAAAATTTTGCAAACTACCCGAATAGCCAATGCATTAGAAGAAAACGGTAATAGCAAACGGTTTGAAAAATGCTTAGCCAATGCCTCTTGGTTAGTTGCTGGCTCCTTTTTTCTTTCCTCTATACTCAACTACATTTTGGCTATCACACTCATCACAAGCCAACCAGGAACAGTTGAATTCAACGAACAATTAGGCAAAATGACAGCGCTTAGTTTTCCTGTAATAGCAGTGCCGGCGACCCTATTCCTGATGGGGGCACTCTTTTATTTGTTTCGTGGCATTACCAAATTAACGGGCCTGAAGCTAGAAGACGTTATTCATCACCATGAAAAAAAGAAGGACTAAACTGATGTGGTATTCAGTCAGCAGTCAAGATATAGAAAACAGCCTAGAAAAAAGATTAGCCGCTAGGCCAGCGCATTTAGCACGTCTCCAAGCATTAAAAGATCAAGGGCGTCTCTTACTTGCAGGCCCTCACCCAGCTATAGATACAGAAACACCTGGGGACGCCGGCTTTACGGGCAGCCTCGTTATTGCAGAATTTGACTGTTTGGAATCGGCACAACAGTGGGCTAATGAAGACCCCTACGTTGATGCCGGTGTTTATGCTCAGGTTACTGTCAAACCTTTTAAAAAGGTGCTTCCGTAACAAGCGGCGTAAGAATTCACCACTCAATATCACATTGCAATAATGATTACTCTTCAACAAAACATAACCCACAAAAGTGCTTTTAACGAGAAAGTTATGAGAATATTTCTAATTACAGTTTTCTTCTATTCCTTTGCTGTGTCTGTACAAGCAGAGACTGTTTATATTTCTGATGAATACCGAGTCCCCCTTCGCACATCTCCTTGCTCTCGCTGCACAATTTTACATCGAGGCATAAAAAGTGGTTCTGCACTCACACTGGTGGAAACTAATAAAGAGGGCTGGAGCCATGTGACCACCAAAAGTGGATTGGATGGGTGGATGGAATCTCATTATTTACAGAAGATGCCCATAGCCCGAGACCAACTGACCAGCACAAAAGCAAAATATGATGCCCTACAAAACAAACACCTAATACTCGAAAAAGAACTAGAAACATTAAAACAAACACATTCAAAATTATCAGCAGATTTAAAAAACACGCAATCCAGTAGTGATGGCATCAGCAATGAACTAAAAGCTATAAAGAAAATCTCATCAAATGCGATTTCCCTAAACCAACAGAACCAAGAATTACTAGAGATAAATGGTATTTTACAAAGTGAAATTGATATTCTGAAAGCCGCCAATCATCGGCTCACAAATAGAGAACGAAATACATGGTTCCTCTATGGTGCTTTTGCGGTTGTAATGGGTGCATTGCTGACATTAATTATTCCTCGAATAAAACGTCGAAAACGTTTTTCCGAATGGGGTTAATAATGTTGAATAATTGAGAGGGGTAGAACACTTTTGGTTTTTACTTACCGACACTTTTTAGTAAAATTTGGTTGATATTCAAGAAGGAAAATTCGATGTTTAAAAAAATACTGACTGTTTTGTGTCTAACAATCGCCTTATCGCCTTGCTACGCAAGTGAGAACACCGTTCAAGTAATACTCACCACGAATATGGGACAAATCCAACTGGAGCTTTATCCAGAAAAGTCCCCCGAGACAGTAAAGAACTTTTTAAGCTATGTGGAAGAAAAATATTACGATGGGTTAATTTTTCACCGTGTGATCAACCGCTTTATGATTCAGGCAGGAGGCTTTAATGAGGACATGACCGCTATAGAGCCGACGAGAGGAGCCGTTAAAAATGAATCAGCGAATGGGCTAAAAAATAAAAAGGGGACCATTGCCATGGCAAGGCAACAAAATCCAGATAGCGCCAAAGCCCAGTTCTATATTAACGTGGTAGACAACTGGAGCCTCGATGCAAACACTCATAAACTTGGCTATACCGTGTTTGGAAAAGTTGTCAGCGGAATGAATGTGGCAGAAAAAATCTCCAAGCTTCCCACTCAACGTGTCGGTGGATTTTCTGATGTCCCCACAGCGACCGTTCAAATCCTAAAAGCCAGAATTATAAGCGATAAATAACACCTTGAAGATAGCGCTGAGTGTTAACCTAAATAAAATTGCCCTGTTACGTAATTCACGTGAGGGCAATTATCCTGATGTTGTGGCACATGCAAAAGTGTGTATTGATAACGGCGCAGATGGCATAACCATACACCCCAGACCAGACCAAAGACACATCAGGCCTCAGGATGCACAAGACCTGAAGAAGTTTCTTGCTGAGGTCAACAACACTAAATTAACGCCCATCGAACTCAACATAGAGGGAAACCCCTTTGCCGAACTGAGAGGAAGCTATCCCGGATTTATTGAATTAGTGGAAGCAACTCGTCCAGACCAATGTACTCTGGTGCCTGACAGCGACAGCCAACTTACCTCGGATCATGGTTTTGACCTCAATCAAACCGGTGACAAACTGCAACCTGTTATCAAACGGCTCAAATCTCAAGGCATCCGTGTAAGTTTATTCATGGACCCCGAGCCAACCCAGATAGAGCTTGCCGCACAAATAGAAGCAGACCGTATCGAGCTATACACCGGTCCTTATGCTGCCGCATGGGGAACAGATCACCTGGAAGAAATTTTTGAACAACACTACAAAGCTGCTGAGTTAGCAAAAAAATTGGGTATAGGGCTAAATGCCGGGCACGACTTAAACTTAGAAAATTTGGCCAAATTTGCCACAATACCGGGACTTCAGGAAGTCTCTATTGGTCATGCCCTGACGGTAGACGCTATTGCTATGGGTTTGGCCAAAGCTGTTCAATCTTACAAAAATATTTTATCGGCTTAGGCATTTATTCGCTTAGGCTTCCGTCACTTCCTGACAGCCCACACACAACCTAGATTCTGGCATAACCTCCAAACGAGGAATACCAATAAGCTCCCCACACTCTTCACAATAACCATATTCACACAAAGAAGTGTCGCCCTGCTCCATAACAGATAAGGCATGTAGCACATTGACTAAACGTTTTTGATAACCCATCCGACAAGCATTAGACATCTGTTGCTGTTGCAAAGCATCTATTCTCGACAACCTCCCAACTTTAGTTTGGTCCAACACGACGGTTTCACCCAATTCAGCAGACATATCTAATTGACCCAACAATTCTTCACGAATCCTCAATAAAGATTGACGAAAACCATTCAGTTGCTTATCCGTTAATTCACCCATACACGTATAATAGCCCAATTCATTTAGGCCAAAGAGAATACCCTTGTGACTGACACTACAGAGCATCTTCAACGTAAACGTTTTTATGACAGACTGCTGACCATCTATGGCCGCAAGCCCGTGCTGGAAGCATTAGAAAACCCCGAAATACCCTGCTACCGATTACACTTGGCGGACTCCAACAAGCCCGGCGGCATCATTAAACAAATTATCACTCTAGCTGAGCAACGAGAAATAGAAATTGCCTACCACAGCCGTCAAGAGCTCTCGAGGATTTCACGCAATAGCAAACAAGACCAAGGCGTCGCTGCTGACCTAGAGTGCCCGAACCATCAACTGTTTGATGACTTTATAGCGAACCCACCCAAAGGCAACTTCAGCCTAATTGCACTTGACGGTATCACCAACCCGCAAAATCTTGGGATGATTATTCGCTCTGTCACCGCCAGTCCTTGTTGCGGAATCTTGTTACCCCAAAAGGGGACGGCAGCCATCTCTCCACTAGTGATCAAAGCCAGTGCCGGAACGTTGTTCAAAAGCACGTTGATTCACTGTGATAACCTAGAACAAGCTCTTCCCAAGCTGAAGGATATCGGCGTTCAATGCTGCACTCTATCCTCACACAGCCAACAGGCCCTCAGCGAATTTCAGGTCCAAGCACCGGTAGTTTATGTTCTAGGAAATGAAACAGAAGGCGTATCAAAGGCTGTCAGTAGTCTTTGCACGCATCACGTAAAAATACCCATGAATAACGGTATTGAATCGCTCAACGTGGCAGTAACCGCTGCTCTACTGGCTTTTAGAAGCACATTTTTGCAGTGATTTAACCCGCTCAATAATACTTTTCAGCAACAAGACTCATTCGCTCAAGCCACAGTAATCAGAGTGTTCATCAGTCTAAAGAACTCAAACCCTCTGATTTTATAGGCCGCCAGAGATCACTAAAGAGTATTGCAATAACTGCCGCCAAAATGGTCAAACCCCCAAGCGCACCAATCGCCGGCAAAACACCCACCGCAGAAATAGTATGCCCGCTAAACCAGGCACCAATGGGTGCCGCACCAAATAGGGCAAGCTGATAAACAGAAACCACTCGAGCTCGATAAGGCTGAGGTGACGCCTCATGGGTCATAGACCGCCCTAACATCATCGCCACACCCGACGCCGCGCCCCACAAAACGATGAGCACAAACAAAAGCCAAGGCGGCGGGGACATCGCAATAGCGACCAAAAAACAGCCCCTAACCAGTAAACTCAAAAGTAAGACCTTACCCGGTTGAGCAAACCGACCAACAAATCGAATAATATAAATATTGGAGAGGATCACACCAAACATAAAACTAAATTGAATCCAGGCAAAAAAAGCCGCACCTTGCTGATAAATTTCACGAGTCAAAATAGGCATCGCGACCAAATAAAGACCGAACCCTAAAAAACCTGTTGCCGCCACCACCATCATCAACTGCTTCAACCGAGAATCACGCCACACCACAGCCAAGCCAGATGTCATATCTTTCCACGTCGAACGCTGCCGTTCTATCGGTTGCTCCAGACCCACAGGTAAACATTGGCGCAACAACCATCCCGAACTCAGCAGTAATAAAACTTGAAGTAGGATAAGAATCAGCAAGCCCAATTGATCCATATAACCGGCAAGGAGAATCCCAACACTTTGAGCCGAAAACTGAATAAAGGAGGCTCTGGCTACGGCCTGTTGAAGCTGTTTATCTGCCACCTGCGCTAGAAGGCTTTCCCTCGCCGGTTGGATAAATGCTGTCACTGTCCCAAAACAAAACCCAAACAACAACATCAGCCCAAAAGACAAATAACCCATCCACACCGCTACCAGCAGCAGCAAACAGGGCACGCTATAGAACATATACAAACGAAATAAATGGCGGCCCAGATGGCGATTATCCGAGATCACGCCACCAACAAGAATGAATAAAAGCTGAGGTAACATCAGTGCCATCTGGGCATAACCCACACGTACGGCTGACTCACCTAACACCCCCACCAGCAACCAGGGAAATAAAACAATCTGCAAACCCTGAGCTATAGAGCTTGCCCCTACACCTCCAAGATACGTACGAAAACCACCCTGTATTTCATTCATAGCAAATTTTAATCATAGGTAGTTTGATTCGTAGATAGTTTTTATAAATGATTTTAATTATAGGGAATTGGGCTCACAGGAGCGATGGCGGTGACTGCACGATATCCAAGTAATACACACATTAACAAAAAGTCAGAACAAGTTATTCTCTCTCAACAGCTCAAGCAATGCTGGCTCATCCAATACACGAACACCCAGCTCCTCTGCTTTTTTAAGCTTTGAACCCGCACCGGCGCCCACCACAACACAATCAGTTTTAGTTGAGACGCTCCCAGCTACTTTTGCACCCAATTGCTGTAGTTTTTCTTTAGCTTCAGCGCGTCCCATCACATCCATCCCACCAGTGAGAACCCATGTTTGCCCTGACAAAGGCAACAATTGATCATCCTCTGAAGTGATATCAGGCCAATGAACCCCGGCAGCACGAAGTCTACTAACAACCTTTAAATTTTCTTGTTGTGCAAAAAAATCATGAACAAAGTGCGCCACTACAGGCCCCACATCAGAGACTTCCTGTAGATCTTTCTGGCTAGCCTGTTGCAAGGCCTCAAAATGACCAAAATGATTGGCTAAAGACCGTGCCGTGGCCTCGCCCACCTCCCGAATGCCCAACGCATAGAGGAAATGGGAAAATGTCGTCTTTTTTGATGCCTCCAATGCCAACAATAAGTTCTCCGCTGATTTATTACCCATTCTTTCCAGGCCGGCTAATTGATTCAGCTCCAAATGATAAAGGTCGTCTACGGCAGATACCAAATTTTGATCAATCAGCTGTTCAACCAACTTGTCGCCCAGCCCTTCAATATCCATCGCCTTACGGGAGGCATAGTGTTTAATGGCCTCTTTTCGCTGAGCAGAACAAACCAAACCGCCAGAACAACGTGTGACCGCTTCACCTTCGACTCGCTCAACAAGAGAACCACAAACGGGACAATGGCTGGGAAATACAATCTCTTTTGATGTTGCAGGACGTTTTTCTAAAACGACTTTGACAACTTGCGGGATCACATCACCGGCACGACGAACAATCACCGTATCCCCAATTTGTACACCTAGCCGCTTCACCTCATCTTGATTGTGTAATGTCGCATTGCTCACTGTCACACCACCCACAAATACCGGGTCCAACCTTGCCACTGGAGTAACTGCACCAGTACGTCCTACCTGAAACTCCACATCAACCAACCGTGTCATTTCTTCCTGGGCTGGAAATTTTCTTGCGATGGCCCAGCGGGGCGCACGAGCAACAAAGCCGAGCCGTTGTTGTAGGTTTAAATCATCAACTTTGTAAACAATACCATCTATTTCATAGGGCAGCTGATCACGAATGTCGGAAATTTTTTGGTAGTAACGAAGGCAATCATTGATATCCTCAGCCACTTCAACATGGGGATTAACAAGAAACCCCCAACCTTGTAGCAATGCCAACGTGTCAGAATGGGTTCCCGGCTGTTCCAACCCATCCATTCGACCTAAGCTATAGGCCGCCATTTCTAGTGGACGGGATGCAGTAATCTTTGAATCTAACTGGCGAAGACTACCCGCCGCTGCATTACGTGGATTAACAAAGGGTTTCTCCCCCGTTTTCTTCGCTTCGACATTAAGCTTCTCGAATCCAGCTCTCGGCAAATAGATTTCCCCCCTAACCTCAAGCAGTACCGGCGGCATGTCAGTTTGTAATTTCAGAGGGATAGCGTTAATCGTACGGACATTTTCTGTTATATCTTCACCCGTTGAGCCATCGCCACGCGTGGCCCCACGAATCAGGACACCGTTCTGATAGAGCAGACTAACAGCCACGCCATCCAACTTAGGCTCACACACATAAGCAATGGATCCTGACAGCTTCAAACGTTCGGTCACCCTGCGATGAAACTCTAATAGCTCTTCATCATTAAAGGCATTATCAAGGGATAGCATCGGCACTTCATGAACAACAGAGTTAAATGCCTTAAGCGGTTCACCACCCACTCGTTGCGTTGGTGAGTCTGCTGTTTTTAGGGAGGGATATTCCGCTTCAAGTTGCTGAAGTCTTCGCATGAGCCGATCGTATTCCACGTCGGGAATAGAGGGATCATCAAGTACGTAGTAAAGGTGATTATGGCGATTCAGCTGTTGGCGAAGGGCGGCAGCCTCATCATAGACTGCCCGGTCAGCACCGGCCATTATTCAATCCCAGAAAGCTGGGTTCGGCTGAAATCTGCAACTCGTTGACGATAATGATCTTCAGTTTGACGGGTAAATGCACTGCGACTCTCGTCCTTCAGTTCACCCCCTAACTCAATGGCTATTTCCTTTGCCGCATTGAGCAAAATATCCAACCCTGCACCGGGGTCATCGACATCTTCCATTGCAAAGAACAAGCTAATACCTGGCGTTGTCAGTTGGGCCATATCGTTTAAGTCAAAGGTGCCAGGATTTACCGAATTAGCCACACTGTAGATAACAGGGCCAGCACCATCTTCTTTTTCATGCCGATGAAAAATTTTCATAGAGCCATAACGTAGCCCTTGTCGTAGCAGCGCATCCAGCAATTGCTCACCCTGAAAGAATTCGCTTTCCTTCGCCATCAAGTGTAAGACCACCACACTAGCCACGGGTACTTGCTCGCTTTTTCGTGCTTTTTCAGTGACTTTTTTACCCGGTAGTGATTGAGGTGCAACACGCTGGTAATGACCATCAGCCGTAGGTGGCTCATCTAGATTCAAACTCGACTGCTGTGGTTCCCGAATAGGTACCGACAGCTTAGGTTTATTCGCTTCAGCTCGGGCTCTAACCGTTTTACCGAGTTCTTCCACATCGGCTTCATCACGATAGCTAACAACTCTAGCTCCACCGCTGGGTAGCTCACTGCCAAATTCGTCAATATCTGTATCATCAAAAATAGGTTGTTTTCGACGGGGCATATGAATTTTTTCATAGCGGGCACTACGGACACGACGAATAATATCAAGCATGATTGCCAGCGCCACCAGAGCACCTAAAGCTATCATCATTTCTCGAGCACCAAATTCCATCGTTTTCCAAACCTGCCAGTTATCCAAAATGTTCAATAAAATAGGGGTTTCTTAACCACAGGCTACTTTAATATAAGCTACTCTAATGTAAAGAGGTTTACCTCTTCTTGGAACAAAACCCACGATTCGAATAAAACTAAGGTTTAAGCCTCTGCCAGCTCAACGGCTTGATTAACATCAACACTAACCAAGCGAGAAACACCAGCCTCGTGCATAGTAACCCCCATCAACTGATTGGCCATTTCCATGGCAATTTTATTGTGCGAAATATAAATAAATTGCACCTTGGCCGACATCTCTTCAATAATTCTGGCATAACGCCCCACATTGGCGTCATCCAAAGGTGCATCGACTTCATCCAGCATACAAAAAGGTGCCGGGTTAAGGTGGAAGATGGAAAAGACCAAAGCAATAGCTGTCAGTGCTTTTTCTCCACCAGAAAGCAGATGAACTGTCGTATTTTTCTTGCCGGGCGGTCTGGCCATAATGGTCACACCAGTGTCCAGTAAGTCATCTCCCGTCAACTCCAGATATGCATGCCCACCACCAAAGAGTTTTGGGAAAAGCTCTTGAAGGGAAGTATTAATCAGATCAAAGGTTTCTTTGAATCGAGTTCGAGTTTCACGGTCAATTTTACGAATCGCATTTCCCAGAGTCTCAAGAGCCTCTTGTAACTCAGCATTCTGAGTATCGAGATAATCTTTACGCTCAGATTCAATTTTATATTCATCAATAGCGGCCAAATTAATCGGTCCCAATCGCTGAATTCGATTGCCTATTTTCTCCAGAGACTGCTCCCACTCTGCAAGGTCGGCATCTTCGGGCAACACACCCAGTAGAGCATCAAGTTCAAAACCATGCTCACTGATTTGTTCCATAATGGTTCTATTTCGCGTTTCCAGATCTTGAGCGACCAACCTTTGCTGCTCAAGTAAAGAACGTTGTTCTTGGGTGTCGTTCTCCAGAGCATTTCGGCGCTGCTCAATTTCACGCATCTGATGCTCAACAGCCTCTACCGCACGCCTTGCATCCGCCAACGCCTTCTCCGCGGTTAGTCGAACCTCTAATTGCTCGGCAAGCTGTTCTTTCAATTCTAGGCTGGGATCTTCATCTTGCTTAAATGACTCCCGCAACTGCTCCCGACGCTCCTGTAGTCGAGCCACCTGAACTTCCAAACGTCCAATACCCTCACGAATGGATTGTAATTGGGTGCTGACTGATTTCTCTCGCATGGCCAGTTCATGTTTACGATCTCGATCATGACGAGCACTCTGCCGAGCCTGATCCAATACCGCACGCGTTTCATCACGCTGTTGCAAGAGTGCTTCACGACGCTGAGTATCCTGCTCCATAACTTCTATGGCCTCAGACAGCAACTGACGTGCCTCAGCCAAGTTTTCCAATTCCTGTTGTTGTTGCTGTTTTGCTTCAGCTAGCTCACTGTCTGCACGCTCACGGCGGGCAGCGAATTGCTCCACCTGCATAGTGTTCGCGCTGAGCTTTGAGCGTATCTCAGCATACTGACGTTGCTGGTCAGCCACTTCTCGTCTGATGGTCTCACGCTGAGTTTCTAAACCACGAAGTTGCTCTTCACTGGTATTTTTTTGCTGCTCAAGTTCGGAGGTATTGGCTCGACACTCTGACAACTCCACATCCAACAACGCAAGCTCTTGCTTTCTTTTCAGCACACCTACGGTAGCATCTTGGTCACGTGCAACCCGCAGCCAGTTAGCACCAAGCCAGAGGCCGTCTTGTGTCACCACAGACTCACCGGGCTTAAGCTTCCCACGCATCGCCAATGCAGAATTTAGATTATCGACAGCATAAATACCGCTAAGCATCGCGCCAGCATGTGAACCTGTAATTTTTCTTGAAAGTGAGTTTCCGGCGATCTCAGACATTTCACTGCCGGCGGAGCTATCCACCAACACCAACTCACCTTTAGTGAAAGTACCCAATTTATCACCAAGGCTACCCACGTTATCTACACAAACAGCTTGCAGATAACGGCCCAGCACTGTCTCTGCCGCAGTTTCCCAACCGGGTTCAACCTGAAGTGTTTCAGCCAACCGTGGACTGCTCTCCAGCTGATTATGTTCCAACCACTGTTGTTGGTCGCCTTCACCACCCAGTGCTGCCTGCTGCAGCGCTTCCAATGATGCTTTTCTACCCAGCATGGTCTGCAGCTGAGTACGAGAGCTATCCAATTGCACATCTAGCTGCTGCACCGTGGTACGGCAATCAGCCATCTGCCCCGTCATGGCATCTAGATAAGTTTTCTTCTCTCCAGATTCAAGCTCCACTTCCGCCAACTGCTCCTGCAATAAACGGATGTCATCTTGTAGAGAACTATCACTCAACCCCTGATATTCACTTTGGGTTTTCTCTATTCGCTCTGCCAGACGTCTCAACACCTGCTCCAAGTGCTGAATACGAGACTGCTGCACTTCGGCCTGTTGACGTGGTTCTGAAGCGGTATGATTAAACTCGTCCCACGTCATTTGCCAGGTCTGCATGGTTTCTTCCGCCTCTTGCAGTGTCGCCTGAGACAGCTCTTCCACTGACTGAATTTTTTCCAATTCAGGCGCAATTTCTTGTAGCTCTGCTTCCCAACCCAAAGCTTTTTGGCGGTCTACCCGCAGATGTTCTTCTGACTCAATATAGTTTCGTTCAGTTTGTTCTACATCCTGTTGTAATTCTCGAGCACGATTCTGTACATGCTGAATAGCCTGCTCGATACGAGCTACTTCAGCACCAATAGCGTAATACTTCCCTTGCACTTCATTAAAATTATCACCAAACTCTGTGTACTCTGCACGATGACGTTCGAGAGAGGTATCACAACCACTTCGCTCCGTAACCAGCGCTTCCACTTTCAACTCATGCTCAGTAATAGACTTGCGATGCTCTGAAGCTTGGGAGTCAAGGCCCCTCCACCGCAACGCCTGTAACTCAGCCTTAATTTGGCGTTCTTCTTTTTTAAATTCTGTATATTTTTCTGCCGCTTGTGCCTGGCGCTCAAGGCGGCTTAACTGACGCCCTAACTCCTCACGAATATCCGTAAGGCGCTCGAGATTTTCTTGGGTTCGTCGCATGCGGTTTTCCGTATCCTTACGACGCTCTTTGTATTTGGAAATTCCTGCAGCTTCTTCAATGTAAACACGGAGTTCATCGGGCTTGGCCTCAATCATATTTGAGATCATGCCCTGCTCAATAATGGCGTAACTACGAGGACCCAGGCCAGTACCAAGAAAAATGTCGGTAATATCACGACGACGGCATTTATTACCATTTAGGTAATAGTTTGACTGACTATCTCTGGTGACTTTTCGCTTGATAGAAATTTCACTCCAGCCGGCATATTCACCACCCAGACTTCCATCAGAATTATCAAACACGAGCTCAATCGTAGCCTGCCCAACAGGTTTACGACCACCTGAACCGTTAAAAATAACGTCAGTCATCGACTCGCCGCGCAAATGCTTAGCAGAACTTTCGCCCATCACCCAGCGAACCGCATCAATGATGTTTGATTTACCGCAACCATTTGGCCCAACAACAGCACAGAGGTTACTGGGAAATGAAACCGTAGTCGGATCCACAAAGGACTTGAAACCGGCCAATTTAATGCATTTTAAGCGCATGAAAATCTCTTTCGTTTTGGCAGTCTTACCAGAATTTTCTCTATTGTCATCATCATGCCAAGCGAGCTTCTTATTATAAAGATACGGTGGTGATTTTACACGGCTGGGCTACAGCCACAAGCAATGGAAAATGATAAACAACAACCTATAACTGGCGATCTATAATCACGTGGATTAGCTTTTGATCGTTATTCATTTCTAGCTTACCGGTCGATCCTTCAAGATCACCGTCAGAGGGAATTGCTGATCCGGTTGTAGAAACACGTGCTACCACCTCTACCAGGGCTACCGAAGATAAAGATAGACCACCGACCATCGCCATGGAGTCATCAAGTGTGACCGTTGTCGGCAAATTTTCCACTAACAGCTTTGCTACGGCCAGAGGCATTGGCTTACCCTGCCATTCGCGAGCAAAGACGTAAACTGTTTGACTCGGAGTAGCCTCAAGTTCAGGTGACAGGGCAACTTCCACAATTAAAGCAGGAAGATCTTCACCCAAGAGTTTCCGAGCACGAAAAATCCCAGACTGTAACGCCTGAGCCTGGGAACTCTGAGGAGAAATAGCCTTCAATGCAGCCTGCCAACTGCTAATAGCCAATAAATATTCACCCGACTCAAAGGACCGGATACCCTGCAGGCCCAAAGCAGTCAGATTGTCGGGGTCGAGAGCCAAAGCATTATCTAGAACAGCACCGGCCTCTCCTTCAAATTTACTGCCTGCGGCAAAATACAATGCCTGAGCATACTCAGCTAAAAGCTCTGAATCATTAGGGTTCACTTCAACAGCCTGCCGGTATGACGCGGTGGCACCCACAAAGTCAGCCTCATCCATTTGTAGTCGGGCTAAGGTCACCAGATAAAATGTATGGTCTGGCTCACTGAGAATGCGTCGGGATAATTTGACCTGAATTTTTTGACTTAACGTCGCACTCTCTTCATCACTCATTGGTTCGCTGGCACGCAACTGCAATAATTCAGTAATTTCAACATCGTCACTAGCGCCTAACATTTGATACAAGCTAAATGCCAATATGGGCGTGAGTAACAAACAAACCAGTACGAGCCAAGCACCACGACCGGATTTGTCTTTTGAACATGAGTTCGCATTAGCTGGCGTATCCACCAACAAAAGTCGCTTTTGCTCGGATACCAGCTCAGCATATTGCACATCATCAATATCGCCTTCAGCCAGCTGGAGATCTAGGTCAGCCAACTGTTCTTTAAACAATACGACATTAGCATGCTCAACCAAGTCAGAAGCACTCGAACCCAGATCTGCCGTAGATTTACGAGTGCTTTTAAGTAATGGAAAAACAATAAACGTAGCCGCTAATATTGTTAACAGTGCAAAGACCAACCACATCATGCTCTCACCTCTTCATCCGTTTTGGTGTCAGGCTTTTTATCTTCGGTCTCTTCGTCACGCGCATTAATAACGGGCGTGTCACCCAACAATTCGTCCAAACGCTGTAACTCATCACCTTCCAACTCAGAAGCCGGTAGACTGCGATGCGACTGCCGCTGCCGAATGGCCAGAACAATGATAATTCCAAATAGAAATAGCAGCCCGGGGGCCAACCAAAGCATTAAAGTGGTTTTCTTCACAGGAGGACGATACATCACAAATTCACCGTAACGCGCTACCAGAAAATCAATAATTTCCTGGTCACTCTTACCCTCCTCAAGCAGACGGAAAATTTCTGTGCGTAAGTCTGCTGAGATAGGTGAATTTGAATCAGCTAGATTCTGATTTTGACATTTGGGACAACGTAACTCATTTGCCAACACCTGAAATCGATCACGCAGTTGATCTGATGAGAACTCTCTTACCTCCACCACAGAAAGCGCTGAACTACTGACAAACACCAATAGTAGTAACACCATGTAATTTTGTATGCACTTAAACACCTAGTTCGTTCCTGTATTATTCAGCTGTTTATGTTGAGTGATTAATTCCCGCCAACCCATGCCGGCTAGACTATCTTGACCAATCTGGGCCATATCACCTTGACCGATTCACTTGAATGAGTAGAATAACCTCCGCTCTTGGGTGGTTAGCTCAGTTGGTAGAGCGGCGCCCTTACAAGGCGTAGGTCACAGGTTCGACCCCTGTACCACCCACCATTTATTTAGTGGTAAAAAGAAAGAGCAATGCGGACCGGTAGTTCAGCTGGTTAGAATGCCGGCCTGTCACGCCGGAGGTCGCGGGTTCGAGCCCCGTCCGGTCCGCCATTTTATTGTAAGTACTCAATCATAAGCACCCTATAAAAAGGCACCTTTTCCAACTGCTTTTACTCAAGTACCTTCTGATTCTTCAAGCACTTCCTTTGCCGCACGAAATGCTTCCTGCAATGCTGGCGCACCAATATAAGGGCCCGTGTGCAACAAAATTTCACGTATTTCTTCAGGTGTACAGCCGTTACGAACAGCGCCTCTAACATGGCCTTTTAACTCATTGGGAGCCTTGAGAGCCGCCAATACTGCAATAGTGATAATGCTGCGTGTTTTCAGCGGAAGCGTTTCTCTGGCCCAAACAGAACCCCAACAATTCTCATTGATATAATCTTGCACGGGCTGGGTAAAATCAGTCACTGCATCCATTGCTCTATCAACAAATTCGTCACCCATCACTCGACGCCGTACACTCATACCCCGCTGATAATCTTCTTTAGCCATTGTCTTTCCTTTACTTAACGTATCTCATTCCAAACTAATTTTGCCAAACTGATCCTAGCTAGTACCAACGAGGACTCATTAAGATATGTAATCTCTCGTGAGAAACCGGGTTTATTGAACTTGTTGCCAAACTGGCAATAAGTACTTTTGCCAAATTCGGTCATCCACCACACCCACATGTTTGTAGCGAATAGTGCCTGTGCCATCGACCACATAGGTTTCTGGGGCACCAAACACACCTAGGTCTAACCCCATACGGCCGTCACTATCAACAATACTTAAAGCGTAAGGGTCGCCCTTTTCAACCAACCACTTGTTAGCCTCTGCGGTGTCATCTTTATAATTCAGGCCAATGATACGAATACCCTGTACTGACAGTTTATTCAAATAAGGATGCTCGACTCTGCAGGAAATACACCAGGTTGCCCAAACGTTTAATAGTGCAGGTTTTCCCTGAAAAATTTGTTGATCTACCAGTTGAGTTTCGTGACCTAGAACAGGTAATAGGAACTCAGGCATAGGCTGATTAATCAATGCTGATGGCATAGCATTCGGATCACGCTCCAAACCGCTCAACAAAAACACAGCCAATACGATAAAGATGATCAAAGGTATGAATAGTTTCAGTCTTTGCATAAATAATACCTGCACATTAATTCCATCATATTTTCATCTACCATAAGCCCCTAGCAACTAAGTGCTGACAGCCAACCCTTCTTCAGCAGTAGCCGTGGCTCGGTAGCTTCGATAGCGCTTATCCAAGACGGCAAGTAATCCACCCACAGCAACCATCAACGCTCCCAACCAAATCCAACGAACAAAGGGCTTCACATACACGCGAATAGCCCAAGCATCCCCCTTCAGGGGCTCGCCCAGCGCCACATAAAGATCACGCATTAACCCGCCATCAATAGCAGCCTCTGTCATGGTTTGACCGCTGGCCAGATAACGGCGCTTTTGCGGTTTAAGTTTAGCCACTAAACCATTATTTTTTGTCACCACTATCAACGCCTCATCAGCAATAAAGTTAGGTCCCTGAACAGGCTTCATACCCTTAAATTCAAACTGGTAACCCGCAACATTTGCTTGTTCACCCGGTTCCATACGAACATCACGCTGAATACTGTAAATACTGGTTAAACCCGCACCCACAATACACACAGCCACACCAAGGTGGGCTATCACCATCCCATAGTAACTACCTTTGAGGCGACTTAACCCATACCAACGCGATCGCGAATGTCCGGATTTATGCCAAAGATCCAGAAACGTTACGGTTATCACCCAGACAGCAACCATGACTGTCACTGCAGCCATCAACTCGTAACCGTCATACAACAGCGGGAACAAACCTCCCAACAAGAGAGAAAGCAATAGAGGTATATTGAAATAGCGTTTTAAGTTGGTGGAAGGGTTACGCTTCCAGCGCAACACAGAGCCCATCGCCATAAGAACGGCCAACAACAGTATTAAAGGCACAAAAAATAGATTGAAATAAGGTGGCCCCACTGAAATTTTTCCCCAATCCAAAACATCTGCGATCAGTGGATAGAGCGTCCCTAACAGGATAATCATCATGATACCGACCAACAGAATGTTGTTAATCAGCATAAACATTTCCCGAGATAACCCAGAAAAACTTGCCACGCTTTTTATGGCTGGTCCCTTAAGCGCGAAGAGCAGTAATGAACCACCTACCACAATGGCGAGGAAGGCAAGTATAAAAACGCCTCGAGTGGGATCGGCAGCAAAAGCATGCACTGACGTAAGCACACCAGAACGCACTAAAAATGTACCCAATAGGCTTAGAGAAAACGCAACAATGGCCAGAAGCAGTGTCCAACTCCGGAATACACCACGTTTTTCAGTAACAGCCAAGCTATGTACTAATGCTGTCCCGACGAGCCAAGGCATAAATGAAGCATTTTCAACGGGATCCCAGAACCACCAGCCCCCCCAGCCCAACTCGTAATATGCCCACCAGCTACCCAAAGCGATGCCTAATGTTAAAAACATCCAGGCCACATTGGTCCAAGGGCGTGTCCAGCGCGCCCAGGCCGCATCCATCCTGCCAGCCAACAATGCTGCGATAGAGAAAGAAAAAGCGACAGAAAAGCCCACATAGCCCATGTAAAGCATTGGCGGGTGAAAAATCAGCCCAACATCTTGAAGTAGCGGATTCAGGTCAGAGCCTTCACTCGGAAAAAATGGCAAACTTCTGGCGAAAGGGTTTGAGGTCAATAATAAGAACAGGTAAAAACCAACACTGATTAAGCCCATGATGCCTAATACCCGAGCGACCAATTGTTGAGGCAAGGTACGGCTGAACAGCGCTACAGCAAAACTCCACAGGGCAAGAATCAGTACCCAGAGTAACAACGAGCCCTCATGGGCACCCCATACAGCACTGACTTTATATTGATCTGGCAACAACGTATTTGAATTCTCAGCCACATAACGTACTGAGAAATCGTCATGGAGAAAAAGGCTGACCAGACAACCAAAACTAAATAGCACCATCAATGTTTGTCCGGCCACTAAGGGCCTTGCTGTGGCCATCCAAAGGCGATTACCTACCCCGGCACCAACCAGAGGAAGTACCGCTTGTATTAGCGCCAAAACCAACGCCAATATCAGTGCAAAATGCCCGTACTCAGCCATCATCTCTTTCGTATCCTGTTGGACTATTTTCTATTTAGAGTAGGTCTTGACATCTAATGAAGTTTCAGTGGCAACTGCAGTCTCCGTACCACCTGCATTTGCCCGTTGATGGGCCGCCTCCATCGCGTCAGCTACTTCCGGCGGGGTATAATTTTCATCATGTTTGGCCAACACTTCTGAGGCCATAAAAATACCATTCTGATTTAGCTCCCCTGTGACCACTGCAGCTTCACCATCAGCAAACAAATCAGGGAGGATTCCAGTGTAATGAACCTCCACCTGTGCTTCTCCATCGGTGATCTGGAAACGAGTAAACAAAGAGTCCTCTGCACGAATCACGCTATCTTTTACAACCATACCACCAGCGCGGATATTGACACCCACAGGGGCTTCACCAGACACAATATCGGAGGGTGGGTAAAACAAGTTGATATTTTCTCGCAGCGCGAAGCTCAACAAGCCTACTGCGACAGAGGCCATCACCACAATAAAAACCACCATAAACAGACGCTGACGTCGTACTGGATGCATAATTTCCTCTTTGCTTAAGCAGTAATAAATAGCATGTTATAAAGATTATCCACACTACCCGCTCTATTCACTAAACACATGGGAGCGATCATCGGCCCCACGACTGACACTTCACTGTCGCGCAAGCTCTCTCCGACGCTGATGCCCCATCTCTTGAATAAACTTTCTTCTACGGATTAACGGACTCATGACCAACCACGTCAGGGCACTTAACGAAATAAAATATGCAGACCAAACATAGTACCCATGGCCTCCCATATGGATAAAGTCGTTGACGCTCTCAAACTGAAACATTTACCAAACCTTTTTAGCGTTAAATTTTACCAGAACTTGCGTTGCCTGACTCTTCAAGCACTAGATCTTGAACCCAACGAGTACGCCGTTCTCGGTAAAGTATTTCAACCCGGGTGGTAAGTATCAATACCACGGCATAAAAACAGTAAAAGCCCAAGATCATCACCAACAGGGGTTGGAACATATCGGGGTGCATAGAGGGGGCTTCCGTGAACTTGATGGTGGCAGGCTGGTGTAAGGTATACCACCAATCAACAGATTTATAGATGATAGGAATATTTACCATACCAACTAACGACAACACGGCACTGGCCTTGCTGGCAGAATCTTGACTGCTATAGGAGTATTGCAGAGCAATCACGCCCAAATATAAAAAAAACAATACCAACATTGACGTAATCCGAGCATCCCAGACCCAATAAGCACCCCAAGTTGGCTTCCCCCAAATGGCACCCGTCAGTAGAGCAATAAACGTTAAAACGGCACCAATCGGTGCTGCAGACTTCATCACCATATCGGCAAGTTTCATTTTCCAAATCAAGCCGACTGCTCCGGCAAGCGCCATCACGTAATAACCGGCCAATGCAAGAAAAGATGCCGGCACATGAATATAGATAATCCGAAAACTGTTGCCTTGCTTAGCATCTTGAGGAGCAAAACCAAGCCCCCAAACCACACCAATACACAAAAGTACCGCGGTCAAAAGAGAGAGCCACGGCAACCATTTGCCGCTGGCCTGGTAAAACCAGCGCGGCGATCCTAAGCGGTGAAACCACTGCCACATATCTACGTCAATCCTCTCGATTCAAAACTATCCTAAAAAAAACCTTAACCCTGCATGCTGATACGCAGTGCACCCGCCGTAGCAAAAGGAGAAACAAGCAACGAAAAAGCCAGCAATGCACCCATTATGGCCAGCGGTCCTTCTACAGGAAAACCATCCACTGCTCGCTGAACGGTACTCGCACCAAAAATCAGCACAGGCATATACAGCGGCACCACAATCAAAGAAAGCAGTAATCCACCTTTACGCAACGCCACGGTCAACGCCGCGCCGATAGCACCGACCAAACTCAAGACTGCGGTACCCATAAATAAACTCAAAACCAAAGGTAAATAACCCGCTTCAGGTAATGACAACATCATACCTAAAACAGGCGCCAAAAGAGTCAGAGGCAGACCAGTAACCAACCAGTGTACCAGTATTTTTGCCAGCACCATCAAATACAGGGGCTGAGGTAGAATAACTATCTGTTCAAGGGTTCCATCGCGGTAATCACTTTGAAACATCCCTTCCACGGATAGCAGTGATGCTAACAATGCCATTACCCAAAGAATGCCAGGGGCAATTTCGGCAAGCCTGCTGGCCTCTGGGGTCAAACCCAATGGAATTAACGTCACGACAATGAAAAAGAAAATAACGGGGTTAGCTATTTCACCTCGGTGACGAAAAGCCAACAATAAATCACGCTGAAAAATAGCGACAAAGCCTTGCCCTTTCATGGGACAGCCCCCGCCAAAGCTGGCAGTGACAACCGCTTCAGACCTTTTATACCCAAGTCCTGATGAGTAGATAATATAATGATACCGCCCTTTTCAGCATGAGCAGTTAGCAAGGTTTCAAGCTCGTTCACACCCTGTTTATCAATGGCTGTAAATGGTTCATCTAGCACCCATAACGGTGCTTCGGTAATCAACAGCCGGGATAATGCAGCACGACGCTGCTGTCCTGCAGACAACTGAAAACAAGGAATATCCTCATAACCTTGCAATCCCATACGTGCCAATGCTTCAGTATTACTGAGCGACCGATGACTGCTATTCAGTCGTCGCCACCAGACCAAGTTCTCCTCTGGGGACAATGACTGTTTTAACCCGGGTAAATGACCGAGAAATAGCAAATTTTGTAGGTAGCTTTGACGATATCGTGAGACATCCTTCCCCTGCCACAACAACTGCCCCGACAATGGGTTTAATGCTGTCGTGATAATACGCAGCAGTGTCGTTTTACCACAGCCATTCGGGCCTTCAACTTGTAGAATATCACCTGATTCAAGGGCCACACAGACATCAGAAAACAATAGGCGGTCGTCTCGTTCAAAAGAGAGAGCCTTTAATTCAAGCGTCTTTAGGGCCTGTGAACTTGTGGAAGGAAGTGCTTTATTAGGCAATAGTAGATAGTCCGGCCAATAACAAAGGCGGTATTATGCCAAAAACTTTAAGAAAAAGAGAAAAGATATGGGAATTAAAGTGCCATTAACATCTATAAACAACTATTACGCCATTAATTGACGTTATCAATCCAGATCAAAGTCATAATCCTGGGTCATTCTTCTAAGACGTCTTTCTTCTAACTGATCTTCCAAACGACGCCTCGCATCAATATCAGCCACACGGGGAACCTCTTTAGCCTCAACATCAAGCTCAATCGTTTCATCTTCAACGTCAAAATCATCATCATCTAACATTTCGTCACCACTCATATCGAAATTCCTCCATCTCGATATTAAATACTTTAGCGATACAGGAATTTTCCTCTGTCTATATTTCCGAAAAATAGGCTTAAAATGAAAAACCGTCAAGAAAAATAAACCCATAAATTTCAATGGGTTGATTGTTTATGCTAAAAAACATCTGAATTTTTCGTACTCAGACAACCCTTTCAGGTCCTCCGGGCGGTCAATATCCGGTAATGGTGTCAATTCTTGCCACTGCCAACCCAGTCCAATCAACCGCTGTCGAGTCTGTGACATGACCTGTTCTGTTCCCCATGAAACCCCTTCAAACAAGTCGCTATCTACACGGCTCAGCCCAATCAAAACATACCCTCCATCTGTTGCCGGACCAAAGACAGCCGGAACACCCTTATTGAGAATATCCAACGCCTGGGCAACATAGCGCCCATCTAGAGAGGGGTAATCACTACCGATGATAATCACATGAGAATATTTAGTTAATCGATCAACAAACGCATGACACTCTCGCTCCCCAAGGTCTTTTCCATGCTGAACCAGTTAACCTTAACGGGAAGAATCCCCATTGGGCACCCAGTAACAACGCCACTGAGAAATGTTGAGGTAATTGTGTGTCGGCTGAGGAAACAAAAAAAACTGACCACGGGCTATCCCTGCACCGGCGTTCATTTGACAAGAACGTCCACTCTCGCCATTGACGACCCTGCATAGGGGGCAGCAAGTTCACACGTTCGGTCAATACTACCGCCATCTGAAACGATGATTTCTACACCCATTTCTTTCAGTGGCTGTAAATTATCAAGACAAGCCTCTATCACATCTTGCTCATTTAGGGTTGGGATAATAATACTAAGAGGAACAGACTCTGACATCGCCACTATAAATCCAGCGCTCCGCCACAACTACTACCCTGCCCGGCAGTACAACCATAACAGTGATCGCCAATGGCAATGCTTTGGCCAAACATGTCCTTTTCCAACAAATCCCGTAGATGGTGAGCACCCGTACTATCCGAAGCGATAACACCCATCAACGCTTCTGCAGGTATTGGCACTTCCAACATCTGATTAAAATCACAATCGTAAATGTTTCCCTGCCAATCGACACTAATTGTGTGGAGACACATCAATGTCTCTAAATTTGACGCAGAGAAATGACTTTTCAACAGATCCATGTATTGATCGTATTCGCCCTTGGCCAGCAACACTGCACCAAAACGGCTAATAGGCATATTGGTAATAGTCAAAAGCTGATTAAACTCAACCCCATAATCCGATCGGAGTCGTTCTTTGTAATCACACTCCAATTGGTATTGTTCTGGCGGTAAAAAAGCGCCATTGGGGTTGTACACCAAATTCAACGGCAAAGAAGGTTCGATGCCATAACCCTTGTCATTTAACATTTTTAAAGCTTCTATACTAAGCTCGAAAACGCCTTTGCCCCGCTGCTCCGATACATTTTTTTCTGAGTAACAAGGTAACGATGCAATGATCGTCACACGATGATCGACAAGAAACTGGAGCAGTCCCTCATAACCCGGCTCTAAAAGAATGGTGAGATTGCAGCGATCTATTACCTCAACCCCCAATTTTGTCGCCTCTGCAACCAGATAGCGAAAATGAGGGTTCATTTCCGGAGCACCGCCAGTCAAATCCAGCGTCATTATTTTTTTCTGTTTCAATACAAACAACACGAGATCTACAGTAGCCAAATCCATTAACTCTGTACGTTTTGGCCCAGCATTCACATGACAATGTGTACAACTTAGATTACACAGATAACCCAGATTTACCTGCAATATGTTGAGTTCAGCTCTTTTTAAAGCAGGGAACTCTGTGTTCAATAACAGTGATCTTGTATCGCGCATTCAGTAATTCTGCCAGAATATGATAGCTATGTGACTCAAAGATCATGAAATAGTTTGTCCACCATGAAGCTTCTCTATTAATAACATGCCACTTAAAAAGTACCAATCCATTGTTGTCTTAACAGGTGCTGGAATTTCTGCCGAGTCTGGAATACGTACATTTCGAGCCCGCGATGGACTATGGGAAGACCACAAAATCGAGGACGTAGCAACACCAGAAGGCTTCATTCGAGATCCAGAAACCGTATATCGCTTCTATAACTTACGACGTGACCAGCTTCTAAGCCAAGAAGTTAAACCCAATATGGCACACAACGCTCTAGCGAGTTTTGAGCAGCGGTTTTCTGGCCTCTTCACATTAATAACCCAAAATATAGACGATCTTCACGAACGCGCAGGTACCAGCAACCTATTTCATATGCACGGCGAGCTGCTCAAAATACGCTGTCAGCAATCTGGCCTCATTTTTGAACAACAAGCACCCACAGACTCTTTATCCACCTGCCAATGTTGTGGAACACCAGGAAATCTTCGTCCTCATATTGTATGGTTTGGCGAAATGCCTCTGTACATGGACGAAATTTATCAGGCATTAGAACAATGCGACTTATTTGTTGCTATAGGGACCTCGGGCAACGTCTACCCTGCTGCGGGATTTTTTGAAATAGCTAAGGCTGTCGGAGCCCACACCGTAGAGTTGAATTTAGAATCTTCGACCAACGGCTCCCTGTTTGCAGAACAGCTTTACGGCCCCGCCTCGGAAATAGTACCCAAATATTTTAATGCCCTAAACAGCTGACGTGGTAACTAGACCAGACTTACATGCTGAGGACATCGTCAAGAAAAGTGCTATCGAGTAACGACCCTTACGTCCCATCGCTGACATTGTCCACTGTTACAATCTACTTCTTTTATTGCCTCACGAGCGAAGTCTCCAGTAAACAGAGTTCTAATTCTGTACCTACACTGGCTATTACCACAACCAAAACTCGTTCTTTCAAACATCAACTCCAAGTCTTTTAGGCGGTAATGTAATGTGCATTAAAATGCTTTGAAATCACGCACGCTGAAATTGGTTTAATTTATGGTTTGCCCCACAAAATACACGAAAAATCAGCGTAAAATAGACCGTTTAAGTTTACTTACAGTCTGGTTTAGAAGTCCTCTCGCTACCGGCATCAAAACATACTTCCCCGCTCACAAGGCTTGATACCTAGGAAGCTAACACCTAACTGCCTAAACCCTAGATGAGCACAAAGATCCCGTTGCCACTGTAGGGTACAAGCTCTCCAGAGTGACGGAACGCCCTGAACCAGTCACTATTCTTGCATGTGTACGCCTTAACTCCCGGGGCTCGCGAACCCCGCATGAATGGGCAATAACTCCCACATCATAGGCCAAATTAGCAACATAGTTGGCCACACGCTCTGACTTCAACTCTGAGTTCAAGCCTCGGTGCAACTTAGGATTATGCGTCGTCACACCGGTAGGGCAGGTATTTTTATTACATTGCATCGCTTGGATACAGCCTAACGAAAACATAAAGCCTCGAGCACTGACCACAAAGTCTGCCCCCATACAAAATGCCCAAGCCACACCCGAAGGCACAATTATTTTGCCTGACGCAATCACTTTTATCCGATCACGTAATCCATAACCACGCAACAGATCTACTACATCAGGGAGGCTTTCACAGATAGGTAGCCCCATATAATCCAGCAATGACTTGGGCGCCGCACCAGAGCCACCTTCTGCGCCATCCACCGTTATAAAATCGGGGGCTGACTCTACACCACGGACCAGTATCAGATGACACAAGCCCTCAAGCCAGTGCGTATCACCAATAGCAGCTTTGATGCCAACGGGCTTTCCCGTAACAGCCCTGACCCGGGCAATCATGTCCAACAAACTATCCGCATCTTTAATTTCTGGATGACGGTTGGGGCTGATAGCAGCCTTCCCTACCTCAATTGCCCGAATGGTTGCAATCTCTTCCGTCACCTTCGACCCGGGAAGAATTCCACCTTTACCCGGCTTTGCGCCCTGACTTAATTTAATTTCAAACATTTTAACTTCTGGATGAGCAGCCGCTTTTTTTAATCGCTCGTCACTCAGTTTCCCCTCGCTATCACAAACACCAAATTTTGCAGTACCAATTTGGAAAACAATGTCACATCCCCCTTCTAGGTGATAAGACGACATTCCACCCTCACCAGTATTAAGCCAACACCCTGCCTTCTTTGCACCATAGGAAAGTGCCTGCACCGCCGGTTTCGACAACGCGCCATAGCTCATACCTGAAATATTTGTGAGGGATGCCGTGGTATAGGGTTGTTCACAATAAGGGCCAATAGTAATAGGGCTGGCGGCAACAGCATCTTCATCTAGTGTCGGATAAGCGCAATTCACAAAATAAATGGAACCCGCTGGACGAAGGTCACGAGTAGAGCCAAATGCCAACGTTCGATCAACATTTTTGGCCGCCCTGTATACCCAAGAGCGTTCGGCACGATTAAAGGGTAATTCCTCTCTATCCATGGCAAAAAAGTATTGCCGGAAGAATTCACCCATATGCTCAAAAAGATAACGGAACCGTCCAATTATTGGATAATTACGACGAACCGCTTGTTTAGTTTGGGTAACATCCAGAATGTAAATAACGACCAACGAAACAAGACCCAAGCCTAACAGTACAACAAAGCCCGCTGCTAGGAAATTCAGGATGGTATATACCCAACTCGTGTAAAGTGTTTCCATAAGATATTCCTTATTATCTCATTACGTTAATCTAGATCAGACTTTATAGGCATGCTGTCGAGCAACAATATTACATCTTGTCACTTTCACACGGTACTATCACAACATCGCCACTTTCAAAATAACAGTGCCCCTCAAACCCACGCTTACTTTCAACCCAGTTGGTATAAGCAGTGGTCTAACTGTATAAAACTGGGCATAATCGCGCATTATTTTCTTCTGGCCAGGAAGTTATGCCTAGGAAGACCTTACGTCGGTGGTTACCTGACCCCCATAAAATTGTAGAAAGCCGAGCTATCCACTGGATGGGGCCCTTGTTTAAGGATCCTAATTTATTCCATATCAATCGAACATCCATTTCAGCCTCATGCTTTATCGGGCTGTTTTGTGCATTCCTGCCTATTCCCGGTCAAACAATTGTTGCCGCTTTACTTGCGCTTTTTTTTCGTACTAATTTACCAGTCGCCATGGCCCTTATCTGGGTCAGCAACCCCCTCACCGTCGCCCCTATGTTTCTATTCAGTTACAGTGTTGGCGTTTTATTGATTGGACAGGAATTTATACCTTTTAGCATTGAATTAACGTGGGATTGGGCCCTTGCACAGGGTGAAGCCATATGGCTACCCTTGATAACGGGCAGTCTGATTTGCGGCCTAATCTGTGGTGGCTTAGCCTACCTGATCATTTATCAACTATGGCGATGGAAGGTGATCAAAAACTGGGAAGCCCGCAACAAAAAACGCGCTCAAAGCGCATTAGAAAAAGAAACTAATAAAGAGAGCTAATAAAAATGAGTAGAGCGCAACCAAAGAAAAACTACTCGTAACGCAACACCTCCGCTGGCCGGGTTCTCGCGGCACGAATTGCAGGGTAGAGTGTCGCAACAAAATTTAACACCAATGCCACAGCAACAACCAAAAAGACATCATTCCACACCAGATCAGAAGGCAAATAATCAATGGGGTAAACCTCCGAACTAAGGAAATTAAACCCTAACAAAGACTCTAGTCCGCTGACGAGATCCGAGGCATTGAGGGCACAACCAACACCAATCAACGCACCCAGCAAAGAGCCTACAGCACCAATCAAAAAACCCTGTGTCAGAAATATTGAAACAATTTCACCATTGGTCGCTCCCAGAGTTTTCAATATTGAAATAGCAGGACGCTTATCGATCACCGCCATCATAAGCATCGACACCACATTGAACACCGCGATAGCAATGATCAAAAAGACCAGCAAAGAAACCATATTTCGGGACATTTTTATGGCCTGATAAAGGTTCCCATGAGTTTGAATCCAATCAGAAAATCGATAACCTTGGGGTAAGGATCGAAGAAGTCTAAAGCCTGTTTCCCTCGCCTTAAAAATATCATTCAGTTTGATTTGTACACCCTGGGGGGCATTATTAACCCCCACCAATTGAACCACTTCACTCAATTGTGCCAAAACCAACCTCTGGTCCAGTGTTGTGTGGGTACTAAAAACACCACCCACGCTAAAAGTAATAATTTTTGGTGCTAGCTGTCGATGATTTAAAGCCCCGACTTGTGGAACAAGCAATGTAAGCCGATCTCCTTCGACAACAGACAACTTATCGGCAACCCCCTTGGCCAGCAACAGCTGGTTTTTTTCCTTTAAAAACGATGAAAATAATTCTTCGGATATAAATTGACCAATAAACTCATTACTTTTTAGTGCATCTATACCAAGCATCTCCACAGGGCGGGTCTTTCCCCGACTGGTCAACATGCCATCTATGTGGGCAAATGGCATCACGGCACGTACATTTGGGTCTGCCTCTAGTGCTTGCGTGAGTGATGACAGGTCATCAACCCCACCCTCTTTAAATAATCGAATATGAGGTACAGCACCCAAAATTCGTGACTCCATTTCATGGTCAAAGCCATTCATAATAGACATAACGAGGATGAGTAACGCTTCACCCAGCACCAACCCCAAAATAGCTAACAATGAAATAAATGACACCAACTGATTACTACTACCAGAGGTAAAGTTTCTCAGCCCCACATAACAAGAAAAAGGCCTAAACACGCCTAATTTTCCTCCAAGGGTATACTGGAAACAGCGAATGAAGCCTGTGTCACATCCACTAAAGTGCCATGCTCAAGTGATAATACCCGATCCATTTGTGATGCCACCTGTTGCTCGTGAGTCACAACGACGAAGCTAATACCAAGCTCCCGATTCAGCTGTAATAGCAGATTAAGGATCGTTTCGGCAGTAGAGGGGTCAAGATTACCCGTCGGCTCATCCATCAAAACACAAGCAGGCTGGGTAACCAGCGCCCTAGCAATAGCAACCCGCTGACGCTCACCACCGGAAAGTTCTGATGGCTTATGATCATAACGATGGGACAAACCTACCTGTGAAAGAAGTTCCTGTGCACTGCTTCGGGCTTGAGCAATGGAAACCTTACCAATCAACAAAGGCATGGCCACATTTTCCAGAGCGCTAAACTCACCCAGCAAATGATGGAACTGATAGACAAAACCCAGATACTGGTTCCGACAGCGAGCTCGATTGGATTCATTCATGGGTGCTAAATCCATCCCCATCACCGCAACAGAACCACTGGTAGGATCATCCAAACCACCCAACATATTAAGCAACGTTGTCTTACCCGATCCAGAAGCACCAACGATGGCAATTCGTTCCCCAGCACAAACATTCAAAGAAATGTTATCCAACACATCAATGCGCTCTCCACCTTGCATGTAATGCTTGGACAAACCTTGGCATTGCAACACCTGTCGATCAGTGGTCATAACGCAATGCCTCTGCTGGTAATACCTGACCTGCTCTTTTCGCAGGATAAATCGTGGCGAGAACACTCAACAAAATACCCAAACTACTCACTAACAAAACATCTTGCCACAATAATTTCGATGGCAATTGACTAATAAAATAAATATTCGGGTCAAAAATCTGAAAACCTGCCAGTTGTTCGAACCAGCTTACGATATCACCTACATACACAGCTAGCAGACACCCTGATGCCAACCCTGTTATCACACCCAATATGCCAATGGCACTACCCTGAACCATAAAAATGGCTGAAATAGTATTCGCTTTGGCACCTAGGGTTCTTAATACAGCGATATCCCGCCGTTTATCACCCACCATCAATACAAGACTGGCAATAATATTAAACGCAGCCACAGCAACAATCGCCGCCAACAACACACCAACCACTTTCTTCTCCATTTTTATGGCTTGAAACAGGCTATTCATTTCCCCCGTCCAAGTCTTAACGTACAGGGAATCATTTATTTTTTCTTCAATAAAAGGAACCATTGCATCCACATCAAATGGGTCCGCAACTCGAAGTTTGACGCCATTAACTTTATTTCCAAGCCGATAGAGCTTTTGAGCATCTCTGTAATGAATAAAGGCCAAACCATTATCGACCTGTGCTCCCACCTGAAAAACACCACGCACAATAAACCGCTTATAGCGTGGGAAAATACCCGCTGGCGTCACATTCAGCTCAGGTAATGACAATATTACTGAGTCCCCCACCATTACCCCAAGGGACCTTGCCAACAGGTTACCCAATAAAATACCGTAACTACCAGGCTCAAGATGTTCAACCTGGCCAACAACCATTTGCTGACTGAGGGGACTAACTTTCGCTTCCTCTATAGGATCAATACCCTGTATAAGTACACCTTGGCTCAGGACCGATGATGACAGTAAGCCATAACCCTCAATGAAAGGGGCAAAGCCCTCAATGCCGTCAATACCATACAGGGTGTTTCCCAGAGCCTGCCAATTCTGAAGGCCCATTTCGCTTGATACGGTAGCATGGGGGACTACATTAAGAATTCGCTTTTTGAGTTCGTGATCAAAGCCGTTCATAACAGAAAGCACGACGATCAACGCCATGACACCTAAGGCCATAGCAATAAAAGATAAAACTGAGACGAAGGAGACGAAACCATTACTCCGCTTACTGCGGATATAGCGCAATCCGATAAACAGTGGGAGGTTGGCTTTCATGGCAAAACATTAAAACGGAATCCCGTTAGTCAAACAAGCAGCCATTTCTGTGATTAGTACCTGATTATGACTAAGCTTATTATTTTGCAGTTGCACTTATTACATTTGGGCTTACTATAATCAACGTAGATACTGTGAATGACTGAGCGCAAGAGATCCTGACCATGAATAAGCTTTTGTTACCCTTTAGTGTTTTATGCTGCCTGTCTCTGCCAGCAACAGCCGATGACATAGTCATACCTGTCGGCCAACAGGCCGCGGAGAAACAAGCTCTAGAGCGCCCTGCTCTGGGCAGCACCCAAGATCAAGTAAGAGGACGATATGGTGACCCACAAGAATGGAGCGACCCGGTAGGTAGGCCACCAATTTCATCCTGGGAATATAAAGACTTTGTTGTTTATTTTGAACACAATCTAGTGTTGCATTCAGTGCTTAAACGTAACGGTAACTAGGCAATCAAAGCTATACCCAATTTTCTGGGTCAAATGACAACATTTGATCATAAAGCCGACGGTCATAAACCTAGAATTTAAACAGCCTCCCCGACAAATATACATTCAGTAAGTGCTAGCCCACCCATTTTCTAGATTCTCTATTTAACCTATTTATGCCGTTAATAGCGGCTAGTCGATAGGCCTCTGCCATCGTAGGATAATTAAAGGTTGTTTTGATGAAGTACTCAAGGGTATTAGCTGACCCCGTCTGATTCATAATCGCTTGGCCAATATGAATAATCTCTGCGGCTTCAGCACCAAAACAATGAACACCAAGAATTGCCAGAGTTTCTTGGTGAAAGAGTATTTTTAAAACACCAACTTCCTCTCCAGAAATGTGAGCCCTAGCAATATTTTTAAAATAGGCACGACCAATTTCGTAGGGTATATGCTGTTCTGTCAGCTCTGACTCCGTCTTCCCCACAAAACTGATTTCAGGGATGGTATAGATTCCAGTTGCCACATCATCAACATGGTATACCTTTGATATACCACACATATGCCCTGCAGCAGAGCGACCTTGATCGTAAGCCGCTCCGGCCAATGCAGGCCAACCTACCACATCCCCCGCCGCATAAATATTTTCCACCGAGGTCTGATAATTTTCATTGACGGTAACTTGCCCTCGGGTATCCACCTCTAAACCCAGCTCTTCAAGTCCCATGTTTTTAGTGTTACCACTACGGCCATTACACCAAAGCAAAGCTTCAGCGTGAATTCGTTTCCCAGACTTTAGCTCCATGGTGACACCGTTATCTCGGGTTTCAATATGGTCATATTCTTCTTTATGACGAACAGTAACGTTTAAATCACGTAAGTGATAACTCAAAGCATCGGAAATTTCATCATCAAGGAACGACAACAGCCCTTCACGGGTATTAACCAAGTCAACTCGAGTATCCAGACCAGCAAAAATAGAGGCGTACTCACAGCCAATGACACCCGCACCATAAATAATAATATTACGAGGAGTACGATCTAGCCCAAGAATAGTATCACTGTCAAAAATACAAGAATGATCAAAATTAACATCCTCCGGGTGATAAGGACTAGATCCGGTAGCGATTAAAAAATGTTTCCCCTCTATTTTGTCAGAAGTACTATCTGCTTTTTTTATGGTTAAAGTATTTTGGTCTACAAATGCAGCGTGACCAAAATGGAGTCTGATTCGGTTACGCGAATACTCCCGGGTCCTACCGTCAACTTGCTTGCGTATGACTTCATCTGCCGCTTTCATCACTTCAGCAAAAGAACACCAATGGGGCTCTCCCACCGAACGAAACATAGGCATGTTATTGAATTGCACCATCCGCCGCACAGAGTGGCGTAGAGCCTTAGAAGGAATTGTACCTAAGTGGGTACAGTTACCCCCCACCATCGGGCGTTCATCAACAACAGCTACCGACCAGCCTTGTTTTACTGCCTTCATAGCAGCACCTTCACCGGCAGGGCCGCTACCAATAATAACTAGGTCATACTGATAATCTGCCATCGATCATTACTCCAGCGAACTGATATATTTTGCAAAGTAATCCAAACTCCGGCACTGTGAATATTCTAACCGTCGGATCAACGTCACTTTAATTTTCTTTTTGGTGCTCACACAGAGTGACTGGTTGGGAAAATCCTTAGTACTTTGATGCTACATCTGCATCTTCAAGTAAAAGTGCACCGTAGGCTCCATATTCTCGACCGGCAACCGCAAGCGAACTTGAAGAAAATAATGCCTGTTTTTGTTCTAGACCAAGGGATTTGTAATCGCCTGCTTCAACTTTGACCAAAGAAACAAGCACATAATCACCATTTGGCAAAACTAGATGCTCGACTATTGGAGCATTACCCGGTACCGGCATAGAAAAAACCTGCTGACGAACAGGGTCGTTATGCTGACCACCGAGTCGCTTCGTATTGAGGCTTACCTGCCAGTTCAAATTTTCAGCCTTGGCAACTTCCTCAATACTACTTCCAGATTTCACGCGCTGCTTTAACAGATCACCTTGAAGCAGAATTTTCTTGTTTGCCATTTCACCTTTTACCGCCATTTCAATCTGAGACCGAACCTCACTAAGAGGCTTCAAGCTGGCGGGAACTCGTTCTCGCATAGACAAGACTACAACCAAGTCATCCGAAAGTTCAATCACCTCACTGGCATAGCCCTGTTCCAATACTGTATCGCTAAAGGCAGCGGTAACTACCTGAGTACTGGCCGCTATGCCAAGACCACCAGAACGACCAAAAGGCTGGGATACCTTCAGGTCCAAAGCCATATCATCAGCAGTAGCCTGAAGTGATGTTGCGTTATAAGACAAATCTTTTAATGCTTCAATTCTCTCCGGCATCAAATTTTGAGCCATCTGCAACTCAAGTTCTTCACGAATAACGGGCTCCAACACTTCTCGACTTGGAACCTCTACCATTCTTTCATCAAGCAGCTTGATAATGTGGATCCCAGCTTTTGTTTCAACTATCCCAGAAACCTCACCGACAGAGAGTGTATCCAATGCTGAATCCAGCTCCGCCGGCAAATCTCCAGGCTGCGTATAACCAAGATCTCCACCTTCTTCAGACGTAGCGAAATCTTCAGAATACTCCCTAGCTAATGAAGTAAAATCTCCGCCATTTTTGAGCTTGTCCTGTATTTTCGCCATAGTACTCAAATGGCTTTTATCATCTTGTTTTTCTAGCAGGATATGCGCTGTATGACGTGATGCACCGGAAGTTGCGGCATCCACTTTTGCTTGATAATGTTCTTCAACAAGATCGCTATCAACAGAAATATTTTTTACCAGGTCTGATGGTTGTAGCTCTATATACTCAACAACCACCTGTTCTTCGGTCATAAACTGCTGCGAATGGGCATGGTAGTACGCCGCAATATCTTCTTCTGAGGGTTTCAGAGAAGCCATTAAAGGTGCAGCCGGGACCGTTAGATAATAATAATCGCGAGTTTGTTCTGTCACCGAGGCCAGCAAGGCCAGCTCTTTCTCCGTAGAAAAGCCCGACGCAATCACACCTTGCAGGAACTGGTTAACCAGCAACTCAGAATGAATCGCTTTATGATGACTGGACGGTGTATAGCCCATCTGTCTTACCACAAATTCATAGCGCTCAACATCAAACTTCCCATTAGTTTGAAACTCTGGAACTTGCGACAATAAATCGAGAATAGTTTCACTGGAAATGGCCATCCCCAATGTAGAGGCCGCCTGCTCTTCAACCTTCTGACGAATCAATCGTTGCATGACGGCAGGCTTCAATCGCTCTTCATCAATCAGAGATGGATCAACATTTTGAAAATTTTTGATAATTTGTTGCTTCTGAACCAAAACAGCCTGCCGAAGGCTAAGCTCTGAAATAGAATCACCATTGACATTAGCAGCCTCTTTAGGAGCCCCGTCACCAACAAATAGTGCATCGACGCCAAAAAGTGCAAAGGGAACGATAATAATAGCGACCAAAACAACTTTGGCCACACCGTTGAGATTGTCTCGGAAATTCTGGAGCATAGGGTTCTCTTGGCGTTAAATACTCATTAGATCTTTATACAGAAATACAAAACCTATAAAAAAAGACGCATCGCAGATGCGCCTTTTTACAGAAAAAGCTAAACCATCAGCACTTTCTAGTTTACAGCGTCCTTCAGTGCTTTACCTGCCTTGAAGCTCGGCACATTGGCAGCTTTAATCTGGATTTCTGCTCCAGTTTGTGGGTTGCGGCCAGTGCGTGCAGCACGATGCTTAACAGAAAAAGTACCAAAACCTACCAGAGAAACCTGGTCACCATTCTGCAACGCACCAGCTACAGCATCAATTGCCGCGTCTAGAGCACGTCCAGCAGAAGCTTTTGACAAATCAGCAGCATCAGCAATTGCATCAACGAGTTCAGATTTATTCACAATAATCCCCTTTTATTATGGTTGTTTAAGACTATTCACCAGCAACACACAACCATATGATCATTAACTACAGGCAGTGGTATATACGATGACCGGAACTTTATACCAACCCTCAGATACCCGGTCAAGCAATTTAATGAGTATTAATGCGGGTTTCAGACTCACTTCCCGTTTTTTTGGTGTCTGTATCAACTCGTTGGTACTCATCATCTGACATTGGTTCCGGTTTTTTCTGCAGTGCCAAGTCCAAAACTTCATCAATCCAGCGAACAGGGAAAATCTCAAGATCTGCTTTAATATTGTCGGGTATCTCCTTAAGGTCTCGCTCATTTTCCTGTGGAATAATAACCTTTCGAATACCACCTCGGTGGGCAGCGAGTAGTTTTTCTTTCAGTCCACCAATTTTTAGAACCTGACCTCGCAGGGTGATTTCGCCCGTCATGGCCACATCTGCAAGAACGGGAATACCCGTCAGCACAGAAACTACTGCCGTGCACATAGCAACACCCGCACTTGGGCCATCTTTTGGTGTTGCCCCTTCAGGAACATGAATGTGTAAATCTACCTTCTGGTGAAAATCACGGTGAATACCCAATACTTGCGCCCGACTTCTTACCACGGTTAACGCTGCCTGTATCGACTCTTGCATCACGTCACCTAAAGAGCCTGTTTTTACTACCTGCCCCTTACCTGGAACTGCAGAGGCTTCAATGGTTAACAACTCACCACCTACTTGAGTCCAGGCAAGACCAGTAACCTGACCGACCTGACTCTCTTCCTCAGCCCGGCCAAAATCGTATTTGCGGACACCCAGCAGGTCTTCTAGTAATTCGGTTGTGATCAGACAGGACTCACTTGAGCCTTCACGCACATGCCTTGTAACCACCTTACGACACACTTTGGCCAATTCGCGTTCGATGCCACGCACACCAGCTTCCCGTGTGTAGTAACGAATAATATCCAACATGGCGTTCTCATCAATATCCAACTCACTCAAACTAAGGCCGTTGGCCTTACGTTGTTTTGGCAAGAGGTATTTAAGTGCTATGTTTAATTTTTCATCTTCGGTATAACCGGGAATACGAATCACTTCCATTCGGTCCAGCAATGGGCTGGGGATATTCATGGAATTGGCAGTACAAATAAACATCACCTCAGAGAGGTCATAATCAACCTCAAGATAATGATCATTAAAACTATTGTTTTGCTCTGGATCGAGGACTTCCAACATTGCAGAAGCCGGATCACCTCGATGATCCATGCCCATCTTGTCAATTTCATCCAGTAAAAATAGTGGATTTTTTACTTCCACTTTTGCTAGCTTCTGAATCAACTTGCCAGGAAGAGACCCGATATAAGTACGGCGATGGCCACGTATTTCAGCCTCATCACGCACACCACCCAAGGACATACGTACATATTTTCTGCCCGTAGCCTTAGCAATAGACTCACCCAAGGATGTTTTACCCACGCCGGGGGGGCCAACCAAACAAAGCACTGGCCCTTTAAGCTTCTTCACTCGCTGTTGAACGGCAAGAAACTCGAGAATTCGCTCTTTAACCTCTTCAAGGCCATAGTGATCCTCGTTAAGAATACCTTCAGCACGCGTCAAATCATGCCTAACACGTGAGCGCTTCTTCCAGGGCACCCCTACCATCCAGTCGATGTATCCTCGCAACACGGAAGCCTCTGCGGACATAGGAGACATCATTTTTAGCTTGCTCAGCTCGGCGAGGGTTTTTTCCAGAGCATACTTGGGCATTCCGGCTTCGTTAATCTTTGTCTCAAGCTGCTCTATATCGTTGCCACCTTCTTCTACCTCACCCAGTTCCTTTTGAATCGCTTTCATCTGCTCGTTGAGGTAATACTCTTTCTGGCTTTTTTCCATTTGTTTTTTGACGCGGCCACGAATTCTCTGCTCAACCTCAAACAGCTCAATCTCCGACTCCATCAAAACCAACAGATGCTCTAACCTGTCTTTGAGCACAGATATTTCGAGCACTTCCTGTTTTTGCTCAATAGTCAGCGCCATATGAGTCGCCAGGGTATCGGCCAAACGGCTTGGGTCTTCTATACCAGCAACCGTACTCACAACTTCAGAGGGGACCTTTTTACTGAGATTTACGTACTGTTCAAATTGACTCAAAGCAGAACGCATTAAGGCGTCAGCCTCTTTCCCATGCAGTTCTTCAGAAGGCAGAACATCATAATCTGCAACAAAATAACCTTCAGAATCATCAATAGTATTAATTTTAACTCGCTCCGCCCCCTCAATGAGCACTTTCACCGTGCCATCTGGCAACTTGAGCATTTGCAACACAGATGACAGTGTTCCCACTCGATATAAGTCGTCCGCATCTGGATCATCTTCGGCAGCGGACTTCTGAGCAACCACTAGGATTTGTTTATCCAGAGACATTGCTTCTTCAAGGGCCAATATGGACTTTTCTCGACCCACAAATAGTGGAATCACCATATGGGGATAAACTACCACATCACGTAAAGGCAACATGGTTAATTCGTTATGCACAGAACTCTCTCCCATTCTCAGACCTCGTATCGAGAATTTACATTATCTTAAGCTTACCGCAAATATGGGGATACACGGGATAAAAACAAGTGCCGTAATATAGATATCCCACAAGTTGCTAATAAAACAGACAATAAAAAAGGGCCCGCAGGCCCTATTCAGTAAAAAGCTGACAACACCTAATCGCTGGCAGCTTTCTGTTGCTCCTTATTTTCATAAACAAGCATAGGCTCAGACTCGCCTCGAATCACCGTAGCATCAATCACTACTTTGCTCACATTGTCAGAAGAAGGAATACTGTACATGGTGTCAAGCAGTACATTTTCAATAATTGAACGAAGTCCACGAGCACCGGTTTTACGTGCGAGCGCTTTATTAGCAATAGCCTCCAAGGCATCCCGACGAATATCCAGCTCAACACCTTCCATCTCAAACATCGCGCCATATTGCTTGACCAATGAATTTTTAGGTTCAGTCAGGATGTTAATCAACGCATCTTGATCCAGCTCCTCCAGTGTTGCTATCACAGGTAAACGCCCGACAAATTCAGGGATCAAACCGTAACGTACTAAATCCTCAGGCTCCAAATCTTCCAGTGTCTGGCCAATATTTTTATCTGTATCCTTACTCTTCACTTCGGCACTAAAACCAATACCACCTTTCTCGGAGCGATCCTGGATAACCTTCTCTAAACCAGCAAAAGCGCCCCCACATACAAACAAAATATTAGATGTATCGACTTGAAGAAACTCTTGCTGAGGGTGCTTTCTGCCGCCCTGAGGGGGAACCGACGCCACCGTACCTTCGATCAATTTTAGTAGCGCTTGCTGGACACCTTCACCAGAAACATCTCGAGTGATAGAGGGATTATCTGACTTACGAGAAATCTTATCGATTTCATCCAAATAAACGATACCCCGTTGAGCCTTCTCAACATCGTAATCACATTTCTGCAAAAGCTTCTGAATGATGTTTTCTACATCTTCACCCACATAGCCGGCTTCGGTAAGCGTTGTGGCATCTGCAATGGTAAAAGGCACATCAAGCAGTCTTGCCAGGGTTTCTGCTAAAAGGGTTTTACCACTACCGGTGGGACCCACTAGCAAAATGTTACTTTTCCCCAACTCTATTTCGTCGCTACTATTCTTCGCTCCGCTACTTTGTAAGCGTTTGTAGTGATTGTAGACTGCTACAGCAAGAATTTTTTTCGCTCGCTCTTGACCAATAACATACTGATCGAGAATGTCGTTAATTTCGATAGGCTTGGGCAAACTACTACTGACGGCTTCACCATCAGAGTCTTGAACTTCTTCTGAAATAATATCGTTACACAAATCCACGCATTCATCACAGATAAACACCGAGGGCCCTGCAATTAGTTTGCGCACTTCGTGCTGACTTTTTCCACAGAAAGAACAATACAACAACTTGCCGTCGTCGCTGCTATCTCCAGTTGTCTCGTCGGTCATAACTCACTCATCTCAGCATTTTCACTTTAAACAGGATTGCTTTTAACAAAAGACCTTACGATTCAAGGCACTACCCTATTTTTGTAACAACATTTATCAAATATTAAAAGACTACCGATTCTACGGACGCTTGTCCAGCACGGCATCAATCAACCCGTAGGCCTTTGACTCTTCAGCACTCATAAAGTTGTCACGTTCCGTATCCTCGGCAATTTTCTCAACGGTTTGCCCCGTATGCAGAGCCAAACATTGATTCAAGCGTTCACGAATCTTTAATATTTCCTGTGCCTGAATATGGATATCAGATGCTTGCCCTTGAGTACCACCACTCGGTTGGTGAATCATGTTACGTGAATTAGGCAGACAATAACGTTTGCCGGGAGCACCGGCAGCCAACAAAAAAGCACCCATGCTGGCAGCTTGTCCGATACACATAGTGCTCACGTCAGGTTTGATAAACTGCATTGTGTCATAAATGGACATACCCGCAGTAACAGAGCCACCCGGAGAATTGATATATAAATGAATATCTTTATCAGGATTTTCAGACTCAAGAAAAAGTAATTGAGCAACAACCAAATTTGCCATGTAGTCCTCAACAGGACCTACAAGAAAGATGACTCGCTCCTTTAGAAGCCGAGAATAAATATCGTAAGAACGCTCACCCCGTGCAGATTGTTCAACAACAATCGGGACCAAACCACCCGCATTCTGAATACCCAAATCGGACGAAGATAAATCAAATTTCATATTGGCTCACTCGAAAAAACAAGATACTGAAGCATTGTAACCGGGAGCCAAGATAAGGCAAGCCGGAGAACACAAGGCCTAAGATACAATCAACTGTACAGAGCTGAAACCAGCCGAAACAACAAGCAGCAAACTCACGAGTATCTATACAGATTATAAAAACTAAAAAGGGCTGCTAAACTAAACAACCCTTCTCATAACATTCAAATGGTGACGATTACCCTTCCGCAGCAACTTGCTCAGGATCAGGAACAATAGCCTGCTGGTAACCTACTGCCTCTTCAGTCACCTTAGCGGCAGACAACACTAACTCTACCACTTGATCCTGCAGAACATTGGCCTCTACACCCTTCAGAAGCTCCGGGCTATTGTAGTAATAGTTCACCACCTCTGAAGACTGCTCATAAGTAGACGCCATTTCTTCAATACGGGCACGTACTTTTTGGCCATCAACATCCATTTCATTGGATTGAACGATTTCATTCACAACCAAACCAACAACGGCGCGGCGTTTTGCCTGCTCTACAAACATATCATCTGGCAAGAGTGCTGGATCAAATTGACTCTCACCACCACCGGCTAGCTTATTAGCCATTTGTTGTTTTAAGTTTGTCACCTCATTAGCAACCTGAGCCAAAGGTGCTTCCAAATCACTGTGTGAACGATACAGCTGTTCCATCACACGACTCTTGACTTTACCCTCAATTGCATTTTTGAGATCCCGCTCCATGTTCTGGCGTACTGCTGAACGAAAGGCTTCTTCACCACCCGCCTCAAGCCCAAACATTGCAAAAAACTCATCAGCGACCTCTGGAAGAACTGCCTCCTTCACCTCATTTAATTTGATGGTGAATTCAACAGCTGCACCACGCAACTCTTCGGCATGGTAGTTTTCAGGAAAAGTAACAGGAATCACTTTTTCTTCCCCTTTAGACATGCCAGCAATACCTTCTTCAAAACCAGGCACAGCTTTACCGGCACCTAACTCCAGAGGATACCCTTCAGCCTTTCCGCCCTCAAATTCTTCACCGTCTTTCACACCGGTATAATCAATATTCGCTTCGTCACCCAAGGCTACAGGGCGATCCACTTCGGTCCATGCCGCATGCTGCTTCCGCAACGCATTGATCATATCATCGACGTCTTCTTCTTTTACTTCCGCCACAGGTTTGGAAATTTCAATCGCTGACAAGTCAGCCAAATCAAACTCTGGCAACACCTCAAATGTAGCGATAAACTCTAGATCCTGACCGGGTTCATCTATCTTTGGCTCAATAGCTGGCTGACTGGCTGGCGTAAGCTTTTCTTGAGTCACTGCCTCAAAAAAACAACTTCTAACCACCTCTCCAACAACTTCCTGGCGAATACCCGCACCATAACGCTGCTTCACGACGTTGAGAGGCACCTTACCCTTACGAAAACCATCCATTCGAACAGTTTTGCTCGCTTTTATCAGGCGCTCACTGATCTCATTTTCAATACGTTCTGCGGGGACCCCAACGGTCATCTTACGTTCAAGTCCGGAAGTTGTTTCAATGGAAACCTGCATGATGTTCCTCTATCTAAATAATTTGCTTGCTTATTAATCAATTGATACGGGGCGGAAAGACCCAAATTCTACTTTTGACCCTATCATTCTGAATCCATACCAACACCTAGCATTTGATCCTTGACGGGCCATATCTACATATCACCACAGACATCGCCAGACACCTGAATCAGTTGGGACACGAGTAAAATGGAGCGGAACTATACACCGATTAAACGGTGGAATCCATATTCAGAGAAACACTAAGATTTCTATTTGGTTCTAGCGATCTAGCCGCGATGCTCTCTATTTATCCGCTCTAATGCCACAACAGTACTGAGCCTATAAGCTTCTCGTACAACAAAATACGGCCTAACAGCTAATAGATGCAAGGAGGCAGAAAAATCACAGTCAAAGAACCGAGATCTACTGTTTTCACTTATGGGCAATAGAGTAATAAATAAATGGTGCGGACGGAGAGACTCGAACTCTCACACCTTGCGGCACTGGAACCTAAATCCAGCGTGTCTACCAATTTCACCACGTCCGCCAAATGCCAAGTATCCAGATCATAGGCTATAAATGAATAGGCTCACTTAGCAAGGGGGCGCAATTCTGCCACAGAGATTATCTGCCGGCAACCTAAGAAGCCTAGAAAAGAGCAGAAAAGAAACAGCCCTCTTTTTTCCGTTAACGTGGGCTAGCCAACAACAAAATAACATCACGGTCTGAGCTGTTCACGAGACCAATACTCCGTCGTTCCGCGGGCAACAATAATGCTTGCTCTTTGGTCACCACCCCCCTCTGGCAGCCAACTTCACCATCCACCACCATCAACAGACCATATTGCTGGGTAGGCAAAAGAGTATACTCACGCCCCGGCCAGATAGTTAATCTCAACACATGGAAGTCATTAAATCGAACAACCTCTTCCAGCCGATATTCCTCGGTTTTTTCAAGCACTACCAAGTCGGCCACTGGGGGACTATCAATCGACATAATTTCCACAGCCCTTTCTATATCCCAGTGATTTTGTGTAAGTACTTTCTGAGCAAAGGAGAGGATTATCCGCTCATAAACCGGGGTTTGAAATTCCACCGTGCGCACGCCATGTTGCAGCGAATGGGGAGTCAACAATGGCACTTTGACCACGTCGCCCTGCTCCAGTGGCAACAAGGCAGTAAACTTATTCATTTCCTCCCGAAGCTCTTTCTCTTGCGCTAACACAACATGTGGTAATTTAGACACCCAACGTTTCATCACTTCAGAGGGTACTGGCTCATTTGGTGCTACACCCTCTATTTTTCTATCACTATCAAGATGCTTATCAATTTGACGACGCAGAACCTGATATTGTTTTACTTTATCCAAATAGGCTGCCTTAAAATCATCATCAGATGAAAATGTTTTTCTATAATCTGAATTAAACCCATAACGAATAGCCCCAACACCACTCGGCCAAGCCTGCTTATCCACATGTGTTACCACGTAAACCTCGCGCTTCTCTTCATGAAGCTCGAAATACAAATCCCCGTAGACTTCCTCTGGCAATGGATCAAGTATTTTCAATAAATTGATTCGCCGTTCACAATGTGCGGCGAGACGCCTCGGGGCTGTCGACAACACCCATGAAAGCGGAGCACTCTCCAAACCATCGGTTACTCGAGAAATTCCCCTTTCTTCAATTCCGGTGTACCAAATCTCCCGCCCCCAAGGCTTAGCAATGCTCACCGCTTCCAGCATAAGGGGATTGCCCAACAATAATACAGGCAGCTCATTTCCCACAGCAAAGACATGAAACCCCGACAAGCTTTCAGTCATTGACTGTAATTGATGGTTAAAAGATAGACTTGATTCCGTAACAGTGAAGTACAGCTGATCTCCAGACAAACAATAAATAGCGATCAGTTGGATTGATGGTTCTGCAGGAAGGTAGTACTGAATATAGTCATACTCCACTGCCAAAATCCCATCTGGCACAGAATGACTGAGCCCACCGTCAGCTCTTGCGCAACTTTCACCTACAGTTTTGTTCAACCACAGGTCAAGCGTCGCTTCCGGGTTATCTGTCTTCAGTATATTAACCAAGAAAACTCCTGAAAATTCGACATTGAGCCTAGTAAAATGAAGCTATTTCGTCGAAAAAATTATTAGAACATCTTAACCATGACATGCTAACCCAAACCCTCCACAATTTTTTTGCAAAGAAAACAATGTATACAAACTTTTTACACAAAAAACTAGATCCTGAGTGCAGGTCGTAACTTATATAGACAACAATGGGTGAGTATACCAATGATTAAGGAAGATATTGGAACACCGACACCTGCACCGAAAATACACAACCAAGCTAATGGAGCAATAATATGCAAACGTTTAAAAAAAGCACTGTATTTACCCACCATCCTGATAATCACCGCTTTAAGCTTGGTCGGATGTGGCGGCGAAGATGAGTCTGCACTCAACGAGACAGCAAACGAAGCTATGTCTGATTCCTCTATGAAAACGACCATGGAATCGACCAAAGAAACTGTTCAAACCATAAAAGAATCTGCCGTAGATGATGGCAAAAAACTGTCGAAGATGCCAAAGAAGTCACGATGAAAAAAGCAGAAGAAACCAGGGAAGCAGTAACAAAGAAAACACAAGACGCTGTCGACTCTGCAAACGAAGCCATTGATAAGAAAGTTAACACGTCCAAGGATAGCTTAATGAAAAGATTAGCTCAGTAAGCTTTTGACAGAAAATATAACCTGTACATCTATAAAGGCCGACAACATGTCGGCCTTTATAATGCAAAAAACCAAGGTAAAGCCATCGCTCTAAACTTTTCTCCACCTCATAAAGACAATATATCAACCATCATTAATTCAACCGCTCAACGATAGTAGATACGCCCTGCCCCAACCCAATGCACATGGTAGATACACCCAATGTGGCATTTCGTTGCTTAAGAACATTCAACAGCGTACCGGTAATTCTAGCTCCAGATGCACCAAGGGGATGACCCAGCGCAATAGCCCCACCATTAACGTTGGCCTTTTGATCCATGCTGTCTAACAAACCAAGATCCTTCAATACAGGTATGGACTGTGCTGCAAAAGCCTCATTAAGCTCAATATAGTCAATATCATTGATGGTTAAGCCAGCCTTCTTCAGTGCTGAACGGGTGGCCGGCACCGGGCCATAACCCATAATGGCAGGATCAACGCCAGCTGCAGCAACAGACACCACTTTTGCTATGGGCTGAAGACCCAAAGCTTTGGCACGCTCTGCTGACATCACTAGCATAGCCGCTGCACCATCGGTAATCTGGGATGAGGTTCCCGCTGTCACTGTGCCATTAACAGGATCAAACACTGTGCGCAACTGAGACAATCCTTCAACTGTCGTTTCAGGCCGAATCGTCTCATCTTCACTCATCAAATAGAGGCCACCATTTTCATCATGACCCTCGATGGGAACAATCTCGTTGATGAAGCGCCCTTCACGCCTAGCTTCAGCTGCCAGCCTATGAGATCGCACACCAAATTCATCTTGCTGCTGTCGGCTAACACCATGAATCCGCGCCAAATATTCAGCCGTCAAACCCATCATCCCCGATGCCTGCGCAACGCTTAAATTCATTGCCGGATTCGGGTCGATATCATGGGTCATGGGCACATGACCAAGATGCTCAACACCACCGATCAAATAAACATCACCCAAACCCGCCATAACGTTGGCTGTAGCATTATGCAATGCCGACATAGAAGAACCACAGAGCCGATTAACGGTGATCGCTGGAACCTCATGGGGAATGCGTGTACGCAAGCTTGTCATTCTGGCGACATTAAACGCCTGCTCCCGCGCCTGCATCACACAACCCCAAATGATGTCGTCAATCTCTGCGGGATCAACACCAGGATTACGATCAAGTAGCCCTTCGATAAGGTCTGCACCAAGCTCATCGGCTCGACGATTGCGAAACGATCCATTCTTCGAACGCGCCATAGGCGTGCGGGCAAAATCGACAATCACTGCATCTCTTGGTTTTAAACTCATATCAAACCTCCGTTAAGACCTACAGCTACAGTTTTTCTCTCCACAGCATGCAATTCTATACCCCTATATTTTTGATCAGTCATAATAGCTTTCACCATTTTTGGCCATTTCACGCATTCTCTTAGTTGGCTCATAGAGCTTGCCAAGTTCACTATGGTTGTCTGCCATTGCGCAGAATTTATCGAGACCAAACTCATCCATCCAGCGAAAAAGGCCACCCCGAAAAGCAGGGAAGCCAAGACCATACACTACCGCCATATCTGCCTCTGCCGGTGAGCCTACTACGCCCTCTTCCAAACAATGGGCCAACTCGATACACATGGGCACCATAAAACGGGCCACAATAGACTCATCACTAAATTCACCAGAACCCTTGATATCAACGTGCTCTGCAAATAACTCATAAACAGCAGCATCAACTGATTTCTTTGGCTTACCCCGCTTATCCTTTTCATAAAGGTAATAACCTTTACCATTCTTCTGGCCATGACGACCATTTTCGAATAACAATTTAGTGGGAGACACGTCATAAATATCACCCATTCGCTCCGGGTAACCCTCAAGGATTGAAGGGAAACAATGCACAGCGGTATCAAGCCCCACAACATCCATCAAGTACGCAGGCCCCATAGGCCAACCCCAGGCTTCCATTACCCTATCCACTTGCTGAAAATCAGCACCATCAACAATCATCATGTCGAAACCAAACACGGCGGGAAACAATACCCGGTTCACCAAAAAACCAGGGCAATCATTCACCACAATGGGCTTTTTACCCAATGCTTGAGCGTGGGCTACTACCATTGCCAACGTCTCTTCCGAGGTTTTCGCACCACGAATCACCTCAACCAGCGGCATGGCATGAACAGGGTTAAAAAAGTGCATCCCGCAGAACTGTTCAGGACGTTTCAGATGCCCCGCCAACTGATCAATGGAAATCGTTGAAGTATTGGAAACTAGCACGGCATCATCAGAAATTTTACTTTCCACCTCAGCCAAAACAATACCTTTTACTTTGGCATTTTCTACCACTGCCTCAATAACGATATCGGTATTTTCTATGCCCTCGTAGCTAAGCGAAGGAATAATTCTGGAGAGCACATCACCGGCTTCCAACGTAGACATCTGACCGCGATCCACTCGCTTGGCCAACAATTTATTGGCCTCACTCATACCCAGTGCCAACGAATCAGTATTGATATCTTTCATCAAAACCGGGAAGCCCTTAATAGCATTCTGATAGGCGATACCACCACCCATAATGCCAGCACCCAATACCGTCGTATGCTTGACGGTTTTAGTAGCTTTTTTTCCATATTTTTTAGCGACAGAACCAATGTACTGGTCATTGATAAACATCCCAACCAACGCACGACATTGGGGTGTTTGAGTCAATTCACTAAAAGCCTGAAATTCCACTTCTAGCGCATCATCACGAGACATTTTTGCAGCTTTGGCCAATACTTCTACTGCCGCAATGGGTGCTGGATAATTTGGTCCAGCTTTGGAAGACACCATCGCTTTAGATGTCGCTATCGACATCCCCAGCTCGGTATCATTAAGTTGTAAAGGAGATTGCTTTTGCTCACGGCGACGCTGGTAGTTCAACTGACCCTCAGCCGCGCGCACCAGCATCGCTAATGCTTCATCATGCAGTAAGTCAGGTTCAACCACCGCATCCACAGCACCCTCTTTGAGTGCAGCTGCGGCTTTATTGTGGCTACCCGTGGCAATCCATTTCACGGCATTATCAAAACCAATCAATCGAGGCAGGCGTACGGTTCCACCCCAACCAGGGATAATCCCCAGTGTTGTTTCTGGAAAACCAACCTTGGCTTTGGTGGACATCACCCGAAAATCACAGGCTAAACACACCTCAAAGCCACCACCTAGGGCAAAACCATTGATGGCAACCACCGATGGATAGGGTAATGACTCAATTTTATTAAAGGCTTCATTGGCCGCACCAAGAAATGTCCGGCGCTGCTTATCTGTACCCTTAAATACATCACCAAACTCAGTAATATCGGCTCCGGCGACAAACACTCCTTTACCGCTGGTCAGCAGTAAACCACGGATATTGGACTGCTGCTCCAAAACAGCAAGCGCCTCGTGAAGCTCAACCACTGTCGCCTGATTAAAGACATTGACCGACCCTTTTATGGCATCGAAATGTAATTCCGCATAACCATCATCCAGTAACTGCAGTTTCAGCATATTACCCTGATACGTATCCTTCTGGGACATGGGTTCTCCTATAGCGTATCTAACAAGCTAATTTAACTGACCACAAAGTCAGTCTGTCGTAAGTATTAAAATAGTAAATTGATAGTACGCATGACAAAGCACAGGAGGCAAAGGGCTTTTGTGACCAAATAGTACTAACAACCTCCAATAATGCGTTAAACCTTACGCACACAAACCGTCAATTTTCCGAATTAAAATAACGTCATTTGCCGGATACTCAGCCTCGACGCCCCAACTCTGGCACCAATAGTCAAATGTTTCACGGCTAAAGAAACAAACGTGTGTTTGATCATTTTTATAATGCCAACGACTAAAGGCTTCTTTATTCACAACCAACTTCGTCATCAATCCTAAATAACCACCTGTTTTGATTCCTGACCACAGACTATCCAGCACCTCTCCAGGCTGAGACAAATGTTCCACTACCTCCGTCGCAGTAATAAAATCATATTCTGGCTGTAAGACCGCAGTATCATTGGCATAAAAAATATCAAAAACAGCCATAGAAAAACCGGCTTCCTCCAATATGACCGATAACGTCGGGCCTGGGCCTGAACCAAAATCCAACCCTTGAGCACCCGGCTCAAGACCAGCTATCAACGGATCGGCTAAACGACTAAGAAATTGGCGATAACGATGATCGGCCGGACTGTTTTGATGCAGGTCATAATGTGCCTTTTCCTGTTCTTGGGACAGGTGCTGCCAAGGCGGGACAAAGACCAACTGACATTGATTACATTGGTAATAATCTCGCAGAGCATCCGAATGATACCCATCAACTGAGCCCCCGTGACACAAAGGACAATTAAGCAGTTTTGTACTAGCCATATTTTAGATTCAGTAACAAGTCTGTTTTGAGCAAAGAGATTCACCCATAATCCCGCCTCCAGTCTCACCTTACCTCCTGGGTTACTACAACAAACCACAGGCTCAACCATCACAGACAGTGTAGCGGATAATATGGAAAAAATTCAGAATCAGATTGCATCAGAACTTAACGTAAAGCCCGCTCAAGTTAGCGCTGCCATCAAGCTGCTTGATGAGGGAGCGACAGTCCCTTTTATCTCCCGTTACCGTAAAGAGGTGACTGGCGGGCTAGATGATATACAACTTCGTGCACTGGAAGAGCGACTGGGCTATATCCGTGAAATGGAAGACCGCCGGCAAACCATCCTCAGCAGTATTGATGAACAGGGACAACTCACACCAGAGCTGAAACAGTCCATTCTCAACGCAGACACCAAAACACGATTGGAAGATTTATACCTACCCTACAAACCCAAACGCCGCACCAAAGGCCAAATTGCTATCGAAGCAGGGCTGAAACCACTCGCTGAAGCACTCTACAGCCAACCCGACCTTGACCCGGAACAAGAATCAACCAAATTTATTGACCCCGACAAAGGTATTGCTGACGTTAAAGCCGCACTGGATGGCGCTAAATATATTTTGATGGAACGCTTTAGCGAAGATGCCGAGCTGGTGGGCCAACTGCGTCAATACCTGACAAACGAAGCTAAACTGACCGCCACCCTTATGGCGGGCAAAGAACAGGAAGGCGCTAAATACAGGGATTATTTTGAACATTGTGAACCCCTTAAAACCACCCCTTCACACCGGGCTCTGGCCATGTTTCGAGGACGGCGAGAAGGCATTCTATCCCTTCGAGTGGACATTGATACCGAAGCTACCGAAGGACACCCCTGCGAAACTATGATTGCCCAACACGTCAACATAGAGAACAAAGACCGTCCTGCAGACAAGTGGCTGGCCGAAGTCATACGCTGGACCTGGAAAGTAAAATTACACCTACATATTGAAACCGACTTGCTATCCGAGCTTCGCGATCGATCTGACACGGAAGCGATCGGTGTCTTTGCCATCAACCTTAAAGACCTGTTACTCGCTGCTCCCGCAGGACAAAAAGCAACCATTGGCCTCGATCCGGGGTTGCGCACAGGCGTTAAAGTGGCCGTTGTAGACGGCACCGGAAAGGTCTTAGATCACGGCGCCATCTTCCCCACCCCACCACAAAACAAACTTCAAGAAGCAGAGGCGGCCCTAGTTAACTGGTGTAAAAAACATGATGCCGCTTTAATCGCTATCGGTAATGGTACGGCCAGTCGTGAAACAGAACGGTTTGTTAAAGCGGTCTTAAAAAACCACCCCGAACTAACGGCACAACCGGTGATTGTTAACGAATCCGGTGCCTCCATTTATTCAGCCTCTGAGTTTGCCTCACGGGAATATCCAGACCTAGACGTCACCATTCGCGGTGCAATCTCCATCGCCCACAGACTTCAGGATCCATTATCAGAGCTGGTTAAAATTGACCCGAAATCCATTGGTGTCGGCCAATATCAACATGATGTCAGCCAGGCAGAGCTCTCTCGCAGTCTGAATGCGGTAGTTGAAGACTGCGTGAACGCTGTTGGCGTTGAGGTCAACACCGCCTCAGCTGCATTGTTAAACCGGGTAGCAGGTCTCAACCAAACCATTGCCGATAACATCGTCGCCTTCCGCAATGAAAATGGCCCGTTTAAACAACGAAAAGAACTGAAAAAAGTCCCACGTCTCGGAGAAAAAACCTTCGAACAAGCCGCTGGATTTTTACGCATAGCCAATGGAGACAACCCGCTAGATGCCTCTGCGGTTCACCCTGAAAGTTATTCTGTGGTATCACGTATCGCCGACGACATTGGAAAATCTGTCAAATCATTATTGGGCGACAGCTCACTACTTCGCGAGCTCAACCCAAAAAACTATGTAGACGAAACATTTGGCCTACCCACCATCACCGACATTTTCAGCGAATTAGACAAACCCGGCCGTGACCCACGCCCGGAATTCAAAACAGCAACATTTAAAGACGGCGTAGAAACCATGAAAGATCTAGAGCCGGGTATGGTTCTAGAAGGCACAGTGACCAACGTCACCAATTTCGGCGCATTTGTCGACATTGGAGTCCACCAGGATGGTTTAGTCCATATTTCTGCGCTGGCCAATCGATACATTAAAAATCCGCATGAAGTGGTAAAAGCCGGAGATATTGTCCAAATCAAAGTAATAGAAGTAGATATTCCCCGTAAACGTATTGCTCTCTCAATGCGAATGAGCGATGAATCTGGCTCTAAAGAATCCGGTTCAACTCAACGAACAGAAAATAAAAAATATACGGATAAAAAGAAACAGCCCCAAAAGAAACAACCAAATCAACAGAAAACGGGGACACTGGGAGAGCTGTTTAGCCAAGCACTAAAAAAATCTTAATTTCGCTTTTAAACCGGAGTGAAAAACCAGAGCTCACTCGTCAAAACACGGGTTCAAAAAGGGTGGACTCAAAAAAGGCTGGGTTCAAAAACTATTTGCTCCCCTCGCCATCAAAACAAGCTCGCAACAAAGCCTGCATCTTGTCTCGCCCCATACTGTTCAGCAGGGCTATATTATGTTCGGGAATTTGGTCTGGGTTAGGGTGGCTAGCAACTGCCTGCTCCAGGCTCGCCTCTCTGATCAGATGCAACACTGGGTAAGGAGATCGATTGGTATAGTTTTCTGCATCTTCTGGCTCGGTGCCGCCAAACTGATACTCCGGATGAAAGCTGGCTATTTGATAAACCCCGTCCAATGCCATTTCCGCCAACAGGCCTTCCGCATAATTTAAAAACTGGTTGTAGTCGTAAAAATTCTGCAACACCTCTGGGTGAATCAACAGCGTAGTTTCAATAGCGCTATCCCCGTTAAGCAACACCAGCTCTGACTGCAGGTCGGCCAATAACTGTTCTTCGGTCACTGCGCCAGACACTATAAAGCGTACTCTACTTGCCAGTAGCTCACGCTTAGCAAAAGGACAAAGGTTTAAACCCACCACCAGAGTTTCCACCCACTTTTTCACAGGCCTAATGATATCTTCGTGTTTCAATCGACACCCTTTCAGGAAGCATACGGTTAGAAGAAAAACTGAGGCCTTGCAGACTAAGCTCTCGAATTAAGCATTCAACTCAAAAATAAACAACCCTAGAAAACTGAGATGGAGTAACTATGTCACAGTTACATCTGCACCCACTGTTATCACACCAGATGTTAAAACATCAGCTCGCAGTCCAGCTCTGTGTAGAAACCTTTCTACCACCTGGCTCTTTGACAATGTTGCACTAGCAAGAGCATCACCCAGGCTACCACAAGGCTCACACAGCTCTATTCCCTTTAGCATCACCGTGCCAAGTAAAAACTCTTTTCCAACCAGCTCATTGAGCCGTACACCCCGAGTAATAATATTTCTTCGGGTAATCGATAAGTTGTATGCCAAATTTTGTTCGCTTATAAAGGCTTCAATCTCTTCTGCTTCTACCAACGTGAGGTTCTGTCCCGGCCATTTGGATAAACCGTAGTTTCTATCACCCACAATGCCCCTGGCGACCACCAAGTCAACACTTCCTGACTCGCGCTGCTCTCCACCAACATCAGTACTGATATAAATACGTTCAACATTCATCGCTGGATTTACTCTAACGTGACTCTCACCCTACTTTGAGTTAGTGGTAGGCACAACCGCATCAAAAAAACAGGGCATAAATAATCAACAAATAAATTGAATATTGAAGAAAATAATACAAAGGGCGGTTAAATTTTTTAATTCTTTTTCCAACCAACCTCACTTTATAAATAGCGGGGAATATTCGATTAAGCAGCCCAACACTATCGCCTTCCATATTTTTAGTACTGCTAGCCGCCAAAACAATTCGGGAAAAAATTTCGTTGAACCAATCAACCAGAAAAAAACTAACGGGCCTCTTCACATCTAGAAACAAAACGATTCTGTTAACATCCGTTTTATTTTCTGCATAATGAATAAACGTTTCATCAAAGATAACGGGCTCTCCATCCTTCCAATAGTACTTCTCTCCATCCACAGAGATAAAGCAATCCTCGGAATTTGGCGTAACCAAGCCTAGATGATAACGGAGAGAACCGGCATAGGGGTCGCGATGCTTTACCAGACGTGCACCCGGCGGCAACATAGCAAACATAGCACCTTTGACACTGCGAACGGAATTCAGTAATTCTACGGTTTTAGGACAAAGCTCATTGGCAGATTTTAACGAAGAGCCGTACCACTTAAGATAAAAACGTTTCCAGCCCGTTTTGAAAAAAGAATTAAATCCCAAATCATCTTTTTCTTCCGATGACTTTATTTTAGCCTTGTCATTCAAGCTGATGGCTTCGTCTCTTATGACTTCCCAGTTATCCTCAAATACTTTTAAATCAGGAAAATTATCAGCATCAATATAAGCTGACTTTTTTAAGGTAGAAAAAGCATAAAACAAACAGTTTACTGGACCAAGAATATTGGAGTGGTCACTAATTTTACGCACCAGCTTCTCGTGCCTAACCACACCTCGTCTCTGAACGTAGATCGCGCAAAGAATAAAAATAGCGAGTACCGTAAGTCCCATAATAAACTCCTTATCAATACGCCAAATAATCATCCTGAAAGGCATAGATCAGATATCAACCCGTACAGATCTATCAATCTGAAATCAAATTAAGCTGCAGATAGGCCAACAACAAAGCATCTTGAATTGTTCTATTTCAGTGATATCCGAACATTGTGGGCCATACTAATGCAAAACAAATGAAAATAGGAGGGGCGCTGATAAAGCTCGGCGTAGCTTAATAATATGAAGAGTGTGTAAGTCTTGATTCAAATGGGGTGGCTGACGGGGATCGAACCCGCGACCACCGGAATCACAATCCGGGGCTCTACCAACTGAGCTACAGCCACCACTGCTTGAACTGCTCGTCGCTGGATGGCGCGCCCGGCAGGATTCGAACCTGCGACCGACGGCTTAGAAGGCCGTTGCTCTATCCAGCTGAGCTACGGGCGCTCAACAACGTACATCCAGAAAATGAGGTTGGTCGGGGATGAGGGATTCGAACCCCCGACATCCTGCTCCCAAAGCAGGCGCGCTACCAGACTGCGCTAATCCCCGATTGTCTCTTAAGACCCTCATTTCGAGAGCTGCGCATGATACTGAGGACAATCGGTCTCGTCAATGAAAAAGCGAAGAAATGCTCAGAGAGATTCTCTTCACAGGGGCCACATGAAATGAGAAAATGCTGTCCGCACCATACTTGCCTACCCCTTAACTCAGGAGCTTTAAATATCATGCCAGCCCAAATTCTCGACGGCAAAGCTATTGCCCAGCAAACAGAAGCAGAGTTAAGCGAACGCGTTGCTCGACTTAAAGAGAAAAGTGGCGGGCAAACCCCGATTCTTGCCACCATTCTAGTGGGCGGTGATCCAGCCTCCGCCACCTATGTACGCATGAAACAAAACGCCTGTAAACGAGTGGGTATGGCATCCATCGCAGTAGAAATGCCCAAAGAAACAACCACCGAAGAGCTTCTGGTGAAAATCAATGAGCTAAACTCCAACCCCAACTGCCAGGGCATCCTGCTACAGCACCCAGTACCCCCACAAATTGAAGAGCGCGATTGCTTTGACAGCATCGCACTGGAAAAAGACGTTGATGGTGTGACCTGCCTTGGCTTTGGCCGTATGGCTATGGGTGAGGAAGCCTACGGTTCAGCCACGCCACAAGGCATCATGCGCCTACTGGCCGCCTACGACATACCCCTACAAGGCAAACATGCCGTCGTCGTTGGTCGCAGCCCTATTTTAGGCAAGCCCATGGCAATGATGTTGCTCAATGCCAATGCCACAGTCACCATTTGTCATTCCCGCACAGAAAACCTACCAGAAATTATTCGTGGTGCCGACATTGTTGTCGGTGCAGTCGGCAAGCCAGAATTTATTAAAGCAGAATGGATTAAAGACGGCGCGGTGGTTGTCGATGCCGGTTATCACCCAGGTGGGGTCGGAGATATCGAGTTAGGACCACTCTACGATCGCGCCTCAGCCATCACACCGGTTCCCGGGGGCGTTGGCCCTATGACGATCAATACGCTGATCCTTCAGTCAGTAGATGCTGGCGAGAAAAAACTGGCATAAGTACAGCTTCCGCCTACCCTCTTCCTCTTAACCTTCTCCGTAAGGCAAGAGGAAGAAGATGGCGCACACATCTAACTCGAACCTCTTAACCTTTTTCTCTAGCCCCCGCCCCACCGACCTCAGCCTTCCCTAAGAACAACAGCAAGCTGTCTTAACAGGCATAGGGGGGCTAAAATGAAAGAATATGCACAGACAGGACACCCTTCATGCTCTCAGATCGACTCGTTGCCCATCGAGGTTATCAAGCACGCTACCCGGAAAACACCCTACTAGGTTTCACAAAGGCTATTGAAGCCGGAGCACATTTCATAGAAACCGACATTCTTTTTAGTTCTGACCACCAGCCAGTGCTCTACCACGACGCACTAATGAGCCGCATCAGTGGTGTCGAGAATGCTATCCACCTATTAACCCTTTCAGAACTCAAAACTTACCCCGCGTCAGAACCAGAACGCTTGGGCGACCAATTTATCAGCGAAAAGATTACTGCCTTGACTGAACTTGTCACATTACTTGAGGCCAATCCACAAGTGACGGCTTTTATTGAGCTGAAGCGTTCTGGGTTACATATTGAAGGCATAGGAAATGCTTACAAAATCGTTACCAAACTATTACAACCTGTCATTACACAATGTGTCTTAATCAGTTTCAGCGATGACTTTATCCATTACGCATGGCAGCAAGGATACCCACGTCTCGGGCTGGTGCTTAAACAATGGGACGAACTAGAGGGCAAGTTGATAACCAGTATTCGCCCTGAGTTTATTTTTTGTGATACTGAGATAGTGCCGAAGGAAATAACACTAGACTCGATTGAAAGCAAAGTCGTGATCTACGAGGTAACTCTGCCCGATAATGCCATTCATTGGTACAACCGAGGTGCAGATTTACTGGAAACTTTTAATTATGGTGGCATGATGAGCGGCCTAATTAACCGGACGTTATAAACTCTCTTATGGAAAAGAGTCAAAACACTGAAGCCAACTATGACGTCATCATAGTTGGTGGAGGTATACAAGGCGCAGGTGTGGCTCAAGCCGTTCAAGCTGCGGGCTACAGTTCAATGATACTGGAGAAGTCTCATTGGGCTGCGGGCACCTCTAGCAAATCAAGCAAACTGATTCACGGAGGTCTTCGCTACCTTCAAACGGGCAATTTTTCACTGATCAAGGAAAGCCTCAGGGAGCGCCGATTACTTCTTAAAAATGGGCCTGACCTAGTTTTCCCCAACGGTTTTTATATTCCGGTCTACAAGCATTCCCAGTACCGGCCTTGGAAAATTCGGTTGGCTTTAATCACCTACTGGTTTCTCTCAGGCTGTTGCCCAGATGGACGATTTAAAGTCATTCCAAAGAAACACTGGCGTCAACTGAAAGGACTAAACACTGACGGCTTAATCAAAGTTTTTCGCTACCAAGATGCACAAACCGACGACACCAAGCTCACCGAAGCCGTGATAAGTTCTGCCGTCGCAATGGGGGCTGCAATAAGCTGTCCATCAAAACTACTTAACGCCCAACAAATCAAAAACGGCTATCGTATCGAATTTGAGAAAAGTGGCCCAGAACATGAAAACATAATCACCACGGCTACCTGCCGAATTCTCATCAATGCCGGAGGCCCTTGGATCAATCAAATTGCCGAATGTATTTCACCCTGCCCAAACACCATTCCTATTTCACTGGTTCAGGGTGCTCATTTGGTACTCGATACAAAGATTAGCGAGGAATGCTTTTATCTAGAATCTCCCACCGATGGCAGACCCGTTTTCGTCTTACCTTGGTACGATGGGACATTATTAGGTACCACGGAAACTCTATTTGAAGGCAATCCAGAAGACTGCACTATCACCGACCAGGAAAAAGAATATCTCATGGACGTTCTGAACACCTATTTTCCTGACTATCAGGGAAAAGTCTGTGGTGGCATGGCGGGGCTCAGGGTGCTGCCAAAAAGCGAAGGCGCCCAAGCACATCACCAACTCAGCCGCGAGGTCCAGCTCATCACCGACAGTAACAACCAACCTCATTATTTGGGCATTTATGGCGGCAAGCTAACGGGTTACCGAGCCACAGCCGCGAAAGTGGTCAAAATTATTGAGGAAACTCTTCATACCAGGAAGCCCAGAGGTAACACCAGGAACATCCCCCTCACTAAAAGTACGCAGTAATTCTTCAAAATCCTACTGGAAGAATGGACCTGAAGCCTCATTACCCTTATCCAAAAAATTCTACTTCACCCGTTTCAAGCGAGTACTCTGCACTCCAAATTTCAAGCTCTCCCTTATTAACCAATTGCTCCAACATTTGAGACCCATGTCTAAGATGGTTGGTCGCTGCCAAGATATTGGAACGGATAGATAGAGCCAACAATTTGTCCGGGTCATTTCGGAGTTCAGTTTTAAACAGAGGTTCTACGGCAGGCTTGATACGATTGACAATAGATAGAACATTCGACGATTGATGTTCTGACGGGCTCTCGATTTCATTAATAGTTGCCCGAACGGCACCACACATGGAATGACCAAGAACAACGACCAAAGGGATACCAAACTGTTCTACAGCAAATTCCACACTCCCGACCTGAGAGGGTGCAACAATATTGCCCGCCACCCTAATAACAAATAGATCACCCAAACCTTGATCAAATACGATTTCGGCCGGCACACGAGAATCGGAGCAGCCAAGAATGACAGCAAATGGAGCCTGCCCTTCGACAAAATCTGCTCTCTGTATTTGCTTCACGATGGTATCAATACTACGCACTCCAGACACAAAGTGCTGATTACCTTTTTTTAACCGTTCTATTGCTTCACTCGCTGTAATCATTGTGACTTGGCCCTTAAATAGATGACGTTTTTATATTCGATACAATTTTCTATATCCACTACCTAGGATACGCGGTTAATAACTTTGTTAGATACCGGTGTTTTCATCGCTTTGATATTTACTAAATTTCCCATAAGCATTAGCGCCTCACCAATCATTAACGATGCCTCAAATTTCTCTGCATAAAGTAAAATCCCAATCGCACCTTTTATTGATACATCGATTTGAGCAATGGTCATTCCTGATCAAAACTTCTTAATTTCGAGAATAAAAAAGTTGAACCCAAATAAAAAATTATGAGTTCAGCTTCTAACTTGAATAAACTTTATACCAAGCGAGTAAAATACGTTCCGCCTAAAGCCACACCAATTGGAGGCATAATAATATCAGCAACAAATGATGAAACAATTTTACCAAACGCAACGCCAACGATAATACCAACAGCCATATCAACAACGTTTCCTTTTACTGCAAAATCTTTAAATTCCTTTAGCATGCTCAGAACTATCTACTCCAATTTAATTTTTATATAACTTCTACTTTATACTGTGAAAACAACCAGCTACATACCTGTATCTAAAAAATCATTTCCAATCGAAACATAAAAAAACAGGGACACAAAGAAAGCACATAACTAGAGAGGAATCTTTCAACTAAAATCGATCCAATAAACTTACAATTTACTATTCTATTACAACCCCCGCTGCCACTCTTGCCGCAGGTGAATCCGACCAGGGTCATGAATCGCGGTTCTCACTTGGGTTAACAACCTATCCTTATCTCGGGATAGCGTGCCTTTTAGCACCAGATAATTGGAAGCATGGTCACTGCGAAATACGGTTTTTTCAAGGACCAGCGCATCCAATAGAATTTCCATTTCACGAAACAAATCCATCTGTTGGAGCGGCTCAAAATCGCCGCCAAAACCCTGCTGAAAACGTGCCACCCCCACGGGGAAACTCACCACCAGAGTGGAAAGAAATTCAGGCTGAGCTTCATTCATCAACAGCGCAAAATTGACCGCATGTTGTTCCGAATATTTCTGCCCACCCAGACCATTGAGGATCATCACTGAGCTTTTTATACCGGATTGTTTTATTTTAGTCAGCGCCGCCAAAGAAGACTGATAGTTTTCCCCTTTGGCAACTTTCCCCAAAACCAAATCATCACCAGATTCACAGCCCACGTACATAAGCTTTAAACCCAACTGCTCCAATTCGGTCAGCTCTTCAACGGTTTTGTTCTTTAAATTTCGGGGTAAACAGTAGGAGGACACCCGTTGAACATCAGGCAGGTATTGGTGGATTAACAACAGTATTTCTTTTAATCGACGAAACGACAGAGTTGTGGCGTCGCCATCCGCCAGAAAAACCCGGCGTACAGAAATACCAGAGGCTGCTATCTTTTGCAGTTCTTGAGCGATTTCTTCCGAAGTTTTTACACTGAATTTCTTTTGAGCTGCTGTGTACATTTCACAGAATGTACAGTTGTTCCAGGAGCATCCATTGGTCACTTGAAGAATCAGTGACCGGGCCTCACTGGGGGGACGAAAAACAGGTTCTATGTAGCTCAACAACACACTTTCCTCTCTTCACTGTTTTTTGAAGGCGCTATTCCTTTCGCCAAGTCGTTCCTTCACGGGAATCCTCCAGTACAACACCTTGGGATAATAACTCTTCACGAATGCCATCAGCGCGGCCAAAATCACGATTATTTTTAGCTTCGGCACGTTCGGAAATCAACGCTTCAATATCATCTGCGCTAAGACCATTACTGCTACCCAGCACACTTGCGCCCTGCATAAAGGCCTCAGGATCGGCACCTAGAATATCAAATACTGCACCCATCGCTTTTAATGCTGCCACCAATGTATGCGCTTTTTCCTTATCTGTTTTTGCAACAGTATTAATGTCACGCACCAAGTCATACATGACACCCAAGGCTTCACGACTATTAAAGTCATCGTCCATGGAAGCCACGAAACGCTGATAATACTGATTGTGCTTTAGATCAGACAAGGAAGCTGCTGGAACATCTGCAAATGGCCGCAACGCCGTATAAAAACGCTCCAGACCACTTTTTGCCTCTATCAAATTATCCTCAGAATAATTGATGGGGCTACGATAATGACTGGACAACAAAAAGTAGCGAATCACTTCAGGATGATATTTTTTTAATACCTCCCGGATGGTAAAAAAGTTGCCCAAAGACTTGGACATTTTTTCATCGTCTACCCGAACAGCACCCGCATGCATCCAATAATTTACATATTTTTTTCCGGTGGCAGCTTCGCTTTGGGCTATTTCATTTTCATGGTGAGGGAATGGCAAATCCGGGCCTCCACCATGAATATCAAACGTATCACCCAAGCAGCAAGTAGACATCGCTGAACATTCAATATGCCAACCGGGACGACCTGGCCCCCAAGGTGACTCCCAGCTTACTTCACCTGGTTTTGTACCTTTCCACAAGGCGAAATCGCGAGGGTCTTCCTTATGATCATTCACATCAATCCGAGCACCCGCCAACAGATCATCGGGATTGCGGTTACTTAGTTTTCCGTAATCGGCGAAACGACTGACCCGATAATAGACATCACCATTATCCGCTGCGTAGGCGTAGTGGTTATCAACCAGAATCTGCACCATGGCCAAAATATCATCCATATGTGCAGTGGCTCTTGGCTCAATATCTGGCGGCAAAACACCCAAAGCGGTTTCGTCCTCGTGCATGGCTTCGATCATGCGTTGTGTCAGGTCAGAATAAATCTCACCATTTTCATCGGCACGGTTTAGGATTTTGTCATCGATATCGGTGATGTTTCGTACGTAATTGACATCCCAGCCCTGAGACCGCAAATAACGCGTAATCACATCAAATGCGACCAGCACCCGAGCATGGCCAATATGGCAGAAGTCATAGACCGTAATACCACAGACATACAAACTAATTTTGCCTGGAACCAACGGTTTAAAAACTTCTTTCTTGCGTGTCAGGGTGTTATATAAATGTAATGTCATAGTGATGTCGGTTTAAATTTAAAAAATTGTTTATTTGAAAGCGCTATTATTTTTAAAATACTTCCGTTTTAAAAACACGCTTTATCTAAAAAAATTTGGGGGTAAACTTAGCTTACGTTAAGCCCCAGCGTCGACCCAGGTAGACCTCAGAGCAATGGTTTGGTTAAACACCAGCTTCTCAGCACTGCTGTTTTTACTGTCTTTACAAAAGTACCCTTCCCGCTCGAATTGATAAGACTTCCCAGCCCCGGCTTCAGCCAGACTTTGCTCAGCTTTACAGCCTTTTATAATCTTTAACGAATCTGGATTAATGGCATCGAGAAAGTTTTTATCACCGGCATCGGGTAGTGGATCGCTAAATAGGCGGTCATACACATGCACATCACAATCAACACAATGTTGGGCCGATACCCAGTGCACCACACCTTTTGGCTTGGTGCCATCGGCGGGATCTTTTCCCAATGTATCGGGTATCAAATTAGCATTGATTTGTATTACTTCACCCTTATCATTTTTTACATAATCATCGGCTTCAATCACGTAGCCATTACGTAACCGAACGCGTTTTCCTGGTGACAGCTTTTTATTGAATTTCTTGCTGTACTCTTCTTTGAAATCTTCCACATCAATATAAATTTCTCGGGTAAAAGGTAAAACCCTAACCCCCAGATCCAACTCTGGATGACATGATGTCGTCACCTGTTCCAAATGATCTTCCGCCAAATTGGTGATCACGACTTTTAATGGGCGCAATACCGTCATGGCACGAGGTGCATGTTTATTCAGCTCATCACGGATAAAATGCTCAAATTGAGACATATCGACCATGCCATCTGTTTTTGCCACCGCTAAGCTGTCACAGAAATTACGAAGCGCCACGGCAGGCACACCACGACGGCGAAGCCCCGAAATAGTGGGCATGCGTGGGTCATCCCAACCATCCACATGATTTTCGTCCACCAACTGCTTGAGCTTACGCTTGCTGGTGACATTGTAATTAAGATTAAGCCGACCAAACTCATACTGGTGAGGTGTTGTTGGCACCGGCAGGTTTTCAATAAACCAGTCGTAAAGGGGACGATTGGAAGCAAACTCTAACGTACAGATTGAATGGGTAACGCCCTCGATAGCATCTTCCTGGCCATGGGCAAAGTCATACGCAGGATAGATATTCCATTTATCCCCGGTACGGTGATGTGACACTTTTTTGATCCGGTACATCACTGGATCCCGGAGGCTAACGTTGGGTGAGGCCATATCAATTTTGGCCCGAAGGGTCATACTTCCTTCCTCTACCTCCCCATTTTTCATTTGCTCCAGCAGCGTCAGGTTTTCTTCTGCTGGGCGCTCGCGGTGCGGACTATTTTTACCCGCCTCGGTCAAGGTGCCTCGGTACTGACGCATCTGCTCTGCATTCAGCTCACAAACATAGGCTTTACCCTCACGCACCAAGTCTTGCGCCCAAGCGTAGAGCTGGTCGAAATAATCAGAGGCATAACGAATGTCACCGCTCCATTGAAAACCAAGCCATTGCACATCTTCAATAATTGCCTGAACGTATTCGTTCTCTTCTTTCTCAGGATTGGTATCATCAAAGCGGAGATGACAATCACCATCGTACTGTTCGGCCAATCCAAAATTCAGGCAAATGGATTTGGCATGACCAATGTGCAAATAACCATTGGGTTCAGGGGGAAAACGGGTGACAACTTTGTCTACGATCCCGGCTTCAAGATCACGGTTAATTGTCTGCTGAATAAAATTGAGCGGTTTGCTATCGTCTGCCATACTGCCGGCCCCACAGGGGCGCTTCTCCATAATAAGAAACAGGATTTAAAGGAGCGGAATTATAGCCTTCAGGCTGTTGCGTATAAACCATTCATATCAGCGATTGGCGAATCAGATAAAGTACGCCCCATGAACGAGCACCCATTCATCTGGCACTAAGCCTCTACCCGCAAGACCAACAGGATAAAAAAACAGACAGGCTTATGATCCAATCCCAGCCCCAGAACAACATGCGTGCAATTATTTATCTGCAAATATGCCTGTTCTCTTTTTTAGTCGGCGATTCACTGTTGAAGCTACTATTTGAGAGCCTACCCACCGGCCAGCTCATCTGTTTGCGTACTTTTTCCTCACTGTTTGTGTTGTTGGTTTTTATGTTCGCCACCGGGCGATTGCACTTGTTAAAAGTCAGCAAACCCTTTCACCATGCAATGCGCAGCGTTTTTTTTACCTTTGTCAGTATGGGCTATTATCTTGCCGTAAAATCATTTCCACTCAGTGCAGTTGCCGCTGCTCTAGCGGGTGCGCCCGTAATCATATCCGCTATCTCTCCACTGATACTCAAAGAACACGCCAACAAAATTCAATGGTTTGCCACCATTACGGGGTTTATCGGCGTCTGCCTGGTGCTGAAACCCGATATCAATCAATTTAACTGGTACTACCTGGCCTTATTAAGCCTGCCCTTTTCCTACGCCATTATGATTTTGTGGGCCAAGTACTTATCCAAAACTGAATCGGACTGGGCTCTGAATTTTTACCAATTCATCCCTCTACTTATCATTTCATGCTTCTGGCAACAAGATCAGTGGATCACACCTGACACCATGCAATTGGGCATCACATTGCTATCCGGTGCCGCAGCATCTGTCGGCTTTATGCTATTGATCGCCGCCTTTCGGATCGGCAAACCCGTTATTATTGCGCCCTTTGAATACAGCTACATATTAATGGCGATAGTGGCGGACATCCTGTTCTGGCATTTTTTTCCGGATATCTGGCTATGGCTGGGTATTGGCCTCATCCTCACCTGCGGCATAGTGCAAGGCTGGCAAGCACGAATTGACCCGCCGACAATCACACCGCACCTAAGGCCTGAAGATACCCACAGTCCATAGGCTCTACTAACTATCCACGGCCACCGACTAACTAAATAGACACGCCAAGCACTCCAAACGGTTCAAATTAGTGGCTAAAAAACGTACCATAGCCCACTTTTCCATTTCTGATAGCTACAGGATTACACTCACATGATTACCCTCCACACTAATTTCGGCGACATCAACATTGAACTGGATTTTGAAAAAGCACCTCTTTCTGCGGCCAACTTCCTGCAATACTGCCGTGATGACTTTTACACCAACACCATTTTCCACCGTGTCATTGACGGTTTTATGGTCCAAGGTGGCGGCTTCACGCCAGACATGATTGAAAAAGACAGTCGTGGCCCTATTCAAAACGAAGCCGATAATGGTCTCAGCAATGATATAGGCACCTTGGCAATGGCTCGCACTAGCGACCCCCATTCAGCCAGCTCACAGTTCTTTATCAATGTCGGCAACAATGGCTTCCTGAATCACTCAGGCAAAAATCCCGAAGGTTGGGGTTACGCCGTATTTGGCAAAGTGGTTGATGGTATGGACGCGGTCAATGACATTAAAAATGTTGCCACCGGCTCTAGCGGCTTCCATCAGGATGTTCCTGCTGAGCCAGTAGAAATAGAAAAAATTACTATCAGCGATGCCTATTCTGATAAGTAACTTATTCAATCAGGTCTGTGGGCCAGACTTCCACGGCCCACAGACCTGATTTAGTTACCCTGAATTTTTGGCTACCCTTGGTTAATGACAAGCTGGTTATAAACCGGTTACAAAACAGTCCCATAACGGCCACACTCGTCACATGACAACATTAGTTATCTCTGACCTGCATCTCTCGCCTGATCGCCCCGCAGCCTCTAGGGCATTCTTTGATTTTCTGAAAAATGAGGCACAACAAGCAAAGGCGCTCTATATACTTGGCGACCTATTTGAAGCCTGGGTAGGAGATGACGACCCAGCGCCCCTATCGCGCGACGTCATTTCGGCCTTAAAAGAACTGGGAGACAGCGGTACTGAGCTGTATTTCATGCAAGGCAACAGGGATTTTCTAATCGACAAACGTTTTGCCCATGAAACCGGCTGTACGCTCTTGCCTGACCACTATGTCGCCCAACTCGAAGGACAAAAGATCCTGCTATTACACGGTGATACTTTGTGCATTGGCGATGAGCAATATCAAAAATTTCGACGCAAAGCACGGCACCCTGTTTTCCGCTGGTGTCTAAACCATCTACCACTGAAAACACGCCAGAATATTGCAGCAAGCTGGCGATCAAAAAGCATGAAGGTCAATGCCAACAAGTCCGACAATATTATGGATGTCACGCCTTCCGAAGTTGAACGCGTTTTGGAAGAGTATCAAGTGAACATCATGATTCATGGCCACACTCACAGGCCGAACCGGCACCAGCACAAAAATGGCGAAAGAATAGTGCTCGGCGACTGGCACCATAATGGCTGGTATATCCGCGTCACTGAAAACACCTCACCCGAACTGATTTCTTTTCCCATTTAAGATCTATACGACTAATACCCCACCCCTTATATTTTAGAGCCACAACCACCCTTGCAAATACCCCCGCACACTAGATCAGCAGCCATAGGCCTCTGTTCACCGACACATCATCATTAAGCATTTGATTTTAAAAGGTGTTGATTTATGATCAGCGGCCAAGGATAGGAAAATAAAAGCAGGGATTAAGCTTCTTTTGCCAAATCACAAAAGCTCTTCTTTTCTCTAACCCGTTGTAAATAAACAAAAATAGTCTTGGTTTAAAATCGTTGCCCCTGAGATAAGGGGGCCAAAGTGATATAAGGCCATAGGCTTTTGAATAAACTGTTAGGCGCACAATGAAACCAGATCCGAGTTATATACTAAGTTCCTTTCTTTTTTCGGTAGCCCTTTCCCTCTTCATCGGTTATCCATCCGCTGCGATATTTAAAGGCGCTAATTACGCGCCTCATTTTGGGCTATGGTTTCTAATGACTTTGTCCTTATCCTCTATCCTTACTATATATAGCGCCCTCAAAAAAAGTAGAACTCTCCTCTGTTTCAACTGGTTGGTAATTACTTTAGTTTGCTTGGCTTTCTTTGGGGCATGCTGGCTCTACAATCCTAGAGCGGTAGCTAATAACACAGCGACGGTGATAGTTATTTGCGTATTTACTTTTGGTGGTCCATTTTGGGTAGTAGTACTTTCTTTTTTTTATCACTGTAAAGAATGTAGTTCGGTGGCATCCAAAAATGCCTAACAAGCAAAGGCAGCGGATAAACCGCTGCTTTGGGCGTTAGGAATAAGAATAAAGAGAATAAAGGGGACGCATTTATTTTCCACTCTGCTTCTGCATGACGAATAGCGTATAACCGAGTAGTCTCACTGAATAAAGGGGACGCATTTATTTTCCACTCTGCTTCGAATAAAGGGGACGCATTTATTTTCCACTCTGCTTCCGCATGACGAATAGTGTATAACCGAGTAGTCTCACTTCAGTACGTATCAAAATTGCTAGTCACATCCATTGAATAAGGCCCTGTATTCATGTCTGACGAACTTCAAATACATTTACGTGACAATATTCGCCTGTTGGGCAGTATCCTCGGCGATACCATTCGTTCACAGGTCGGTGAAGATTTATATAACAAAGTCGAAGAAATTCGCGACCTTGCGATTAGTAGCCACGCAACCAATGACTGGACCAAATTGGTCGAATTAATGGGGCAGTTGTCCGATGAGGAGCTGGTCCCCGTAGCGCGTGCTTTTACTCACTTTCTTAATTACGCCAATATTGCCGAGCAACACCATCAGGTTCGTTGTGGACATGAGCAGTTACGCAATGAGGCTCTTATCGATGATGCGCCCTCATTACCTGGATCATTAACAGAATTGTTACCGCGCCTTATAGCAAAAGGGATTACCGGTGACGCACTTTACGATGCTGTCACGACAATGCAGGTGGAGTTAGTGTTAACTGCTCACCCAACAGAAATTACCCGCCGCACACTACGCCGAAAATTTAATGAAATCAGTCAGTCGCTTTCTACACTTGATAACGACGATACAACACCGGCTCAGCATCGGCACCAACTTGAGCGTTTACGTCGTCGTATTTTATCCCACTGGCATACCGATGAAATCCGTCGTCATAAACCAACGCCGATAGATGAGGCCAAGTGGGGCTTTGCTACGGTAGAGGAAACACTGTGGCGGGCGCTGCCCGATTTTTTACGCGAGTTAGATCGGCAGCTCGTTGAGCACACAGGTAAACACTTACCGTTAACCGCGACCCCTATTCGCTTTACCTCTTGGATGGGTGGTGATCGCGACGGCAACCCCTATGTCACCGCGAAAGTAACAGAAAGAGTGATCACCTTAGGTCGCTGGCAAGCAGCAGATTTATTATTTAATGACATCAATGAATTACGAGAAGATCTGTCTGTTGCTGAATGTAATCAAGCGCTTCGAGATAAGGTGGGATCTCACCCTGAACCCTATCGAGAATTTTTACGAAATGTACGCCAACAATTACAAAACACCCGTGACTGGGCCGATGCAAAGCTAAGGGGGCAGGAGTTAGACCTACCTGTTTATTTATACGACCACGAAATATTAGAACCTTTGCAACTGATCTACGATTCATTAGTTGAATGTGGCATGAAGGGTATTGCAGAAGGTAGCCTGACAACCATTATTCGCCGGGTGACATGTTTTGGTATGACATTACTGCGGCTAGATATTCGCCAGGATTCAGCACGTCATCGTGCGGCCATTAGCGAAATCACCGATTTCCTTGAGATGATAAAAAATGGAGTTTCTTATAAAGATTGGAGTGAAGAAGATAAACAAGCATTTTTACTTGATGAGATTCAAAACCGTCGTCCTCTAATTCCAATCGACTTCCCCGCTTCGGCCGACACCCAAGAAGTACTCGATACGTTTAACGTGTTATCGCAACAACCACCTTCCGCCTTAGGCGCTTACATTATTTCCATGGCGACACATCCTTCCGATGTTTTGGCTGTGCGTTTATTGCAGCAAAAAACGGGTTGCCAGCACCCACAACGGATTGTGCCGTTATTTGAAACCCTGAGTGATTTAGAAGGTGCGGCACAAGCTATCGACCGATTGCTCTCAATAGATGACTACAAGAATGTCATTAACGGCCATCAGGAAGTCATGATCGGTTATTCAGATTCCGCCAAAGATGCCGGTTTTTTCGCCGCTTCTTGGGGGCAATATCGGGCACAGGAATCTATCAGTGCTATTTGTGAACAGCACGGAGTACACCTGACGTTATTCCATGGCCGAGGTGGTTCAGCCAGCCGCGGTGGTAGCCCCGCGTATGATGCGCTGCTGTCACAACCACCGGGTACGATTAACGGTAGCGTACGTGTTACCGAACAAGGCGAAATGATTCAATTTAAGTTCGGCCTTCATGAACTCGCCATGCTAAATCTGGAGCTGTACACCACCGGCACACTGGAAGCCTCACTCGCCCCGCATTCCAAACCAAAACAAAGTTGGCGCGATATGATGCAGCAATTGTCTGACGATTCTGTATTAGAATACCGCCGCATTGTTCATGATGATCCACGTTTCGTACCGTATTTTCGTGCTGTCACACCTGAGATGGAGCTGCGTCGTTTATCATTGGGTAGCCGTCCTGCGAAGCGTGAAGTGAGTGGTGGCGTAGAAAGCTTAAGGGCTATTCCCTGGGTTTTTGCTTGGACCCAAATGCGCTTTATGCTGCCTGCTTGGTTGGGTACCGGTAAAGCATTGATGGATGCGACCGAACAAGGTCAGCAGTCATTACTTCAAGAGATGCAAAAAAACTGGACCTTCTTCCGCATGCTAATGGATATGCAGGAAATGGTTCTCGCCAAAGTGGATAGTCGTGTTGCTGCCTACTATGAACTCCGACTGCTGAGTGTTGTGCCGCCAGAAAGTGCCGAACAGACCAACGGCACTGAGACAAAGTCTAATCAAACACCACTGATTGCATTAGGTAAAGAGTTGCAAGCAGGATTGGCACAGGCAACAGAGGCCATAAAAAAAATAAGTGGCCATAAATTACTGTACAACAACCCCGTGTTGCGCGATTCAATTCTGCGCCGCAATCCCTACATCGACCCACTGCATATTACCCAAGTCGAATTAATGCGTCGTTTGAGAGAACATGGAGAAAGTAAGGAGCCATTACTAGAGCAAGGCTTAATGGTATCTATTGCGGGTATTGCCGCTGGCTTGCGGAATACTGGTTAGGGCAATGAAATGGTAACCATGTGGCAGAAGAAGGCCGAGATATTAGAGGACATAAACGCGGCCTATCCTCTCGACCTTTTTCTGAAAACGAAAAGCAGCTCATAAAAAAGAATAAGAAAAACTAGCGGCACCGCCGGTTTTTTCACCGATGAAGTGAATGTAACTTTTGAGTTGAGTGTAACTTGCTGCGTTATCTGTAACCTTCGAGTTTATAGACTGCAAGAAGCCTCAAGAAATGGTCCATCGACACAAAGTCTACGCCCATCAGGGGCGGCACAGGCACCACAGAGTCCTATGCCGCATTTGGTCAGATAATCAATGGCACTGAAGATCTGATCATCACGACAGAACTCCCGCTGTACCGCAATAGCAGCATGAACCATAGGTGCTGGCCCACAGTTATAGAAAACTAGGTTGTCCAGCTCTTCCCGTGGCATTTCTTGCAAGCGATCCCGGAGCAGCTCAGTAACAAATCCCTGATAGCCTTCGCTACCATCATCCGTCGCTACGTGAACATTGGCAATTTTTTTGCACTCATCGAGAAAATACAGGCGTTCACCGCTGCGAGCACCGGTAAAAATCTCGGCATTCTCAAAATCACGGGCAATTTGATATACCGCAGCCAGCCCGGTACCACCACTCACCGCCATGATTTTGGCCCCATCGCCGGGGTTCACAGGGATACCGTATGGGCCTCTCACATAGACTTCAATACCAGGTTCCAGCGCCATGAGTTCATGGGTAAAAATACCCACATCAATCACCACGAGAGAAAAAGGATCATCGGTCAACGCTGAGAAGGGTTTTTCACCCAATCCAGGAATCCATAGAAAGATAAACTCGCCAGCCTGAACATTTACCTTGCGATCGAAGGTCACAATACAAATATCGTCGGTGACACGCTTATTCGAGACCAATGTAACTGGTCGGAATTGCATATCCACATCGTAGCGAATCATACTTTCAGCTTGCTTTTTTCCGTACTCAAGATCCCTATGCAAAGTTTGGAAGTAATCACGCATTTCGTCGGTGGTCAAACCAATCAGCGCCGAGCCAACGCCAACAATATCAGCACCCGCATTAACAAATGCCCGAACATCATCTGCACTGCTGACACCACCACAACCAATAATGGGGCAATCAACCGCCTCGGCAATTTCACGCACACATTTCAACCCAATGGGCAGCACCCCTTTACCTGACATTCCACCGGCACCATTACTCAGAACCGGATGTCCATAAGCAGAAGTATATCCGGGACCGACTGTATTAATGGCACAAAGTCCGTCCGCACCACCTTCTACAGCCGCCCTGGCAATCTCGGCAATATTATCTGTATTGGGGGTCAACTTGGGAATCACAGGAATATCTACAACTGCTTTTACCGCCGCAGTAATTTCTTTAACTAGCTTCGGATCCTGCCCCATAGCCATGCCATAACCCTTGGCGTGAGGACAGGACAAATTGAGTTCCAGTCCATCAGAAAATGGCGCAACAATTTTGGCCACTTCAACAAACTCTTCAACGCTACCACCAAAAATGGATGTCAGCAGGAAGCGATCTTCGGGCACCTTCAGGGTCGCCAGAGACTCCGCCAGTTGTCTGGCACCGGGATTGGTCAAACCTACGGCATTCACAAAGCAACCGGGGGCATACTGACTAATCACGGGTTCCCGATAACCGGGCCGTGGCTCTAGCCCTACACTTTTAGTCGTCAACACACCCACTTCGGGCATGGTATCGAAAATATGTTGAATAATTGAAGTTGCCGTTGTCACAATTCCAGAGGGAATGGTCAACGGAGAGGTAATTTTCTTACCGAAAAAATCGTTGTTTAAAAATTTGCTGCTGTTGAAAGGCGCTATTTTTGACATTGAGGGCTTCTGGCCTAGGGGTAATTAGGGTGTATTGATGAGTATTATGCAAGATTGCAGAAGGATAAACGTCCTCGGTGTTGAAATCCACCAGAGGATGGAATTCTAACGGACGACTAAGGCCCTGTTTTTTTTATTCTTTACTCACAATTGTTCTCATCACTAATCTTTTCACCATAACGAAACAAATCATAATGGCCTGGCTGAATCTGTTGCCAGGTTTCATTGCGGGTAAGCGGTTGAGTAGCAATCACTGTTACCACATCATTGGGCGTGGTTTCCTGCTTAAAGTCGATAATGACATCTTCGTCTGCCAGACTTGCTTCACCAAAGGGAGCCCGTCGGGTAATCCAGTAGAGATTATTACTGCAATAAGCCAGCAGGTATTCACCATCTGTAAGCAACATATTAAACACCCCAAACGCATTCAGCTGATCGGCCAACTGCGCGATATAACTGTAAACCTCAACCCTGTTCTCAGGCGCCGAATTTCCTAGAGATGGGGGATAACGAAGTTTGAGTTGGTTCAGTATCCAGCAAAAAGCATGTTCACTGTCAGTTTCACCAATGGCTTGAAAAAAACCGGTATCGAGACTTTCATAGTTTTCCAATTGACCATTATGGGCAAAGGTCCAATTCTGCCCCCATAATTCACGGGTAAACGGATGAGTGTTTTCCAAGCTAACAGCACCACGATTAGCTTGGCGAATATGACTGACTACAGAACAACTTTTGATGGGATAGTTAGCCACAAGATCAGCAATTTTTGAGTCCCATGACGGGGCCGGATCTTTAAATGAACGACACCCCTTACCTTCATAAAAGGTAATCCCCCAACCATCGGCATGGGGTCCAGTATTACCCCCGCGCTGCATCAAACCGGTAAAGCTGAAACAAATATCTGTGGGGACGTTGGCGCTCATTCCCAGCAACTCGCACATCTCTATTCTCCGCTCTAGTTTACCCTGACAAATTGCTTTTTATTCGTTAGCAAGGAGGGCCTGAATGAAAATGGAAAACCGCATCTGGCGTTTCAATTAATTCACGTTCCTGATTTCGTATGATCGTCACACGCTCATCAATAGCTTTACCCTCTGAAGCCTTTCTGGCCAAGGAGAGGTAATCCCGATAGTGTCGACCTTCTGATTTCAGTAACGACAAATAAAATTGCTTTAGCTCGTCGTCTAAAAAGGGGGCCAGCTTAGCAAACCGTTCACAAGATCTTGCTTCGATAAATGCGCCCACAATCAGTGTGTCCACAAGCTTTGCGGGTTCATGTGTCCTGATTTTCTTCCGCAAGCCTGCGGCATAACGAGAAGCATCGACATTGCGGTATTCAATACCCCGCGCCGCCATAATCGCTATCACCTGCTCAAAGTGACGCATTTCCTCACGGGCCAACCGAGACATTTTATTAAGCAACTCAAAGTTGTCGACATAACGATAAATCAGATTGAGTGCCGTACTGGCCGCTTTTTTCTCACAGTTCGCGTGATCAATGAGTAAGACATCCTGATGATGCAATGCTGACTCAACCCATTTATCAGGCGTTTCACAGGCTAAAAAGTCTTTAATTTCTTCTAAAGCAGTTACTGCCACGTTGTTTTATCCTTACTAAAAACTGACTTAATTAAAACAGCTGCGAACGCTCATTGTCATCATGAGAGGAGTATAAACTGAAAGATACCCTTAGAAGGCCAGGTTTGGTATAACGGCTAGAGATAAAGTCAAAACATAAAATTCCCCCAGTGAATGACCGCTATCAATCCAGTCCACATGACCTTGTCAGCTGACTTGTAGTAGAATAAGGACCCCGCTGGGTATTGCACCCGGCACAAGAAATATTAGTTATTAGCAACCTTTTGCTGATAACCCCGTAGCCCAGCATCTCATTGATTTGGGTTGAATTATGCAAAGAAGAGGATGCAGATCGTGTTAGAAGACTATCGTCAACATGTAGCAGAACGTGCTGCTGAAGGAATCCCTCCCAAGCCTCTGTCACCTGAATGGACAGCCGCTTTAATTGAACTACTAAAAAACCCACCGGCTGGTGAAAAAGAGTTTTTACTGGATCTTATCGCCAATCGTGTACCACCCGGTGTAGATGAAGCCGCTTATGTTAAGGCTGGGTTTCTCAGCGCTCTAGTTAAGGGCGAAGCCTCTTCACCACTGATAGATCGCAGCGCTGCTGTCACCCTACTTGGCAACATGCACGGGGGCTACAATGTAGCGACACTGGTCGAGTTATTAGACGACGCTGAACTGGCAGAACAAGCTGCCAAAGAACTCAAAGGCACTCTACTGGTCTTTGATGCATTCCACGATGTTGCTGAAAAAGCGGATGCGGGTAACGCAAACGCAAAAGCCGTCATGCAATCCTGGGCTGATGCTGAATGGTTCACCAATAATGATGCCGTACCAGAAAGCATCAAAACAATCGTTTATAAAGTCACCGGCGAAATCAATACCGATGACCTGTCTCCTGCACCCGATGCATGGAGCCGTCCTGATATCCCTCTACACGCACGTGCCGCTTTCAAAATGACCCGCGAGGGTATTACGCCAGATGAACATGGCGTTGTTGGTCCAATGCGAGCAATCGAGGAAATTAAAGCCAAAGGGCTACCTGTTACTTTTGTGGGTGACGTTGTAGGTACAGGTTCTTCACGTAAATCTGCCACAAACTCTGTTTTGTGGTTCTTCGGCGAAGATATGCCCGGCGTACCAAATAAGCGCTCTGGCGGCATTTGTATTGGTGGCAAAGTAGCTCCAATCTTCTTCAACACCATGGAAGATGCTGGCGCACTGGTATTTGAAGCTCCTGTCGACAAAATCAACTACGGCGATATCATTGAAATTCGCCCCTATGACGGAAAAATTCTCAGCGAATCAGGTGAAGTTCTGTCTGAATTTGAATTTAAATCCGACGTTATTCTCGACGAAGCCCAAGCCGATGGCCGTATTAACCTGATTATTGGCCGCGGCCTGACCCAGCGTGCACGTGAGCACATGGGCTTGCCTGCTTCCGACCTGTTCCGCCAGCCGACTCAACCAGAAGATACTGGCAAGGGTTACACTCTGGCACAGAAAATGGTTGGTAAAGCCTGTGGTGTTGAGGGCATTCGCCCCGGCACTTACTGCGAACCTATAATGACCACCGTTGGTTCTCAAGATACGACGGGGCCAATGACTCGCGATGAGCTGAAAGATCTGGCTTGCCTTGGCTTCTCTGCTGATTTAACAATGCAGTCTTTCTGTCACACGGCGGCTTACCCCAAGCCTGTGGACATCGATACACAACACACCCTGCCCGATTTCATTATGAACCGTGGTGGTGTTTCTCTGCGCCCTGGTGACGGCATTATTCACAGCTGGTTGAACCGCATGTTGCTCCCTGACACAGTGGGTACTGGTGGTGATTCACATACTCGTTTCCCTATGGGCATATCATTCCCCGGTGGTTCCGGCCTAGTTGCTTTTGCTGCCGCAACCGGTGTTATGCCACTGGATATGCCTGAGTCTGTACTGGTTCGCTTTAAAGGCGAAATGCAGCCCGGCATCACCCTGCGTGATCTGGTTCATGCCATCCCTTACTACGGCATTAAAGAAGGTCTGCTGACCGTTGAGAAAAAAGGTAAGAAAAACTTCTTCTCCGGTCGCGTACTGGAAATTGAAGGTCTGAACAAACTCAGTGTTGAGCAAGCCTTTGAGCTGTCCGATGCCTCTGCAGAGCGTTCTGCAGCTGGTTGTACTATTAAGCTCAGCGAAGACTCAGTTGCTGAATACCTCACTTCTAACGTGACCCTACTACGCTGGATGATTTCTGAAGGCTACGGAGATGTTCGCACCCTGGATCGCCGCATCACTAAAATGGAAGAGTGGTTGGCAAATCCATCCTTGATGGAAGCAGATGCCGACGCTGAGTATGCCGCTGTTATCGAAATTGATTTGGCTGAGATTAAAGAACCTATCGTTTGCTGCCCTAACGATCCAGACGATGCCAAGCTGCTGTCAGATGTTGCCGGTAGTACTATTGATGAAGTCTTCATCGGTTCATGTATGACCAACATTGGTCATTTCCGCGCTGCGGGCAAATTACTTAACGAAGCAGATAAAGTGATCTCTCGATTCTGGATTTGCCCTCCTACACGAATGGATGCCCATACGTTAATGGAAGAAGGCTACTATAATATCTACGGAAAAGTGGGCGCACGTACTGAAATGCCCGGCTGTTCCTTGTGTATGGGTAACCAAGCGCGAGTCAATGCTGGAGCAACTGTCATCTCCACGTCAACTCGTAACTTCCCCAATCGCTTGGGTGACGGCGCTAATGTCTATCTCGGCTCCGCTGAGCTAGCATCAGTAAGCGGTATTCTTGGTCGCCTCCCTACACCAGCAGAATATTTGGAATACGCGAGCAAAATAGACTCCATGTCTGACGAAATCTATCGCTACATGAATTTTGACCAAATCGAATCCTTTCAGAAGGGTGCCGATGAAGGCAAGCTCATAGCAGCACAAGAAATTGTTAATGTTGCCTGACTAATCAGTAACACCTAAAAAAGCCCCACTGATGTGGGGCTTTTTTTTTGGTTGTTTTTTGTTCTTATGAGGGTAATTTTTGATCGCACTATTTCTAAAATATTTTTATTTTTTACATACAATTCAACATGATAGATGTCACCACCCCTTAACCCTTTCTTTTTTAGGTTGCCAATTCTAATCCGCTATGACTAAATCATTCACTAACCAATTCAATTGTAGCGCAGGCCCCTTATATGCATTACCAATTATTCGACCTATACCGCCAATCACTAGCGCCCTTGAATACCATCGTAGACTTTGTCCACGATATCGTTACCCATGAAAAATATCCTTTGTCCAAAACTCGTTACGGCAGACTCCGTAACGCAGTATTGGAATCAACAAGTCGGCTGCTTAAGCACTACCCAAAACAAGGTTTTGAATACGAACCGGTCATCATTGATGGAGAAGAATACCCCGTCACCGAAACAGTGGTTGTTGAAAAACCCTTTTGCAAATTAATACGTTTTAGCCGTGAAGACCTTCCTGCCGATGCCCCGAAACTACTCTGTGTGGCAGCCCTGTCAGGTCATCACGCAACACTAGCTCGGGAAACCTTCAGAGAATTTTTACCAGATTACGAAATTTACGTAACCGATTGGACAGATGCCCGAGGTGTCCCATTATCCGAAGGAAAATTCGGCTATGAGGAATATGTTAGTTATTTGATCGATTTTATGGAGCATATCGGCCCCAACACCCATGCCTTTGCTATCTGCCAAGCCGCAGTACCTTTACTCACAGCTGCCGCCCACATGTCCAAAAAAGACAATATTTGCCGGCCAAAAACATTAACCTTAATGGCTGGGCCGATCGATATACGGGTCAACCCCAACGCCTTCACCAAAAAAGTTTTAAAAATATCGGCTAAACCCCTTGAGCGTATTGCCATCCATAAAGTACCTCGCCGTTATAAAGGGGCAGGAAGACGGGTTTACCCAGGAACCATGCAATTAGGTGGTTTTATGTCCATGAACATGAAGTCTCACATGGAAAAACATGTGCAATTCTTTAAGGATATTATTCATGGCAACGTTGATAATGCAGATAGGCACCGTGATTTTTATGATGAATACATGGCCGTTCTTGATATGGATGCAGACTTTTACCTGGAAACTATGGACCGCATATTCCTCGACCAACATCTACCCAAAGGTTTAATGCAATACCACGGAGAGACGGTTAATTGTAGTGATATTACCGATATCCCCATTCTCACACTTGAGGGTGAAAATGATGACATGATCAGCCTGGGTCAAACCGAAGCCGCTCTTCACCTCTGCGACAAACTCCCCATAAAGATGAAGAAACACTACGTTCAGAAAGGTGTTGGCCACTACGGTATTTTTAATGGCAGTAAATATCGCGAGGGTGTCGCGCCAAAAATTAAAGACTGGATCAACAAACACCACGAGTAGCTTATTCAATATTGAGACTGCGCACAAAAAAGGCCGACTTTAGTCGGCCTTTTTTATTAAAAACAACCTCGCATGTATTTTTTAATCTACGGATTCATTTATTTCTGCTTTCAACACCACTTCGCTGTTTTTCCTTCAATGCTAGCTTTTCTCTCTTCCGGCTCAAGACCTTTGTTTTCATTGAAGAACCTATGTGCTCTTCGCCCCTTTCTTTAGCCAAATTGATTTGCCGTTCTCTGTCAGCATAACGTTTTATCTGCTCATCACTATGCTTACCGTAGCAACGATGACAACTAACCCCTTTTTGGTAATGGAGATGTTGTTTATCCTCTTCCGTGATCGGCAAGCGACAGGCATGACACTGGTCATAGTCGCCTTGTTCAAGCTTGTGATTCACTGTGACTCGATTATCGAAAACAAAACACTCACCTTGCCACATTGATTCATCTTCGGGTACCTTTTCAAGGTAATTGAGAATACCCCCTTTCAAATGGAAGACCTCCTCAAATCCCTGCTGCTTTAAATACGCGGTCGATTTCTCACAACGAATGCCTCCGGTGCAAAACATGGCCACTTTCTTCTGTTTTTTTGGGCTCAATTCTTTGCTTACATAATCAGGGAATTGACGAAATGTTGTTGTGTCCGGATTTACCGCATTTTCAAATGTACCAATCTCAACTTCATAATCATTTCTAGTATCCAGCAGCAACACCTCTGGGTCGCTTATAAGAGCATTCCAATCGCGGGGATCAACGTAAGTGCCAACGATATTATTTGGATTAATACCCTCCATCCCCATTGTCACAATTTCCTTTTTTAGCTTCACTTTGGATCGGTAGAAAGGGTTGCCTGTCACATAGGATTCTTTCACCTCCAGACCAGAGAAACGTCCGTCTTTCGCCAACCACCCTATCACTGCATCGATCCCTTCTCTGGAACCAGCAATGGTGCCATTGATACCTTCGGCAGCAAGCAACAATGTGCCTTTTATACCCTCCTCAACCATCAAGTTCTGAAGAGGTTCTCGGAAAGATTCGAAATCCGTGAATACTGCAAAACGGTAAAATGCAGCAACCACTACCCTAGTAGGTGATTCAGTCATGTCTTTTCCTCATTGCGACCGGAACGTAAAACCGGGCAAGTTGTGGGATGTTGTATTTACTATGAGGTGTTGTATTTGCAGTGCTTCAATTAGAGCAAATCGCCCGAAACACCCAAGGAAGCGTATTTTAAGTGAATGCATTCCTGCACTCAAGAGAACCGAGCATTCATGCTAGTCCCAGCCCCTAGGCATCATCATTGACCTAACAATTGATCTGAACTGGCTACATAAACCCCCATCACCGGTGTAAAATTGCCGGCTGTTTCTTCTCAGGTATTAAACTATGACGGAATTACTGTCACCCGCAGGAACACTCAAGAACATGCGCTACGCATTTGCCTATGGCGCGGATGCTGTTTATGCGGGACAACCCCGTTATAGCCTGCGTGTGAGAAACAATGAGTTTAATCATCTGGATGTAATGGCTGGTGCAATTGCAGAAGCACACGCTCAAAACAAGAAATTCTATATCGCCAGCAATATTTCTCCTCATAATGACAAGATTAGAAGCTATCTTCGCGATATGGCCGAAGTTATTGAGATGCAGCCTGACGCTTTGATCATGTCAGACCCCGGCCTGATTATGATGGTACGTGAAAAGTGGCCTGAAATGCCCATTCACCTATCTGTCCAGGCCAATGCCACTAACTATGCCACAGTAAAATTCTGGCAAACCCAAGGCATTGTGCGCACGATTTTATCCCGCGAATTGGGGCTGAATGAAATTGAAGAAATTCGACAGCAGTGCCCGGAAATGGAACTCGAAGTATTTGTCCACGGTTCACTCTGTATCGCATATTCTGGCCGCTGCCTACTGTCCGGTTACATGAACCACCGCGACCCGAATCAGGGCGCTTGCACCAATGCCTGCCGGTGGAAATACCATGCAGAAGAAGCGACAGAAACGGAAACTGGCGATATTGTTCCCGCCAAAATATGGGAACCATCACAAGCGTCTATTCCGCAGCCCCCTCACCAGAACTATCACCAAGAAGAAAAACCCGTCATGTTACTGGAAGAACAAGGCCGTCCTGGCGAAATGATGCCGGCCTTTGAAGACGAACACGGCACCTACATCATGAACTCCAAGGATCTGCGCGCAGTGCAGCATGTCGAGCGCCTTGTAAATATGGGTATCGCCTCTCTGAAGATTGAAGGGCGTACAAAGTCCCACTACTACGCCGCACGGACCGCCCAAGTCTATCGTCGCGCTATTGATAATGCTGAAGCAGGCAAACCCTTCGATGTCAGTATGATGGCCGAGTTAGATCACCTGGCCAGTCGGGGCTACACCGAAGGGTTCTACCGACGCCACGTCCCTCAAGAAACCCAGAACTACTTACAGGGCGCATCAACTAACCCCAACCAACAGTTTGTCGGTGAAGTCTGCCAAGTAGATGCTAACAGGGGCTGGCTTACTGTAGAGGTGAAGAACCGCTTTGAGCTCGAAAATACACTGGAACTCATCACACCCAATGGCAACCTGACCTTTAAGCTTGACACGCTGGAAAACCTCGACGGACTGAAAATAGATGCAGCACCAGGCTCTGGCCATATTGTCCGCATACCCGTGCCAGGTAAAATATCGCTGCCCGAAGGTGGCGGTTATGCCTTGTTAATGAGGCACCTGTAACGACTAAACTGTATTTGCCGTTATGATTAAACAAAGGGAATTTCTCTCAAAGGTAAAAAAATGGCACGAATAGTAGTTCTTCTGGCGATGGCCTTTTTGGGCTATTTATTATGGAACGAATTAAAAAAACGTTCCGCGAAACAGCGTCGTCAACTGCTTTTTCGAGGCGCGTTCTTCGGACTGCTGGGTGTCATTCTTGTCTTAGCAGCCACAGGCCGAGTTCATTGGATTATGGCGGCCCTCGCTGCAGCATTACCTTTTGCCAAGGTTTTATTCAACCTGTTGTCGCGCGCATTCCCTTTCCTTCAAGTATGGATGAAACACCGACAGCAGGGAGACGGGCAAGCGACAACGCCTAACTCGCACACCCAGCTTGCTGAGGAAGAAGCATGGCAGCTTTTAGGGCTTGAACCAGGCGCAAGCCGTGAAGAGGTAATCCAGGCTCATAAACGCCTGATACAAAAAGTTCACCCCGATAGAGGTGGCAATGACTACCTCGCATCAAAACTGAATGCCGCACGAGATTTACTACTCAAAAAAAACCGCTAACGATCACCTTGCGCGGAATGTTTAAGCACTAAATGGATATAACGCCCCAACCACAGAAAAGGCTCTCTCTGGGAATACATCAACTCCATTTCAATCACCGACTCTGGCACGCCATGACCACCCCGTGAAGTTGTTACATAATCATGGAATACCCTAACACCACTGGTTGCCTGAACACTCAAACCAGCGTTATCCAGCCAAGGCTGCACATGCTCTGGAAGAAGTGGATTGCCGGGGGTAAGGCTGCCAGGGTCAGGAGCAAAACTCTCCCGTTTTAATAAATTGAAATTACCACGAATTAAATTTCGATATTCCAGTGAATGACGATTGTAATAAGTAAACGAAAGCAATCCCGCAGGCGCAAGAAAGTTTTTCAGCTGCACAATCAACGGCTCTGGCTCTGCCAGCCACTCTATAACAGCATGACAAAGCACCAAATCAAACGTCCCATTCACACGCCTAGACAGCTCCTGAAAAGGACAATGATGCCAACAAATTTTATCTGCAACCCCTGACTCTTCAGCTGAAACTTTCGCCACTGCGAGCATTTCACTAGAGATGTCATTTACCGTAACTTGGTGTCCAAGTTTTGCAAGTCGAATAGCCAACTGCCCGAAACCCGCACCAACGTCTAAAACCCTGAGGGATGCGTCACCATCATGAATTTGAGGTAACTGCTCCTCTATATCACGCCACAACACAGCCAGCCGGATATCCCCCTTTAAACCACCATAAACCTTCCGCTGGAAGCGTTCAGCCAAGTCATCAAAACTTCTATCCTTACTCATTGAGAACTTCTTTTATTATCAATTAAGCCGTTTATAAAAAGACCTAGAACCATTCCTTATACTCAGGCAAGCACTGGCAGGATTAGATATTAGCTGATTAGAGCCTAAACTTATCACCAAGCCCTTCAACTATACCCAGTAGCCCTATTTTAAAACCGTTCTTTATTAAAACAGCTCTTAACTTCTGAACTGAAGGGTATTGATAGTCAATTCAGATTTGACCTAAAGGATGGTAATGGAAAATACAATTTTGACCTTCTATCACCCCAATCTATTAATTACCCCACTACCTGTAAAAGATTCAATTTTTCTAAAAACCTTTGCTGCATGTTATAAACTAGGCCTTTCAAATCAACAAAACGAACGTCCTAATCACCGCCCATAACAAACAGCCTTTACCGCGGCTTGATACCACCACCTTAACACCCTAGAATTGCGCCGCAGGAAGCAAAGTGTCAGTTCTTATCTATATACGCCCCGGTGGCACAGCTGGATAGCGCGGCCCCCTCCTAAGGGGCAGGTCAGAGGTTCGAATCCTCTCCGGGGCGCCACATCAAACACCAACAATCTTAACTTATTGTTATTAAATGATTTATTCTAAAAAACTCCTTAGCAGGGTTACAAACCCCTTTTTTATTCATACTGCCACACGGAGTACTTCCCTGTGGATGGCTACATCATCAAAAAGAGCTGCTTAACCAGGTCAGTAAAGAGACTTGTTCAAAGATCACTTGGTTTATACTACTTTCGCAAAGAAAATCTAAGAAGATTACCCCAATCCTACAAGGGTAAACGCGAAATAGACCAAAGCCTCCAGACTCAAAATGAAAACAAAGCCATCCAGGCAATGATAAAGCTGAATGAAAGTGGCCGTTTTATGATGTTTTTATCCCATTTATTATAATGAAGTTAATCTTCACTGAGGTTCAATATTACACATTCTGAGCACCACGAATTCGAATCGAGTCACATAGCGGCTTAGTCCTAGAGTTGTAGAATTCTTAAGGGTTGTATAACTCAACCCTTCTGGCCGCCCTATACTGAGCCATGTAGAATAGGTTTTTCTCGATCGAAGAGAGAAGCCTTAAAGGAGAAAATTAGGGTGACATTTTACCCATTAAAAGTCGTTGAATACGTGCCAGAAACATTCAATTCGGCTTCATTTGTGTTCGAAATCCCAGAAGATTTAGGCGCTACATTTGATTATAAAGCAGGGCAATTTTTGAACTTTCAAATTCCTTGGAAAGATTTCTTTATCGAACGTTGTTACTCCCTTTCCAGCTCACCCATTACAGATGCAAGACTACAGGTAACAATAAAGCGTGCAGCCAATGGACGCGCGTCCAACTGGTTCAATGATGAGGTACGCGAAGGATCACAGGTCATGGTGGCTGCGCCATCTGGTCGTTTTGTGCTTAAAGAACAGCATGATAATGCTCTCATTTTCTTTGCAGGCGGTAGCGGAATAACCCCTATACTGTCACTCATAAAAACAGCGCTACTGACCACCAATCGTCCGATTCAATTGATCTATGCTAACCGTGACACTGACAGTATTATCTTTAAACAAACACTGGATAGGCTTGCTACAGAACACAGCAACCAATTTAGCTGCCACTATTATTTGAGCTGCCATCATCATTTAGATAGCGATGGCGCACATATGAATCAGCAAAAAATCGAAGATTTAGTTGCCCAAAGGTGGGATGCCGATTTTTATATCTGTGGACCTACTCCATTTATGGATACAGTGGAAGCGACATTAGCTGATCACAAGGTAGACGATGAGAGGACCTTTATTGAGCGTTTCGTTTCGTCCATTGACTCTGATCGTGCCGAGAAGCAAATACAGATTGAAGAAGAGGCTGACATTGGTGATGTTAAATTAAAGATTACGGCAGATGGCAAAGACTTTGATGTTGAATATCTCAGTGGCAAATCGCTACTCGAATCTATTCTTGCTGATAAAACCATTGAGGCCGAGATACCATTCTCTTGTCAGGAGGGACACTGTGGCTCCTGCATGTCTATTCTCAAACAGGGCGATGTGGACATGCGAGCCAATCGTGCCTTATCTAAACGGGACTTAGCTAAAGGCTATGTATTAGCTTGCCAGTCGGTACCCACGAGTAACGAAATTTGGATAGATTTCGATGTGTAGTGAGCACTCAACCAGCATATATAGCAGAACTTAAACCAAACTGATCTCATCACCTTCCTTAATCACACCTTCAACCAACACCGCACCATAAACCCCAGTATAACCTTCGTGTGCAAGGGTGACATGCTTGAGAATTTTAGGGGTTCCATCACCGGTATCAGGATCAAGCGTAATCATTTTGCAACGAGGATCACGCTCAAGGAAAATGATTTCGCAACGCGCACCAATTTTAAGACGCTGACCTATCAAGGTATTTTCATAATACCCCGTTCCGTTGCTCCAGTTGACAAGGAAGTTAGGCCGAAAGCGACGGTAATCCATATTCATGTCGAGTTCAGAGCTCAATTGATCACAGGTTTGCTGGGAAATTAACGATAACGGACGGCAATCTACCTGGCTCTTTTGAGCAGAAAGATGGGTTCTCAAATCAACTTCGAAACGTTTGCTCATGTGCTCATTAAAAGCAGGAGATTCAATATCGAATACTTGCCCCTCTGGCGACTCTACTTCTACAGCAAATTGGTCTCGTTCGGGGTAAAGGGGATGAATGCCTGGTGCGACACTCTCAAATTCTGCCCAGTCACTAGGCACACGGTTGTTATCAGATTTAAAATGTGGACGATAAAGCATGAAATCTTCATCATCACGAGCGGTAAACCAAGGAAAACCTTTTTCGCCCGCCGCATTAAGAACGCCGTAGACTCTGTCACCCATCACTCCGCCAAAACCCGTGAAGGCTTCACTTATCACTTCGCCTTGCATGCCCTTCACAGGATAACGCCAAATTTTTTCTATTTTTCCAAGTGCCGCCATTTCGTGTCTCCTTTCTGTCGCACGATAAAAGCCTAACCCTTTATTTTAGACCATCCAACAAACAAACTGATCAACTCGATTAAAATGGGTACTTCTCTGGGTGAGACGATATTAGTTTTTATATTTAGGGTTACTGTGCCTTCTCTTCTTCTTGTAATCAACCTCAATGCATCCATAAAGTACTTAACCCACTTGATCTCGATTCATAGAATTACTTCTACCCCCCCCCCCCAAAAAAATAAATTAATTTTTTAGATCTTTATCTTCTTGTGATGATTTTGAATCCTTCCACGTCATGAGTTTTGGTTCTTATATTAGACTCAATTTTTAAGCACCTTGTGTATAATATTGCCATCGGTTACAAAAGAGATTACATCTTGCGTTGCAACCTCTCCAAAAAATATATAACAAATTGATTTACAATGATTTTTGTCATATAGACAAATTTTCCGACGCCTCTCCTGGGCACCAATTACGATCATTCACACTATGAATCTACTGCTTCTTGAAGACACCGACTTTATCTCTAAAGACCAAGTAAAACTAACGGGACGCCGCTTAAAACACCTACTAGAAATTCACAAAATCGCCGTTGGCGACACCCTCAAAGCCGGACTTATCAATGGGCAAATGGGTAAAGCAAAGGTTTTATACGCGGACTCGCTATCTGCGATTCTTCAAGTGGCACTAACCGAACAACCCCCAACTCCCCTCCCACTAACTCTCATGCTGGCCTTACCTCGCCCAAAAATGCTTAGGCGCATATTTCAAACAGTCTCCACCATGGGTGTTAAGCGTTTGTATATATTCAACACCTGGCGAGTAGAAAAAAGCTACTGGCAAACACCTTGGCTCGAGGCTTCGGCTATTCGAGAGCAGCTTATTCTAGGTCTTGAACAGGGTTGTGATACGCAATTACCAGAGGTCATCATTAAAAAGCGTTTTAAACCCTTTGTGGAGGATGAGTTAACCGACATTATGGCCAATACCCATCCCTTCATTGCTCACCCAACGGGCAGCGTTCCATGCCCTCTGGGATTCAATCAGCCCATTACACTAGCCATAGGCCCAGAAGGCGGCTTTATTGACTATGAAGTGACGAAGCTCACCGAAATGGGCTTTCAGTCCATCACACTAGGCAACCGTATTTTTCGTGTTGAGACGGCAATTCCGATTTTATTAGCCAAGCTTTTTTCTTAGTAATTTTTTAGCTAGTCCGTCACTCGCGCTTACCTGTTGTAACATTCAAGCCCTATACATTTCACGAAACATTAGGGTATATTTCCATCTGGTCAATTTTGAACGATCGTTCGTATATTAAATTTTAGCTTTTTTATCCATCTGTACACTTCAACTACAGGAGATCAGCACCTATGAAATTTTATGACTGTACGGTTGCACCAAACCCTAGGCGAGCCAGAATGTTTATCGCTGAAAAGGGGTTAGACATACCAAAAATAGAAATTGATATTGTGGGTGGTGAAAATCTGAAAGATGAATTTTTATCTGTAAACCCCAGGGGATTATTGCCAGTTTTAGAGTTAGACGATGGCACCCGTTTTGATGAAACCATGGCTATCTGTAAATACCTCGAAGAGCTTCACCCTGAGCCACCTTTACTGGGAACCACCCCCGTGGAGAGAGCACAAATCGAGTGCTTGCAACGAAAAATGGAATTTGATGGAATGATTGCCACTTCCGAGGCTTTCCGCAACAACGCCAAAAATGAGAACTTCTCTTACCGTAGCCTGCCAGGAGTTGGTGATATACCCGCTATTGATGGCTTGGCCCAACGTGGCCACAAAACACTTGAGACATTTTTTCGCTGGCTTGAATGTTATCTAAAAGACAACAAATTTATTGCTGGAGATCATTTCACTATGGCCGATATAACGGCATTTTGTGCGGTGGATTTTGCCAAATGGGTAGAAGTAGAGATTCCAAAAGAAAATACTAACACCCTACGCTGGTACGAGGAGGTTTCTTCAAGACCTAGTGCTCAAGCCTGATCACATCAAAGATATTCACTATAAAAAACCGGCGATAACCGGTTTTTTATCTAATATTCTGAATCCAAAATAAAAACCTACCAAACTGACCTAGTAACATTTACATTTTTAAAACAAGTTTATCCGTGGTTTTTTCTATAACCGTAGAATAGTCTTTCAATGATTTCTGTACATCAGGGTTTCCAATCCACCGCGATCTCGATGTAAAGTGTTCGGACAAAATGCTACGTGACTGGTCCATCTCCTTAAACTTTATCCCCGCTATATCAGCCCAAGTGTAAATAAAATCAGCACTCGTATAAGGCCGCGTCTCATATCTAGGCCATAAATTTGTTTCGTTTTCTATTTTATAGGTGGGACTTGCCCAAATCATAAAGGGTATTGTATACATGGCAGGAAGTGGGTTTGCTTCATCACGACCCGCAAACAAATGGGAGGACGTATCGAACACTTCCTCTCCATGATCAGACAAGTAAACTAAAGCACTGTTTTCTTGTGTTTTTTTAAGCTCTTCTATGAGCGTTGATACCACATAATCATTGTAGAGTATGGCGTTATCGTAACAATTATATTCTTCCAATATGTCCTGACCAATCCATGGGGGAGCACCCTCAGCCGTCGAAAAATGGTCATAGGTCGGTGGGTACCGGTATGCATATTTTCTATGCGTACCTAGCAAATGAATGACAATCAGTTTTTTCTTTGCATCCGTATTCAGCACACCAACAAAGGGGGAGATAACCGCCTCGTCATATTGGCTGGCATTCTGAGATCTATTGTTATTTAGATAAATTTGATGGTCAGCCATTTTTGACAGTGTAGTCAACATCGTATTGCGACGAGTCTGTGTCTGCTGGTTGGTGATCCATGAGATATCATACCCCGCTTGCTTCATCATATTTAGCAACGTAGGTTTAAGTAGGAAATCCTCCGGATTTCGCGGATCGGCAAAGGAAAGAACCTGCTGCAATGCCTCTATAGTATAGGGACGAGGTGTAATGACATCATTAAACACATATAACTCTTCACGAAGCTCATCGAGTTTAGGTGTCGTCTTTCTAGGGTAGCCATACAGGCTCATTCTCTCTCGATTGGTAGATTCACCAATCACCAAAACAAGCGTTTTTATATTTTCTGGCTTGGATTCTGAAAACTCTGACAAGGGAGGTATATGGCTGTTTTTATCCAGCAAGTTCTGCATCGCTGCAAGCTGCGCTTTATATTTTGTGTACCCAAACACCAAATTCCACGGCACAGCAGGCTCCATCCTTTTCATCAAATGGTAGAACCCTTCATCGTAACCAGCACCTTTGATTAACCCAGTGTTAATGGCTGGCCAAACAGACATTAATAAAAATAATACGGCAAGTGCGTATCGCTTCGGTGCACTCATCGTTATTGGCTGAATGCCCTTCCAGATAAATATTGGAATGATGCTAAAGACGATAAAGACAAACACATGCCACCATCGTATGTAAGAAATCACGAATTCATAGCTTTCCGCCATATTTGATTCAAAGATGATAAATATGGCGCTCTGAGAAAATTCTTGTCCATAAATCATCCAATATCCTAGGCTAGCCCAAGCCCCAATCAACATGGGAATGCCTAAAACAGCGGCTAATACTTTTACTTTTTTTGGCCAAAGCAATATAGGAATAAGAGGAAGACTACAAAAAATTAGCGATTCTCTAAGTCCAGAAAAACCTGAATAATTAGAAACATAAAGAAATAGCTGAAACGTGCCCGAAAAGAAAAAGAAAAATAAATACAGCCAAATTGTCGGATATTTTTTTATAAATTGATATTTCATACGACGCACTTTATTAAACTGTTAGCTGTTAATTTTACGGGGATAGCACCTTTATTGGAATTAAATACAGATCACTAGCCATATCACCGTGACTAAAATAAGTGACAACATCTGAGCGGCACTACCCATATCTTTGGCTTGTTTCGATAGAGGGTGCAGGTCAAGGGATATTCGGTCTATTGCTGTTTCAATAGCGGTATTAAGAAGTTCGACGATCAAGGTCAACACTGTCACCATGATCAATATGGCTCTTTCAGCCGGCGTGATTTCAAGCAAACACGCAATTGGAATCAACACTATATTGAGTAAAAGTAATTGCCGGAAAGCTGCTTCTTCAAAAGAGGCAACAAGCAATCCATCCATGGAGTAGCCCATTGCTAAAATAATGCGTTTTAACCCGCCCTTACCTTTTAACGATGTTGCATCGCTAGAACGAACCTCAACTTGCAATTTGTTTTGGAGCATAGAGCAGAATTCGATAATAAGTACCGAGTCATTCTGCTAGCTTGCGTATGAAAGAAATGTGAGAAGTATGTTAAAAAAATGTTAAGTGCTGGATGCTGCCATCGTTACGGTAAAGGTGCACCCTGCATCTACTGTATCCTCCACCTCGACAACCCAACCCTGATGGGCACAAATCCTTTGCACCAAAGATAAACCAAGACCTAAACCCTCGCCACGGGTATTTGATGCTCTAAAAAAAGGGCTAAAAATTTCTTTTTTATCTTCTGAGGAAATACCTATACCACTATCCTTTACTTGAAAAGAACCGGCTTCAAGAAGTAATTGGATTTCTCCTTGTTCGGTATAATGCACGGCATTACGCAAAAGATTCATCATCACGATACTAAGTAAGGTTTCATCATAGGTTTTCGAGTCCAAACTATTTTTCTTAACACTAAATGTTAACCCTTTCTCCTTAATCAAGGGAGCCCAATGATTAATTTGTTCATCGGCAACGGCTTCTAGGGTTTTTGTGGGACTTGAGTCAAATCGATCAAACTTACTACGCGCCAAAATAAGAAATGTTTTTACCAACCCATGCATACCCTCAGCAGCGCGTGTTATGCGTTGTACCTGCTCAGCCTGGCGCTCATTTAACGTTGAGGCTCTAAGCAACTCACTCGAACTTGCAATGATCATTAGTGGCGTGCGTAATTCATGGCTAACATCACTCGCAAATAACTGCTCTCGGCGGAGTAGCAAGACGATTTTATTCATAGCTTCATCAAAAGCTGCAGCAAGTTCACCCACCTCGTCATCTGGATATTCATTGGCAAGGTTTGTATTGAACGGATTATTCGCACTACTCTTCCGAACTTGTGCTGACAAATGAATCAGCGGATAAATAGCTCGCCTTGCTACTATCCACCCCAAAAACCAGGCTATAACCACACTACATAAAAAGCTGGCAACAACCACACGGTGAAGGGTTGTCTCGTGCGCTTCAAATTCATTCTGATCTTGAACAAGCATATAACGATTGTTGTTGATTGTTTTCGTATAGACATAAAACGCTTCATTTTTATTAACAATTTCTGAAAAGCCTTCTTTTGTCTCCCTAAACTTATCAGGCAGAGAAATATTTTTGTTTTCCGTTGTGTAAAATTGCAGGCCAAGAGGAAGGTTTAGCTTACTGCTTTCTTTTATATCTCTCTCTAACACGGCATTCAGTTCGCGATCGAGCGTTTCAGATATCAGATGCCCTTCTATGACATAAACAACGACGACAATACTGATAGAGAAAAAAGCACTGACAACTAAAGTCATCAGTGTGAACGCTATGACTATTCGTCGTATAAGAGGCTGCGAGGAAATCATAAGTGGTGAGCACTCTCTGAAAGGCGATAGCCTATACCGTGTACGGTATTAATTAGTGGCGATTCAAATGATTTATCAATGACATGTCGTAATTGATGTATATGCGTTCTTAAACTATCACTATCAGGTAGGCTGTCGCCCCAAATTGCCTCTTCAAGAACTTCTCGTCGCACAACCGATGGACTTTTTTTCATTAAGACTTCCAGCAGTTTAAGGCCTATTGGGTTAATCTTTAGAGGCACCCCAGCTCGTTTAACCTCAAGGGTATCTATGTCATAGGATAGATCACCTACTTGTAATATTTTCTCCCGATTACCACTACTGCGCCGTAAAATAGCTTCAATACGTGCCGCCAACTCTGACAAGGCAAAGGGCTTAATCAGGTAATCATCTGCGCCACTTTTTAGCCCTTCCAATCGATCATCCAAGGCATCTTTAGCCGTTAGCATAATAATCGGCGTCTGACACCGAGCTTCATTTCTAAGACGCTTGCAGACCTGAAAACCATCCATACCTGGCAACATAATATCTAAAATAATCAGGTCAAATCTTTCGGTGGTTGCTAAATGGAGACCGCTTAGACCATCTTGGGCACAATCAATGATGTATCCTCGAAGCTCTAAATAATCAAGAATGTTGGCCAGAATATCTTTGTTGTCTTCTATCACAAGAATTTTCATACAGTATTCCTATGCCTGTGTATTAACATCTTTTTTTTTGATTTAAAGCAAATCCTGA
>CAXBDQ010000006.1:0-103707 GCA_963974675.1 uncultured Porticoccus sp. | reverse complement strand
TTACTATTTATAACGTATTTGTTACCCTCTGAAAGGTTTTAACCATGCCCTGGAACAAATTGGGTAAAGGAGTTGGCGACAGCAATAATGGGTTTATGAAAATCATCATCTTTCATGCCGGTGGCGCGCCAAAGTGCGCGAGCACCCGCCATGTTTCTGCCTTTGGTGGTAGTGTGTGAACGATATGTGGGCATGGTTAAAACCTTTCAGAGGGTAACAAATACGTTATAAATAGTAAGTTGTGTAAATTCAAACAAGACTGCAAGGATAGCAGAGACCAGCCTGCTTGATCAGTAACAAGTTGAATTAGTCGTTTCAGGTGTTGGATTAAAGCACCTTACAGAAAATTTTCGAGTTGCGCTGGAAGTTATAGAACGACTGGCGCTCTATGGGTAGGTCGTCCAGCGTGGCATCAACAAAGCCTTTTTCTTTAAACCAGTGACTGGCTTGAACGGTCAGCACAAACAGTCTTTCGACACCTTGTTGTAATGCTTGGTGTTCGGTGTGTTCAAGTAACCGGCTGGCGATCCCTTGATTGAGAAACTCCGGGTGTGTCACAACACAGGCTAGCTCGGCTGAATCGCTACCATTGAAGGGGTAGAGTGCGGCACAGCCTACAAGGGTGCCTTCTGCATGTTCCATAATAGAAAACCGAGAAATTTCTGTTTCCAATAATTCCCGTGAACGTTTTACCAATGCGCCTTTTTCTTCCATTGGCGAAATAAGTTCTAGCAGGCCACCGACATCGTCGATGGTGGCTTGCCGAATAACCTCTCGGGCATTTTTTAATATCAGGGTACCTTTACCTTCTCGGGTAAACAGCTCTTCTAGCAATGCGCCATTGTCGATATAGCTGATGATATGACCTCGAGCTACACTGTTTTCACAGGCTTGGTAGCAGGCCATCAGCGCATGTTGTAGCGGAATGTTTCCATTCAGGTTGTCCATGCAGCCGGGCGCCTCGTTTAGAGGAAGCATTTTAAGTAGGTTGCCTTGGTGGTCAGAAAGGCCTTGGCTGGAACTGAACATGATGAGTTTTTCTGCGCCCAGGCTAATGGCGGCATGGGTGGCTATATCTTCGTAGTTCAGATTGAAGGCTTCCCCCGTGGGTGAATAACCAATAGGTGAAAGCAGGACAATGGCTCCATCATTGAGTTGTTTTTGTATGCTCTTATGATCGATTCTGCGCACTTCGCCGGTGTGATGGAAATCGATACCATTTTTAACGCCTAAAGGCTTTGCGGTAATAAAGTTGCCACCGACAACCTGAATCCGTGCGCCATGCATGGGTGAGTTAACAGCACCTGTGGAGAGGATGGCTTCAATGTTAATCCGGGTGCTGCCGACCGCATCTTTGACGCAGGCCATGCTGGCACTGTCGGTAATACGGGTATGCTGATCAAATCGTGGGGTGATAGCACAATTTCTAAGTCGCTCTTCTACCTGTGCTTTTGCTCCGTGAACTAACACCAGTTTGATGCCGAGGCTGTGAAGCAGGGTAATGTCGAGAACAATATTGGTGAAATTTGCATGGTCAATCGCCTCGCCACTGAGGGCAAGAACAAAGGTTTTTCCCCTGTGCGTATTGATGTAGGGGGATGTGTCACGCAGGAATTTCACGTAGTTGGTCACAGTATCTGCCTGATTACCATTAAGAAATTAATATAAAACTATTTTTGTTCATCGCAGTATAAATAACGATGGTTATAAACAACAGCGGCTAATCAGTTGGCTTAAAAAGTTTACCGTGGGTTTAATTCGGTCTAGGGCTAGGTATTCATCGGGTTGATGGGCTTGTTCAATATTACCTGGCCCCAAAACCATCACATCCATCCCTAGTTGACTGAGGTAAGGTGCCTCTGTAGCAAAAGAAACCGCTTCACTGGTGTGGTTGGTGAGCGTTTCGCAAATCTTGGCCAGTTTGGAGTCTGGAGCCGCTGAGTAGGCCGGGACGTTGTAATGGTTCAGTGAAATAGACACGCCGTTCTTTTGTTCGTAAGGCATTATCCGTTCTCTGATGGTTTGCTGTAGTTTGCCCATATCCATACCAGGCAGTGGGCGAATTTCAAACCCGAGTTCGCATTGGCCACAAATACGGTTGGGATTGTTGCCGCCGTGAATACAGCCCAGATTCATGGTGGGGTAGGCAACCGTAAATAACGGGTTGTGGTAGTTATCTCGAAGCTCGTTGCGGAGGGTCAGAAGCTCGCCCAAGACTTCGTGCAGGGTCTCCATGGCATTGACACCAAGGGAGGGGTCGCTCGAGTGGCCCGACCGTCCTTCGATGATCAGTTTTTCAACCATGATGCCTTTGTGCATGCTGATGGGTTTCATGCCCGTGGGCTCGCCTATCAGGGCATAACGTGCTTTGGGTTTGCCTGCTTCGGCCAGTGCTTGGGCTCCCATCATGGAAGATTCTTCATCCGCCGTGGCGAGAAAAATCAACGGTTGTTTGAGCGGCTGATCTAAAAATGGTTTGGCCGCTTCAATGGCAAGGGGGAAGAACCCCTTCATGTCACAGGTACCGAGACCATATAAACGGTGGTCTTTTTCCGTTAACTGGAAAGGGCTGTTGTTCCAGAGTTTTTCGTCACAGGGCACTGTGTCAGTATGGCCTGCTAGCACCAAACCGCCCGGGCCTTTGCCGAGTGTAGCAATAAGGTTGGCTTTTCTGGGATCTGCTAGGGGCATGACTTCGGTGGTAAAGCCAAGCTCACTGAGCCAGTTAGCTAATAATTCGATGACGTCTCGATTGCCATGGTCCAATGCGGGGTTAACACTGCTTATGGAGTTCTTGGCGACGAGCTGTTGGAGCATGGTGATTAATTGCATGGTTCGAGTCTACGATGCATGGATGAAAAAGCAACTGGTGGTGTGGTCACAAGTTAAAGGTTGAGGCCAGAATAATGGCGGGTGATCAACAGTATGGTGTGACTACTTTAGGGAAAAGCCTTTGGATGCTACCTGATTAGACATAACATGCAGGGGGTCTTTACCCTCAGCAATATCTTTGGCGTAGGCGTCAGCAGCGTTCTGTGCTTCTTTTTGGGTGCCAAATGGCCCGACTACTTTGGCACCTTCTCGCACGGCGAAAAACCATTGACCATTTAGACACTCAACACGTGCAGATCGAAAACGTGTGCTGTCTTTTTCTCCTTTCCTTGGCATTGCTATTCCTTAACCTATGCATGGACAAATGGGCGATTAAACTCTGAAAGATTAGTTTTTTTTGACGGCAATAGGAGAGTATTTTTTCTCAATGGGCGAATGGGTGGTGTGAATGGTTATACGGACAGTGTTTGGCTTATATTGTGACCTTGAAAATCTTGGGTGTAGATGTGGGTTGGCTATTGTCGCTACAATCATGTACATAGGAATTTATTAGCAGCAGATCAATCATGTTAGGTGGTGATTATGGCCGGTGAAACGGTAGTAGAGCGTCAACTGGATTTGAGTAATATTCTCAAGGATTTGGTAGCGGATGGCTTGTTGGTTCGTGAGGATGCCAACCTTATGTCGGGTTCTCAACGTAGTAGAGAGCAGGCGCTATTACACCCCTTTGCCTATATTGCCGGTCAGCGGCCACAAAATGCCAGCGAGCCCAGCAAACAGCTGACCATAGACGACTTAACTTTGTGGCTGTCAGAAAAAAGTGGTCTTGAAATTGCGCATATCGATCCTTTGAAAGTTGACGTGACGGCGGTGACCAATGTCATGTCTTTTCAGTTTGCTCGGCGTCACAGCATCCTGTGTGTTGATGCTAAAGGTGATGAGCTGGTGATCGCAACAACGCAACCATTTGTGACATCGTGGGTGGCCGACCTTGAACAAACCAGCCGTAAACAAATCAAGCGGGTGGTGGTAAACCCACAGGATGTGGCGAAATACACCGTTGAATTTTATTCTCTGGCTAAATCCGTATTTGGTGCGCGGGGGCAAACGGGAGACAACCGGTCGGGTGTCACTAATTTTGAACAGTTGCTCCAGATAGGCTCGTTAAAAGATCCTGATGCTCAAGATCAGCACATCGTTAATATTGTGGACTGGTTGTTGCAGTACGCCTTTGATCAGAGGGCTAGTGATATTCACCTTGAGCCGCGTCGAGAAAAGGGAAAGATTCGTTTTCGTATTGATGGTGTTTTACATCAAGTGTATGAATTACCTAGCCAGGTCATGACAGCGGTCACCAGCCGTATAAAAATACTGGGTCGTATGAACGTGGCTGAAAAACGTAGGCCCCAGGATGGTCGGGTAAAAACCGTCACCCCGGAGGGTAATGAAATAGAATTACGGCTTTCCACATTACCTACGGCTTTTGGTGAAAAGTTGGTGATGAGAATTTTTGACCCTGAAGTGTTGTTGCGTAGCTTTAGTGACTTAGGGTTAAGTGGTGATGATCTCAAGCACTGGAGCGAAATGACCAACCGTCCTCATGGCATAGTCTTGGTGACGGGGCCCACTGGGTCGGGTAAAACTACCACGCTTTATTCCACCCTTAAGCAGCTGTCAACGGAAGACGTTAATGTCAGCACCATTGAAGACCCGATTGAAATGGTGGAAGACAGTTTTAATCAAAGCCAGGTTCAGCCAAAGATTGATTTCGATTTTGCTGCAGGCATTCGAACACTGATGCGTCAGGACCCAGACATTATTATGGTTGGGGAAATTCGAGATCTAGCAACAGCAGAAATGGCCATTCAGGCGGCACTAACGGGCCACTTAGTGTTGTCGACGCTTCATACTAACGATGCGCCTACAGCCATTACTCGCTTACTTGATTTGGGGGTTCCTGCTCATCTTATACGGGTTACCCTCAATGGTGTGATGGCTCAGCGGTTGGTGCGAACACTTTGCCCTCACTGTAAGGAGCCGGCGCCTACGGTAAATGAGGATTGGGAGCCATTGGTGCGTCCCTGGAAGGTGAAATCCCCCGACCAATTATATAAGCCTGTGGGCTGTCTGGAGTGTCGTAATACGGGATTTTTGGGGCGACAGGGTATTTACGAAATATTGCCCGTGAATGAATCCATCAGACCTTTAATCACTGCCGACACGGATATTTCAGCGTTGAGGTTGCAGGCCATGAAAGAGGGTATGCGGACTCTGAGATTGAGTGGTGCTCAAAAAGTTGGGGCCGGCATTACCTCGGTGGAAGAGGTGATGCGAGTTGCTCCGGAGTCAGGAAAGTAATGTGATGGCGCTATTTTTGTGCCAGTGAATTCCTGAGTTTTTTAGAGCGCTAGCGCGAGAGTCGCAATTTTTTTGTTGATACAGGTTTTATCTGTTACTCGTCAATTTGTACCCTTGCGGGTCGTTATTAGGGTATTGCTATGAGTCGAAAACCATTACCTTTGATGCTTCATGAACAGTGGCTTTTCCGCCGCGAGCATTTTGAACATCTGGTTTCTCCTGAGCTATCACAGTGGTTAGAGGGTGTGCTTAGTCATGACGACAGCTTCTCCTCTGATGTAAAACTGGTTTGGAGTTGCAGTGAGTTTGTTGCTTCAACGTGTAGTACGGACCCCGAAATGTTTCAGCAGTTGATTGGCTCGGGTGATTTGGGTGTTAGTTATACCTCTGCTTCTATGGCTGAACGCTTGTCTGTTCGACTTGTAGAGGCTAAGACTGAGGAAGATCTACTGCGACAGTTGCGTAGGTTCCGCGCTCGAGAAATGGTGCGGATAGTCTGGCGAGATTTTATTAGAGCGGCTGATCTGGAGGAAACAACGGCGGATATGACTTTGCTAGCAGAGACTTGTTTGCAGGGTTCGCTCGATTTTCTTTATCCCCAAGCTTGTGAGGACTGGGGTACGCCCGTTAACGCCAGTGGCGAGCCACAGAAAATGGTGGTGCTGGGTATGGGAAAAATGGGTGCCTGGGAACTCAACGTCTCTTCTGATATTGATTTGATTTTTTCCTACCCCGAAGGTGGTGAAACCCAGGGTGGCAAACGCAGTTTTAGTAATCAGGAGTTTTTTGTTCGGCTAGGTCAGAAGTTGATTAAGGCGTTGGATGTCCGTAATGCCGACGGGTTTGTATTTCGTGTGGATATGAGATTGCGGCCTTATGGGCAAAGTGGTGCATTGATTCTTAATTTTGATGCCATAGAGGAGTACTACCAAACACAGGGCCGGGAGTGGGAGCGCTATGCCATGATCAAGGCGCGCGTGGTGGCGGGTGATCGTGAGGCTGGAGCTAAGCTTATGGCCATGTTGCGGCCATTTACTTATCGAAAATATATTGATTTTAGTGCTATTGAATCTCTGCGTGATATGAAGGGGCTCATTAATCGAGAGGTGCAGCGAAAAGGAATTTCAGGGGATGTAAAGCGTGGTGCCGGTGGTATTCGGGAGGTGGAATTTGTCGCTCAAGCTTTCCAGCTCATACGGGGCGGCCGTGATGTTCGTTTTCAGGCGCAGGCATTAAAGGAGGTGCTGGCTCTGCTAGGTGAGGAAGCGCTGTTGCCCGCTAGCGATGTTGAGACGCTTTACCAGAGCTATACCTTTTTACGCAATGTTGAGCATGCTTTGCAGGGTTGGCAGGACAAGCAAACTCAAATGCTTCCCGAGGAAGAATGGGAGCAGCTGCGGCTGGCTTACCTGCTTGGTTTTGATAGCTGGGATGAGTTTTTTGCCAGCCTAGAAGTTCATCGAGCATTTGTGAGGAAAATATTTGAAGATGTAATTGCGGATGAACATCAAGAGACTGTTGGTGAAGATGCTGGCGAAGACATTCAAAATGCACGACATATCTGGCTGAGTTGTGGTGATGAAAGTCTTGAATGTTGCGATCTTGAAAATCTGGGTTATTGCCAGCCAGACCAGGCGATGGATGTTATTCGCACTTTGCATAATAGCCGATCGGTTCTGGCTATGGCCTCAGATACACGAGTTCGCCTTGATGATTTGATGCCACGACTAATTATTGCCTGCGCCACGCTGAGTAATGACGCTGAAGCTCTGGGTCGAGTTTTACAGTTAGTTGAGTCCGTTGCTCGTCGTAGTGCCTACCTTGTACTTTTGAAAGAAAATCCTATGGCGCTGCACACTACAGTCAAGCTTTGTGCTGCTAGCCCATGGATTGCTGAGCAGTTGTCTCGCTATCCGGCATTATTGGATGAGCTGCTTGATAGTCGAACACTTTTTTCTCTGCCCAATAGAAGTGAGTTGGAAGACGAGCTGCGGCAGCAATTGTTGCGTGTTCCAGAAGATGATCTGGAAGCACAGATGGAAGTGCTGCGTTACTTTCAGCGCTCCCATAGCTTGCATGTCGCCGCTTGTGAGGTGGAAGATATTCTGCCCTTGATGAAGGTGAGTGATTATCTCACTTGGTTGGCTGAGGCTATTTTGAACCATGTATTAGAAATAGCCTGGGAACAGATGGTGAGTCGTTATGGTCATCCTGGAAGGGAGAGTGAAAGTGGTGATAAACCTGGGTTTTTGATTCTGGGTTACGGCAAGCTTGGTGGGATTGAATTAGGGCATGGCTCTGATCTTGATTTGGTTTTTTTACATGACGCCAACCCCAGTAAGGCAACCGATGGCGATCGAAGCATCGACAATGCCACATTCTTTATGCGCCTAGGGCAACGGGTTATTCATATTCTGACCACTCAAATGAGTTCTGGCGCGCTCTATGAAGTCGATATGCGCCTCAGGCCATCGGGTAACTCGGGTATGTTGGTCTCTTCTTTAGTGGGCTTTGAAAAGTATCAGTTAGAGGAGGCATGGACATGGGAGCATCAGGCATTAGTTAGGGCCAGGCCTGTGGCGGGGCCAGAAAAACTTTCGAAGGCTTTTCAGGAAACACGTCATCGAGTGCTTTGTCAGAAGCGTGAGCATGCGCAGTTACTAGAAGATGTCATTGGCATGCGAAATAAAATGTGGACCCACCTAGGCAGCCAAAAAATAGTTTCTGATAAAAAGACAGGCGAAAGTGGGAGTGTTTTCAGTCTTAAGCAGGACGCTGGAGGTATCGTTGACATCGAATTTATGGTTCAATTTGCGGTCTTGGATCGATCCCATGAAATTCCCGAGTTAACCCGTTGGAGCGATAATATTCGTATCCTTGTATGTCTGGAGGAGGGTGGGGTTATATCGGCGGAAGATGCAGAGTTTTTGACGAGAGCTTATAAAAATTATCGCTCTGTCGGGCATCGTTTGCAGCTACAAAAATTGCCTGTTGTGGTGGCTGCCTCTGAATTTAGTGTTGAGCGCGAGCAGGTTTCGTCAGTTTGGCGAAAGCTGCTGGTCTAGCGTGTAATGGTAGTAGGTCGTTCTACTGAGCGCCTATATCAGTGTGTTGTTCTTAGAAAGGTTTGATTTTTCAAGCCTATTAGATAGGTCTTTAGGTAGATAGATTTTTAGGAGATGTTGGATGTCCTTTGCCGATCGTGATGGCTACATCTGGTTTGATGGCGAGATGGTTCCCTGGAGGGAGGCCAAAGTTCATGTGTTAACTCACACACTTCATTATGGTATGGGGGTGTTTGAGGGTGTTCGCGCCTATGAAACCCAGGATAAGGGGCCTGCTATTTTTCGCTTGCAAGATCATACCGACCGGTTGTTCCGCTCTGCAAAAATAATGGGTATGGATATGCCCTTTAGTAAAGAGGTGCTGAATGAAGCTCAAAAGCTGGTAGTTCGTGAAAACAATTTACATGAAGCATATTTGAGGCCTATGGCATTTTTGGGTTCAGAGGGAATGGGGTTGCGTGCGGACGGGCTTAAAACCCATGTCATTGTGGCGGCCTGGAACTGGCCCTCCTATATGTCTCCTGAAGCATTGGAGCAGGGAATTAAAATTCGCACGTCCTCCTATACTCGTCACCATGTGAATATCTCCATGACGAAAGCGAAGGCGAATGGCAACTATATTAATTCTATGTTGGCATTACGTGAGGCGTTGGATTCTGGCTGTGAAGAGGCGCTGTTGCTTGACCCCGAAGGTTTTGTTGCAGAAGGCAGTGGCGAAAATATTTTTGTGGTACGTGATGGCGTGCTTTATACCCCAGAGCTTACTTCTTGCCTGGACGGCATTACCCGTAAAACGGTTATGCAGTTGGCCGAAAATGATGGCTACAAGGTCGTAGAGAAACGCATTACTCGTGACGAGGTGTACATAGCTGATGAGGCCTTTTTCACTGGTACCGCTGCGGAGGTTTTGCCAATCAGAGAGCTGGACGGACGAGTTTTGGGTAGCGGAAAACGTGGCCCGATTACTGAGTTATTACAGTCACAGTATTTTGATTTGGTGCGTGGCAGGAGAGCCGAACACTCGGCATGGCTGGCGCCTGTGGGGCAGTAATGCCCGGGTCGTTTCGGAGGCTCTGTAGTATCTAAAAAGGTATCTGAACACAGGCATCTGAAAATAGACAACAAGCATATGGCATCTGAACAGAACGTATCAGAAACGGAAGCACCTGAAAAAAGAGTGTTGATTATTGGGCCGTCATGGGTTGGAGACATGGTGATGGCCCAGTCTCTGTTTATTCTTCTGAAACAGCAATATTCGAATGTTGCTATTGATGTGTTGGCTCCCGGTTGGAGTCGTCCCATTATTGCTCGAATGCCCGAAATTAGGCGGGCCATTGAGATGCCAGTTGGCCATGGCAGCCTGATGTGGTCGATACGGCGAAAAATTGGCCGTGAATTACGAGCAGAAAATTACCATCAGGCGATTGTGTTGCCCAATTCACTCAAGTCTGCACTGATTCCTTGGTTTGCCAACATTCCCCAGCGCACCGGTTGGAAGGGTGAGATGCGTTATGGCTTACTCAATGATCTTCGTTATTTAGATAAGCAGCGTTATCCCATGATGGTGCAGCGTTTTGATGCGCTGGCTTATCCTGAAGGCGAAGCTCTGGCTGAAAAACTTCCAGCGCCAGATTTACATGCAGATATCAAACGTGTGCCGTCACTACGTCAGCAGTTTGGTTTAACGAGTGAGCGTAAAATATTGGCTTTGTGTCCGGGGGCAGAATTTGGTCCGGCCAAGCGATGGCCTGAGCAGCATTATGCTGCTGTAGCGGCTCAAAAAATTGCCGATGGTTGGCAGGTCTGGTTGTTGGGTTCTGGTAAAGACCAGCCTGTCGCTGAATCAATTATTCATTTGTTACCTCAGGGCGACCAGCAATACAGCTTCAATTTAGCGGGGGTTACCCAGCTGGAAGATGCGATTGATTTACTGTCTGTTGCCGATGCAGTGGTCAGCAATGACTCTGGATTGATGCATATTTCTGCTGCCTTAAATCGCCCGTTGGTGGTGATCTATGGTTCTACTTCTCCGGCGTTTACTCCGCCACTGAATGAGCAGGTGGCTATTCTTTCTATTCCTGTGGATTGCGGGCCCTGTTTTAAGCGGGAATGCCCGCTCGATCCTGCGACATCCGTCCCGATGAAATGTCTAAACTACGTATCCCCTGAGCGGGCAATTGCGGCATTGTCCGAGCTGGTTTCAAATTAATGCCTAGGGTTCTTGTTGTTAAAACGTCATCCCTTGGTGATGTGATTCATACGCTGCCCGCACTGACAGACGCTGTTCGTGCTGTTCCAGGTGTGGTCTTTGATTGGGTTGTAGAGCAGGGTTTTTCCGAGGTGCCCAGTTGGCACCCTGCGGTTGATCGTGTGATACCTGTCGCTGTGAGACGTTGGCGTAAACACCCCCTTCAAGCTCTGTGGTCTGGTGAGTGGGCCGAATTTAAGGAGCAGGTGGGTCGCTTTCAGTATGATGCCGTTATTGATGCCCAGGGTTTGCTGAAAAGCGCCTGGCTATCCCGATATGCAAAGGGTGAGCGCTTTGGGCTTGATAAGTTTTCTGCTCGAGAGCCTTTGGCATCACGTTTGTATCAACACCCTATCAATGTGCCCAAGGGGCAGCATGCAGTTGAAAGGGTGCGTCAGTTGTTTTCTCAAGCGTTGGGATATTCGTTAAGTGATCAGCTAGGCGAGTACAGTCTCGCTTTTAAATCTGATCGACAAAAGTCAGTGGTGTTGTTGCACGGGACGACATGGGCGTCGAAGCATTGGCCTGAAGCGTCATGGGTTGAGTTAGGCTCTTTGTTGAGCGAGGCTGGATATCGAGTGCAATTGCCTTGGGGCGATGAGACGGAGAAGTCTCGAGCAGAACGTATCGCCGAGCAGTCTGGTGCCGAGGTGCTGCCTAAAATGTCTCTCACTGAGTTGGCGTCATTGTTGTCGGCATCAGCAGGTTGTATTTCGGTTGATACGGGGCTTGGCCATTTGGCGGCCGCTGTTGATACGCCTACATTGGCTTTGTTCGGCCCGACTAACGCTGCACTTACGGGGTTTTATGGTGTGAACCAGAAAAGCTTGCAGTCGACATTTCATTGCGCGCCCTGTTTGTCTCGAACCTGTCGCTATCAATTGGCGCCGGAAGGATTTTCCCCCTGTTTTGATGAACTGTCGGCAAGCAGAGTGTTTAGTGTTTTTGCTCAATTAATCACAGGCGCCGTGGATTCAGATGAGAGTGTCACCAAGTGCTACACAAAGGATGACTGCGAGTGAAGTTAGCATTTTGTTTATACAAATATTTTCCTTTTGGGGGAATGCAGCGCAACTTTCTTAAAATCGCTCGTGAATGTCATAGCCGGGGACATCAGGTTGTTGTGTATACGCTGAGTTGGCAGGGTGAACCGCCGGACTGGTTGGAGGTTGTACTTGTACCGGTGACAGCGATGACTGCGCCAAAAAAATATAGAAAATTTTCCCGCTGGCTTGAGCAGAACTTAAAACGCAATACTGTGGATGTGGTTGTTGGGTTTAATAAAATGCCCGGGCTTGATGTCTACTACTGTGGCGATCCGTGTTTTGAGTACAAGTCCCTTCATTTGCGCCGTTGGTGGTATCGCTTTACTGGTCGTTATCGTCACTTTGCTAAATACGAAAAAGCCGTATTTAGTCGTGGGCAGGCAGTGGATATTCTTATGTTTTCCCCTGTACAGGAGACGTTATTTCAACGCTTTTATCATACTGAGAGCTCTCGTGTGACGATGTTGCCGCCAGGTATAAGTCGTGATCGCTGTGCTCCCGAGAATGCCGATGATATTCGCGAGGATTTCCGACGAGAATTTGAGTTGGATGACCATGATCTTTTACTGTTGCAAATAGGCTCTGGTTTTCGTACCAAGGGTCTCGATCGCACGTTACGTGCGATCGCGGCATTGCCACCTGAGTTGCAAAGCCGAACAAAACTTTATGTGATTGGGCAGGATGATCCGGCAGAATTTAAATCACTGGCGAAGAGTCTGGGTGTGGACCATCGGGTCACCTTTTTCTCCGGGCGTGATGATGTTCCTCGATTTTTACAAGGTGCAGACATACTGGTGCACCCATCCTATGCCGAGAACACGGGTGGGGTAATACTCGAGGCCGTGGTGGCTGGCTTGCCTGTTCTGGTCACGGACGTTTGTGGTTATGCGCACTATGTGGAAGAGGCAAAAGCGGGGGAATTAATAGCATCACCTTATAGGCAGCAGGAGTTTGATCGTAAGCTAGAGAAAATGTTGCTGGAAGATAAAGCTAAATGGCGTGAAAATGGCCTCAACTTTTCGAAACATGCAGATATCTACAATATGCCGATAAAAGCTGCCGATGTGATTGAGCAGGTACTTGAAAGAAAAAGCCGCACTAGCAGTGCTTTGGGTAAGTCCGAATGAAGTTATTTTTGACGGAGCCTTTTGCGTCAAAGTGGGGGCATAGTGATCCTTTTAAGGCGGCTTTTTCACTGACAGGTGAAACCTATCGGGATATGGGGGATCGATGCACAACGCGTTTTGTGTTTGACGGCAAGCCCTATTTTGTCAAAACCCATGCGGGCGTTGGTGTGGGCGAAATTTTGAAAAATTTGCTTTATTTGCGTACGCCTGTACTCGGGGCTGAAAATGAATATCAGGCCATTGGTCGGCTCAATGAGCTGGGTGTGGAAACTATGACGGCAGCAGCTTTTGGCCGCGACGGTTGGAACCCGGCCAGTGAGAAGTCATTTTTGATTACAGAGGCCTTGGAACCCACCGAACCGTTGGATGAATACTGTAGCCCTGAGGTGTTATCCGCGATGGGCGTGTCTGAGCGACGCGCATTGGTTCGACGATTGGCAAAAATTTCCCGTAGGTTACATGACAGCGGTGTAAATCATCGTGATTATTATCTCTGCCATTTTTTGCTCGACACATCTGCTCGCTATAGTGAAGTGGCTGTGTCTGAACGGCCAATTTATTTGATTGATTTGCATCGGGTACAACTCCGAAAACGAACCCCTAGACGTTGGCGGCATAAAGATTTGTCGGCGCTGTATTACTCGGCAAGGCGCGTTGGGTTTGATCAACGTGATGTGCTCTGTTTTATTCGAGAATATAAAGAGCAATCGTTACGTAAATCGCTCAACGAAGGTCGAGCTTTTTGGCAGTCAGCTGCTGTTGGTGCCGATAAACTTCATATTAAGGGTATTCGTAAGGGGTACCACAGTTAATGTTGCGTACTGATACTGAAAGTCATGACGTTATAAGGTCTGCCGCAAGGAGAGCTGGGGGTGGCTGAACAATTATCTCTACAGGATCTTCGGCGTGCTGAAACAATACCGTCCACACCTTTTCAATTAGAGGTTCCAGGAAAAGAGCCCTTGGTGTGTGAAGAGGTGTATCGGCATTTGCCCGGTAAACGCTTGGCGTTCCGGGCACACTGGGCTGGCGCAAAGGTGCTGGTAAAGCTGTTTTTTGAACGTAAATATCTTGATCGTGAGCGCGCGGGTCTGGAAGCGATCATTGATGCTGGCGTGCCTTGTCCGCAAGAGGTCTGGAGCATAGTGGATGAGGGGGGTGGTTATTTTCTTGCGACTGAATTTCTGGATGATGCAGCGACAATACAGGATTGTTATAAAGGGTTGTCCCTGCAACAAATAAAACCTCTACTACGTGATGCTCTTTGTTTGATTGGTCAGTTACATCGGTCAGGCAGTATGCAGGCGGATATCCACTTGGATAATTTTCTGTTGAGCAGGGGGAAGCTTTTTGTTATCGATGGTGGTGGTGTTGAGCCCCTAAATTCTCCGCTGGATAATTTGGCACTGTTCTTTGCACAGATGATTCCTGACTATGATGACTTGGTGTCAGGTGTTATTGATTCTTATGGTGAGGGAGCGCCTTCGGTGGCGGATTTGTTCCCCGCAATCATTCGGATGCGGGAGCAGCGTATCAAAAATTACCTAGCTAAAACCACACGTTCTTGTACGCAGTTTAAAGTGACAAAAACACCTCATTCTTTTGTTGCTATTGAGAGGAGCTTCGAGAGCGAAAGGTTAAGCCGGATAATGCAGGAGCCAGAAGTAGCTCTTGGGCAAGCTCAATTTCTTAAACGTGGCAATACCTCTACGGTTGTGAAGATTAAAGGTAGCGCTAGTGACTGGGTATTAAAGCGTTATAACATTAAAAATTTCTGGCACGGATTAAGCCGTTGTTTTCGGCCAAGTCGAGCCTGGGTTTCCTGGCAAAGTGCCCATCGGTTAGAATTGCTGGGTATTGCTACGCCGAAGTCGGTTGCCATACGTGAAAATCGTAGCGGGCCGTTGCGTCGAGAAGCGTATTTGATCACTGAATGTGCGGAAGGTTATGACCTTCAGAAGTGGTTGCTGAAATCAAAGGATGCACAGGTACCTGAGTGGTTGGACCATCAGGTGCGTCGCCTGTTTGATATTCTTTGGCTTAGTCGAGTCAGTCACGGTGATATGAAAGCGACGAACTTTATCGTGACAGGAGAGACACTTCAGGTGATTGATCTGGATGCCGTGAAATGGCATGGCTCCAACAAGCCCTTTATCAAAGCCTATGGTGGCGATATACAGCGGTTTATGGATAACTGGCAAGGCAACACTTGGTTGCATTTTGAACAATTGCTGCGTCCTATAGCAGAACGGGCTGGCGTTAGCCTGAAAAATAAGAAAGTTTAATTGTGTTTAATAAGAAGGTTTAACTGTGTCTACAATTGTTCTTGGTATCTCCGGTGCATTAAATCACGACCCATCGGCAGCATTGTATGTTGATGAGAAGCTAGTAGCAGCAGCAGAAGAAGAGCGCTTTATTCGTGATAAGCATGCCAAAGGGAAAATGCCCTTTAATGCGGCAAAATTTTGCCTTGAGTATGCCGGAATAAAACCGGAAGCCGTAGATGTGGTTGCGGTACCTTTTGCCCCTATCTCTCTTTTTTCAAAAGCCCGCTGGCACTTTGCCAAGCGATACTGGTATGCACCGGACCGCGCTTTGGATGCGCTATTGAATGGTAATCGCCGTTACCGCCGTTATCGTGACCGGGTATTTAGTTTGTTGCGTGACTTGGGTATTGATCCTAAGAAGGTAGATTTTGAACCTGTAGAACATCACTTGGCTCATGCTTCCAGTGCTTATCACCTGAGTGGTTTTAAAGAAAAAACGGCCATTATGGGCGTAGATGGCAAGGGAGAATATGCTACTACGTTCTTCGGTTATGGAGAGAACGGCAAAATTCATAAAATTAAAGAGTTTTACGACCCTGATTCTTTGGGTGGTCTTTATGGCGCCATTACGGAATATCTTGGTTTCGAGATGCTGGATGGCGAATATAAGGTCATGGGTATGGCGCCCTATGGTGATGCCACCAAGTATGATTTTTCTCGACTCATAGATTTTGATGGTAAGGATTTTCAAGTAAACACCAAACTTGTGAATACCGTGGGTATGAGGCGGTATAAGCAGGATGGGGTGGGGTTCTATTTCAGCCCTAAACTGATTGACTGGCTTGGCCCAAAGCGTGATGGTGATATTGCCGATGAACCTTACATCGACTATGCCGCGACTATTCAGGCCTTGTTTGAAGAGGTCGTTTTAAAGCTGATGGATCATTACCTAGGCGATATTATTAAAGAAACGGGTAAGATCGCTTTTTCGGGCGGTGGGGCACTTAACGTTAAACTGAATCAGAAGATCATTGCTCGCGATGAGGTCAAAGAATTGTATGTTCAGCCGGCATCCGGTGATGCCGGTACTGCTGTTGGTGCTGCCTCTTATGTGTTGATGAAGCGAGGTATTCAGCCGGAAAAAATGGAGCACGTTTACTTAGGGCCTAAATTCTCGAATGAAGAGTGTATTCGAGCCTGTGAAGCGCATAAAGAAAAACCATCCTATGAGCTGATCGACCAAGTGCCTCAACGAATTTCTAAACTTCTTGTGGAAGGTAACCCCGTTGCTTGGTTCCAGGGTCGAATGGAGTTTGGGCCGAGAGCGTTAGGTGGCCGTTCAATTATCGGTTGTCCAAGTGCGCCAGGTGTAGCGAATCGAATTAATGAGCAAATTAAATTTCGTGAGCGTTGGAGGCCTTTTTGTCCCAGCATGCTCGATCGTGTTGCACCTCAAATGTTCAAGAATGATCACCCGGCACCTTTTATGACATTCACTTTTGAAGTGAATGAGGAGTGGAAAACACGGGTGCCTGAAGTGGTGCACGAAGATGGCACCGCTCGGGCTCAAGCGCTAAAAAAAGAATTTAATCCACGTTATTACGAGCTAATGGAAGAAATGGAAAAACTTACGGGGAATGGGGTGGTGTTAAATACCTCGTTGAACCGCCGTGGTGAACCAATGATCTGTTCACCCGAAGATGCGCTGAATATGTTTTTTGGATCGGATTTGCAGTATTTGATTATGGAGGATGTATTGGTGGTAAAAAATAAGTAGGAAAACACCAGATTGAATGGTGAGCAGTGAATCTTATTGCTGCAGCAATAAATCATCATCGATAAATGTAGGGATACTTTACGCAAGCAGGAGAATAAAAATATATGAGTTTTCTTGGGGAAGTGTCAAAAGTTTTATATAAAACAAAATTATCCAGCCTATTTTTAATTAAAAAACATGGTTTTAAATTACGCTATTTCCCAACAAAAGTTTCCAAGAGGTTGTGGGTGGATTCCTTTGAAAAAAAGAACATATATGGTGTGATTGATAAGTTTTATTTTGATTGCCTAAAGCCTGGGGCTGTGGTGATAGATGTGGGGGCAAATATTGGGTACCACACATTGTTGTCGGTTAAAATTGTTGGTTCTCAGGGGTACGTTTACTCAATAGAAGCGCATCCTAGGATATATTCATACTTAGAAAAAAATATAGCCCTTAATAAATGCAAAAATATATCTACGTATAATTTAGCTTTGGGAAATAAAAAAGAAAAGGCTATCCTTTCCGATAAAAGTAGAGATGACTTGAATAGAGTCTCTAGTGATGCGGGGGTGGTTGTTTCAATGGATAGGCTAGATAACATTGCAATTCATCATAATAAAATTGATTTACTTAAAATTGACGTTGAAGGATATGAAAAGTTTGTCATGGAGGGATCACTTTCTATTTTGGAGAAAACTGAAACTGTTTTTTTTGAGTCTTGGGATAAACTGTTCAAAAAGTATGATTATACCCTGAAAGAGATATTTATAATTTTGGATAAATTTGGTTTTACTTACCTGGTAGATGGTGAGAATGGGTATGAGGTGATAGATGAAAATTTCACCTCTGACGATTGTGTGGATATTGTTGCAACAAAAATTCCACATATTTTTGTTGGCCATAAAACCTCTCATGGTTAAAACCGGGGCTTCTTTAGATTGGTAGTGATCTCGATGTTTATATATTTCACTTAGTTTTCGGGTTGATTGTTTGGGTGGAGTTGTATTGTCTAGTGTCATTTTTAGGCTTTTTTTATTGATACATGGTGAGGGTTTTAGGTGTATACCTTAGGAGTACATACGGGGCATGACGCTGGTGCATGTCTTTTTAGAGATTTAGAATTGGTTGCTTTTTGTAAAGAGGAGCGCGTTTCCCGAGTTAAAAATGACGGCGGGGTTTTTGACCTGCTGTCAGTTAATGAGGTGCTGAAAATTGCTGGCATATCAAGAAAGCAGATTGATGCAGTAGCATTTACGCGAATGGGTTTTCCTTTGGAGTGCTTTAGACAGACGAGCAAGCCCATTAAGGACTTTGTTCGGCAAACCTTGGGAAAAAACGTTCTAGGCTGCTGGCAAGTGAGATGCGAAAGCAAAGGGTCTGGGATGAAGAAAAGATTCTTAAATATTCCTCTGTAAGAAAAGTTATGGGTTTGCGAGAAGACTGTGACATTGCTTTTAGTAATCATCACTATGCTCATATATTAGGTTCGTTCAAATATACAGACTGGGGTGAGGGTAGCCTTTATATTAGTTGTGACGGCGGTGGAGATGGCGCCCACTATTCTGCGTACTATTACGATGGTGAATCGTTAGAGTGTTTGTATGGTGGAAATGAGACTTTGGAACTTGAGCAGCAAAATGCTGGAGCATCGATTGGTTTGGCTTATGCGTATGCTACGAAATATACCGGGTTTCAACCCAATCGTCATGAAGGAAAATTGACGGGTTTAGCTGCCTTTGGTAAGCCGGTTGTGGCCGATAAAATTGTAGGGGCCATAGGGGTGACAGATAAGGGAGAACTTGATTCAAGCATAGAAAGTGGTGGTGATCTTAAGCATTTCTTAGATGATTTGTTTGAGGGGTTGAGTAGGGAAGATGTGGCAGCATCTATACAAGATGCCTCTGAAAAAATTGTTGTAAATTGGGTTAAGCAGCTGCTGACTATGAGGTCGGTAAAATATATTGGTTTAAGCGGTGGTGTTTTTTCTAACGTTAAATTAAATCAGTGCGTTGCTGAGTTAGAGGGCGTCAGCGAGGTGTTTGTCTTTCCTGCAATGGGAGATGAGGGGCTGCCTGTTGGAAACTGTATAGATTATCTTATAAATAAATATGGTCTCAATAATATTGACAGGGAGAGGTTGGGAAGCGTTTATTTAGGTTGGGACTATAAAGCTCAGGATTTGATGAGTAAGGCTGAAAAACAGGGCTTTAAGGTCGAAAAAAGTAATAGCGTTTCAAGAATAGCATCACAGGAATTAGCAAATGGAAAAGTGGGTGCGGTTTTCTTCTCAGCTATGGAGATGGGACCTCGTGCCTTGGGGGCAAGAAGTATTCTTGCCAGCCCTGAAAAAAGAGACATCAATGATAGTATCAATGCGCGATTAGAGCGTACAGAGTTTATGCCATTTGCTCCCTATGTATTACCTGAAGATGCGGCTGATGTTTTCGATATAGATGATACAAATCGGTACGCCTGCAAGTTTATGACAATTACTACTCGTGTGAATGAAAAATATAAAAATCAAATAGCAGCGGTTGTGCATGTGGATGGTACAGCTAGGCCGCAGATTATTGAAAGAGAAGATAATTGGCTCTATTACGATATTTTAAAAGATTTTAAAGAGCTGACGGGCATTCCATGTTTGGTCAATACGAGTTTTAATGCCCATGAAGAGCCAATCATTAACACGCCAGATGAGGCATTGAGGGCGCTGAAGGATAACCGTGTAGATTTCCTTGTTTGTGAAGAAGGATTGGTTTATTGGGGTGGTCCAGCGGCATAGCCTAAGCCAACAGGTATGTAATAGGGGAGAACTTCCCTTTTTGGGTTACTTCCGCCAGTTTGTAGAATTAAAGAAGAGTAGAGGTTGTTTATATTTCATGGCTGTTGTAAAGAGTGACAATCCTTTGCTATTTAGTCTCATTATCCCAGTTTATAATTATGGTAAAACGTTAGGTCGTGCCATAGATTCTGTGCTGGGGCAGGAAGGCAATGATTACGAGATCGTAATCATTGATGACGGCTCAACGGATGACACTTCTTCAGTAGCAAAGACTTATTGTGAGCAACATGCAGAGAAAATCACATATTATCTTCAGGAAAATCAAGGGCCTGCCGCCGCCCGTAACAAAGGTGCCGTTGTCTCTAGGGGGGAATACCTGTTTTTCCTTGATGCGGATGATGAGCTAGCTCAAGGGATTTTAGAATTTCTTAGGCTGCGTATTCAGACTGAAGGCCATGTTGACCTGCTGATTGGTGATCACGTGTCCATTAATTCAGATGGGGAGTCCTCCTACAGTACCACAAATGCCTTGCCTGAAACTCGTGAACAACGATTTTTGGCTTATCTTACTAAAAAGTTGAATTTATCCCATTGTGCCAAATTGGTTCATCGTAGTGTCTTTGATAGGGTCAGATATCCCGTTGAGTTGAGAAGTTCTGAAGATATTCCCTTTGTTGCTCACGTGTTGGCTCTTTATGACTGCGAGTTGATTAGTGAACCAATGGCCGTAGTTCATAAGCACGATGATAGTCTTCGTCATAATGTGACTTATGCCAGACAGGTTGGTGAAAGCGTTGTGGATCATATCTTCTGTTATGACTTGTTGCCAGATTGGGCTGCTAAGTATGAGCGGATTTATAGGGCCAAGCGTTGTTTATCTCTTTTTCGAACACTTTATATGTCTGGGGAAAAGAAAGAGAGTTTTCCTTTTTATAAAAAAGCATTGTTGTTATCTCCATTTTTGGCTTTGAGGTTGGGCTATATAAAGAAAGTGATTGGAGTCTGGGTTAGTGACTAAGGAAAAACAATTGAACGTGGTCGCCTTTACGATTGAGGGAAGGCTTCCCAATAATGACCACATGTTTTCTTGTTTGGGCAAGCTTGTGAACTTGGAACTACGCAGGCTGACAAGGAGTGAGGCTAAGAAATTTTATAGATACATTACTCCCCGTCAATGCGCTAAATACGACAGGGTGTTGGTAGATATTCCATTTAAGTATATGTTTAATAACGTAAAAAAAATTCGTAAAATTCAAAACATAATTTTTTTGAATGAGGACCTTTGTCAAAATTATATTGAAGGGTCGAAGTGGTTTGGCAGATTTTCAAAATTTTATGCAAGCCTTCCACAGTGTAGGATTCTAGCGAGTGGTTATACACACACCCAAACTCTAAAAGCCGAAGGCATTGATGCCTGTTTTGTTGGAAAGGCTTTTGATGAAACATTGATCTTAAATCAAGAGCTTGAACGAGATATTGAATATGCTTTTGTCGGCAGAATAAATAGCAATGCCTACAGTGAAAGAAAAGCTATGTTGTCGGAGGTGTCAAAACACATAAACTTGGAGACCCCAAGGGCAAATCCTGGGGCAGAATATAATGCGCTGTTAAACCGAATTGTTTTTTTTGTCAGCGCAGATGTAGGTCTTGGTGAGTATATGATTAAAAATTTTGAGGCGCTTGCCGCTGGATGCCTCCTCTGTGCTTTTCGGCAAGGCGAAGAAGATACAGTGATTGGTTTTAAGGACATGGAGAATGCTTTGCTTTACTCAAATTCTGCAGAGCTTATCGAAAAAATTAACACAGTTAGTAGCGATTTGAATTTAAAAAAATCAATTAGGAGGGCGGGAACAGTGCTGGCAGCTAGTTATAATTATCATTCCATGTCCGTGAAATTGTTTGACGCGATCAGTCGCTGTTTTGTTCAAGTAAAGCCATCTGGAGTGTTTGGTAAAATAAAGGGATTTTTAGATGTTTAAAAAAGAATATTTTTTACTATTAGGCATTGTTGTTTTTTTGTTGAGTTTTTTGGTTTTGGATAGTGCAAAAGCAATCAATAATGTATTTTATGGTCTTGTCCTTTTCCCTTTGATATTTTGTGTTAAAAAGCGACACTTGTATCGAATACATAGTTGCTGGCTGGCAAACTTTTTTTTCATCTTTCTTTTATATTCTTTGTCCAGCAATTTTTGGTCGAATGATTTTTCTATAGATACCTTTTATAGATACTTAAAACGATGCCTATATATCTACGGTCTTTGCTTAGCGGTTTTTGTTGCTGTGGAGAGCAAGCCAGATTTTCCTCGAATGATTGAAAGCTATTTTGCTCCGGTTCTTGTGATTTTTGCAATTATTTGTATGTTTGTTTTCTATCGAACAAATATATTCCCTGATGCAAGATTTACTGCTTTAAATGGAATGAGTCATCCAACCTTTTTTTCTGTTGTGTTGGTGGCTTATATAGGCGCATTTCTTTCTAGCGGAAAGAACCTGTTTCTGGGTCGGGGTGTCCTTGCGGGTGCTATGTTATTCGTCGGGATAGCTGTACTTGTTTTATCTCAGTCAAGATCAACTTTTGTGGCCGTGGCGGCAATGATTGCCTTTGCAGTTGTGGTTAGTAGGCAGGCCAGTTGGTTCTATTTTTTGTGTATATTTTTGGTTATGGTCGGCGTCTTTGTCTTTTTTGATGTTAATTTTCTAGTAAATAGAGGCTTGTCCTGGAGGCCCGAAATTTGGGCAGAAGTTATCGATAGAACAAAAAATTGTGGTGTTTTGTTTGGATGTGGATACGGTGGCTGGGAAAGCCAAGAGGTGTTTGTAAATGGTAATAAATTTAGTCATTCCCATAGTGTATACGTGGGGCAGCTATATTATGGCGGGTTTGTAGCATTGGTTTTGTATGTGTCCTTGTTGCTGGGGTTTTTTGTTCAGGGGGCAAAAAATAAAAGTACGATACCTTGGGTGCTAGTTCTGGTTGCTGGGGCATCTGTAACATTAACTGAGGGTAGTAAATTGTTGATGACTCCTTCGCCGCTTTGGCTTGTCTTGTTTTTCCCTATGGCTATGATAATAGCTCTTAGTGTTGTCAGCTCTGGAAAAATTGGCGATGTCAGTTAGCTCTTTTGTGGGTAGGTATTGTTGTGGAGGTCGTAGGCTATAGGTGTTATTTCATATTTCTGAGCTTGCAGAATTTTGTTGATGCTGGGAGAGTAATTATTCGACTGCTTTAGTCTCTTTAGTTTGAAAATAGGTGGGAAAAACTTTTTTTACACAATGGTAATGGCGCTCTTGATCGGTAGCCCGCAATAAATTCGTTAATGTAGTTCGACATTTTTTCATTATCTTCTAGATAACGGCTGCAATGCTTGAAGTTTCTAAGTCGCCGGTTTTTCGACAGGGGTTTTCTGTAGAACTTCATATCTGAAATATCAATCAAGCCAAACTGGTTTTCTGGTGTTAGTACAATATTCCCCAAATGAAGGGAGCGAAAATAGATGCCTTTTTCGTGAAGATCTCTAATAAACTTACCAAGTTTGCCTGCCAATGCATCATCAATGCCGTTATCTATTGTTCTTAACGTGGTTCCGGCTAGAGGACTGTAATGTACGGCAGTACGGTGGACTGAAGGGATCCGGAAGAGATTGATAATTGATACACTTGGTATATTGAGTGCTGCCAGTTTTACAGCATTTTTTGCAAATCGTTGAGCGTAGGGGGAAATGAGTGCAGTCGATAACAGACGTTTGCGCCTAAATAGTTTCAGATAGGTTCCATCCGTCAGTAGTAATACTTTGTCTCCATGCCCGTCAGACTCAACTACCTCAGCGCCTTCTCGCAGAGTTAAATAGTCCTATTTTGAAAGTTTTTTCATGCTCTCGACTTCCCCATGGCAGGATTATACGAGGAGACCCTGTGGTAAGATAGCCGCAAATTATGAAAGGACAATATTCATGACACTGGTTGCTCCACGATTTGATAAGGCTCAGGTTCTGGTAGTGGGAGATCTTATGCTTGATCGCTATTGGCATGGGTCGGCTTCTCGTATTTCTCCTGAGGCGCCAGTGCCGATAGTAAATGTTGGGCAGTCTGAAGATCGTATTGGCGGTGCCGGCAATGTGGCTTTGAATATAGCCTCTCTTGGGGCGGGGGCTTTTATTGTCGGTGTTGTCGGCAAGGATGATGCTGCGGAGTCACTTAGGGCTCGACTTATCTCGGCAGGGATACATTGTGATTTTCAGGTTTCAGAGACTAAGCCCACTATCACAAAACTGCGGGTGATCAGTCGTCATCAGCAGTTGCTGCGGTTGGATTTTGAGGAGTTGTTTACCACTGAAGATTGTACCCAGCTGCCTCAGAAGGCGGAGGCGTTGCTTTCTAATGTGGGCGCGCTGGTTCTTTCTGATTATGCAAAAGGCGCGTTGAATGACCCACAGGCGTTGATCGCAATGGCGAACAAACATGGCGTACCTGTTTTGGTCGATCCGAAGGGAACAGATTTTGAACGTTATCGGGGTGCAACCTTATTAACCCCAAATTTTGCCGAATTTGAAGCGGTAGTGGGCAATTGTCCCAGTGAGCAAATATTGGTGGAAAAGGGTGCCTCATTGTTGGAATGTTTAGACATTGATGCTTTGTTGATTACCCGCAGCGAACAGGGTATGACATTGTTACGCAAAGATATGCCTGAATTGCACTTGCCCGCTCGCGCACGGGAGGTGTTCGATGTGACCGGTGCAGGAGATACGGTTATTTCTGTACTGGCGGCGGCATTAGCTGCGGGTGAGTCCTTACCTGATGCAGTGGCGATGTCAAATATTGCCGCCGGTATTGTGGTGGGCAAACTAGGTACAGCCACGGTGAGTATGCCGGAATTGCGGCGTGCAATTTCTCAAGAGCAGGGCTCTGAGAGGGGTGTTGTGAATGAAGAGCAGCTAATGGTGGATGTGGCAGATGCCCGTGCCCATGGTGAGAAAATTGTGTTTACCAACGGCTGTTTCGATATTCTCCATGCCGGCCATGTGGGCTATCTGGAGCAGGCTCGGAAGCAGGGGGATCGGTTGATTCTCGCTATAAATTCTGATGCTTCTGTTACACGCTTGAAAGGAGAGGGTCGTCCAATAAACCCCGTCGGACGTCGGATGGCTGTGTTGGCTGGTTTGGAAGCGGTGGACTGGGTTGTTTCTTTTGAGGATGATACGCCTGAGCGATTACTCGAATTGATTAAGCCGGATATTCTGGTGAAAGGCGGTGATTATAGTCGCAAGGAAGTGGTTGGCTGGGAAATTGTTGAAGGGTACGGCGGCGAAATCGAGGTGCTGGACTTTCTGGACGACTGCTCAACAACTGCGATTGTAGATAAAATTCTAAAAACGTGATTTTCCGACTAAAAGTCCATCTTGCTTGGTGTTAAGTCTTTCATTGCTATGACTGCTCGCTTTTAAGAGCAGCGCGTTGTGCTTTTTCTACATTGCTTTTTAAATGCTCTGGATTAATGGTTCCTACGATAGTGCTGCTCACCCCAGGGTGGCCAAAAATCATTTCAAAACTTTTTTCTACGGGATCTTCATTGTTTGGCAGAGCTGCATTCGATTGTGAGAAATGGCCGCTAGCCAATGCCTTTTTGATGAGCACACCTTTATTGTGGTTGTGGCAATAATCAATGACAGGGAGCTCTTCGTTTTGGTGCAAATTCCAGGTCACCATGACACCATCAGATTTCTCTGCGGCTAATAAGCCTCCCGCAACTGTTTTTGTGGACATACCAAAAGCACAAATTTTTCCCTCGGCTTTGAGTTGAGCAAGGGCGTCCAGTGTGCCGTGCTCATTTATAATTTTCATGTCATCGCCATCAGAGTGGACTAAAACAATATCGATTCTATCGGTGTTGAGCCGCTGGAGGCTTCGCTCAATACTAAAACGCGTGTGTTCGGGTGAAAAATCAAATTGTGACTGTCCTCCTTGGAATTCTTCGCCTACCTTACTGCAAATAACCCACTGATTTCGCAGGCCTTGCAGGAGCGGGCCAAGCCGTTCTTCGCTATTGCCATACGAGGGTGCGGTATCGATTAAATTGATGCCAAGGTCATGTGCCAAAGCGATCAGGTTGGCAGCTTTTTGATCATCTGGAATGGTAAAGCTTTGGGGGTATTTTACACCCTGATCACGGCCCAACTTTACGGTACCTAGGCCCAAAATACTGACATCAATACCGGTCTGTCCGAACGTTCTTTTGGCGAGCAAGATTAATCTCCAAAGGCTATTTGCCAGGGGGTAGATGCTATGGGTGGTGAACTTAAAAAGGGTAAATCCGGTATCGGAGTGTCAGATGTTACTACTCGTTGCTGGGTGAGTAGCTCAATGACCTCATCTGCCAGATTGGGACACAGTGTCAGTTTGGTGGGCCAAGCCACAATAACATTGGGGCATTCTTTGGCGATGCTGGCAAAGGCTTTATCTGGACGAGCAAAATTGAGTTGTCTCGGTTCAGCTCGATCCACGGGTAATGTTGCCCATTGAGCGTCGGACAAATCTACCCAGGGCATTAGTTCTTCCAGCTCTTTTTTTGCATTGGCAATAACAATATCAGGAGGTAGGTTTGCACTTTTCTCTGCCAGCGTGCCGCCCAAGTACCACACTTGGCTTTCTCCACCACAAGGGTGGCTTGAAATGGTGAGCCGGGGTGTTGTTTCTGCACCGAGGCAGTGACCGAAGAAGGTGTGTGGATAGCGATGTTTTACCATCACCTGTTGTAGCGGCCGTCGCTGCATGCGGGGAGATGTTATACCGAGCTCTTGCAGGATGGATTCATTGCCTTTCCCTGCTGTTAATACAAATTGATTGGCGGTCAGTCGATGGTCTTTGCCATCGTAGAGAAAATCAAGTGCGACCTTTTTGTTAGCTTCGTGGTGCCATTGAGCCCGGTTCCAGTCAATTTTGAAAATACGATCTTTACAGTTGTTGGCGAGTGTTTTCACCACGCTAGGGACATCAAGGACTTTATCTACTAGCTTATAAAGGCTGCCTTTGAAATTGTCGTGTTGAAAGATCGCTGGGCGCTCACTTTTGCTGACCTTGTTGATGCGCCCGCGAGTAGCTTTGCTCGCAAGAAAGGTCGTCATTTTCGACAATGCGCTGTTGCTAGACCACATGTAAAAATGATCGCTGAGTGTGGTGGCACCTTGAAGGTTGACATCCCCCTTGCCCTCCATGCATGCCTGCCAGTGCGCTGGCATATCGGCGATGGCTTCTGAAGCACCGGTTAAAGCCCCATTCAGGGTGTACTTAATACCGCCATGGATCATGCCCTGGCTGGCAACAGTTTGGTCACTTCCTAGAGCTGTTTGTTCAAACAATATGGCATTGTAGCCGCTATGTACTAATCTATTTAATAGCCACAATCCCGCAATCCCGCCGCCAATAATGGCAATATCGCAGGCTAAGAGGTGTTGTTTGGTTGTAGGCATACTCACTAGGTTCCTGCGTCTAGACTTTGATCGAAAATGGTGGTGTCAGGTCCGGGCTGTTTAGAGGGGTAGTATAGCCTGAGTAATGTCTTTATGCTTTCAGAAGCGTTGGGGTAATCCTGTTCTATTAAAGCCCTAAGTTGTTGTTTAAGGCTGCGCCTAGTTTTTAGTTTTTGGCTCTAATTTGTTGGTCATATATATGGTTCGTGTCCTGTATACAGCGTTATTGTATTTGTTAATACCTTTGGTGATGTTGCGATTACTGTGGCGTAGTTGTAAAGCGCCAGAGTACCGTAAACGCTGGGGTGAACGGTTTGGTTTTGTGCCAAGGGTCGATGTGGGGCGTCACGTTATATGGGTGCACTCTGTTTCAGTAGGGGAAACGTTGGCAGCCGTACCGATGATCAAGCAGCTGCAATCTCGCTACCCCAAATCATTGTTGGTTGTCACAACAATGACACCCACCGGTTCGGCAAGAGTTCGGTCAGTTTTTGAGGATAGCGTTTATCATGTCTATGCGCCTTATGATTTGCCGGATGCATTGGGTCGGTTTCTCCGGCGTGTCCACCCTGATTTATTGATTATTATGGAAACTGAGTTGTGGCCAAATCTTGTTCACCACTGTCGGTGTCTGGATATACCGGTTATCGTGGCCAATGCGCGGTTGTCTGAAAAATCCGCTAAGGGGTACCAAAAATTCTCTCGATTAACGCACCCTATGTTGCAGGATATTAGCTGTGTCGCTGCTCAGCATGAAGATGATGGTGAGCGTTTTTTGGCCTTGGGTTTGTGTAAGTCTCAGCTATCAGTTACGGGAAACATCAAATTTGATGTCAATCTGGCCGATGCCTTAAAGCATAAGGCAGAGGTACTAAAAATCCAGTGGTGTGGTGTTGAAAAGCGCCCGATCTTCCTTGCCGCTAGCACTCATCGAGGAGAGGATCAGGTCATTCTGGATAGTTATGAGCAGATCAGGGAGCATTATCCTGAACTCTTATTAGTTTTGGTGCCTCGTCATCCTGAGCGATTTGGTGAAGTGGCTCAGCTGTGCCTAGATCGAAATTTAAAGATTGTTCGTCGGAGCGATGGACTCACTCCCTCGAGGAATGATCAAGTATTACTCGGTGACACTATGGGCGAATTGCTGCTATTTTTTGGTGCTTGTGATATTGCTTTTGTTGGGGGAAGTTTGATTCCTGTGGGCGGCCACAATCTAATAGAGCCTGCCATCTGGTCTGTCCCCGTGCTCAGTGGTCCGCATCTGTTTAATTTCTCCGAGGCTTCACGGTTGTTGCGAGAGGCTCAGGGTATGGCTATTTGTGAAAATGCGGAAGTGATGGCAGAGCTGGTTGTTTCCTTGTTGCAAGACCCGCAAGCAGCCATGCGTATGGGGGATGCAGCAAAGTCTGTGGCTGAGACTAATCGGGGAGCTTTGGAGCGATTACTTGGAATTATTGAACGCCAGCTTTCGTTACCCTAATTGCAGGGTCTAGCCAAGCGTTCAATTGGTGGATGTCATCAGGACTTAATTGACCAGCCACTTCTTTAAGTCGTAATAAGCTTCCAATGTAGTCATATCGAGCATTGGCATAGTCTCGTGTGGCCTGATATAACCCACGCTGTGCAATTAAAACATCGACAATATTGCGGGTGCCGGCTTCATACCCTGCTTGGGTGGCCTCAAGTGCACTTTTGGCAGATGTGATGGCTTGGTTGCGGGCGTTCACTCTTGCTCTATTAGTGAGAACCTGTAAGTGTTGTGAGCGGGCCTGCTGCACAGTGTTTCGTCGGGCGCTAATATGGTTTTCTTTTAATTGTATAAATTGTTGAAAAGCCTGTCGTTTTTCAGCACTGACTAGTCCACCAGTAAAAATGGGGATGCTTAACTCTAAGCCAATGGATTGGCCATCTTGGTCGGTTTTGGATGGGCTGGTAAAAAATTGGTCGGAGTCGACATCTGTGCCCCTGAAATCACCAGAGGAGCGGTTGTCGTAATAGGACATGGACCCGGTTAACTTGGGCATATATTCATATTTTTTCGATTTGGCATTCTCGTCGGCAGCATCTCGGGCATGCCTCGCGGCTTGTAGAGAAAAATTATTTTGTAGGGCAAATTGAACCCACTCTTCACGGTTAAGAGGTTCTGGGTTCGTGACGGGGAACTCTGGCATAAGGCCTGCCAGTTCATTGTGAGGTTGTCCGGTTAATACAGTGATCCCTTCGAAGGCGATATCCAGTGCGCCTTTGGCCTCCAAAGTATTCACGGTGGCATTGTCGTAGGCGGCCCGTGCTTCATGTACATCGGTAATAGGCAGTAGACCAACTTCAAAGCGTTCTCGGGTTTGCTCCAGTTGGCGTTTAATGGCTTTTTCTTCCGCCAGAGCAGTTTCCATATTTTCTCTGGTCCGGAGTACTTCAAAATAACTGTCGGCACTTCTTAAAATAAGCGATTGTTGGTCTGCTGAAAATTGAAGTTTTGCTTGTTGACTTAACTCTTTTCCCTGCTGAAATGAAAACCAGGCCGGAAGATCGAAAATGGGTTGTGATAGCGTAATGGAATAATTTTTGGCATCGCTATCGGTCTGTCCCTTGCGTCCAAATATGGCACCTTGACCGAGCACTTGTGTGGACGATCCCTCATACTCGTCCTCTGAGTATTGGCCAACGGCGTTGATTTGTGGCAATAGTCTGGCGCGACTGATGTTTTGGGTTTCGGTCCCAGCAAGAAACTCTGCTCTTGCAGCCCTTAATTGAGGATCATTTTGTAACGCCAGCTCATAAATACCTGTTAGCGTGTTCGCTGCCCAGGTCGTAGATGTTGTCAGGCTAAGTATCAGGCTGGCTGCCGCAATAACGAGATGATGGCGCATACAGAATCCGTCTGGTTTTTGTGCTGCAGGAAGTCTATCAGATTTGTCTAGGCTGGACAGTGCCGAAGTGGCTGTGTAGTGTGGATTTCATAGCTGGTCATAAAAGTAGCTGGAAATCGGTAGCGGGGTCTGTGTTATGGCGTCACCTGATAAAAAATATACTTCTGAAGATGTTGAAATTCACAAACGTGAAGAGGTCTTCAGTGGTTTTTTTAAAATGGTCCGTTTTAGCTTGCGCCACAAGCTTTTTGCTGGGGGTTGGAGTAAACCGTTCCAGCGGGAGTTGCTTGAACGTGGAAATTGTGTGGGAGTATTGCTATACGACCCTGTCCATAAGCTCGTGGGGTTACTTGAGCAATTTCGAGTTGGCGCACTCGAACAAAAAGATGGGCCCTGGCTTTTTGAGGTGGTTGCTGGGATGGTGGAGCCTGGCGAGTCTTTGGAGGCTGTGGCTTGCCGAGAAGTGTCGGAAGAAGCGGGTATCGATAATTTCCAGTTACAGCCGATTTGTGACTACTGGGTCACTCCGGGCGGCAGTAGTGAGCGAATGTACCTTTACTGTGCACTCACAGACTTGACTGGTTGTGGTGGTATTTTCGGCTTGGATCATGAATCTGAAGATATTTTGCTTCATGTGTTGCCCCAGGCGGAAGCATTTTTATGGTTGGACCAGGGGCGGTGCAATAATGCAGCAACGACAATTTGTTTGATGTGGCTGCGTGCAAATTGTGACCATATCGTTGAATCAGCACATTGATGGGCTGAATGTCCTATCAAGCGCAAGAAATGTGAACAGGTGCAGTGATTAATCGACTCAAAATGCGATACAAAGTAGACCTAGGCCGGTACATGGCAGATTGCGATGCTAACTATGTACGGTTGATGAAGTTGTTTCCTGAAATGGTTCAGGATGATGAGAGAATAATTGGTCTTCATCATGGGCAAGACGGTGTGGCGCGGCTCAGTGTATTAGAGCAAACGCCCTATACTACATTAGTGCAATTAAGCCAGGAGGGCGGTCTTAATGATTCAAGTACATGGATTCGGCTTCCGGTTTTCACCTTGCGGTTATACCACGATGCCAAAGTCGCAGAAGTGGTGATATGTGAAGGTAGCAGACGTGCGTATCCTCGCTATGAGTACCCAAATGAGAGGATGTACCATCAGGATGAAAAGGCCCAGTGGAACCAGTTTTTGACAGAATGGTTGTCTCATTGTCTTGAGCATGGTTATGACATAATTGAGCCCTCTTGTGGGGCGTCATCATTTTAATATGGGTAATTAATAGATACATGGAATGGGTTAAATGAGTACGTCGATGAACAAGAATTTTGGTGAGCCGAGGTTGAGTGACGATGTTGTTCACTTGGTTCAGTTAACTGATTGCCATTTGGGGTCAGAGAGGGCCTTTAGTCTTGCCGGTATTAATACCTATGACACCTTTTCTCTTGTTCTCTCTGATGTGACTGCAAGCAGAGCTTCCTCATTAGCATTGATTACTGGGGATATTGCTTGTGAGGGAGCAGAGGCCTCCTATCAGTTGTTTTCCGAAATGATGACCGCTAGTCAGCTCAACTATCGTTGGCTTCCTGGAAATCATGATGACTTTGAACAAATGAAAAAAACGATTCCTCAACCTTTTGTGAAGGCTCAAGAGCTACATGCTTGGGTTGCCATTTCATTGGTGAGTGCGTTGCCTGGCCGTACTAATGGAGAGCTTTCTGATATTGAATTACAGGAGTTGAGCGATTTATTAAAACAGTACCAGCATCAATTTGTTCTGCTGTTTGTACACCATCCCCCCGTTGCTATTCACTGTAAGTGGCTGGATGAACAACGTATATCGAACAGTGAAAAGCTGAATGAGTTGATTGTGCGGCATGGCAACGTTAAAGCTATCTTTACTGGGCACGTGCATCAAGAGAGCGTAACGGATTGGTGCGGTATTCCCGTCTACAGTACACCTTCGACCTGTTTTCAATTCACCCGTCACAGTGACACATTTGATATTAGTGATAGTCAGCCTCCGGGGTATCGCTGGATGGAACTCTACCCTGATGGCGCCCTGAAAACAGGTATTGAGCACATAGCCTGTGGTGAGCAGAACGTAGATCGTAGCTGTATTGGTTACTGATAAGTTGCTCACTTTGTAATCCCGTGTTCATGGAGTTCTCTCGTGGTTCTCCCGATGTTATTAATCCCGCTATAATGCCTGCGTACAAAGGCATTATGGTGAATCATGGCGTTAATTTACATTCATGGGTTTAATAGTTCTCCCGCATCTTTAAAGGCTAGGCAAACGCAAGCCTGGCTCGAAGCTAAATCCGAGCCCTTGAGCTATTCTTTTTTATGTCCTTCGCTCAGTAGTGAGCCAGATAAAGCCATTGGTCAATTACAGCTGCTCATTGAAAAATTGAACGAACCCGTTGGGTTAATAGGAAGCTCTATGGGGGGGTATTACGCCACTTGGCTCGGTGAGAAATATGGTTTGAAGTCCGTGCTGATAAACCCGGCTGTTCGTCCCTATGATTTTATGATGGAGTACTTAGGTGAAAATGCTAACTACCACACAGGAGAACGCTACATTCTTAAACAGCGTCATGTAGATGTAGCTCGGACACTGGACGTTGATCCCATAAAAAAACCCGAAAATATCTGGGTGCTATTGCAAACAGGTGATGAAGTACTGGACTATCGTCAAGCCAAAGTTAAGTATGCCCAATGCAGGTTGACCATCGAACAGGGTGGTGATCATAGCTTCCAGCATTACGAGCGGCACTTGCCTGCCATTATTGATTTTTTACAACCTTAATCCACCCAACAATAACCGACCGTTTTATGAGCAATTACAACGCAGAAGATATTGAAGTTCTTACGGGCCTAGATCCGGTAAGAAAGCGTCCGGGAATGTACACGGATACGACACGTCCCAATCATTTGGCTCAGGAAATCATTGATAATAGTGTTGATGAAGCACTGGCGGGTCATGCCAGGAAGGTGGAGGTAGTGTTATACAAAGACGGCTCCTTGTCTGTGTCTGATGATGGCCGTGGAATGCCGGTGGATATCCATCCAGAGCAAGGCTTGCCCGGTGTTGAAGTGATTATGTCAACGCTCCATGCGGGGGGTAAATTTTCCAACAATACCTATCAGTTTTCGGGTGGACTGCATGGTGTGGGCGTTTCTGTTGTTAATGCGCTGTCATCCAAGCTTGAAGTGACCATAAAACGTAATGGCAATGTTTACCGTATGAGCTTTGCCGGGGGAGAAAAAGTTTCTGACCTTTCGATCGTGGATCACTGCGGCAAGCGTAATACCGGGACCCTCGTCCGTTTTCAGCCAGATCCCAAGTATTTTGATTCGGTGAAATACTCTGTTCCCCGGCTTCAGCATGTGTTGAGAGCAAAAGCCGTATTATATGCTGGGCTCGAGGTCAGTTTTACGGATGAAAGTAGTGGAGAAACGGACAACTGGTGTTATGAAGGCGGTCTTCAAGATTACCTTTTGGGTGCTACGAAGGGGTGGGAGGTCGTCCCGGTTGAGCCCTTTGTGGGTAGTTTCTCCGCGGAATCGGAAGCAGTGGATTGGGCCGTACAATGGTTGCCGGAGGGGGGGGAGTTAACGCAAGAAAGCTATGTCAATTTGATTCCAACGCCCCAAGGCGGAACCCATGTGAATGGCTTTCGGACAGGCCTGTTAGATGCCATGCGTGAATTTTGTGAGTTCCGTAATTTATTGCCTCGGGGCATAAAGCTGACACCAGATGATGTCTGGGATAAGTGCGCTTTTGTGCTGTCTTCGAAATTGGCAGACCCTCAGTTTTCCGGGCAGACCAAAGAGCGGTTGTCTTCTCGGGAAGCGGCAGCATTTGTTTCTGGTATTGTGAAAGACGCTTTCAGCCTTTGGGTGAATCAGCATACGGAAGATGCCGAACGGCTGGCAGAACTCTTTATCAGTAATGCCCAACGTCGTCTTAAAGCCAGTAAAAAAGTGGCGCGAAAGCGCATCACTGCAGGCCCGGCATTACCGGGAAAGCTGGCAGACTGTTCTTCAGGCAGCCCAGAACTCTGTGAAATTTTTTTAGTGGAAGGAGACTCTGCGGGGGGGTCCGCCAAGCAAGCTCGCAGTCGTGAATTTCAAGCGATTATGCCGTTGCGAGGAAAAATTCTTAATACCTGGGAGGTGGATAGCCAGGAAATTTTGGCCTCACAGGAAGTACATGATATTTCAGTTGCTCTGGGAATTGACCCGGCTACAGAGGATCTAAGTGCTCTTCGATACCACAAAGTGTGCATTTTGGCGGATGCTGATTCCGATGGATTGCATATTGCCACATTGCTTTGTGCACTGTTTGTTAGGCATTTTCGTGCCATGGTGCAAGCAGGACATGTCTATGTTGCTATGCCGCCACTCTATCGAATCGATGTGGGTAAAGAGGTATTTTACGCCTTGGATGAAAGAGAGAAGCAGGGGGTTCTGGATCGTATTGCCGCAGAGAAAAAGAGCGGAAAAATCAATGTGCAACGCTTTAAGGGCTTGGGTGAAATGAATCCTATGCAATTACGTGATACCACCATGAACCCTGATACTCGGAGGTTGGTACAGTTGACTATAGAAGCAGGGGATAATACTGACCAAATGCTGGATATGTTGTTGTCAAAAAAACGTGCTGGTGACAGAAAAACCTGGCTGGAAGAGCGGGGCAACTTGGCAGAAGTGTAAATAACCGGCGGTTATTACTGTATCAAGTAGGGTAGCTTTGCCTAACAAGTGGTCGGGATATGACAAGACAAACAGGTGTTTTTACAATGTTCTTTGGGGCGTTTGGTGCTTTTTTTTGGAAAGCGGCTAAAGCATCTCTGGTCACTGTAGCCGTCATTGTTGTGATTGTTGTTTCTCTACTGCCATTTGTTCTCAGGTGGCAGGCGGTTCAATGGCTGGAACAACAGGGACTGGATGCCGAAATAGGGTACATCAATATTCGGCCCATATTAGGCTCGGTTCAGATTAATGATGTACGCGTTCATGCGAGCGATACCGAACAGTTAATGATCGATGAATTGCAGTTGAATATCGATTGGAGCCCGCTGTTTGATCATCAGCTCTATATAGAACATATGATTCTTGATGGCCTATCCATAGATATTGTTACATCTGAAGATGGTCTGCGTATTGGCGGTATATCGTTACCAAATCAAGAGGCGGATTCTGATTCAACTTCCGAGTCAGAGGGGCAGGCTACAGAGGCCGCGCTTAGTCGAATTCTGTTGAAAAAGTTTGAACTCACAAACGTTCAGCTATGTTATTCACAACTGGGTAGGGGTGATGTTGTTAACCTTCGACAATGTATGGCTTTTGACCAACTTTCTATTGTCGATGATCTTGATATTCATTTGGATGAGCCGGCTTCTGCCACGATGCCTGGTCTTCAATTAAAAGAACTCCATTGGTCTGATCAAAAAGAAACTGCTGAGTTGCTGTCGGTGGGATTATTAACTATTTCAGATGTTGGCAGTGAAAATATGCAACAGTGGCAAATTGCCACTGTTACTGTAGATGACATGAGAGTGTTGCCTGTTAAGGTCAATGATGAAATGACCGCAGGTGATATTCAGTTGAAAGTACTTATGCTCTCTGATCTGAGTGTTGGCGAAGAGAATAAAATAGGTTCGGCCTTCCTGTCTGACGTGGAAGTAAAGTTGCAGGCGGATGAAAAGTTTGGGTTTGCTCTCGTTCCTGAGCTGATCCGTAGGATTGACCAATTGTTTCCTCCAGCAGAGGATCAAAAGCCTGCTGATGTAGCAGAAAATAACGCACATTTCTTTTTGGACGCATTGTCTTTAAAGAAGGTGTCTGTTCACGATGTCGCTGAAGACAGGCGGTTGTTATCCCTCCATGATCTCGACTTACAACGGTTGAGTGTTCGAGGTGGTGATGTTGAGTTGGGTCTGTTGCAGCTGTCAGACTTAACCCTGCTACCTTCTTTCTCAGAAGACGCACCTCTTTCCGGTGATTTGCACCTCGGCACTCTATCTGTCTCAGGTTTAGCCCTGGGTAGTGTTAACCAGATTGATGACGTTTCCCTAAAAAATATCCAGATTGGTTTGAGTGCTACCGATGATGGAGAGCTAGCGTTTGCTCCAAAATTATTGGAACGTTTTACTCGGGCAGATCGCCAGGTTGCAAATGAAGAAAATATAGATGGTAGTGTTGCTGCATTAACGGAAGGGCCAGACAAACAAAATACTGGGACTGACACGGCTTTTACATTGGCCCGTCTCGCACTGGATGATGTTGTGGTTTTGGATGTGACCAACAACAGAGATTTATTTTTAATGCGCCATGTTGATTTGGTGGGGCTGAAAACAAAGGGAGATGATCTATCGTTTGGCCAGTTTCAGTTGTTTGATTTAAAGCTGCTCGAGCTTGAGGCTGCTAATGACGTAGAATCTAGTCATTATTTTTCTACCCCTAAAGTGATGTTGGTCGGTGTTACTAAAGATGCTGAACAATTAAACATAGGGGATATTCTGGTGGAAGATCCCAAGGTCTATCTTCATAGAAATGCCGAGGGTGAATTACAACTCCTTTCCGAAATCAACAGAATGTTGGGAGATGGCTCCCAATCAAGCGAACCTGACTTATCTGATTCTGGTTCATCTTTAACGTTTGTTGTTGGTGCTATAAAGATTGGCCCACAAGGGCAGGCAGTGGTCTTGGATGAAAGTGTTTCTCCCGTTTTTCGGCAGGAATATAAAGGTATTAATTTAACAGTTGATCACGTTGATAGCTCATCGCCTGATACAAAGACGACACTGTCATTTGATGTTGGAATCGATAAATTTGGGCGTCTGAGGTTGGCGGGTGATCTCACGCCTTTTAGTGAGAAACTGAATACGAATATTAATGGCGAGCTTCGTGATTTAGACCTGCGCCCACTTTCTGTCTATGCCGGTCAATATATCGGGTATAGCCTCGCTGAAGGGGTCGCCGAAGCGGATATTAATTTTGAGGTGCACCAGGATGATATTGATGCTGCGATTACCACGCGATTCCGTAAATTAGAGGTATCGCCACTGGGTGATGATGAGCTACCGGAAGGCAGCGAGGCCCTGGGTGTGCCACTGGAATTTGCTCTGGGTTTGTTGCGCGATAAAAATGGCATGATAGAGCTCAAACTTCCGGTTACTGGAGATATCCATTCACCGAATTTTTCACTGAGACATATTATTGGCAAGGTGATGCTTAAGGTCATTAGTGAAACCATTGTGACTTACTATTTGCCTTTTGGCTTGATTGTGGCTGCCACCATGCAAGATACCTTGTCTAATTTGAGCTTTGAGCCCATAGGGTTTTCTCCTGGCGACATCGTGTTGGATTCAGTGGCCATAGCGAATCTGGATAAACTGTCATCTATGCTGAAGAGTCGTGAACAGCTACATTTGTCTTTTTGTGCTCCCTCTACATGGCAGGACTGGTCAGCAAGGTTCGCTCCACAGGCACTTTCATCTGACGAAAAGCTAGCGGGTGTTGGGGTAGAAGCGTCATCAGACTCATCAGAGCATCCAGTGTTGCCAGAAAAAGAGGTGCCAGAAGTTACCAAGGAACAAATCGTGTCACTGAAATTGTTGGCAAATCAGCGCAGTGACGCGGTAAAAGAGTACTTGGTAAACGAAGGTGTTCAATCGGGTCAGATTATTCTGTGTGAGGGGGGCTTTGATCAAACCAATCAAATGCCACCCCAGATGCATATTGCCCTCTAAGTAACCGTCCTCAACGAATTAAAAACAAGGACTGACGATTTTAATATGACAGAAACAACAATGATTAGTGATGCCATAGAACAGATGCCACTTCGGGGTTATACCGAAAAGGCCTATCTGGACTATTCCATGTATGTGATTCTCGACCGGGCACTACCGAATATTGGCGATGGCCTTAAGCCTGTTCAGCGGCGCATTATTTATGCCATGAGTGAGCTGGGTCTAAAATCCACGGCAAAGTATAAAAAGTCTGCCCGTACCGTGGGTGATGTCATCGGCAAATTTCACCCCCATGGCGACAGTGCGGCTTATGAGTCAATGGTGTTAATGGCTCAGCCATTTTCTTACCGTTATCCACTGGTGGATGGTCAGGGAAACTGGGGTGCTCCGGATGACCCCAAATCTTTTGCTGCCATGCGTTATACCGAATCAAAACTGGCCAGATTTGCGGATATTTTGTTGTCTGAGTTGGGGCAGGGAACGGCGAATTGGAAGCCTAACTTTGATGGCACTATGGATGAGCCAGAAATTTTGCCCGCTCGAGCACCCCATGTTCTGCTGAACGGCACCACGGGTATTGCCGTAGGTATGGCGACGGATATTCCACCACATAATTTAAGAGAAGTTATCAGTGCCTGTATCCATTTACTAGAAGAGCCAAAGGCGACCCTGAGCGATCTTTGTCAGCATATTCAGGGGCCGGATTATCCGACCGAGGCGGAGATTATTACGCCCCGCGAGGATATTCTAAAAATCTATGAAACCGGTCGTGGCAGTTTAAAGATGCGGGCGGTGTGGCATAAGGAAAATGGCGATATTGTGGTGACAGCACTACCCCATCAAGCCTCTGGTTCAAAAGTTTTGGAGCAGATAGCCGCCCAGATGAATGCTAAAAAATTGCCCATGGTGGCGGATTTACGTGATGAGTCAGATCATGAAAACCCAACACGACTAGTCATTATTCCACGATCAAATCGGGTGGATATGGAAAGTTTGATGGGGCATTTGTTTGTTTCCACCGATCTTGAAAAAAGCTATCGCGTCAACATGAATATGATTGGCATTGATGGTCGGCCTGAAGTTAAACCACTGAATAAAATCCTGTCTGAATGGTTGAGTTTTAGGTTAGACACGGTTCATCGTCGACTTAGCTACCGACTGGATAAAGTGGAAAAGAGACTTCATCTATTAGAGGGTTTATTGATTGCCTTTCTGAATATTGATGAAGTGATTCATATTATTCGTACCGAAGATGAGCCCAAGCCTGCATTGATCGAGCGATTCGGCCTCAGTGATATACAGGCTGACTATGTTCTGGATACCAAATTGCGGCAATTGGCTCGCCTGGAAGAGGTAAAAATTCGGACTGAGCAGGATGTGCTGGCAAAGGAAAAAGATGAGCTGGAGAAAATTCTTGGTTCTAAGCAACGGTTAAAAACATTGGTACGAAAAGAGTTGTTAGCTGTAGCAGAAGAGTTTGGTGATGAACGAAAGTCTCCACTGATAGTGAGAGGTGAGGTGAAGGCATTTAGTGAAACTGATCTTCTTACCTCTGAGTCGGTGACCGTTGTTTTATCCGAGAAAGGCTGGATTCGGTCAGCAAAAGGCCATGATATTGACCCCCTGTCTCTCAGTTATAAATCGGGTGATCAGTTCCTTTGTGCGGCAAAAGGGAGAAGTAATCAAAATGTGATATTGCTGGATTCTACCGGGCGCACCTATTCTATTGCGGCTCATTCTCTGCCGTCTGCTCGGGGTCAAGGTGATCCGGTCACAGGGCGCTTGAATGCGCCATCAGGTGCAACCTTTAATGCTGTCATTATGGGTGAGGATAGCCAGCATTTACTCATGGCTACGGATGCTGGATACGGATTTGTGGCAAAACTGGACGATCTCCAGACAAAAAATCGCGCGGGAAAGGCAGCAATTTCTATTCCGAAAGGGGGCAGGGTACTGTCACCGACACCGATTTCTGATATTGAGCAGAGCTTGGTTGTGGCGGTCAGTAATGAGGGGCGTATGCTCGCTTTCCCTCTGTTGGATTTACCTCAGCTCGCTCGAGGGAAGGGTAATAAGTTGATCAATATACCGTCTTCTCGATTGCAGTCTCGGGAAGAGTTTGTAGTTGCTGTGGCGGTTATTACGCCGAGGCAGCAACTCTTAGTTTATTCTGGGAAGCGCCATTTAAACCTCAAACTGTCAGATTTGGAGCACTATCGTGGAGAGCGAGGTCGTCGTGGCAACAAGTTGCCACGGGGGTTTCAGAAAGTGGATAGGGTAGAAATCGCCCTAGCTGAGTAATGTGAAAATCTCGGTGCTCAGATGGTAAATTGTTTACGGTAATGCGTGTTTTCACTATTATGAGATGGTTACACTCGGCGTATAAAGAATAAAACTCGAATGAGGCTTTCTGAGTGAACAATAAAATTTTTCCAATCATCGCATCCTTGTGACTTCCCCCCGCTGGCTGTTTTTCTTAAAGTTGGTGCGGGAAAGGACTTGGTGATTAATATCGTGTTATGTCTGTTTTTCTTGGTGCCTGGCATTATCCATGCGCTTTGGATTTCATTGAAGTAGCGGATTTTTGATTGGGATAATTTAGCTATACCGATATATCCTTTCAAGTGGTTGTGAATTAGTGGGAAAGATCTCGTTCAGCCAGTGAGTGATGGCGGAATCAGTGAGCTGACCTTTGCAGAGAAAACTAACGGAGAATATTGTGGATAATGTAGGTGATTTCATTCTTTTTTATGGCTTAAAAGTGCTGATAGCACTAGCTATTTTTGTGATTGGTAAAGCGGTCGCTAAATGGCTTCGCGGAGTAGTGTCCACGCTCTTGCAGAAAAAAGAAATGGATGTGGCCATTCAGCACTTTGTGTCAGCGCTTGTGTATTATGCATTGATTACTTTTGTTGTGATTGCGGCGCTTGGGCAGTTAGGTATTCATACGGCATCGCTTGTTGCCGTCATTGGTGCTGCAGGTCTTGCTGTTGGTTTGGCTCTTCAGGGTTCTCTCGCCAACTTTGCTGCGGGTGTGCTGATACTTATCTTTAAGCCTTATCGTGTCGGTGATTTTGTTGAGGTCGCCGGTGTTGCTGGAACAGTCACGAGTGTTTTGGTTTTTACAACTGAATTGAACACCGGTGATAATAAACGAATAATTATTCCTAATGGCCAAGCGATGGGCGGCACTATCACCAATTATTCTACCAATGATACACGTCGAGTAGATTTGGTCATGGGTATTGGTTATGGCGATGATATTGATAAGGCGAAGAAAGTTCTGGAAGATATCGTCGCTGCAGATGATCGTATCCTTAAAGATCCAGCTCCGACTATTGCGGTGGTTGAGTTGGCGGACAGCAGTGTCAATTTTGTGGTTCGCCCCTGGGTGAATAAGGCAGATTACTGGGGCGTTTACTTTGGTCTAACAGAGGCCGTTAAGAAACGCTTTGATCAGGAAGGCATTTCTATTCCATTCCCTCAGTCAGATGTACATATGCATCAGGTTGCCAGTAACGATTCGTAAATTTAAGCCCCGCTAAATGCGGGGTTTTTTATTTTTGTCTTTTATTCTTATTTCAAATAAGGGAGAGAAGAGATGGGTATTTTATCTTGGATAGTGTTGGGACTGATTGCTGGTATCTTGGCTAAAATGATTATGCCTGGAAAAGATGGCGGGGGTTTTATTGTTACCGCGTTGTTGGGTGTTGCCGGTGCTTTCGTTGGCGGGTGGGTCGGTTCTTTTTTGGGGATGGGTTCTACTGGTAGTTTTAACTTGGGCAGCATAGCCACTGCGACAGTCGGAGCCTTAGTGCTGCTTATTATTTACCGAAAGGTTAAAAAATAACTATGATACTGATGACGATAGTCCGAATGAACGGAGCTGTCTACATCAAGCATTGGTAGAGCGTGGCCCAAGAGCTGCGTTTTTTTCTGCAAAATTCTGGTATTAATTAAGCCCTAACTGTTCTTTTAAATGTGCCAGTTGCTTGAGGGATTCTTGCTTGCTAAGTGGGGGTTTCTCTTTGGCCTCCAACATGGGTTCTGATGGCGAGGTTAGCTTTTTACCTTGGGCCACATCACGGCATATTCGACGGTAGTGCTGTTGATAAGCAGGATAGCTACTGGATTCTGCTTCATGGGTTAATCGGTACCAACCAGTTTCTGCTCCCGCGTAATATACAGCCAAGTGAGACCACTTAGCGTGAGTTTTTGGTGATGGAGCATTACAGGCTTCCAGATAAGCATCGTGTGGACATGGCAGTCCAAACTCGTTGCTTTGTCCTTCACAGTTTTGAATCATTCGGTTTAGCGTAGGCAGGTAGTCTGAGGTTTCTATAACATTCTTCGCGCCCGTTAGTATCTGCTTTTCAGAAAAGTGTGCTAACGCTTCCAACCATAACCGTTTGGCCTGATTTAGTAGTTCTGTGTCGTTATAAGCACTATAAAACTGGTTGTGATAATTGAGTCGGAACAACGCAAATACTTGATTAATTGCATCAATGAGGTGGGCAGTATTTTTGGCCGTTAGCTCAGGTGCTGGCCCAGCTGCGGTCACTGAGTTCGTCGATGAGGCTGTTATTTCTTGTACTGTTTGATCGATGAGGTCGTTGTTGTCCATTGCTTGTTACCTGAGGGGTAGCCGATTGTTGTCGAGACCACTCTCGCTTAACCTGTTGTAGAAACTTGGTGTTCCAAGAATTATGAGCCTGGCCGCTGTCGCGCCAATAAAGAACAAATTCTGGCGCGAGTCGCTCAGCAAAATCACGAGAAATATTGGCTAGTATTAAAACTTCAAAAAGTTCTTCGCTGGGTTTCCAGTCCTGAGGTATTAATCTTGGCTCAGAATCATGTTCCATCGTGGCGGTAAATCGTGCCCACTGGCGTTTAACGTGCATGATAAACCGGCTGTTCCACGTATTGGATGCCTCCCCACGCTCCACCCAGTAAAGCATGAATTCGGGGATAGCATCTTCGATGAAATTATGATTGATTCCCGCTTGTCGTACCAGAATATCCATTGCATCTTGGGAGGGGTGCCAGTCAGCACACATGGGTTTTTGTTGGCCTAGTTTTGTGGCTTGCGTCTGCTGATTTCGCCAGATACGAAGTACGTGTTTAATAAACTTAGAGCCCCAGCTAAATTGGGGTTCGTTGCGTTCTGCCCAATAAGTAATAAATTCGGGTAGCTGGTCATGGATAAACTGGGCAGGAATATTGTACTGCTCGAGTTGGCGTAGAACGTCTTCTTCTGGCAACCATGTCGGTGGAAGAATTTTTGCCCCTTGTCTTTGGGGAGGTTGAATGACCGGAGAATGATTTGCAGAAAATGTTTCTTTGGCGGCATCTTGTTCATTAAATGCGAAACGAAGTTCTTTGCTTTCCATTAAGGGCGCAGAGGCAATCAATAAAATCCCCTTGTCACGTAAGTTAACGCTAATGCGTTGAATGGCTGTCACATCCCAAAAAGGTGTGATTTTGAGCAGTTGTTGCTGGTGAACCGTTAGCCATTGATAACCTTTGTTGAGCTCGGGGGAGCCATGACACATGAGTTCACTGAGAGCCTGGAGTAAGATTGCCTCCTCAAGACCAATTGTTGCGGCCAGAGAGGGCGAGATGGTCAGCGTTTTTTCAGGTATCAGTGACATGCCTGTTACTCTATCAGAAATGTCTGAGTAAGTTTATGGCAAGTGATGGATGAGATGTTGTTTTCTATTGTGGATATTGCCCGATAGAATGTGCTCGTTTATCAAAATGGAAAGTACGTGGTGCAATGGATTAGGTATCTCACCAAAAAGACATTAAAGCCTCTTAAATATAAGTGGGTTTCTCTGCTCATCGGGTTAATGACACTCACTGAGTTTGCCTTTTCTGAGGTTATTACCGAAGAAGATCTTATCGGGGATATTCCCATGGTGATGGCCGCTACGCGCTTGCCCCAGTCTGTTACAGATACGCCGGTGGCAATGACCGTGATTGATCGCCAGATGATTGAAGCCTCCGGTTTTATTGAAATTCCTGATCTTTTTCGTTTAGTGCCAGGATTTCAGGTGGGGTTGAGCTGGAGGGATCATCATACAGCGGTGACTTACCATGGTCAGTCAGATGGTTTGTCTCGCAGGATGCAGGTGCTGATAGATGGTCGGGTGGCTGTGGGCTCGTTGTTTGGCATTGTTGATTGGGATAGGTTGGGGATTGTTATCGATGATATTGATCGAATAGAGGTAGTCCGAGGATCCGCAGGTGTTGCTTACGGGTCTAACGCATTTGTTGGAGCTATTAACATTGTCACTAGGGAGCCATACGCCAATCCCGGTTGGAAAATGAGCGCGACAAGTGGTAGCCAAGATACAAACATTCTGTCGACACAATACTCTCACGTCGGTGAGAAATTTGATTATATTGCATCGGCTAGCTACTTTCATACGGACGGGTTTGATGATGTAAATGATGAGTCAACAGCGCGTTCGGGTCGGCTGAAAGGGCGTTATCAATCTGCTTCCCATACGGCGCTGGACTTTCAGCTTGGTTATTCCAGAGGGCCTTGGGGGCGGGGAGGGCTGGGTATATCTATTGACCCAATTGCGAACAAAGAACCTACGGAGCAGTATGGAAATTTCAGGCTGACACAGTCTGGTTTACCTGGGAATGAGTGGTATGTTCAGCTTGGTCTGAGCTCTAGTGAAGAAGTCGATAAATTTGATGCGGGATTGCTTTCGGATATTCTGGGAATTCCTCCTGCTCAGGTTCCTATCCTTGTCCCTGGTCAGCAAGACCAAAAGATTATAGGTAGTGCGTTTGACTTCACATCAAACAGCTTAAATTTTGAATTCCAGAAAACGAATTTGTTAGATGGACAACATCGTACTTTGTGGGGGCTGGGGTACCGTAAAGATATGGTAAAAGGTCGTTCTGTTATAAACACGAACGACCGTGAGTTTATGGACACCTATCGAGCCTACGGCAATTTAGAATACCGTTTGTTTAAGAATGTACTAATGAACGTCGGTCTGACTTACGAAGATAATAATTTTGTAAAAGGTAAGTTTTCTTCACGGCTAGGGTTCAATGTAACCATGGCTAAAGGCCATGTATTTAAGGTGGCCGTTGCTGAGAGTTGGCGGCAACCTTATCTGGCCGAGCATTTACATGATGTGTCTATTCGCCTGAATGACGGATCAGTCTTAGAGCAGATACAAATATCTACGGGAAAATTAGATCCCGAACGATTGCGTAGCTTTGAGGTGGAGTATGTAGGCTATTGGTTGAGCCGGAAACTTTTAACTGAAGTGAAGCTTTTTAGAGAAGAGTTTGAACGAGAGCTGGAGTTTGTTGCAGACCCGTTTTATCCAGAACTCATTTCCCTTTTTAATCCTGGCACTATTCTCGATAAGAATGGTGGCGCCACAGAGGTGATGGGTTTTGAAACAGGTATTAGTTGGGAGTTCACTCATCAATCCAGGCTGTGGGTGTCTTATGCTTTTTCTGAAGTGGATCAGGCGTGTCAGGCGCTTGCTTTTCGCTGTGCTCATGAGAATGACGCCACGCCACGCCATACGGCTAGTGTGTTGATGTCGCATAATGTTGGGCGTGGCTGGGAAGCCAGCCTTGGCTATTATTACCTAGACGAAATGGCTTGGGTTTTCTGGGGAGGCGATAGAGAATCCTACGGCCGAGTGGACATGCGTATAGCAAAAAGTTTTGAATTCAGTGGATCTCGACTAAAATTAGAGCTAATTGGCCAGAACCTGGGTGGTGATTACCATGAGTTCAGCCAGACTAATGTGTTTGAAACACGAACTTTTGTTCGGGCTACGCTTCAATTTCATTGAAAATATCTAAAATATTGCGCTGAATACTTAAGAAATTATTTCCCTTCTATTACTCACTTTCTTAAATAAATTGTCATGGTAGACTTCGGTCTTTCCTTAGGGATCAATCGTGGCTAAAAAAAAATCATCTGCTTATGTCTGTAATGATTGCGGTGCCGACTACACCAAGTGGCAGGGGCAGTGTAATGAGTGTAACGCCTGGAATACGCTCACTGAAGTACGTCTAGGCTCTACAGTGTCGCCTGCTTCCCGAAGAAGTTCCGGCTTTGCCGGCGCTGCAGACGGCGCTGTTAGCAAACTCTCTGAAATTGCTCTTGATGAAATCCCCAGAATAACGACAGGTGTTAAAGAGCTAGATCTGGTGTTGGGCGGAGGTCTAGTGCCCGGTTCCTGTGTTTTAGTGGGCGGGGAGCCTGGAGCGGGAAAGAGCACCCTGTTGCTACAAATCTTATGTGAGCTGGCTAAAAATCAAAAAACGCTGTACGTCACCGGTGAAGAATCACCTCAGCAGGTGGCTATGCGCGCTAAGAGGTTGGAATTACCTACAGATCAGCTCCAAATCATGGCCGAGACCTCTGTGGAGACAATATGTGCTACCGCTGAGCAATTGCAGCCTAAAATTATGGTTGTAGATTCTATTCAAGTGATGAATCTGGAGGACGTCACCTCGGCGCCGGGTAGTGTTTCTCAGGTGAGAGAAAGCGCGGCAATGTTGATCCGCTATGCCAAGCAGACTAATACCGTGCTGCTGTTGGTGGGCCATGTCACAAAAGATGGCAGTCTTGCCGGCCCCAAAGTATTGGAACACATGATTGACTGTTCGTTGATGTTGGAAGGTTCCAGTGATAGCCATTTCCGTACCTTGCGCAGCAATAAAAATCGTTTTGGTGCGGTCAATGAGCTGGGAGTGTTTGCCATGACAGACAGGGGGCTACGAGAAGTGGCCAATCCGTCGGCGATTTTTCTTCAGCGTGGAGATGAGGTGGCTTCGGGTAGTGTGGTAATGGTGGTATGGGAAGGGACTCGGCCCCTCTTAGTTGAGCTGCAGGCGTTGGTGGATGATAGTCATTTGAGCAATCCCCGTCGTGTTACCGTGGGCCTAGATCATAACCGTTTAGCCATGTTGCTCGCTGTATTGCATCGACACGGCGGGATTATGGTGGGTGACCAGGATGTATTTGTGAATGTGGTGGGAGGGGTTAAAGTTTTAGAGACCAGCGCCGATTTGGCGCTGATTCTGGCGGTGATTTCCAGTTTCCGCGATCGACCACTACCCAGAGATTTGATGGTGTTCGGAGAGGTGGGTTTGTCTGGCGAAATTCGTCCGGTACAAAATGGTCAGGAGCGCCTTCGAGAAGCGGCTAAGCATGGGTTTAAACGAGCTATTGTACCTACGGGAAATATGCCGCGTCATCCTATCGAGGGTATGGAGATTGTCCCTGTGCGTAAGCTAACGGATGCTCTGCAGGCCCTAGAGTAGTATCTTTTTCGTTATTTATTTATTTTTTCCTATTCCATCATTTGCTGCTGTCTTGTTGACATTAACTCGTTGTGGGCGTAAATTTCTGCGCCTTGCTAATGCAATAGGTTCTTGGCTCGCATACCTGCGAGTTGAGTGAAACGGGAAATCGGTGAGTTTAAACCCAGTACTTTCTTAACAGTCAGTGCTTCAAAAAAGGTTAACCATTCCGATACTGCCCCCGCAACGGTAATTGAGTGAGTCTACTGGCCATTAGGCAATTGGTAGGCTCAAGCGCTAAATCACACAGCCACTGTGTCATGTTTGATATGGGAAGGCGATTTAGCAGGGAAACCGCTCATGAGTCCGGAGACCGGCCTGTCGCTACGCAGACGAACCGCGGGGTGCGGTTGCGCTGGTTTTGACAATCCTGTTGTCTTTCCGCCAATTTCTCCTTCGTGGGTATTTTTTACTCAAGATACGTTCGGGGCTGAACGTTGGAGAAAAATCAATGAAATACTTTGCCCTTGCCAGTCTTCTGGCAGTTTCTGCTGTGACTTATAACAACCACGCCTATGCTCAGCAGCCGAAAAATGAATATTCTAATTTACAAGAAATAGTCGTTACTGCTTCACATCAGCCTATTAGCCTTCAACAATCTGCTAGTGCCATTTCCGTCATTTCTGCCAAAGATATAGAAAATTCTCACGCGACTATGGTTAGCGATTTGCTACGTGATGTCCCCGGGTTAGCGATTAATCGAAGTGGTGTTCTCGGCTCAACGACACAATTGCGTATGCGTGGTGCAGAGGGAAACCATGTGTTGGTGATGATTGATGGTGTGGAGGTCAATGATGCTTCACAGGGGGATGAGTTCAACTGGGCTCACTTGCCGGTGACAGGGATAGAAAGAATTGAAATTGTTCGTGGCCCACAAAGTGCTTTGTGGGGCAGTGACGCTGTGGCTGGGGTGGTGAATATCTTGACCCAAAAAGCCAATAAGCCACTACAGAGTAGTGTGTATTCAGAGGCAGGGAGTCACGGCACCAACCACTCTGGGTTTAGCCTGGGAAGTGGTGGGGATGCCTATCATATTAATTTGAATGGATCCCATGTTTCAGCCGATGGTGAAAATATTTCCCGCCATGGCGGAGAGGAAGATGGTTACAGAAATACCACGTTGAATCTAAATGCGGGTTGGAAGCCATTGGAGAACCTGTCTTTTTCCCTAACTGGCCGCCAGACCGAAGGCGAAAATGAGTTTGATGAGATAGATTCATTTGTGACGGGATTGCCTCAAGACGCCGACAAAGAGTCTGAGTTTCGGCAACGTTTTGCTCGGCTGCAGACGGATTTCTCATTATTCGATGATCACTGGCAACAACGACTGGCGGTATCAGTTAGTCGCCATAATAACGATGAGTTTACTAATGGTAGCCTCTCTGGCGATAAATCAATACGAAAGAAGCAGTACAGTTACCTGAATGCGCTGAATTGGGCAGATAACACGCAGCAATTATCTTTTTTAGCCGAACATGAAACTGAGGATTTTAGTCAACGGGGCACAGCTCAGCCATGGGGGGACCCGAACCAGGACCGAAAAAGAAGAACGGACAGTTTGGCTTTAGAATATAGGATTACACTTTGGGATGACCTGACCCTGGCGGCCAGTGTTCGTCATGATGATAACGACGAATTTCAAAATGCCAATACCCGCCGGTTTGAGGCAAGCTATACACTCCCTAATGGTGATACTCGGTTGCGTGGAACCTACGGAACAGCCATTAAAAATCCCACCTTTACTGAACGTTTTGGTTTTTTTACCAATTTTCAGGGTAACCCAGGCTTACAGCCGGAAGAATCCAAAAGCTGGGAGGTAGGCGTTGATCAAACGTTATTGGGTGGTGGGTTGTTGCTTGGTATAACTTACTTTAATGCCCGGTTAGAAAATGAAATCGATGGTTTTGTGTATGACCCGATGACCTTTGCGTTTACGGCAGAAAATATTAATGGTACCAGTGATCGACAGGGCGTAGAGGTAACTTTGGATGCTAGACTTGCGGCAACTTTGGGTTTGAAAGCAAGCTATACGTATGTCGATGCCACTCAGCCGGATTCAGCTGTTGATCGCGATGCCGATGAACTTCGTCGACCTCGGCACCTTGGCAGCGTCAGTTTAAATTGGTCGCCAACTAGTCAATTCAATGTAAACCTAAATGCCCAGTACAATGGTTCTCAGGATGATGAATTTTTCCCTCCATGGCCTCAACCATCACAGGTCGTGAGGTTAGATGACTACACATTGTTGAATCTAAGTGCCAGCTTTCAAATGAACAAGCAGTTGTCGTTTTATACGCGACTGGACAATATCCTCGACGATAATTATGAAGAGGTTTATGGCTATCAAACATTGGGCTTCGGTGCTGTCGTAGGTGTTCGTTACAATTTTGCTCCCTAATATTAGCTTTAGCTTCTTTCTCTACAAGGGTTCTTTAATTAAAAGAAAGGAAGACGGCAGTTGTGACTGATTTGAGTTCGAAGAAGAAAGCCCGAGTATTATTATCCTGGAGTAGTGGTAAGGACTCCGCTTGGGCACTGTACCAATTACAGCAAAACCCTGATGTGGAAGTAGTTGGCTTGCTGACGACTTTCAATAGTGAGTTTGGTCGCTCAGCGATCCATGGGGTTAGGTTGGAGCTGGTTCGTGCACAGGCAGAAGCGGCGGAGCTGCCATTACTTGAGGTTGCCCTGCCCTGGCCTTGTAGCAATGAGCAATATGAACAGTTGATGTCCAGTGCCATAGATCGCGCCAAGCGTGAAATGGCACCGGATGCTGTCGCATTTGGGGATCTTTTTCTGGAGGATATCCGTCAGTATCGTGAGGAGCGCATGGCAGATACCGGACTGGATCTGATGTTCCCTATCTGGGGTATTCCCACAACGGAACTGGCTGATAGCATGATTGAGTCCGGATTGCTGGCATACCTGACCTGTCTTGATCCGACAAAAGTCCCTGAGGCTTTGGCCGGGCACGCTTTTGATCGAGCGCTGCTGATAAAGCTGCCTGAGGCTGTCGATCGTTGTGGCGAAAATGGTGAGTTTCACACCTTCGCTTGGAATGGCCCCATGTTCCATAAACCAGTTGAGGTGACTGTGGGCGAAACCGTGAAGCGAGAAGGCTTCGTGTACACTGATTTAATGGGTGTACTTTGAGATGCCACCTTATTTTGAGTGTATTCCTGTCAGGCTCTCTTTTTTAGGTAATGCGCTATGAATATTGTTTCTTTACTGCCCAGTGCCACGGAAATCATTTGTGGCATTGGTTTGCGTGATCAGTTAGTGGGGGTTACCCATGAGTGTGATTACCCCAGTGATGTTGTGGGGTTGCCTGTCGTCACTCAATCGAGAATCCCCAAAGGTCTCGCCAGCCACGAAATCGATGTCTTGGTTCGAAGTCAGCTGGAAACAGATAGCGCACTCTATAGTTTGGATATGGATACGCTGTCTACTTTGGCACCTAATTTAATTGTCACTCAAGCTCTTTGTGATGTATGTGCCGTGTCAGCTGACGAGGTCACCTCCGTTGCTTGTGAGTTGCCGGGTTCTCCGCAAGTTATTAATTTGGAACCCACCTGTTTAAGCGATGTTTTACTAACCATTCCAGTGGTAGGAAAAGCAGCGGGTCGTGAGGCTGAGGCGCAGGTATATTTAGATCATTTGAATCGGCGTGTAGACGCCGTTGTTCAGCGTTCAGAAAGTATCCCTCATCATTTGCGCCCAAGGGTGGCCATTCTCGAATGGCTTGATCCTTTGTTTGATGGTGGGCATTGGTATCCTGAATTAATAGACATGGCTGGCGGTATCCCCTGTTTTGGTATGCGGGATAAACCATCATGCTCTCGTTCTTGGGGGGATCTGGTTGCGGCAAAACCGGATGTGATTTTGGTCTCCCTTTGTGGTTTTGATCTATCCAGAACAGAGCAAGACATGCCTTTGCTGCTTCATAATACTGAATTTTCTCAATTGCCTGCGGCTAAAAATGATCAGGTCTTTATGGTGGACGGTAATAGTTATTTCAGTCGCCCTGGTCCGCGTTTGGTCGATAGTCTGGAAATTCTTGCCAACCTACTGCATCCTGAGGTGCATTCTTTGCCTGCAGGTGTTCCTGCGGCGACAAAATGGAACGCTGTTATTAGTGATTAACGCCGAGGATACCCTGTGACAGATAAGCACCAAAAAAAAATGCAGAAGCTCAAAGAGAATGTTGATGCGGGTATTAAGGCTGCAGATACTGAGCGCGGTGTTGTGATCTTGTTAACTGGTGAGGGCAAGGGTAAAACCAGCTCGGCATTTGGTATGGTCATGCGAGCCTTGGGTTACGATTACAAAGTAGGTGTTGTTCAGTTCATCAAAGGGCAGCAGCTTTCCGGAGAAGAGCTTTATTTGCGCGATATATGCCCTCAGGTAAATTTCTATCAAATGGGGACAGGGTTTACTTGGGATACTCAAGATAGAGAAGCCGATATTCAGGCGGCTAAAAAAACCTGGGCTGTTGCCGAGCAGATGTTAAAAGACGACAGTTTCCACCTAGTTGTTCTCGATGAACTTACTTATATGTTTAGCTTTAAATACCTTGATGAACAGACTGTGTTGGACGTGCTAAAAAATCGTCCAAAAAATCAGAGTGTTGTCATTACTGGACGTGGTGGTGGCTCAGCTTTGCAAGAGTTAGCGGATACCGTATCTGAAATTAAGGACATCAAGCATGCCTATAAAGCCGGTGTGATGGCACGCCGCGGTGTAGATTTTTAGCTGTGGATTTTTAATCAATAGCTGAATATATTTTTAAAAATAGATGGTTAAAAATTGAGAGTTACATTGCGCCGCTATTCCCCCATTAAATTCATCTTATTAGCTAGTGTTGCTCTGGTCATAGCGTTGTTGTGTGGTTTATTGAGTGGCCCTACAGATATATCACCTTCAAAAATATGGGGGCTGTTCAGTCTGAAACTGCTCGATATGGATCATCGCATTCTTCAGTCGATTCGTTTGCCTCGGGTTTTATTAGCGGCTTTGTCTGGCGCTTGTCTGGCCAGTTGTGGGGCTGTTATGCAGGGGCTATTTCGCAATCCGCTGGCAGACCCCTCCTTGATCGGCGTCTCCAGTGGTGCATCGGTAGGAGCTAGCTGTATCATTTTTTTTGGTGGAGTCAATGCCATCGGTAGTGGTATTGAATTGCCTGCTATCGCTATTGGCGCTTTTGTGGGCGGCCTATTGGCAACCAGTGTTGTCTATAGTCTTGCAACGTCCGTTACTGGTACCTCAGTGGCGACGATGCTGTTGGCAGGTATTGCGATTACTGCGCTGTCCGGGGCGATAACAAGCCTCTTCAGTTTTTTTGCTGACAACGAAATGTTGCGGCGGATCAGTCTTTGGCAAATGGGTAATCTGGATGGTGCCGATTGGCCCAGAACGCTAACGATGGGGCTAGTGGCAATTCCGCTGATTCTGGTCTTACCTAGAGAGGGGAAGGCACTAAACGCCATGTTGTTGGGCGAGTCGGAGGCGCGTCATCTGGGTGTAGATGTCGAAGCCATGAAGCGACGTTTGATTTTGTTGACGGCTCTGGGAGTAGGGGTTGCTGTTGCTGTGTCTGGTGTAGTGGCTTTTGTGGGTCTGATTGTTCCGCACTTGGTTCGGTTAATAATTGGCCCCGATCACCGTTACTTGATTCCCGGATCTGCCATTCTTGGCGCTGTGTTACTTGTGCTGGCGGATACTGCGGCTCGGACATTGATGTCTCCGGCGGAATTGCCGACCGGGGTAATTACCGCTTTGTTAGGGGCGCCATTTTTTGTTGCTTTGTTGCTACAACAACGAAACAGAATGGTGGGCTGATCGATGCTTGAAACCCACCAGTTATCATTATCTATTGCAGGTTTTGATTTGTTGCAAGGTATTGATTTACAGGTAAAATCTGGTGAAGTGACGGCGATTGTTGGTCCTAACGGTGCGGGTAAAACCAGCTTGTTACGTTTGTTATGCGGAGAGATAAAACCCTCATCCGGTGATGTTACCTTTAATGGCCTTTCTTTCGATCAATGGCAGCCAAAGCAGCTGGCCCGAATACTTGGTGTATTACCTCAGGGTTCGGCTCTGAACTTTCCCTTTACCGCCCGAGAGGTAGTGATGATGGGGCGGATTCCCCATTCCACTGGTTTAACCAAAGATACTGAAATAGTCGATGCGGTTCTGGATCTCGTGGGTGGTAGCTATTTGGATAAGCGACCCTATACCCAAATGTCTGGCGGAGAAAAGCAGAGGGTACAGTTGGCGCGAGTGCTTGCACAAATATGGGAGCCGGATGCTAGCGGTGATAGGATTCTGATTTTGGATGAACCAACATCAGCCTTTGATTTGGCCCACCAACAGCTCACCCTGGATATTGTCAAAAGCTTTGTTCGGCAGGGCGTTGGTGTTTTGTTGGTTGTTCATGACCTCAATTTGGCGGCCAGTTGTGCCGATCAGTTGGTGATGTTGAGCTGTGGTCGACTTGTAGCAAAAGGTTCACCGGAGACTGTGCTGACCACAGAGTTAATCGAGCAGGTTTTCAATGTGGCTGTCTCCATGGGAATCCACCCCAAAACAGGTTCTCCACTGGTGATTGTTTAATATGAGAGGCCGGAGGTTGTGGTGCTTTGTATTGTTGTTGTTCTCGTTACACACAGGGGCAGGGATTCATGTTAAGGATGACCTCGGTCGGGAAATAATATTATCGAAGCCTGCTCAACGAGTGATCAGTTTGGCTCCTCATCTGACTGAAGTTGTGTATGCCGTAGGCGGTGGCGACCGCATGGTCGCTACCGTAGCTTGGAGCGATTTTCCGGAAGAAGCGAAATCACTTCCTATTATCGGTTCTAACAACAAAATTAATTACGAGGCATTGCTTGCTTATAAGCCAGACCTCGTATTGGTTTGGCGAAGTGGTAACGGAGAAAATATTATTCAGCGATTGTCTTCGTTGGGTTTGAATGTTTTCGTCAATGAGCCGAGAAAACTCGACAATATTCCCGAGACCCTCCATAAAATTGGTCGCCTTCTGGGTGTCGATTCTGAGTCAGAAAAAACGATTCACCAGTTTCGGGTTACTCTTGAACACCTGCGGAACAGGTACCAACAGGTCCGAAAGGTCAGTGTTTATTACCAGATCTGGCAATCTCCCTTAATCAGCTTTGGGGGCAAACATCTGGTCTCCGATGTGCTCCAGCTTTGTGGCGCTGAAAATATCTTTTCAGATGTAAGGCCGTTAGTCCCTCGGATAGGGGTGGAGTCGGTGTTGGCAGCAGATCCAGAAGTTATTATTGTTGGGCAGTACACAGATGTTGAGGCTGCTTTTGAATACTGGAAGCAATGGCCCCAGCTAAGGGCGGTGACTAATCATCACCTGTATAAAGTTGATCCCTATTTGCTTCACCGTCACACTCCTCGAATTCTTCTGGGAGCTAGGCAACTCTGTAGTGCCATTGATCAGACCCGCTAGACCATTATCTATTTTGAGAATAAAAAAACCGCCTTGTGGCGGTTTTTTTATTTGTGAGTCAGATTCGTAATCGTCCTATAGATCATAGCCACGTTCGTCATGTTGAGACAAATCAAGACCATAAGTTTCATCTTCAGTGTCTACTCGAAGACCAACCATCATATCGACCAGCTTCAATATGATATACGTAACGATAGCAGTGTAAACAAGCGTGCTTGCCACGCCGATCAGCTGAACCTGCACTTGTGAGCCCATGGTCATACCTTCGGCATAACCTTGCCCGCTGAAAACACCGAGTTCCGCCGAGGCAAATACACCCGCCAACATCGTACCCAGAATCCCGCCCATACCATGCACCGGGAAAACATCCAGTGAATCATCAATTTTGAATTTTTGTTTGACCAGTTGAGTGGCAAAGTAGCAGACAATTCCGGCGGTAAAGCCAATGATTAGTGCTCCACCTGGCCCAACAAAGCCGGATGCAGGAGTGATGGTGCCGAGGCCCGCGACCATTCCTGTCACGATACCCAATACCGAAGGTTTGCCATGTTTGATCCACTCCATCATCATCCAGGCCAATGAGCCGGTGGCAGCAGAAATATGAGTAACCAGCATGGCCATGCCTGCATCACCATTGGCGGCCAATGCTGAGCCAGCATTAAAACCGAACCAGCCTACCCACAGCATGCCTGCTCCGGCCACTGTCATGGTCAGGTTGTGAGGCATCATCGCATGAATTTGGAAACCTTTTCGATTGCCAACAACTAAGGCGGCTACTAGAGCACCAATACCAGCGGTGACATGAACAACGGTGCCGCCAGCAAAGTCGAGCAGTCCCATTTGGCCAAGCCAGCCCCCACCCCAAACCCAGTGTGTGATGGGCACATAAACCAATAGAAGCCAGATGCTGCTGAAAATCAATACGGCAGAAAACTTAACCCGTTCTGCAAAAGCACCAATAATGAGTGTTGGTGTAATAATCGCGAAGGTCATCTGGAACATCGCAAAAACTGATTCAGGAATATCTCCTGACAGGGAGTCTTCAAATACGTTGGCCAGCATGAAATTGTCTAACCCACCAATCCAGCTATTCATGGCTCCGCCATCAGTAAATGCCAAGCTGTAACCACAGATTAACCAAATCAGAGAGGCAATACACGTGATGGCGAAGCACTGCATGAGTACGGAGAGAACGTTTTTAACACGAACCAGTCCACCATAAAAAAGCGAAAGGCCGGGTATTGTCATAAACAATACCAAGGCAGTAGCAGTTATGATCCAGGCCGTATTGGCGCCATTAAGGTCATCCGCATGTCCCATGCCAGGAAGCATTAATCCCAGTAAAAGCGGGAGAAGAGTAAGCTGTGGATTAAAGCGTTTGAGCATGGTTTCGCACCTTTATTGTGATCGCTAATGGTGCAATATAAGATCTATACGTCTTATTTGGCACCAATATAGAGCGATTTTGGTTAAATTTTGGGTGTTTATAGCTTTTTTTAGGCTATTTTTATAATTTTATGCAACTACTGCGCCAAAAATGTATTTTTTTGGTGCGGTGTCGTTGTTTTTGAAGGACTTTTGGCGGCGTTAACGTTAGGGTTGATTGTATTTGGTGCGAAACTTGTTGTTCCTAGGCAGGCGACCCATCAATGGATCTTTTTCTGTTAAACGTTTTGATTCTTATTAATTATGTCCTGTGCCATTGGAGCCTTTATTCTGGCGTGGTCTTAATCATCGTCTGAATATGTTAGATGGCATATACTTAAAAAAATATTATGACGGTATATGAGAGTGTGAGTAGAGGGAGCTATTTTTTGGGGAATTTTCTAGAAAAAAATCTTTCGGAAGAGCTCTATTTGACCAGTAAATTTTTTAAATGATATGCACAATAAACTCCGTCCGCTTTCACTTTATGATTAAATTTTATGAGGTTTTCATATGACTAACGAAGAACTAAAAAAACACCTTGATGAGTTACATGATGAATTGGAAAAGGCGCACACCATGGCGCCAGAAGAGCGTGATATGTTTGGACACCTGATGTCCGAGATGGTCCAAATAGCCCAAGGTGAAGGGCAATCAGAAGAACATAAGGAAACTTTACGTGAGAGGTTGGATCTCAAGGCCAGTGATTTTGATGCGGATTATCCACGCCTGTCGGGGGTCATACGGCAAGTGCTTGAAGCTTTGGCTAAAATGGGTATTTAGTTTGCTTGTTATGACGGGCAGCGTTAGTGTGAAAAATGACCTAAAAAACACCGTGTAATCGGGAGGGGTTATAAGTAGAGTTTGCTGCTGTTATTGCCATGAAAAAAGAAAATATATTGTCCAATATTCCCAATGATATCCCGGAGGAGATTGTTGAAAATCTCGCCGCAACGAATTCTATTCGGATAGAAAAGGTTATTTCAAAAGGCCAGAGTTCTCCAGATGATGAATGGTATGACCAGCACGAAAATGAATGGATTTTGGTCGTAAAAGGAGCGGGAACACTGGTATTTGAAAATGGTGATGAAGTGTCGCTAACTTCAGGGGATTATCTGAATATTCCAGCACATAAAAGACATCGGGTGAGCTGGACTGACCCTGATGAAGAAACGATTTGGTTGGCTGTTTTCTACAAATAGGGTACGCATGTGCCTTTCCAGCACACCCGCTGATCAGTGATGTCTTGAACAGTATGGGTGGAGCAGTCTTTACAAGGAGGCTGGCTAGAAAAAACGGCTGTTGATAAGCCAGCAGCTCAATACTCCAGCAAGTAAAAAACCTACGGCGTAGACAATGGATTGGCGTCGTAAGCGTCGGCTGAGATGTTCTTGTTCGGTGCTGTCGATAATAAAAGGAAAGTCCTTGTGCCGGGGTTGAGTGAGCACATGATCTGCTGGTTGATGAGCTTGCTGTGTTTGTCGATGTTTGACTTCATCTAGGGCTGCATCGCGAACCTGTTGCCACTCTTTTAAGTCCAGCTTGCCATCATTATTTTTATCGTAGCGTGCCAGCAATGCGGGGAAATCCTGTTTCCAGTCGCTAAGAATGTCGCCAGAAAGTTGCATGGGAGAGAGAGTCCGCTGGCCACTGCTGTTTGTCTCAAAGCGCCCTAGTGTGTAGAGGGGATCTCCCTCCATGATCAAGTGTTCTGTATAGCGGTAACGTCTACCCAAGGATATGCCGCCGATAGAAATGTTTGTGGTGAGCAGTGATAGAAAGCCACCTTTAGTTTTCTGTTTTAAAGTGGAGGGATCCATGATGGGGCGACGTGTATTGCCGTGCCAGGTTCGTCGGTGCAACGTGTTTATTTCAGCTCCTTGAGGTTCAACTCGGCATATTCCTGTGGTGTCTTTCAGGTGGAATGGTTGGCTGCATGTACGTTTCTCTACCGTTATCCAGTGGCTGGATTTACCGGAACTTTGGTATTTCTCAATGGTATAACGCCACCACAAGCATAGGGTATTGCTGAGCGGAGCCAGTTGGGGGTTGCCCTGAAGTTCTGCGACACCAACCAGCTCGATATAGCCTTGGCTGGCAGAGCGTATTCGGGAGGTGGGCATATCCTCAATAAGTCGTGCCCTTGTAAACTGTCGGTGGCAGTGTCTTAGGCAGAACAGTGTGCCCAATATTGCAATCCCAAGCCAGATCCTGTAGTCCCAGTTGGGCATGCTGCGCACACAGTCGCTACAAAATAGAGCGGCGATATCGGTTGAGAACATGAGATTGATGCTTTATTTGAGGGTTAACATAATTTGTGAGTTAACAGGTTGCGGGTTAACCGTTCTAGGAGCTAAACAGGTTTTTTATCTCGACATCGGCCGTTTCTTCTTCTGAGAATTCAAGCAAATCATGGGCTCCAAATTTAAAGAAGTTGGCAATGAGTACATCTGGAAATTGTTCAATGCGGATATTGTTCAGATTGACTGACTCATTATACAGCTCACGACGGTCCGCAATGCCATTTTCGAGATCCGAAATACGAGCTTGTAAGTGTTGGAACGATTCGTTGGCTTTCAGTTCCGGATAGTCCTCTGCGAGGGCAAATAAGCGGCCAAGCCCGCTTCGAAGGTTTGTTTCGGCCAATCCGAGAGCGGCAATATCCTGAGACTGTGCTGCCGTGGACACATCGCTGCGGGCGGCAATGACATTTTCTAATGTTTCTTGTTCATACCCCATGTACTGCTTGCAAGTTTCAACCAACTTAGGCAGCTCATCGTGGCGTTGTTTAAGCAAAACGTCGATATTGGCCCAAGCCTGAGCGACGCGATGTTTGAGTGCTACTAGGTTGTTATAAAGCGTAACCCCGTAGCCACCAACTAAAACCAGTATGCCTATCAGAATAAACGTGGAAATCTGCATAACCCCATCCTTGTGTAACCAGTGGTCGAAGAATAGGGATTTTGTTGGCGAGGGGCAATAGTGCGGAGTGTTGCAGCCCGGACTGAATCATTAGTGGTAAGCAGGACAGGTTGTTTTTTTGAGTATTATTATTTTTAGGTGTTTTCCGTTCACGTCCTTGTGAATAGAGCAGGGCGACTAGCCGTTGTGGTGGCCGCCTTTACGGTCATAGTAACGTTCAATTTTGTCGCCTTTCCGGTCTAATTGGCGAGCTTTTCTGTTGTCACCTTGACGCCATGCCTGATAAGCAGCACGGTCCAATTTGTTGTTAATCCTTTCGCCTTTGTGATCCAGTCGCCGGTCAATTCGGTCACCTTTGCGGTCCAGATAATCTGCTCTGTTGTTGCGGTGATGTAATTGATGGTGGGATTTTACATATCGAAAATTGTTGTCATGGCGGTGGGCTGAATAAGCGTTTGCTGCATGGATAGCACTGACGTGCAAGCGTGTTTTTAGATGATCTTGCCCATGAGCGAATGATAATGTGGGGGCCATTAATGCTGCAGCTAGAATAGCCAGTAGAGATGTTTTCAGATTCATGGTGTGCTACCTCATTATAGTGTTGTTCGTGAGGTATATAAACGTGAGCTCTGCTGATTGGTTGACGTGCTATCACTAGATACTCAGGATTTGTTTGACAAAGTTTGGGTATACTTTAAACCAGTGAATGAAAAAAATATTCCATATTCTAGATGTTTATGTGATGAATGTTGTGGTTGAGGTCGTCATAAAAATACGGCCAAAAAAATCTAAAAAACGCAGGAAGAAAACATAAGAAATGGATAAACCGACACTTCTGGCAATTGATCAAGGCACTACAAGTTCTCGTGCTATTTTGTTTTCACAGGCAGGTGACGTGCTGGATGTGCAGCAAAAAGAATTGCAGTTGTATTATCCGCACAAGGGCTGGGTAGAACAGCGACCTGAAGATATTTGGAATGATACCCATGCTTGCTGTAGCAAAATTTTAAATAAAGGCGTATCGAATTCTACTCCGGTAAACCCTGTTGCCATTGGTATTACCAATCAACGAGAAACAACCATTGTCTGGGACAGAAGTACCGGTGAGCCTGTCTACAATGCCATTGTTTGGCAAGACAGAAGAACAGCCGAATATTGTCATGCCTTAAAAAAGCAGGGGCTTGAGGCAGTGATAACAAAAAAAACAGGGTTGCTGCTCGACCCTTACTTTTCTGCCAGCAAAGCCGCATGGATTTTGGATAATGTTCCGGGGGTGCGAGCCCGAGCAGAAGCTGGCGAGCTGGCATTTGGCACCGTGGATAGTTATTTGCTCTGGAAGCTTACCCGAGGCGTAGTACATGCCACCGATATCACTAATGCGTCACGTACCATGCTTTACAACATTGTAGAGCAACAGTGGGATAGTGAGCTGCTGGCGCTGTTCAATATCCCCCTATGTCTACTGCCTGAAGTGAAAGACAATATCGCCGCATTCGGTACGACTGATGCTAGTGTTTTGGGCGCAGAAATCCCCATAGGTGGTATGGCCGGGGATCAGCAAGCTGCGTTAATCGGTCAGGCTTGCTTTGAGCCGGGTATGGTCAAATCTACCTATGGTACTGGGTGTTTTGCCTTGATGAATATTGGTGCCGAGTTTAAACAATCCCAGCATCGACTACTGACTACAGTGGCTTACCGTATTAATGGGCAAATGACCTATGCCTTAGAGGGTTCAATTTTTGTCGCGGGTGCGGCGATTCAATGGCTCCGTGATGGCTTGGAGCTGTTTGATGATGCCAGCGAAAGCGAGGCGCTTGCCCTATCGGTGGAAGATAACAATGAAGTCTATTTTGTACCCGCTTTTACTGGGTTGGGCGCGCCCTATTGGTGCCCTGAAGCAAAAGGGTTAATTATGGGGTTGTCCCGTGAAAGTACCCAAGCCCATATTGTTCGCGCCGCACTGGAAGCTCAGGCCTATCAAACTCGCGATCTAATGGGTGCTATGCAGTTAGATAGCGGCCACCGACTAGATGTTATTCGTGCTGACGGTGGCTTGGTGGCCAATACTTTTATGTGCCAGTTTTTGGCCGACATGTTGGATATTTCTATTGAAATACCCCATGTTACAGAGGCAACGGCATGGGGCGCCGCAGCATTAGCTGGCGTGCAGGTCGGTGTGTTTTGTGGGATAGAGGATATTGCTGGGGGGTGGAAAGCTGATAAGAATTACAGGCCGCAAATGGAGCCAGAACAGCGTGAGAGGCTTTATGATGGCTGGAAAAGCGCCATGAAGATGCTGCTGGGGGACACAAAAGGCAAATAACCTAGGTGTTATTTGCCTGGAAGTCTTTTTTTGGTCGTAAATAGTAATTTCTGTGCTGTTGGCGCGTTATTCATTCCCATCTGAATCAGTTTTATGTCGAGGGAGTGGCTTCCACTGAAACCCTGACTTTGGTTTGTCAGTGCCGGGTTCTGTTGCGTCGGAATCAGAATTAATCTCAATGGGTTCTATTGGGTCAGGTTCAGCCTCTCCTCGATGTTTAAGCTGCATGCCCTTTAAAAAATTGCGTAAAACCTGATCTTTACACTCCCGGTGGTTTTTGTGGTCAGCCTTGCGGAAGAAAGCACTTAATTCGTGTTTGCTTAGACTAAAATTGGCTAACTCCATGATTTCTAATATATCTTCAGCCTTTAGGTTGAAGGCAATTTTTAACTTCATAAATATAATATTGTTCGTTAGGCGTTTCTCTGGCGCGGGTTGTGCCCCGTCTTTTTTACCACGCTTTTCAGTAATCAGACCATTCAAAAATGTTGCTAATAGCGCGTCACTACAGTTTTGGTAGGCGGGGTCCTCTTCCTTTTTCAGCCATTGGCTGACTTGTTCCCGTGTAACCTGAATGTCTGCGAGGCCAAAAATAGCCATCATTTTGGTGTCGTTAAAATCAAAGGTATAGCGTATTCGGCGTAAGATATCGTTGTTTGTCATGCATAAATCCTGTTTAAAAAGTCATCGAAAAGGCGTATTTTATCTGTTATGGTTACAGGTTCGTGGCCATTTTTATTAACCACCCGCTGAATTCGTAGGCCTAGAATTTTTTGATTCTATACATGAATACTGGGAAATAACTACAAAGAAACATAATTATGTATAAAGACTTAGAAACAAAACTAAACGAAACTGCCGAGACACCATGGGATGTAGCATACCAACACCTGGCAGCTTATAAAGCTGAAAAGGGTAATTGTCTGGTCCCTCAATTTTATATTACTGAAGATGGTTTTACGCTAGGGTTCTGGCTTTTAAAGTTGCGTTATGACCGGGCTGAAAGCAATCTGACAGAGGACCAAATCCAGCGCCTTGATAAGCTGGAGTTTGTTTGGGACCCCCATGAGCCGCATTGGGAAAAAGGCTTTGCTGAGCTGCAATCTTTCAGAGCACAGTTCGGCCATAGTCTTGTTCCCGAAAATTACATTACCGCAGGTGATCATTACGAGCTTGGCGATTGGGCAAGAGCCCAGCGTCTCACTGAAGGCAACTACCCTAGAGAGAAGTACCAGCGTTTGTGTACGCTGGATTATGTTTGGGATCTTCGTGAGTATGATTGGAAAAGAGCCTTTGCTGCTTTAGAAGCCTACAAAGCCGAGTATGGTGATTGTTTGGTGCCTGAAGACTACATCACTGAAGATGAGTTGGAGCTGGGTGAGTGGGTCATTAAGCAGCGGACAGACTTGCATTACAGCTATCTTCCTCTGGAAAAAATGCTGAAGCTGGACGAGATAGGTTTTGCTTGGGCAACAGGCGACGATGGTTTGGCATTGACTCTGCACATTCCTCGGAAAAAATAATGTAGAGTGTTAATAAATAACATTTGAACGTTAAAAAAGGGCCGCCTTATTAGGCGGCCCTTTTTCGTTTTCATTCCCTCGAATTGTTGTTGCCATCATAGGTTCCATAACAAGAAGCTATGATATTTTTCACTATTTAATTAATGTTTTAGCCTTTTATATTTGACCCGCTTAGGTTGAGCGTCCTGCCCCTTTCTTTTGATAAAATCTTCGTGGTATTCGGTGTAGTCACCTTCAAATAGCACCACTTCACTATCGCCTTCGTAGGCGAGGATGTGGGTGGCGACCCGATCCAAAAACCAGCGGTCGTGGGATATCACCATGACGCAGCCGGGGAAGGTTTGAATAGCTTCTTCCAGTGCACGCAGGGTTTCAATATCTAGGTCATTTGAGGGCTCATCCAGCAACAGTAGATTTGCCCCTTGTTTCAGCGTATTAGCCAAGTGCAAGCGGCCACGTTCACCACCGGATAATTCGCCCACACGTTTTTGCTGATCGCCGCCCTTGAAGTTGAAGCGGCCGGCATAGGCTCGAGAAGAGACTTCGTAATTGCCGATGTGTAGGTTGTCTTGGCCGCCTGAAATTTCTTCCCAAACAGTTTTGCTGTCGTCGAGGTTTTCACGACTTTGTTCAACAAAAGCCAGTTTTACCGTTTCGCCGATGGTGATGGCGCCGCTATCGGGCTGTTCAGCACCAGAAATCATACGGAACAGGGTGGATTTACCTGCACCGTTACCACCTACGATACCAACGATGGCGCCTTTGGGAATACTGAAGGACAGGTTGTCCAGTAGCAGCTCGTCACCAAAACTTTTGCTGACGCCATCAAATTCAATAACCTTGTCTCCCAGGCGCGGGCCGGGTGGAATATAAATTTCATTGGTTTCGTTGCGGTTTTGGAAGTCTTGAGAGTTCATCTCATCAAAACGGGCCAGACGTGCTTTGTTTTTGGCGCGACGACCTTTGGGGTTTTGGCGAACCCATTCGAGTTCGTTCTTAATGGTCCGCTGGTGGGCATCTTCTTGCTTTTGCTCTGTGGCAAGGCGTTGTTCTTTGGTTTCCAGCCACGTCGTGTAGTTGCCTTCATAGGGAATGCCGTGACCGCGGTCCAGCTCTAAAATCCACCCTGCAACGTTGTCGAGGAAGTAACGATCATGTGTTACCGCAACGACGGTGCCGGAAAACTCTTCAAGGAATTTTTCCAACCAATACACCGACTCCGCATCCAGGTGATTGGTGGGCTCATCCAGCAGAATCATGTCGGGCTTGGAAAGTAGTAGTCGGCACAATGCTACCCGGCGTTTCTCGCCTCCAGACAACTTGGTGACATCTGCATCCCAAGGTGGCAGGCGTAGGGCATCAGCGGCAATTTCTAATGTGTGATTGAGATTGTGGGCATCCCAGGTCGCAATAATGTCTTCCAGTTGTCCCTGGCGTTTAGCCAGCTTGTCAAAATCTGCATCGGGTGCGGCGTAGTCGGCATACACTTGATCCAGTTCTTTCAGGGCATTGACGGCCTCACAAACGCCATCTTCTACATTGCCGCGCACATCTTTTTCCGGATCAAGCTGGGGCTCCTGTGGCAAGTAGCCCACTTTGATGTTGGGCATCGGACGAGCTTCGCCTTGAATGTCGGTATCGATCCCCGCCATAATTTTCAGCAGGGTGGATTTTCCTGCGCCGTTAAGACCGAGTACGCCGATTTTCGCGCCGGGAAAAAAGGAAAGTGAAATATCTTTGAGGATTTCGCGCTTGGGTGGGACAACTTTTCCCACGCGGTTCATGGTGTATACGTATTGAGCCATTGGATTCAGTAACTGTCAGGTTATTTAGATAAGCAGTATTCTAGCGGAAATAACCCCCTAACAGGAATGGATAGGCGGCATTCTACAGATTTGTGGTTTTTATGGTGACGACGTCAGGCTTTTACGGGTTGATCAAAGCCCAAGTTCCCCAGCTCGATTCCTCGACGGAAGTCGAGCATATGTTTTTTCATCCACTCTTCGGCTTTGTCCGGGTTGTTGTCGCAAATGGCGCCATAAATATGTTGGTGTGCTACTAAAATACGTTCACCTGGAGATAGAGCCCGAATGACTGCACCCCAAGCTACGGGGTAAAACAACTCGTTGAGGGGGGCCCTGGCCAGTAGTAGCGCGCTGTTGTGGGTGGCGTTGGCTAGCAAGTCATGAAACTCAATTTCAGCGACCAGAAGCGCATCGTGGTCATCCATCACTTCACGGGTGCGGACCAAGTTGGCAGCTAATAATTGCTTATCTTTTTTGGTGGCCGTTGTGCAAGCCAGTTTACTGGCCAAGGGTTCTAGCCCCATGGCCACTTGCCATAACTCTTCATAGGTCACTTGGTGCATCAATAGGGCAGAACTGACAGAGCGTCCTATAGCATCTGTTTGAGGCAGGGTGGCCACTAAACGCTTGCGGTCGGCTCGGCCCAGAATGCCACCGTGTTCCAGTAATCGAATGGCTTCGCGAATGGTTGAGCGAGTGACGCCAAATTGTTCGGCCAGGTCAGTTTCGGTGGGTAGCAATTCACCAGTTTTGATCTCTCCGGAAATAATGGCAGTGCGGATTTTTTCACTGACAACACGGTAAGCGGGTTGGTGAGCAATTTTTGCAACGTTCATCTGGTCGAGCATTTGCCGCTATCTCTACTTTTCTGGATAAAGGGTATTTGTAGGCTGAACTGCATTATCTGTGCAGTGACAACAATAAACTATATAGGGGATAGCGTACTAGAATCTACTGCAATTGACACATTGTCCGACAATAGGTCAGTATTGGAGATGTACGGAGTAAAGGTAAAGGGTTTTGGTGATGACAGATGAAGTCAAAGTAGAAAGCTCAAAAGCTAGCAAGCGCTCAAGGCCATTGCGTTTTGTGACAGCGACCTCTCTCTTTGATGGTCATGATGCTGCGATTAATATGATTCGCCGATTGGTTCAGGCTCAGGGCGCGGAAGTGATTCACTTGGGCCATAACCGTAGTGTTGATGAAGTGGTTCGTGCTGCCATTCAAGAGGACGCAGATGCAATAGCTATTAGTTCTTATCAAGGAGGCCATATGGAATATTTCCGCTATCTATTGCAGCTGCTGAAAGATTCCAGTGCGGAGCACATTAAAATTTTTGGTGGTGGTGGCGGTACGATAACGCTGGAAGAAATTAAAGCGTTGGAGTTAGACGGCGTTGCTCGTATTTATCATCCTGCAGCATGCATGAATATGGGGTTGGTCGAGACAGTGGAGGACCTTGTTTGTTTGGCTAAAGCTTCTCAGGTAGCGGTTAGCTCAGATGCAGCTTGTCAGTTTTCTCAGCCCGATAGAGATAACGAAGTACAAATCGCGCAGATGATTTCTGCTATTGAAGAAGGCGAGATCCCTAGCGCCAAACTGGCTCAACTAAAAGCTGAGTGGATGTTAGCTGCCGATAAAACACCCGTGATGGGTATTACCGGTACGGGGGGTGCCGGTAAAAGCAGTATCGTTGATGAAATGCTGGATCGATTTTTACAACACCGGCCAGACATGCGTATTGCGGTCTTGGCGGTAGACCCAACTCGGCGTCGCACCGGTGGAGCACTACTGGGCGATCGAATCCGTATGAACAGCCTAGCTTCACCTAATATTTATATGCGTTCAATGGCGACGCGTCGACAACATTTGGCAACCAGTGAAATGTTGGGAGATGTCACCCTGTTTTTAAAATCACTGAACTACGATTTAGTGCTGGTGGAGACCGCAGGCATTGGCCAAAGCGATTCCGAAATAGTCGATATGGTGGATTTGTCGCTGTATATCATGACCAGTGATTACGGTGCCGCCAGCCAATTGGAAAAAATCGATATGATCGATTATGCCGATATGGTGATTTTGAATAAATATGATAAGCGTGGTGCCGAAGACGCCCTGCGTGATATTCGTAAGCAGTGGCAGAGAAACCACAATGCCTTTGCTGTATTGCCGGACCAAATTCCCGTTTATCCCACCATCGCCAGTCAATTCAACGATCCGGGAATTAATCGTGCTTTTTATCATCTGTGTCGGTTGTTGGCGGAGAAAAAGGGGCTGGAGGCTGATATTTGGATTCCTGTAGGCGGGGACAGCGAGGAGTGTTCCCGGTCCGTCGCATTGATTCCAGGAAACCGTATTCGTTACCTAGCAGAGATCAGTGAGCAGGGCCGTCAGATTCACAAAAAAAATGTACAGCAGGCTAAGTTGGCTTCGGAAGCCTATCAGAGCTACCAGATATTAACGTCATTGAGCGACCAGAGGTTGCCTGAGCCCTTCGGGTTGTATCCAAACGCTGATCTGGTCAGTAAACAGGCCGATGCGACATTGGTGACGCTTCGTCAGCGTTATCAGCAGGCTGTTTCTGGGCTGGATAGAGAATCGATTGTTATGCTACAGCAGTGGCCAGAAAAAAAGGCTGCAGTTGAGCAGGCTCAGTATTCGTATCCAGTTCGGGGCAAACAAATTACTGGGGACAATTACGTAGAATCCTTAAGCCATCTTAAGGTGCCCAAGGTGGCAGCGCCTCGGTATCAGAATTGGGGTGAGATATTAACATTCCTGTTGGCGGAAAATTTACCCGGTAGTTACCCCTATGTTGCTGGTGTATTCCCCTATCGTCGCTCAGGTGAAGACCCTGCACGAATGTTTGCTGGGGAAGGTACACCCGAGCGTACTAATCGGCGCTTCCATTACGTGTCCAGTGGGCAGCCTGCGACACGACTGTCTACAGCCTTTGATTCGGTGACCCTCTATGGTGCGGATCCGGATCCTCGCCCAGATATTTGGGGGAAAGTCGGTAATTCTGGGGTGTCGATTGCGACACTGGACGACATGAAAAAACTCTATTCAGGGTTTGATTTGTGCTCGCCTACAACGTCAGTATCCATGACCATCAATGGCCCCGCACCGATGATTCTTGCGTTCTTTATGAATGTGGCGATTGACCAGCAAGTAGAAATTTACCTGAAAGAAAACGATTTGTGGCGAGAAGCAGAAGATAAAATCGAAAAAATCTTTTTAGGTAAAACAAAGCCAACTTATGAGGGTGTTCTGCCCGAGGGGCACAATGGCTTGGGCTTAGCTTTACTCGGTATCACTGGCGATAAGTTAGTCGATGCAGAGACCTATGCAAGAATCAAAAAGGAAACATTAGCCGCCGTGCGAGGTACGGTACAGGCTGATATTTTAAAAGAAGACCAAGCCCAGAATACCTGTATCTTCTCCACCAATTTCGCTATGCGCATGATGGGCGACGTTCAGGAATATTTTATTGCTAACAAGGTGCGCAATTATTACAGCGTGTCGGTGAGTGGGTATCATATTGCCGAAGCAGGGGCGAACCCCATTTCGCAGCTGGCGTTCACCCTGTCCAACGGTTTTACCCTAGTCGAGTATTACTTATCTCGCGGCATGAAAGTGGATGACTTTGTGCCCAATTTCAGTTTCTTTTTTTCCAATGGAATGGACCCAGAGTATGCCGTAATGGGGCGGGTTGCCCGACGTATCTGGGCCAGAGCCATGAAGGAGCGCTATGGTGCCAGCCCGCGTAGTCAGATGCTTAAATATCATATTCAAACATCGGGCCGCAGCTTGCATGCGCAGGAAATGAGCTTTAACGATATTCGCACCACCTTGCAGGCGCTCTATGCCATTTTTGATAACACCAACAGCTTGCACACCAATGCTTACGACGAAGCTATTACCACACCCACTACAGAATCTGTGCGAAGAGCGATGGCCATTCAGTTGATTATCAACAGGGAGTTCGGCCTGAATTTTTGTGAGAACCCCTGGCAGGGATCCTTTGTGATTGAGCAGCTGACAGATTTAGTGGAAGAGGCTGTTTATGCTGAATTTGAACGAATTTCTGAACGTGGTGGCGTTTTGGGCGCCATGGATACCATGTATCAACGTGGCAAAATTCAGGAAGAAAGTATGAGTTATGAAATCAAAAAACATGATGGCAGTTTGCCCTTAATCGGAGTGAACACATTTCTTCCTGAAGCTGGTACTGAAGAATCGTTGGAGGGGCGTGAGCTGGCACGATCAGATGACACGGAGAAACAAATGCAGGTGGATAACCTGCAGGCATATTGCTCGCTTCATAACGACAGTTCGTCAACAGCACTGAGTGAGCTGAAATCAGCGGCCCTTAATCAGGGCAATATTTTTGAAAGCCTAATGGAGGCAGCCAAAACCAACTCCCTGGGGCAGATGAGTTCAGCGCTGTATAGCATTGGAGGTTTGTACCGAAGGAATATGTGAGGAAATAAAAACTCTGTTTCTATTTGGAGGGCTTTAGGTTTGTTCATTACCTACGACCACAATTTTCACCTTGACCAATCAACTCTGAGTTTTTTACCCTGACCCTAGAACACGTTTTATCAATATCTCGATAAAGATGGGTGTCTTCATGTGAGCTTGTTTGTGCTGCAGGAATACTTGGCACTACTTCTCAGAATCCTAATGCTTGTGATTTTTACAGCGGGTAAATTGGTTGCTATCGTTAAGAGGATATATGTGTCACGCACAAGGTAGTATGCATATCACAAGGTCGGCCACTCCGCGCTTTGAGTTAGCACCATTTTGGTGGATAGTTGTTTTCGTTTTCATGCCACAGAGTCAAGCGGTAGAGAGCCAAACAGGCTACCATAAAAGACTATGACTGAAACTGCTGGATTAGCACTGGCTACTTTTTTTGCAACAATCGGCCCACTGGACGTTGCTGCGATGTTTGCCGTTCTGACGGCAAATCAAACTGACCAACAAAAACGAGCCACCGCTATTCGAGGGACTGTGATTAGTGCCGGAATCTTGGTTGCATTTGCATTAATCGGGGAGCTGCTGCTTGCCCAGCTTGGTATTTCTCTTGCTGCATTGAGAGCCGCCGGAGGTATTCTGTTATTGCTTATTGGTATTGATATGGTTTTTGCGCGATCCTCGGGTGGGACATCAACTACAGACGATGAGGAGGAAGAGGCAACGTTAAAAACGGATATTTCAGTTTTTCCCTTGGCTACGCCTCTTATCGCTGGACCTGGCGCCATGGGTGCCGCTATTTTACTCATGGCAGATCAAGAGGGTGATATAACCGGTCAAGCAATAATTATTTCGTCAATATTGGCAATAGTATTACTTACATTTATAGCGTTGCTGCTTGCAAGTAAAATTCAACGTTTGCTGGGAGTAACGGGAATGCATGTCATCACACGAGTTATGGGCGTTTTGTTGGCCGCATTGGCTGTTCAATTCATTTTTGATGGGATAAAACAAAGTGGTCTGATTGCCATCTAGTAAGGGTGATATTTGGGGCTAGAGTAAAAACTCTTTTAGAGTCTTTTGACGAGCGCGTGTCACAGTTAACCATACTGATTTATTCCATGAGTCTGTAGGCCCTAAGTCAGCTCCATAATGTCCCTGTGGGGATTTTTTCCTTTTATCTCTAATGAGTAGGAGAAATGACCCCCGTCGGTTCGCACATACGGTGGCAACAAATATGGGATTTTGCGGTTGTTTTGTGTACAATTCCCGCTCTTTTTTACACCATTTTCCGTACACCAACTACCAGTGTGAGCCTCATGTTTGATAAAGACCAAACCATTGCCAGTTTTGACCCAGAAGTATGGGCTGCCATTCAACATGAAGGGCAGCGTCAGGAAGAGCATATTGAACTAATTGCCTCTGAAAACTATGTCAGCCCAGCGGTAATGGCCGCTCAGGGCACTAAGCTCACCAATAAATACGCAGAAGGATACCCTCATAAGCGTTATTACGGTGGTTGTGAGTTTGTCGATCAGACTGAAGAGTTGGCTATTCAGCGCGTCACTCAGCTATTTGGTGCGGCGTTCGCTAATGTGCAGCCACACTCTGGCTCTCAAGCGAATAGCGCTGTTTATCAGGCGCTTTGCCTGCCGGGTGATACGGTATTGGGCATGAGCCTAGACGCAGGTGGTCACCTGACTCACGGTGCCAAGCCAAGCTTTTCTGGAAAAATTTATAATGCAGTGCAATATGGGCTGAACCCTGAAACCGGTTTGGTGGATTATGAGCAGATCGAAGCTTTAGCCGTAGAGCATAAACCAACAATGATTATTGCCGGTTTCTCCGCATATTCTGGTGTGCTGGATTGGGCGCGCTTCCGTGAGATTGCCGATAAAGTGGGCGCTTACCTCATGGTCGACATGGCTCACGTGGCGGGCTTGATTGCGGCGGATGTCTATCCAAACCCAATGCCTTTTGCCGATGTGGTTACGTCTACGACCCATAAAACCCTGCGAGGTCCTCGCGGCGGCATTATTCTCACAAACAGTGAAGAGTTGGCCAAGAAAATAAATTCAGCGGTATTTCCTGGTGGTCAAGGTGGTCCTTTGTGTCACGTGATTGCAGCGAAGGCGATATCGTTTAAAGAAGCTATGACGGATGAGTTTAAAGTCTATCAACAGCAAGTGGTAAAAAACGCTAAGGTGATGGCGGCTACCTTTATGGCGCGCGGCATTAAGATTGTTTCCAGCGGTACTGAGAATCACCTGATGCTGGTCGACTTGATAGGTAAGGAATACACCGGTAAAGATGCAGATGCAGCCTTGGGTGAAGCCTATATTACCGTGAACAAAAACGCGGTGCCCAATGACCCGCGCTCACCTTTTGTGACGTCTGGCCTGCGTATTGGTACCCCGGCGATTACGACTCGTGGTTTTGCTGAAACGGAATCCATTGATCTTGCCAACTGGATTTGTGATGTGTTGGATAGTTTGGAAAATGGTACGTCAGAGCAAGTCATTCCAGAGGTGAAAGCACGGGTGTTGGAAGTTTGTGGGCGATTCCCCGTTTATGGCTAAATAGTACGGATAAGCTGTTTGTTGCTTGAAAAAAGCCCTGCCTGTGCGGGGCTTTTACTTGTCTGCTTCGTCTGATTTGTGCGGCCCTTGCCGCGGCTGAGATGTCGGTAAAATGTGGTACCATGCTCGCCTATTTTAACTGAATGAAGTCGCCGCCATGTATTGTCCTTTCTGCAGTGCAGAGGATACCAAAGTTATTGACTCTCGTTTGGTCGCCGAAGGTGGCCAGGTGCGCCGTCGGCGTGAATGTCTATCCTGTCGTGAGCGCTTTACCACTTACGAGCTTGCCGAGCTGCTGATGCCCCGGGTGATCAAGAGCGATGATACTCGCGAGCCCTTTGATGAAGATAAACTTAGGGCGGGATTGTTGAGGGCATTGGAAAAGCGTCCGGTAGGTATCGAGCAAATTGAAGGGGCTATATCCCATATTCAACACCAGTTGCGAGCTGCCGGAGAGCGAGAAATAACCTCAAGAATGATCGGCGAACGAGTCATGACAGAGTTGAGGGAGTTGGACGAAGTAGCCTATGTGCGCTTTGCTTCGGTGTATCGAAGCTTTCAAGATCTCAGTGAATTTCGTGCCGAGCTGGATCGCTTGGAAAACAATCTTCCCGAACAGGAAAAGGGCTGAGACTGATGTCACCAGATTGCGGTGACCTTGTCATGATGGCCAGGGCGCTGAAATTGGCCGCCAGAGGGCAATATACTTGTATGCCCAACCCTGCGGTGGGTTGTGTGATAACCCAAGATGGCTCGGTCGTGGGCGAAGGTTGGCACCAAAGGGCGGGGGAAGCCCATGCCGAAGTCAATGCTTTGCAGCAGGCCGGTGGTCTAGCAAAAGGGGCTACTGTCTACGTCACGTTGGAGCCTTGTAGCCATTATGGCCGCACGCCACCTTGCGCAGATGCATTGGTCGCAGCGGGAGCGGCTCGGGTGGTTTATGGCATGGCTGACCCAAACCCGAAAGTTTCTGGAAGTGGGCTGAAGTTACTTCAGCAGGCGGGTGTCATCGTAGATGGTCCCCTGCTTGAAACTGAAGCACAACAGCTAAACCGTGGTTTTATTAAGCGTCAGCAGTATGGGTTGCCTTGGGTGACCGTTAAATTAGCCATGAGCCTGGATGGGCGTACGGCAATGGATAGCGGTGAGAGTCAGTGGATTACTGGCGCTGCAGCCCGCCAGGATGTGCAGCGGCTTCGAGCGAAACATTGCGCCATAGTGACGGGTATCGGCACTATATTGCACGATGATCCGTCCCTAACAGTAAGAGCGGATGAGCTGGGGTTGGACAATGCTGATGAAGTTGCGGCCCGGCAGCCATTGCGTGTAGTCGTTGATAGCAAGCTGCAAACACCGGCTGATGCAAAAGTGCTTTCTGTTCAAGGTGCTACTCTTATCGTGACGTCCTGCGAAGGTTCGGGCCGGAATAATGATGAAATTATTTGTTTGGCGGGTAACGATGGCCAGGTTGATTTGTCGGCATTGTTAAGCCTGCTGGCAGAAAAAGAGTGTAATAACGTGCTGGTGGAAGCTGGTGCAGAGCTGGCCGGGGCTTTTTTGCAGGCGGGCTTGGTGGACGAGTTTGTGATCTATATGGCACCCAAGTTACTTGGTAGTTCGGCGCGTCCGTTATTGTCTCTGCCCTTCGATCGTATGGATCAGCAGGTAGCTTTGGACATTACCGATATTCGGCAGGTGGGATGTGATGTTCGTATAACGGCGAGTCCTGCCAGTTGTTGATCGTGTTGTTAGGGCAAAGATAGCCTGTCATTGAATAGTGGTTGTTATGTTTACTGGAATTATTGAAGCAATCGGTGAAATTGTGGTGTGTGAGCCTCGCGGCGGCGATGTGCGGCTGCGAGTAAAAACCAATGATCTGGACTTAACTGGTGTGCAGTTGGGTGACAGTATTGCTACCAATGGTGTTTGCCTGACAGTTGTAGAACTGCCCGGCGATGGCTATGTGGCTGATGTCTCATCTGAATCCCTAGCGATGACATCTATCGGAGATTGGTCCACAGGAACCCCGGTAAATTTGGAGCGAGCTTTGACCCCCGACTCTCGATTAGGCGGGCATTTGGTTTCTGGTCATGTCGATGATGTGGGTGAGGTGGTTAGCCGCTATCCGGATGCTCGGTCGGAGCGTTTCCGCATTCGTGCACCGAAAGCACTGGCCAAATATATTGCCCATAAAGGCTCGATTACTGTGGATGGCACTAGTCTCACTGTGAATAGAGTAGAAGGGGCCGAGTTTGAGTTGAATATTGTGCCTCACACGCTGGAGAAAACAGTGATGGGGACTTATCAGCCTGGAACCCGTGTGAACCTGGAAGTCGATGTGATTGCCCGCTATTTGGAGCGATTGTTGTTGGGCGATAAGGCAGCAGAGGCATAGTGGGTAGCAACTTGGTTGGTGTAAGTTGAGTGAAGTTATAAGCTTGTTGTAGTTTTTTCTGATTTAGAGAACGGTATATGGCGCTGAATAGTTTGGAAGAACTGGCCGAAGATATTCGCCAGGGCAAGATGGTTATCCTGATGGATGACGAAGATCGTGAAAACGAAGGCGATCTACTGATGGCCGCAACCATGGTTCGTCCCGAAGATATCAACTTTATGGCCACCCATGGTAGGGGACTGATTTGTCTGACGCTGACAGAAGATCGTTGTCGGCAGTTAAACTTGCCACTGATGGTGGATGCCAATAAAGCCAGTCATGGCACTAACTTCACACTGTCCATTGAAGCGGCAGAAGGCGTGACCACTGGAATTTCGGCGGCAGACCGTGCACGTACGGTTCAAGCGGCGGTAGCGAGTAGTGCTCGCCCCCAAGACATTGTCCAGCCAGGGCATATTTTCCCTTTACAGGCAGAACCGGGCGGTGTTTTAAGTCGTGCTGGGCACACTGAAGCTGGTTGTGACTTAGCGCAAATTGCTGGGTTTGAGCCAGCGGCGGTGATTGTCGAAATTATGAATGATGACGGGACGATGGCGCGTCGTGAGGACTTGGAAGTTTTTGCAAAAAAACATGACCTCAAAATCGGCACCATAGCTGATCTTATTCACTATCGGTTGGTCACGGAAAAAACCATAAGCTGTATTAATGAGCGTGAAATTACGACTCAGTATGGAGAGTTTGTACTAAAAACCTATCTGGATAGAGCTCGCAACGAAAAACATTTTGCTCTGGTTATGGGTGATGTCGTTGAAGGTGAACCGCCATTGGTTCGGGTGCACATCAATAAATCTTCCCGTGACCTTTTTGGTCTTGAGGCACCTGATGGTTTTAAAAGCTGGAGTCTTTCCCGTGCTATGGAAAAAGTGGCAGAAGAAAGGCGAGGTGTGGTGGTGTTCCTTTACTACCCGGAAACTGCCGATGATATTGATGACAGTATTGAGCAGGCGTTAAGCCCTGTTCCCGCCAAACCCCAGCAAGCAGCTGATATGGTTTATCAGCAAGTAGGCACCGGCTCCCAGATTTTGATGGACTTAGGTGTGCACAAAATGCGGTTACTCAGTGCGCCGTTTAGATTTACGGGTATTTCTGGTTTTGATCTGGAAGTCGTTGAATATATCAGTTGCGAATAAGCCCAATAATCTGTGCGAAATAGTATTAAGACCAATTTTTTGGAAGAGATAAATGAGCGAATACAGACCCGATGAGGGCAGTTTTAATGTGGTTGGTGCGCGTATTGCCATAATCGTTGCGCGTTGGAATGGCAATATTACAGAGAATTTGTTGAACGGTGCACAGCAGGCATTGGTTCGCCACGGTATTGCTGTATCTGATGTTGACTTGTTTCGAGTGCCCGGTGCTTTTGAGCTACCGCTGGCTTGTCAAAAAGTGGCAAAGAAAGGCACCTATGATGCGCTTATTGCCCTTGGCTGTGTGATTCGCGGTGGTACACCCCATTTTGAATATGTCTGTAGTGAGACAACAAGAGGGATTGGCGCGGTTGCGCTTAAGGAAAACTTGCCGGTAGCATTTGGTTTGCTGACGACGGAAACCTTAGAGCAGGCTGAAGAGCGTGCTAGTGATAACAGTGAAAACAAGGGAGAAGAAGCCGCACTGACAGCGTTGGAAATGATCTCCCTGTTTCGTCAGTTGTAGGAGATAACATGATATTACCCTCAACCAGAAAAAAAGCGCGGCAGTTATTGGTTCAAGCTTTGTATCAATGGCAGGTGTCCGGATCAGATATCAGTAGTATTGAAGCGGAGTTTTTCACTGATAACAACATGACTAAGGTGGATACCCAGTTTTTTAAGGAATTGCTTCATGGTATTCCCGGCAAATTGGATGATATTGACGGTGCTTATGAATTGTACCTCGATCGCGGTTCCAAGGACCTTGACCCCATTTCTAGAGCCTTGCTTAGAATGGGCTCCTATGAGTTATGTTATCGCATTGATGTGCCCTACAAAGTGGCGATTAATGAGGCGGTGAATTTAGCCAAAAAATTTGGCCCGACGGATGCGTACAAATACATCAACGGTATTCTCGACAAGGTAGCGGCTGCTAAACGTGCTGTTGAAGTGAAGGCTGAAAAACGCCGTTAGTCACTATCTGGGGGGCATGCGGTGTTGATGGGAACGCCGTTATCTGGGGCTAACTGCTATGGGTACTAAAAAGTGGCACTGAATGAGTTCGCACTGATACAGCAGTACTTTTCGTCACTAGGGACGGCTTCTGGTATTGTTTTGGGTGTTGGTGATGATTGCGCTGTTCTAGATGTCCCTGAGGGTGAGCAGCTCGTCGTTACCGTAGACACCTTGGTGGCAGGTGTGCATTTCCCTGCCAATGCTTCTCCCGGTGATATTGCTCATCGCTCTCTGCGAGTAAACCTCAGTGATATTGCTGCCATGGGTGCAGAGCCTCGTTGGTTTACCTTAGCATTGACCTTACCCGAGGCCCGGGAGTCTTGGTTGCAAGAATTCTCTCAAGCGTTGTCAGAAGATGCTTCAATTTTTGGTTGTGCATTGGTTGGTGGCGACACCACAGCCGGACCCCTGTCTATTACTATTCAACTATTTGGTACTGTTCCCAAAGGGAAGGCGCTCACTCGCAGTGGTGCTAAGGCGGGTGATCATATCTATGTGACGGGATCCCTGGGTGAGGGCGCAGCGGCGCTTTTTTTGTTTGGTCGTCAGGATGATTCGGTAGTTGTTGAGGATGAACGCGAGCGATTATTGCATCGTTTTTATCGACCTAAGCCTAGATTGCTGGAAGGGCTTCGAGTACGTGATTTGGCATCGGCTGCACTTGATATCTCGGATGGTTTAATGGCGGACCTTGGCCATATTGCCGAGGCTTCAGGTTTGGGGGCAGAAGTAGAGCTTGATCAGTTGCCCATAGCACCCTGGTTGATGACGTTGGCGGCTCCATCATGTGTCACAGAGTGGGCGCTTTCTGGTGGAGATGATTATGAACTATGTTTTACTGTGTCCGAAGAGCATCAAGTTGCCGTAGAGTCGTTGATTTCTCGTGGTGAATTATCTGCTTGTTGTATTGGCCAAATGTCCAGAGAGCTGGGTGTTCGGTGTGTTGATAGGTTTGGTCATTTGGTTAATGTTGGAACGACGGGTTACCAGCACTTTTAAAAATGGCTGAGGCTGTTTAAGAGATAGATAAAGATTTATAAGGTCTGTTTTTTAACGCGTGTGTTGTTTGTTGTCAGTCAGGTGGTCTTTAACAAAGACGTAGTTTTCAAAAGGTGAAGGAATGGTTCAAGCAACACCCAGTTTCCAACAATTAATACGAAACCCTGTACATTTTCTGGCGTTTGGTTTTGGCAGTGGTTTGTCTCCCAAGGCGCCGGGTACTGCTGGCACATTGGTGGCCCTGTTGTTGTGGCCGTTCTTGGCGACACTGCCCTTGATGCTCTATGTGTTCATCGTAGTATTGGCAGCCGTGGCTGGGTTTTACCTTTGTGGTAAAACTGCGAGTGACTTAGGTGTTCATGACCATCAGGGTATTGTTTGGGATGAAATTGCCGGCTTTTGGTTGGCCATGACAGCCGTGCCACTGGCGTGGCCTTGGATGTTGGCTGGCTTTGTACTGTTTCGGCTGTTTGACATCTGGAAGCCTTGGCCCATAGGTTGGTTTGACCGGCAAGTTGGCGGCGGTCTAGGGATTATGCTGGATGATTTGATTGCTGGGGCGTTCACCTGGGTTTTGTTGTTTGCGGCCATGCGGGTTCTATGAGATTTAATGGTGAATGGTATTGAGGGTGCAAGGATGATTCGTCACATATCAGAATTTTTACTAGGGTTCGTTTTCTTGCTGTGTGCACAGACAAGCTGGGCTATGCCCGATATCAGTGTTCATGGTTTGTTTGGTAAGAGCGCCGTTTTAGTCATTAATGGTAAACAGCGGCTGCTAAAGCAGGGCCAAACGAGTCCTGAGGGGGTGATGCTTGTCGCCAGTGATGGCCAGGAGGTTACTTTAGACGTTGATGGCCAGCGCCTTACTTTGGGGTTGTCACAACATATATCCTCAAGTTTTCAAGCTGCTGAAATGGCCGAAGTAAGGATTCCTCGGGGCCATAATGGCCATTATTATGTGACAGGTTATATTAACGGTCATTCCACTGACTTTATGGTAGATACTGGTGCTTCTGCCGTTGTTCTAAATCTTAATCAGGCAAAAGCGCTTGGGATTGATTATCGCAATGGAGACAGTATCAAAATTAATACGGCTAGCGGAATTGCTGATGCTCGTGATGTTGTTTTGAGCAAGTTGGCGATTGGGAATATAACGTTGTATAACATTAGGTGTATCGTAAATATTGGTTCTCATCCAACCATTGCCCTATTAGGAAACAGCTTTCTCAGTAAAGTCCAAATGACTGAGTCCGAAGGTGTTTTGCTGCTGAAGAAGAAGTTTTAGTTTTTCTGGAAGTGGTTGTTTGGCTCCTGCTCAGAAAACAACCACTACGTTATCGAAATGCAGGCATTAAGTCATCGATAGGCTGGAGTGAAACAGGGTCAAAGCGCTTTACTCAGGGCATATCCCAGCTAAAATAGCCGCCCACCTAATTTTTTGTTACGACGGTTTGTTATTTTAGTCATTATTTTTGGAGTCATCTGTGCCCCTACGTTTTGTTCAAAGCTCTAAGCTCCCAACCCAGTGGGGGGTTTTTGACCTCCATGGATTTGAGGACCCGGAGAGTAATAAGGAGCATATCGCTATATCGATGGGTGATGTCTCTAATGATGTACCGGTACTACTACGGATCCACTCTGAATGTCTCACAGGCGATGCACTGTTTAGCGTGCGTTGTGACTGCGGTGCTCAATTAGAAGAGGCCATGCGTCTTATTGCCAAGGAAGGTAGAGGTGCAATCTTGTACTTACGACAGGAGGGCAGAGGCATTGGCTTGCTGAACAAAATTAAGGCTTACCATCTTCAGGATCAAGGTGCGGATACTGTGGAGGCGAATGAACAGCTTGGGTTTGGTGCCGATATGCGTGATTACAGTATCTGTAAGCCCATGTTGAAACACCTTCATGTGGGAAAGGTTAAATTGTTGACCAATAATCCTCGTAAGGTTCAGGCATTAGAAGGCTTGGGTATAACCGTTTCCGAGCGCATTGCATTGCAAACCGGACATAACCCACATAACAAGCACTATTTGGCCACAAAGGCTGGGAAAATGGGGCATTTGTTTGATGGACAGGAGAGCGGTTAAGGCCTAATGCGTGTTTGGTCTAAATAGTTTTTACGAAAGATTGTCTCAAGACCCTGTGCTCTCTGCGAGTGTGTTAAACAAGTCTTCTTAAAAAAGAGTTTTCTATGACATTGGCAAAACGAATTATTCCCTGTCTCGATGTAGATAAAGGGCGCGTGGTAAAGGGTGTGCAGTTTGTAGACATCCGAGATGCAGGTGATCCCGTTGAGGTTGCCAAGCGTTATAACGAGCAAGGTGCAGATGAAATAACTTTTCTTGATATTACAGCTAGCCATGAAGAGCGGGATACGATGATTCATATGGTGGAGCGTATGGCCAGTGAGGTGTTTATTCCCCTTACGGTTGGGGGTGGAGTGCGCACCCTAGAAGATATCAGGGCATTACTGAATGCGGGTGCAGATAAGGTGGGCATCAATTCTGCGGCGGTAAAAAATCCTGAGTTTGTTAGATCGGCTGCCGAGCGGTTTGGCTCTCAATGTATTGTTGTGGCAATTGATGCGAAGCAAGTAAGTGCTGAAGGAGAACCATTGCGATGGGAAGTGTTTACTCACGGCGGGCGTCATTCCACTGGTATAGATGCCGTTGGTTGGGCTGAAAAAATGGCTGAATATGGTGCAGGAGAGATTTTGTTAACCAGTATGGATAAGGATGGCACCAAAAGTGGTTTTAATTTACTCCTGACGAGAGCCATCAGTGAGGCGGTAGATATACCGGTGATCGCCTCTGGTGGTGTGGGCAATTTACAGCATTTGGTTGATGGTGTTGTCGAAGGAAAAGCTGACGCAGTATTGGCGGCGAGTATTTTTCATTTTGGAGAGTACACCATACCTCAAGCTAAGGCATACATGGCTGAAAAAGGCGTTGAGGTACGATCTTAGTTTATACGCAGTGGTGTGCTGTACTTTGACGACTTTTTGTCAATTAGCCAGAAAATTTGGCTCCGGGAGTGAAAAAGTCCCGAGCGCCATCATCAGCTTTTTGCATAAACTCAATATAATCATTGACGGCATTTGCCGCACCTTCTTGAGCATCAAATGGACCTACTGCTGCACCTTCTCGTGTAGCAAAAAACCAGAAGTTATGTAGCTTGAAAAAACGCTGACTTCTGATGGGAAGTTGACGCTCTTCGTTTTCACCATTTCTAGAACTGACCATAATATAACCGCCCTACCGCTGATTTATTATTTTTCGTATTGATCCAGACAACAAGCATTTATATCAATATCGTATAAATAGCTTTAAGTTTGTCGGGTAACTTGTCAATAAACTGTAAAAATCAAAGACTATGTGAATTCAGCACAAGTTTTAATGTAAAGTCAACTAGTTCTCATTTTTACTGTGACGTGTGTCTGGTTTTTTGTTCTGATTTAATAAAGTTAAACCTTTCAGTATATTAAGAGCATCGTGAAGCTGGTTATCGTCCATTGCGATATTATTCGAGGTTGCAGCTTGATAATCGGTATTGTTGCTCAAGTGTCCTGATAAATTGGCTTCTTTAATATTATTTTGGCGCTTAAGAAGCTTAATTTCTGCTGGTTCTACAATAATATCTGGCTTGATACCTTCTGCCTGGATGGATCGTTTATTTGGGGTGAAGTAACGAGCAGTGGTTAGCTTAATACCTCGGTCTTCACCCAGAGGTATCACGGTTTGTACCGACCCCTTGCCAAAGCTGTTCGTGCCAAGCAATACAGCGCGGCGGTGATCTTGGAGTGCTCCGGCAACAATTTCCGCAGCAGAGGCGGAACCCTCATTAATAAGAACAACAATGGGTAATCCATTGAGGATGTCCCCAGCACTGGCATGGTAGGTTGAGTTGGCGCTGGGCAAGCGCCCTTCGGTGTATACAACCATGCCGCCGTCTAGCATGGCATCTGTTACTTCAATTGATGCGTACAGTAGCCCCCCTGGATTGTTGCGTAAATCCAGAACTATTCCTTTAAGGTCGGGGTCGTTCTTTAGCAAGGCTTCTAGTGTTTGTTTGAATTGTTGCCCGGTATTTTCTTGAAATTGAGCAACCCGCACGTAACCGAAGCCGGGTTCTAGTGTTTTACTGCGAACGCTGTGTATTTTAATGATGTCCCGTACGACAACGATTTCAAAAGGGCTGTCCACCTGTTCACGGACAATGGTTAGTGTTAGTGGTGAGCCTTTGGGGCCGCGCATGACTTCGATAGCTTCTCCTAGAGACAGACTTTGTACGGCCTGATCCCCGAGTTTGACAATTAGGTCGCCAGCCAAAATGCCTGCGCGCTGGGCGGGCGTGTCATCAATGGGGGATATGACTTTAATAAATGCACCTTCCATGCTTATCTCAATGCCCAGCCCGCCAAATTCGCCTGAGGTATGCTCCTGTAGAGAGGAAAAAGAGCTTTTATCTAGATAGACGGAATGGGGGTCTAGGCTACTGAGAAGCCCCTTTATGGACATTTCTAATAATTTTTCATCATTTATTTCTTCTACGTAAGCTTGACGTATTTGGTCGAAAACCTGTGTGAAATGGCGGAGCTCATCAAGGGGTAAGCGCGCTTTATCCTCAATCTCTTGTGCTTGGCTGCAGCTAAAAAACATGATGGCCGAAAAAGCGAAAACTGATGAGAAGAGAAAAGACCTGAGTGAAGGCATGGTTTATTCCTGATATCTGTTACTGCCGGTGTAGGTTGGACAGTATTGTTGGGAAAGGTGCCCTAATTGGTAGTGATTTGGACGTGTTGTCGAAAAGCCTAACAATTTCCAGAGGAAATATTAGCTAACTTCTGGTTGTGGCAGTAGCTTTTATCCATTTTTTTGTCAGCTTAATGTCTTCAACCACTTTTTTGTAACCAAAGTTTTGGGTTGGTGGGTTTGCCGTTGTGACGAATTTCAAAATACAGTGCGTGATCCTTTTGTCCTCCGCTATTGCCGACCTTTGCAATGCTTTCCCCCGTGAGTACCCATTCGCCAATTTCTTTAAGAAGGACTTGGTTGTGAGCGTAGAGGCTCATGTATCCGCCACCATGGTCAATAATCATTAACAACCCGTGGCCTCTGAGGTAATCAGAAAAAATCACTCGACCGTGGTGGATGGCTTTGACAGGTGATCCCTCTTTGGCTTTGAGGAGCCAGCCATTCCAGCGAATATCGGTGTTCCTAGGGGCTCCGTAATATTGAGTTAAGCGCCCGGAGACTGGCCAGGATAATTTTCCCTTGCGGTCGACAAAGGGCTTGTTGGTGGAGGGAAGGGATAAGTGTTCAATACCTTCTCTTAGTGCTTTTAGCACAGATTCCAGTTTATTTTGTTCTCTTTTAAGTTTGTTTAAGCGTTGCTGTGACGTGTTAATAGTTTGATTAAGCTGGGCCAGAACTTTTCGACGTTGTTGTTGGCGTATGCTGAGTCGTTGTTTCTGTTCTTCAAGTATGGATCGGTTTGCTAAAAGTCGAGTGTGTCGGTCGGTGATGGCTGTCTCGACGTCTTTGAGGGCTTGTAATGTTTTTCGGTAGTCGTTAAGTTTTTCTGATCGAGCACGGAGAAAGTAGCCATAGTATTTTAGTGTGCGGCTAATGGTTTCGGGATCTTCCTGATTTAGTAATAGTTTGATGGACTCGTCATTGCCCAGTCGATAAGCCGATTTAATTTGATTGACGATTAAAGCCTCTTGGTTTTTCCGGGAGGTCTCCAGGTTCACTTGGTCTTTATTTAGCGACTTTAGTTCGATCTGCAGATCGGCAAGCTGCTTCTCTAGTGTGATTATATTGAGATTGATTTCAGCGGACACGACCTCGCTATCTTTCAACTCGTTGTTGAGGGTTCCTTGTTGAGCACCGGTTCCTTGTATAGTTTTTTGTAGATCAAGGATGTCACGTTGAATTTTGTCGAGCTTGTTGCGGTCACTTTTTTCACTGGCCAGCGTTGGTGATATCAGCATGGCAGCTAATAATACTGATATCACCAGTTGGGTTATAGGCATGGCGGCGGGCCGTAACGGGCTAAATGTTGTTGGCTAATGAATGGCCGGTCATTTCTGTGGGCTGGGGCAAGTCCATAAGTGCCAATATGGTGGGCGCTACGTCTGCCAGAGAGCCATTGTCAGCCAAGGTTAGATCTTTGTTGCCCACATAAATTAAGGGGACCGGTAAGGTTGTGTGCTGGGTATGGACTTGCCCTGATTGTTCGTCGAACATTTGTTCTACATTGCCATGGTCGGCTGTAATCAAACACTGTCCTTCAACGTGTCTAATAGCCGACACAACTTTTTCAAGGCAGGCATCTACGACTTCTACGGCTTGAACGGCCGCATCAAAGACACCGCTGTGGCCAACTTGGTCGCAGTTGGCATAGTTGCAGATAATGGCATCGTACTTTTGGCTGCTAATGGCTTCTATGAGTTTATCCGTCAGTTCGTAGGCGCTCATTTCTGGTTTAAGGTCATAGGTTGCCACTTTAGGGGAGGGGATTAAAATTCGGTCTTCTCCTTTGTAAAGTGCTTCTTGGCCGCCACTGAAGAAGAAGGTGACATGGGCATACTTTTCTGTTTCAGCAATCCGTAATTGGGTCTTGCCCTGGTTGCTCAGAAACTCTCCTAGGGAGTCATCTAGGTTTTTAGGAGGGAAGGCACAGTTTGCCTTAATGTCCGCAGAATATTCTGTCGTCATAACAAAATCTGCTAGCCTAGGTTTTACTGCTCGATTAAAGCCATCAAAATTTTCGTCTACGAAAGCGTTGGTGATTTGTCTAGCTCGATCTGGGCGGAAATTCATAAAAATAACCGTATCGCCATCTTCAATGCTGACCGGAGTTTCGCCGTCACCACATATGATGGTGGGTAGGATGAATTCGTCATTTTCATCGCGATCATAGCCCGCGTGTAACCCTTCAATTGAGCTGGATGCCTGAGGTTCAGCTTGACCCTGTGTCAGCATATCGTAGGTGGCTTGGAGTCTGTCCCATCGTTGATCTCGGTCCATGGCATAGAAGCGTCCACAGATAGAGGCAATTCTCCCTACCCCTAAGGTCGAAAAAATGGTTTCTGTTGTCTTTAGTGAGGCTTCGGCGCTTCTCGGTGGCGTATCTCTGCCATCTAAAAAGGCATGTAGGTAAACTTTTTTGGCGCCTCGTTGAGCCGCCAGTTTGATCATGGCATTAATATGTTCTTCGTGGCTGTGGACGCCTCCCGGTGAAAGCAGGCCGAGTATATGTACGGCTTTATTGCCTGCAATGGCTTTGTCGATGGCGTTGGTATAGGTTGGGTTTGAGAAAAAGTCTCCATCGGTAATGGCTTTGTTAATACGGGTAAAATTTTGATAAACCACGCGGCCAGCACCCAATGTGATGTGGCCGACTTCGCTGTTGCCCATCTGCCCCTCAGGAAGGCCCACAGCAAGCCCTGACGTACCGATAAGGGTATGGGGGCAGGTTTCCCAGAGCTGATCTATCGTGGGCGTGTTGGCAGTACGAATGGCGTTGTACTTTTGGCTGTCGCTATATCCGTAGCCGTCTAATATCAGAAGAAGTAGTGGTTTTTTCGGTTCACTCATGGCTTTGACTGGACTGGCCTCGTGGGTCGGGGGAAATTAAGTAAGAATCTTACCGACAAAGGGGATTCAGTGCTATTGATGGTTTCCTATACTAGAGCTCGGTGTGTATACTTTGGCCGTTTTTACCACTGGCCCAATTGGGACCAAAAATAGAAAATGGGGTTTTATATCGTGGAGTTCTTTGATTTTATCAGTGAGCAATGGGTGCTTGTCAGTGTCTTTATGGTGCTTATCTATTTGTTTGCGATAAATGAGCGCATTAAAAGCGGCAAGCCGATTTCTCCTCATGTTGTGACTCGAATGATCAATGCTGATGAAGCAGTATTGGTCGATATTCGTGATGCTAAGGAATTTAAGGTGGGGCATATTGCTGGTGCTATAAATATCCCCCACCTAAAGCTAATGGATCGCCTTGCCGAGTTAGAGGCTCATCGAGATAAAGCGATCATCGTGGCTGATAAAGTAGGTCAGCAGTCCGGTGCTATTGGGCGTAAGCTTCAACAAAAAAAGTTTAGTGTGTTGCGACTGACAGGCGGCATGATGGAATGGCAAAACCAGAAACTCCCGGTAGTAAAAGATTAGAGAATTTTTCGGGTGAGTTCGGGGTAAAGAGTTGTTGAACCCGAACTATAGTGTGAAACTTGATAGAATATTTTGAGGAAGAGTAAGGATATGACAGAAGAAAATAATCAACCGGAAGCTGGCAATGAGCAAGGCGGGCAGCAAGAGCAAAAAAGTTCGCCAAAGTTTGCGGTACAGCGTATTTATCTGAAGGACTTATCCTTTGAGACCCCTATGGGGCCAGCTGCTTTTCAGAAAAAGGTGAAGCCGGCAATTAGTCAGGATATAGCGCTGTCTACGACAAAACTTGGTGGTGATAACTACGAGGTTGAATTATCTCTGACGGTAACCGTGAAGGATGGCGATGATACGATTTACCTTATCGAAGTTCATCAGGCGGGAATTTTTGCAGTACAGGGTGTCGAAGGGCAGCAGTTGGCACAATTGCTCAACACGCTGTGCCCATCAACGTTGTTTCCTTATGTGAGAGAAGCTGTTGATAGTGTTGTTCTTAAAGGCAGCTTCCCTGCACTGATGATTCCGCCGGTTAACTTTGATCTATTGTTTGCCAAGGCGGTAGAAGAAGGAAAGCTAAAGGGTAAAGCGCCAGAAGCTATAACCCACTAAGCGTTTGTTCCTGTGGCTGCCGCTGTAGCCACAGGTTTTTATGTGAGTTCTCCTACGCTTCTATCAGAGCCGTTGACTTAAATTGGAATCTACTCGCCCCCAAGTTATTTGGGGCAGCGTCATTTCTTGTTTTACTCTTCATCTTCTCCCATACCCAATTCTTTCAATTTTCGGGTGAGCGTGTTTCTACCCCAGCCAAGAAGTTCTGCGGCATCTTTTTTGCGCCCGTTTGTGTGAGAAAGTGCAGTTTCAATGAGCGCGCGTTCAAAAGTTGGTACTGCCGTAGTGAGAATGTCATGTTTACCGTTAGCGAGTTCATTGTCTGCCCAGTTTCGCAATTGTTGCTCCCATGAGTTGGCGATGACCGGTTTTTCAACGGAGTGCTCCATAAACTCTGGCGGTAGGTCGTCAATGTGGACCTCTCGACCCGAGGCCATGACAGTGAGCCAGCGGCAGGCATTTTCCAGTTGACGGACATTGCCTTCCCAGGGAAGCATGGTCAGGTGCTTTTTCGCTTCTGGTGACAAGGTCTTTGTTTCTGTTTCTAATTCTTTAGCGGCTCTCTGGAGGAAGTGCTGCATAAGTCTTGGAATATCTTCCCTGCGATCGGCAAGCGTCGGTAAATGAATACGAATAACATTTAGGCGATGGAAAAGATCCTCCCGAAAACGATTTTCTGCTACCAATTGTTCAAGATTTTGGTGGGTTGCCGCAATGATTCGAACGTCCACTTTGGAGGGGGTGTGGCCACCTACAAGATAGAATTCACCATTTGCCAAAACGCGCAGTAAGCGGGTTTGAGCCTCTGGGGGCATATCTCCGATTTCATCGAGAAACAGCGTACCTCCATCCGCTTGTTGAAAACGGCCTTCGCGGCGTTGGGTTGCTCCAGTGAAGGCGCCTTTCTCATGGCCAAATAGTTCGGACTCAATTAGATCATGGGGAATTGCCGCCATGTTGAGGGCAATAAATCGATTATTTTTTCTCGGGCTGTTGTCATGTAGTGCCTTGGCAACCAGCTCTTTTCCTGTACCAGATTCGCCATTAATTAAAACAGTAATATTTGAATGGGAAAGGCGACCTATGGCACGGAAAACTTCCTGCATAGCAGGGGCTTCCCCAATGATTTCGTCGCTGATGTCGGCGATGTCACTTTCTTTTATGTGTTCTGTTTTTTGTTCTTGGGCGAAATTGATGGCCCGCTGTGTTACTGCGATTAGCTCATCAATATCAAAGGGTTTGGGTAGGTATTCGAAAGCTCCACCTTGGTAGGCTGCTACTGCGCTGTCGAGGTCCGAGTGAGCCGTGGTGATAATTACCGGAAGTGATGGCTTGGAGGTATGAATTTTTTTTAATAATTGCAGGCCATCAATCCCGGGCATCCGAATATCACTGATAATAGTGTCAGGCAATGTTTTGTCGAGTTGGAGAAGAAGCTCGCTTGCGTTCTCAAAACTGGTGACTTTAAGTTCAGCTCGGGCTAGCGCCTTTTCCATGACCCAGCGGATAGAGCGGTCATCGTCAACAATCCAAACTGTTCGTTTATCCATCTATCTATCCAGGTTGTCTATCAAGGGGTAAGTACAATGAAAATCGGGTTTCCCCAGTGCGGTTGTCACATTCGATCAATCCGTGATGAAGGTGAATGGCAGATTGGGCAATGGGTAAGCCCAACCCGCTGCCGTCCACACGGCCACTAACCATGGGGAAGAAAATTCGATCAATAAGCTCTTCGGGGATGCCCGCGCCGTTATCCATGATATCGATTCGGCAAACGACCTTGTGGTGTATTTTTCCGATAGTAAAGTGTCGTTTAATTCGGGTTTTGAGCCAGATGGTTGGTTTTGGCTGAGAGCAGTTCTTGAGAGCTTGAATGGCGTTGCGAACAACATTCAATAATGCTTGGATAAGCTGTCCCCGGTCACCATTTATTTCCGGAATGCTGGGGTCGTAACTCCGTTCAATATGAATACTGCCTCGTGTTTCTGTTTCGGCTAATGCGGCTACATGTTCTAGAACTTCGTGGATATTTACAGGCGCGAATTGTGGAAGGGTATTTGGTCCGAGCAAGCGGTCAACCAGTTTACATAGGCGGTCAGTTTCAGCAGAAATAATGTCTGTAAATTCACGTAATTCTGGTTGGTTGTTTAGGTCTTCGGAAAGCAATTGGGCAGCGCCCCGGATACCGCCTAGGGGATTTTTGATCTCATGAGCCAACCCGCGGACAAGGTTTTGTGTGGTGTCATGAGTTGAAATGAGGGCTTCTTCCCGGTTGATTCTCATCAGTCTGTCCATAGGCTGCATTTCTACTAACAACATCTTATTGGCCTCGGTTTGAAGAGGTGTGGCTGTTAGGTCAACAGTGATATTGGTGTGATCAGTTAGGGTTAAGGTCGCTTGCCTCTGGGTAAAAGGTCGGTTGGTTTTAATGGCCTCTTCGCCTAGGGATTTAAGGTTGCTGTCAGAGGCGTCAAATAAAAGGGATATCGGCGTGCCGTAGAGCCGAATTGCACTAATAGCCAGCAGGCTTTCGGCTGCTGGGTTGGTGTAGCATATTTCCAGCTCGTTATTTAGCAAAATAACGGCAGTATTTAGGCTATCCAGTAATAAATGATGTAGTTGCTCTTCTGTCATGGGATTGTCAGCAGCCCTATTCAGGTTATGCCCTGTTATGGTTCTGTGTTACTAAGTTTGCGTGCAATTAACCTATATTTTAGTGCAAGCAATTTATAGGCCAATTTTTTTTGGGGTGACAAGCCCCGTCTTTAGGGGGCTTTGCTTATGAGTTTAGTAGAAGTATTTCTAGGTTGCACCAATTTGGTGCTGCTGGAGGAGAGGGTTAGTTTGTGTTGCGCTGGATTGAGTGGCGTTTAACGTAAATGGTGATGCTGTTAGATTGCCCAACAATATTGTTTTTACTGTCCAAAATGTGGGCCTTGATGCTGTGTTCTCCTCGGATCAGTGAACCTATATGGAACGTGGTTGAGGACGATGGAGGGCCGTAGTGTTGCCCGTTAAACAAAAGTTGGACCAAGTGGCCAGTCTGCAATGCCGGTGTTAAAGCTATCTGGACGGTGACCTCTTCATGTCCGGGGGGAATCGTGGTGCCCTGGGCGGGAGTTAGAATGGCAATTTTTTGATAGCCCGTTTGCTCTTCTGCCGCTGCCTTTTTCTCCGTTGTTGGAATAGTCGGTGCGGGTTGGGTATTGATAGTGGGAAGATCGACCGATTCAACTGAGGGGTCACCGGCAGGCGGGTTGTCGGTATAGGTGACAGTGCCGTTCTCATTTATCACCCGGTAAACCTCCGCTGTGACATAACAGGCTATGCTTAAACTGAGCAGGGCACAAAGTAGCTGGGTTCTTTTGATCACGGCCATGTTCTCCAAGGTGTCTGTTTTGGTGTTACTAGCTTAAGACTAGCTTTTATTAGACCAAAGAAAAAGCCTGTTATTCCATATAACAAACGGGTTTTTTATTAGGTTTGTTTGTTGCAAGGTCTAGCTCTAGGCATCGGAGGCAAAAAAAAGGCTGTGAAATTGCTTTCACAGCCTTTTTTGTTCGAAAAGGTTAACTCTTATACAGAGTAGTACATATCGAATTCGACGGGGTGAGTTGTGTGCTCAACACGGTAAACTTCTTGCATCTTCAGCTCGATGTATGCATCGATCATGTCATCAGAGAAAACGCCGCCAGCTGTCAGGAATTCACGATCTCCGTCCAAGCATTCCAGTGCTTCACGTAAGCTGCCAGCAACTTGCGGAATAGCTGCGGCTTCTTCAGCAGGTAGGTCGTATAGATCTTTATCTGCAGGGTCACCAGGATGAATCTTGTTCTGGACGCCATCGATACCTGCCATCAGCATGGCAGCAAACATCAGGTAAGGGTTTGCCGTGGGATCGCCGAAGCGTATTTCAACACGTTTTCCCTTGGGTGATGCTACATAAGGAATCCGCAGGGAGGCTGAGCGGTTGCGTGCAGAGTAGGCCAGCATTACTGGTGCTTCAAAGCCAGGGATCAGGCGCTTATAAGAATTGGTAGATGCGTTAGCAAAAGCATTAAGGGCTTTTGCGTGCTTGATGATGCCGCCGATGTAGTAAAGAGCCGTGTCGCTCAGACCTGCATAGCCGTCACCAGCGAAGGTGTTTACGCCGTCTTTCCAGAAAGATTGGTGGCAGTGCATACCGGAACCGTTGTCACCAACGATAGGTTTGGGCATAAAGGTCGCAGTTTTGCCATAAGCATGGGCAACATTGTGAACACAATATTTAAGGATTTGAACTTCGTCGGCTTTGTTTACCAGAGTGTTGAATTTCACCCCGATTTCACATTGACCGGCAGTACCCACTTCGTGGTGATGTACTTCGATTTCCAAGCCCATTTGTTCCATGGCAGAACACATGGCAGCGCGGAGATCATGTAAGCTATCGACAGGTGGTACCGGGAAGTAGCCGCCTTTAACCCCAGGACGATGCCCCATGTTGCCGTCAGCATAGTCGCCACCAGAGGACCAGGCGGCTTCTTCAGAATTAATTTTATAGAAGGCTCCGCTCATGTCGGCTCCCCATTTTATGTCGTCAAATACGAAAAATTCTGGCTCTGGGCCAAAAAATGCCGTATCACCAAGGCCTGTTGCCTTGAGGAATTCTTCAGCACGCTTTGCAACAGAACGTGGATCACGCTCATAACCTTGCATAGTGGCAGGTTCGATAATATCGCAACGAACGATAACTGTGGGTTCGTCTGTGAATGGGTCAAGGACGGCGGTGCTGTCATCAGGCAATAAAATCATGTCTGATTCATTGATGCCTTTCCAGCCTTCTATAGAAGAACCATCAAACATTTTTCCCTCTTCAAAGAAGTCGTCGCCAACTTCGCCGATGGGTATAGAAACGTGTTGCTCCTTACCTTTTGTATCGGTAAAACGTAGATCAACCCAGCGGGCTTCGCTTTCTTTGAGCAGTGTTAGGGTCTTAGACATTGGCTCCTCCAATTAGGGATGTCGAATATTATGTAGTATCGAAGTTAAAGTTAAGTCGGCTGGTTTGTAGGGAGAGACATAAAACTCTACATGCCACCAATTTGTTAAGACTTATCTGGGTCTTAACAAACTAGTGGCCAGCTTTTAATAGCAAACTTAAAGCAAAAGCTATGCCAGGCTGTCGATTGAGTAAATTCAACAGGTTGCGGCTGTGTAAAGATACTTTTTAATAACCATATTGCACCAATATAGTGCGTTGCAGCCCTAGATTGGTGCATCTAAGCGCTGCTTCTTTATGGTGCGACTTTTGCGGCACCTATAATACGCGGAATGCTGCACGATTTGTAATATAATCGGCGGCTTCTCACCTTTCTGTTAAAAAGCGACTGTTTTCATGCATTTTGTTATTAAATTGTTCCCTGAAATTACCATTAAAAGCGCACCTGTTCGACAGCGTATGACTCGCCAATTGCGCGATAATTTACGACGACTTTTTCGTACTTTGAATGAGCCGGTTATTGTTGATCGTGATTGGGATAAAATTGAAGTTAAAGGTCCCGATGATGTTGATCTTACGAACCAGGTTGCGGATATTTTGGGTCGTACGCCGGGGATTGCGAATTTTTCCCGGGTGCAGCATTTTGCCATGGGTGACTTTGATCATATTTTAGAAAAAACACTGTCCGTTTGGCGAGATAAACTTGAAGGTAAAACGTTTGTTCTTCGTGTAAAACGTAGTGGAAAGCATGAGTTCAGCTCCCATGATGTTGAGCGTCAAGTTGGGGGCGGTTTGCTGCATCAATCTCTGGCGTCGGGGGTAAAGCTTAAGAATCCTGATCTGACGGTAAGGCTGGAAATACGGCAAGAGCAGCTTTATGTGATTGAGGAGACGACACAAGGATTGGGCGGTTTCCCTCTGGGTACTCAGGATTCCGTTATATCCTTGATCTCGGGTGGATTTGATTCCACCGTGTCCAGTTATCTCACCATGAAGCGAGGGTTACGTACCCATTTTCTATTTTTTAATCTTGGCGGCAGAGCTCATGAGGTTGGCGTGAAGGAGGTGGCATTTTATCTCTGGAATAAGTATAGCGGCTCGCATAAGGTCAGGTTTATTACCGTGCCTTTTGATGAGGTTATAGGCGAAATACTTAGTAATGTTCAAAACTCCCAAATGGGTGTTGTGCTAAAACGTATGATGCTTCGGGCGGGAACGCAGATAGCTGAAGAAATGGAAGTGCAGGCGTTGGTGACGGGTGAAAGTGTTGCCCAGGTATCGAGTCAAACGCTGGCTAATTTGTCGGTGATTGATTCAGTAACCAGTACTTTGGTGCTGCGGCCCCTGATCACATTTGATAAAAACGACATCATTGACGTCGCACGAAAAATTGGCACAGAGCAGTTTGCCGCCAATATGCCTGAATATTGTGGTGTTATTTCAAAGAAACCGACGACTAGAGCAAAAGAAGAGCGTGTGGCGGGAGAGGAAGAAAATTTCGATTTTGCGGTGCTCGAGAGAGCTATAGCCAATAAGCGGGTTCAGACGATTGACGAGGTCATGGATGATGATACCCCGCTAGCAGATGTTGAGATATTTGCGGTACCACAACCTCACGCCATTATTCTGGATATTCGCCACCCGGATGAGGTGTTTGTGCGACCGCTGAAGCTTAATGGTAGCCAGGTACAAGAAATACCCTTCTTTACGCTCCAAAATCGCTTTAAGGAATTAAACTTAGATACACGCTATTTATTGTATTGCGACAAAGGGGTGATGAGCCGTTTGCATGCTGAGCTATTGGTAGATCAAGGTTTTAATAACGTTGCGGTCTATCGGCCCTGAAATTAATCGTTAACCACCTGTATTTTCGATAATTTTGCTATCTCCTAGAAGGCTGGGTCAGTATAATGCCCGCCTTTTGACCAACTCCGGACTAATCCTGTGATCGAAAACCTTCGTAATATCGCCATCATTGCCCACGTTGACCATGGTAAAACAACCCTGGTCGATAAATTGCTAGAACAATCCGGCACTCTTGACCGTAAAAGTATGGGTTCGGAGCGTGTGATGGACTCCAGTGATCAGGAACGAGAGCGTGGTATTACCATTCTAGCCAAAAACACGGCGATCGTGTGGCATGACTACCGGATCAATATTGTGGACACCCCTGGACACGCAGATTTTGGTGGCGAAGTTGAGCGGGTGCTTTCCATGGTGGATTGCGTGCTGTTGTTGGTCGATGCTGTTGATGGCCCCATGCCGCAAACACGGTTTGTGACGCAAAAGGCTTTTGAGCAGGGTTTGAATCCCATTTTGGTTGTCAACAAGATTGATCGTCCCGGAGCCCGCCCTCACTGGGTAATGGATCAGGTGTTTGATTTGTTTGACAGCTTGGGGGCTACCGATGAGCAATTGGATTTCCCTGTTATTTATACCTCAGCCTTGAATGGTATTGCCGGTATGGAGCCGGATGAAATGGCTGATGATATGACTCCATTGTTCCAGTTGATTGTGGATAAGGTAAAAGCTCCAGAGGTGGATCCAGAAGGACCGCTGCAAATGCAAATCAGTGCATTGGACTACAGTAGCTATGTGGGTGTTATTGGTGTTGGCCGTATTGCACGCGGAAGAATGAAGCCCAACGAGCAAGTGGTTGTGATTGATCGTGAGGGTAAAACGCGTAAAGGTAAAATTCTGCAGGTAATGGGTTATGACGGCCTTGAGCGTGTGGCAGTTGAAAATGCGGAAGCTGGCGATATCGTTTGTATTACCGGTGTCGATAAGCTGGGTATTTCTGACACTATTTGTCATCCTGATACCCCAGAAGCATTGCCTCCTTTGAGTGTTGATGAGCCAACAGTCAGTATGACTTTTCAAGTGAACAACTCACCATTTGCTGGATTGGAAGGCAAGTTTGTGACCTCACGTAATATCAAGGATCGCCTCGATCAAGAGCTGATCCACAATGTTGCATTGCGAGTACAGCAAGGCGAGGGTCCCGATAAGTTTATTGTTTCTGGTCGCGGTGAATTACACCTGTCGGTATTGATTGAAAGCATGCGTCGAGAAGGTTTTGAACTGGGTGTTTCTCGTCCTGAAGTTATTCAAAAAGAAGTAGATGGTGTGCGCCACGAGCCTTTTGAACAAGTAGTGATTGATGTTGAGGATCAGCATCAGGGTTCGGTTATGGAAGAGCTGGGTCTGCGTAAAGCTGAGCTGACAAATATGGAGCCAGATGGCAAAGGACGTGTTCGGTTGGAGTTTATGGCGCCTTCCCGTGGTTTAATCGGCTTCCGCTCTCATTTTCTGACTATGACCAGTGGCTCAGGCATTATGACCAGTATTTTTGATCACTATGGTCCCGTTAAACTGGGCGAAGTTGCCAAACGTCAAAACGGCGTGCTGGTTTCAATGACGAAAGGTAAAACACTGGCCTTTGGCCTGTTTAACCTACAAGATCGTGGTCGTTTGTTCCTGGGTGCCGGTAACGAGGTATACGAGGGGCAAATTGTTGGTTTGCATTCGCGCAGCAATGATTTGCCTGTTAATCCGACTAAAGGTAAGCAGTTGACCAACGTGCGTGCATCAGGTACTGATGAAGCATTAACGTTATCCCCGCCAATCACTCATACCCTGGAGCAAGCATTAGAATTTATTGAAGAGGATGAGCTGGTAGAGGTTACGCCAGAGAGTATTCGCCTTCGCAAAAAATTGCTCACTGAAAACGAACGTAAGCGAGCACCAAGATAAGACCTTTTCTAGGGTTGATGGCCAGAACTTTTGCCTAGTCGTTAGTTTGTAAAAGGGAATGCTGGATTTAATTCTGGCATTCTCTTGATAGGCAGACAGACATAACCGATGGTCTTACCAAAAAATCGATACGCTTTAGTTGTTGCTGTAGTGCTAAAAAATTTTGAGCGTTAGTCTTCGTAGTTTCTATTTCTATTTTATTGCGCACAATGTCTTAACCCTTCGCTCATTCTTCAATATCTTTTGACCCGCCGGCGCGACTTTTTCGGATGAAAAGTGAGCATAAGCCATTCGGTAGTTTTCACGTTTTCTTAGTATGATGATCTGGATAAATCCCTCTTACGCACTTTCCCTGTATTAGAAATTCAAATATCTTGTTGATGTTGAAACAGAGTTGCCCTAATCGATACCGTACTGGTAAAGCAGGTACATGTGCAAACGGGATAATTGCGTTTGTGGTGAAGCTGGAATAGGGTTAAAGGTGGCGTATCTGAGATGCTCGGGATGCTTCTTGTATGCCCATCTGTTTTATGACATGGCTTTGAAGGAATCGTGAATGAGAACCTTTTACCCTCGCATCAAACCCTATGCTACTCATGAGCTGGTTGTCGATAGAATTCATAGGCTTTACGTAGAAGAAGCCGGTAACCCTAAAGGCACTCCTGTGTTGTTCGTTCATGGCGGGCCTGGGGGTGGCTGTACGGAAAATGATCGTCGTTTTTTTGATCCAGAAAAATACCGAATCATTCTTTTTGATCAGCGAGGCAGTGGTCGATCTTTACCCCATGCAGAGTTAACTGCCAACAACACCGACAGCTTGTTGGATGATATGGAGAAAGTGCGTGAGCTTATGGCGGTGGATAAGTGGATGCTTTTTGGTGGATCCTGGGGGTCAACTTTAAGCTTGGTTTATGCGCAAGCTTATCCCGATAACGTTATGGGTATGATTTTGCGGGGTATTTTTCTTTGCCGTCAGCAGGATGTTCAGTGGTTTTACCAAGAGGGTGCCAGTCATGTGTTTCCCGATTATTGGCAAGATTATCTTATGCCGATTCCCTTGGCTGAGCGGGGTGATTTACTTTCCGCGTATTATCGGAGGTTGGCGGGAGGTGATGAGCTGATTCGTATGGCTGCCGCTAAGGCTTGGTCTGTGTGGGAGGGGCGGTGCGCCAGCCTGCACCCAAACCCAGACTTGGTTGAGCATCTAGGTAGTCCCCACACCGCTTTGGCAATGGCTCGTATTGAGGCGCATTATTTTAAGCATGGCGCTTTCCTGAATGGTCGTGAGATCTTGTCACACATGGGCGTTTTAGAAGGAATTCCCGGAGTGATTATCCATGGTCGCTACGATATGGTTTGCCCTGTAGGGCAGGCCTTCGACTTGCACCGTGCGTGGCCGGGTTCGGTGTTGCGTGTTATTCGTGACGCAGGGCATGCTTCTTCTGAGCCGGGGACATTGGCCGCGTTAGTGCAGGCGACGGATGATATGTTGTCTACTTTGGCCAGTGTTTCATAAGGATTAAAGTAGAAAGACTATTCACTGCTTTCTCGTAAGTATTGAAAAATTTTTCGACTGGCGGCGGGGGGCTTATTTTGTGATGCCTCTTTATTGGCTTGTCGAATCAGCTGGCGCAAATGTTGTCGATCTAATTCAGGTGATTTTAGCAGCAGTTCGCTGATGGCGAGATCGCCCTCTTCGACGAGGCGATCTCGCCATTGCTCCAGTCGGTGAAGCTCTTGACGGAAGCTTTGGCTCTGGTGATGAAAACTTTCAAGTTGTTGTTGAATGGCGGTGCTATCAACCGTCCTCATTATTTTGCCAATGTATTGCATTTGGCGACGCTTGCCTTCGCGGTTTTTGAGGCGCCTGGCTAGTCTTACCGCATCTTCGAGTAGTTCAGGCATGGGAATTTTGGCCAGCTTGGCTGATGGCAGGTTTACCAGTTCTTCGCCAATTTTCTGCAGCTCAGTCATCTCTCTTTTAAGGGCTGACTTACTCTTGGGTGGATCTTCACCAGTGTCATTTTCTGTCAAGTGCTCATCGATCATATGTGATTAACCATAAAATATTGTGGCGAGCCCGAGAAAAGACAAAAAGCCGACCACGTCAGTAATTGTTGTTAGCGCAACGCTGCCCGCTAGTGCCGGATCAATTTTGCATGCTTTGAGGATAACCGGGAGTGCTGCTCCTGCTAATGCGGCGGCGATCAGATTGATCATCATTGCTGCCGCAATGATGACCGCGATGAGCGGATCCTTGAACCATAGGGCCGCCACGCAGCCCATAACGGATGCCCACAGCATGCCGTTGATGGCCCCTACGGCGAATTCCTTGCTAAGTAACCAGCCGAGATTGCTGCGGCTAATTTGCCCCAGCGCCATGCCGCGAATAACGACGGTTAGCGTTTGGCTGCCCGCCACGCCGCCCATGCTGGCTACAATCGGCATTAATATGGCAAGGGCTACGACTTTGTCGATGGTGGCTTCAAAAATATTAATAACGGCGGATGCTAGTATGGCCGTCATTAGATTAACCCCAAGCCAAACAGCTCTGCGTGGAGTCGTTCGGCTAACAGAGGCAAAAGTTTCCTCTACATCGCTTAACCCTGCCATACTGAGTAAGGAGTGGTCGGCATCCTCCATGATGACGTCGACGACATCATCAATGGTGATGCGCCCTAAAAGCTTTTGGTCGTTATTGACGACCGGAGCAGAAACCCAGTCATGTTTTTCAAAAAGGTGAGCTACTTCCGAGTCTGGCATGTCGGCAGGAATGGCCTCAACCTTGGTGATCATGATTTCTCGGGCTGTAATATTGGGGCTAGATGTTAGTAGTTTCCCCAAGGGTAAAATGCCCAAAAAGGTATCTTCTCGGTTGACCACGAAGATGCTGTCAGTGGTCTTTGGCAACTCCTCGTGACGACGCAGATAGCGCAAAACGACATCGAGGGTCATGTCTGGCCGAACGGTAATGGTGTCCGTATTCATTAGGCCGCCAGCCGTGTCCTCTTTGTAGGTGAGAACTGTTTCAACTCGCTGGCGATCCTGAATACTCATTGCCTGCAATACTTCTGGAATGACTTTTTCAGGCAGTTGTTGAAGGATGTCGGCTATATCATCGGGGTCGAGGCCTTCTGTCAGAGAGGCAACCTCGTGGCTTTCCATATCGTTGAGGATTTCGCCACTCAGTTCTTCACTGAGTTCACCTATGACTTCACCTTCAAATTCTTTGTTGACCAAATCCCACAGTACCCGGCGAGCTTTGGGCGGTGCGGATTCGATTTGGTCGGCAATGTCGGCAGGCGTCAAATTATTCAGCATGTGCTGTAGAAGACGCACATTCTTGGAGTCCATCAGCTCGTTAACGCTGGCAAGCTGTGATAGGTGGCTGACTTTTTTGTTGTGTCCCGACATGGGAAAGGTGTTCCTGGCTAGCGTTATAGGGTTAACGTTAGTTTATAGGTGAGAGCTTAAAACATATAGGGTTTTCAGATTGCGAGCAGAGATTGTTTGCTTGTTTTGAGAAAAGTGTTGGGTGTGGTTACTGCTCTTCATCAAATCGGTTGGCGAGTAACAGCTCTATATCTCGATGGGCTCTTTCGGCATCGTTGCCTTCGAAGTAAAAATGTAAAACGGTGCCTTGGCTTGCGGCAAGCAGCATTAAGGACATGACACTTTTTGCATCCACCATTTTGTTAGGGGTTGGGCCTGTTTTAATTGTGCAGCCATATTTTCCGGCAGTGGATGCCAGTTTAGCCGCAGCTCGAGCATGGAGTCCAAGCTTGTTAATGATGGTGAACTGTACAGTTATCTCTAACGACATAGGGGCTTTCCGGTGGTCTTCATATTAGCTTAGCTTAGTTCCCTGTGTCTTGTCTGAGTATTGCTGTATTTCAGACTGAAGTGTTTCTCTAGCATGTTGCTAATATAGACAGAACGGTGTTGGCCGCCGGTACAGCCAATGGCAATGGTAACGTAGCTGCGATTGTTGGCTTGAAATTGGGGTAGCCATCGGGTCAAAAAATGGCTGATGCCAGAGAGCATTTCTGTCACCTCGGATTCTAGTTCAAGGAATTCGATAACCGGTTGATCATTACCGTTGAAGGTACGTAGTTCTGGGTTCCAGTATGGATTTGGTAGGCAGCGCACATCAAAAACAAAATCAGCATCAATGGGAACGCCGCGTTTGAAGGCAAATGATTCAAACAGAATAGCCATTTCGCCTTCATGATCGGGTACCAGTTGTTTTTTGATGACATCTCTCAGTTGGTGGAGTGTCATATTACTGGTGTCGATTCTTCGGTTGGCTATTGAGGCAATAGAGTCGAGAAGCTCTGTTTCCAGCGCTATAGCTTCTTTGATGTCGATTTGATGTGAGCTGAGTGGATGTTTTCGACGGGTCTCGCTGAAGCGTTGAATGAGTACATCACTGATGGCATCGAGGAATACAACTTCGTATTCAACGCCTGAAGCTTTAAGTTCATGGAGAATCTCAGGTAGCCGGTTTAGATCGCTGGTTAGGCTTCTCGCATCGATGCCGACGGCAATTTTGTTAAGCCAGTGGCTGTCATTATTATCTGATGCCTGCTCGAACAAGCCTGTAAGTAGCCCTGCTGGCAGGTTGTCGATGCAGGTGAATCCTGCATCTTCCAGCATATTAAGTGCTGTACTTTTACCTGAGCCGGAGCGTCCACTGATTACTATTAATCGCATCGTTGCACACCTCAGTCTTTAGAGTTGGTGGCGGTGCGATAGAGCTGCTCTGCCGAGGGAGCACGCCTTAGTTCAGCGCGAATTTCTTCTTCTTGTAGTAGCTCTGCGATAGTAGAAAGAACTTGAAGGTGTTCGTCGTTTTGTTCTTCTGGGACGATTAAAGCGAAGACCAGATCCACTGGTACATTATCAATAGCATCAAAGTCTACAGGGTCCTCCAGCTTTAGAAATGCCCCGGTGATTTTGCTGCAGCTGGCCATCCGGCAATGAGGTATGGCGACGCCTTCCCCAATCCCGGTGCTGCCAAGCCTCTCGCGAGCCAGAAGTCCTTGATAAAGCTCGTCAGAGTCAATTTCTGTCGAGCGGTCGGCTAGAAAATGAGAAAGGTTTTCCAGTACTCTTTTTTTGCTACCCCCGGGCACATTCAGTGCGGTGTTTTCGAGGGTAAGTATATCAATCAGTTTCATAAATCATTATCTACCGCGAGTTTTTTCCTTGTGTTTGATAAGCTGGCGATCCAGTTTGTCGGCCAGCATGTCGATGGCTGCATAGAGATCGTCATGTTCAGAATTAGCAAAAAATTCCCCGCCGCTCACATGAACAGTGGCTTCGGCTTTTTGAGCAAGCTTGTCCACAGAAAGAATGACGTTAGTGCTGGTAATTCGGTCATGATGGCGTTCTAATTTTGACAGTTTGACTGTCACGTATTCTTTGATGGGGTCTGTAATTTCGAGGTGATGTCCGCTGATATTGAGTTGCATGCGGTACTCCTTAGTTGTGTTGATTAAATATTATGCTTGAAACGTTTTCGTTCGCTAGAGGATGGTATGCCCATGCCCTCCCGGTATTTTGCAACAGTTCGTCGTGCGACCTGAATGCCCATGTCCTGAAGTAATGAGGTTAGCTTATTGTCGCTAAGAGGTTTGGCTAGGTTTTCTGCACTAATCATCTTCTTTAGGATAGCGCGAATAGCCGTAGATGAACACTCTCCGCCGCTGGTTGTTGACACATGACTGGAGAAAAAATATTTTAATTCGAAGACGCCTTGTGGTGTATCAATATATTTTTGGGTGGTCACTCTGGAAATGGTAGATTCGTGGAGTTCCAGTCGCTCAGCGATGTCTGCCAATACCATAGGGCGCATTGCCTCAGGCCCTTGCTCTAGAAACCCTTGCTGTAGTTCCACAATGCAGGATGAGACCCGCAAAAGCGTGTCGTTGCGGCTTTCAATACTCCTAAGAAACCACTTGGCTTCCTGTAGGTGGGTTTTCAGGAAGGTGTTGTCCTCGCTGGAATCGGCGCGTTTAATCAGTTGTGCGTACTGCTGATTAATGCTTAGTTTTGGTGTGATGTCTTGATTTAAAGATACTTGCCAGTGGTCGTTTACTTTGCAGACACGTGCGTCGGGAACAACATATTCCACATTGTCGTCGCTAATAGCCTCTCCAGGGTGGGGAGAAAGAGTTTGTATCAGTGCTATCGCGGCTTCGAGGATGGTCTGGGTGTATCCTGTGAGTTTTTCAAGTCGTCGATAGTCGCGCTGGCCTACAAGGTCTAAATGGTTTGATACCAGCTGCCGGGCTTCGTCTAAAAGTTCTGTTTCGGGGGAAAACTGATTGAGCTGGATCAGCAGACATTCGGATAAATTGGTAGCGCCGACCCCAGAGGGGTCAAACTGTTGAATTCGGTGGAGAACAGCAACCACTTCGTCTAGTTCGATTTCATCATCAAGAGATGCCCAGATTTCCTCTGGGGAGGTGGTTAACATGCCATTTTTGTCAATGGAATCAATAATATTTTCGGCAATAAGGTGGTCTAATGCCGAAAGAGGTGTCAGGTTAAGCTGCCATAGCAGGTGGTCCTGAAGCGATTCGGTGACATGGTGAACATTTTCAAAGTCCATTGTCTCTGAGGATGGGCTTTTTGCGCTACTGACAGGTTGATAAATGTCATCCCAGTTGGCGTCAACGGGCAAATCTTGCGGAATTTTGCTTTCCCAGTCTTCACTGTTGAGGTCTTGAGTCGTGTTATCTGCGGCTTCTTTGGGTGGTGGCGATTCGGTATTATTTTCTTGATGTTCCGGCGTGTTTTCTGGAGAGTTTTCAGATTCTTCTGTCAGTTCCAGCAAGGGGTTGTCATACAGGTTTTGCTGTATTTCCTGATGAAGATCAAGAGACGAAAGCTGCAGGAGGCGGATTGCCTGTTGCAGCTGGGGAGTCATGGTTAACTGTTGACCAATTTTCAGTTGCAGGCTGACTTTCATGTACAGATACGACTACTCTTTAGAGGGTTAATGCTTACAATGAAAGTGTAGACTGTGTGCTAGGCAGGTGACAAGCAATTTTTATGCCCACATTGTTTGGTGGCCTCTGATCTGTGAGTGTGGCACGGAGTTATAGCGGGGGCTTCATTAGATATTTTTTATTTAGAGCACAAAGTCTTCGCCCAAATAGATATCTCGAACTTGCTGGTTTGTGATGATGTCTGAGGCTTGCCCCTCTGCTATCACCTTACCTTCGCCGACAATGTAGGCATGCTCACAAATGTCTAGTGTCTCGCGTACATTATGGTCAGTAATGAGTACGCCTATCCCCTTGTCTCGTAAATGTCGAATAATTTGTTTGATGTCGTTTACTGAAATTGGGTCAACACCGGCGAAAGGTTCATCTAAGAGGATGAAGGTGGGCTCTGTGGCCAAGGCCCTTGCAATTTCTACTCTGCGACGCTCGCCGCCCGAAAGACTAATGCCTTGTGAATCTCGAATATGTGTGAGATGAAATTCTTGTAATAGTTGTTCTACTTTGTTTTTACGTTGTGCGGCGTTGAGATCTTTGCGAGTTTCCAATATGGCCAAGATGTTGTTTTGTACCGACATTTTTCGGAATACGGAGGCTTCTTGGGGAAGGTAGCCTATACCCTTGCGGGCGCGGCCATGCATGGGCAAAGTTGTGATATCTTCGTCATCAATAAAAACGGTTCCACCATCCTGAGCAACCAGGCCAACAATCATGTAGAAACAGGTTGTTTTGCCTGCACCATTTGGTCCAAGTAAACCAACGATAGCTCCACTTTCAACAGTGAGTGAGACGTCACGAATAACAGGTCTTTTTTTGTAGCTCTTGGAAAGGTGAGAGGCCCGGAGTACGGCCATTAATCGGTGTCCTTCTGGTTGCTGGGAGGAATAACCATTTGAATACGTTTTTTTGTGTTGCGTCCAGCTGTGGCTTTAACAACTTCTGCTTTTAAATCGTAGTCAATTTGTTCCCCTGTGATGACAGTTCCTTTTTGCTCTAGGCTGGCATTTTTAACCAAGGCTATTTTGTCGTCGACAAGAAAGTATTTAATAGTGTTTGCGCTGGCGAGCACCAATCCATCTTGAGGGTTTCGGTGTTGTTGATAATGCGCCGGTTTTCCTACGCAGACAATTCTATCCACCTTGTTGGTGTCGCTGAACACGGTTACCTTATCGGCATTAATTTTGATCGTTCCTTGCTGGACAATTACAGAGCCTTCATAGGTCGTCGTGCCCTTTTTTTCGTCCTGCTCTGCACGATCAGACTCGATTTTTATAGGTTGCTGGCGATCGCTTGGTAGCGCATTGGATACTGTGCACCAACAAAGAATTGTCAGTAGCAATATCGATTTATTGTACATGGTGGACCCCTTTGACCCTAGAAAGCAGCTTGAACAGTTCGCTATTCAGGTCTGCCCACATGCCGATACCAACTGTTTCCCCTCGTGGGGTTGTTATTGTTACTTTGCTATCAGTCTCAGCAATATGTTTGTCGGGGAATAGGATTAGTTTATCCGTTCTAAGTTCATTTTTCCCCCCACTTTCTAGATCTTGCCATGCATAGACATTACCTTGGAAGGTGGCGTGTTCACCGCCTTTGAGGATAGTGCCTTTATCTGCGTTCATATGCCAAGGGGTATCGGATTGCTGTTGGTTGTAGGATATGAGCTTTGGTTGGTCTAACTCAAGTTTGTTGCTCCGTCTGAAATGGCGTGCTTCTGTGGCTTCAAGGCTAAAGGCTTTGGAGCCTTTTTTGCCAAAGTCGAGCTTGGATATATTAAGCATATAACTGTCTGCTTTCGGTAGCTCTTCTGTGTCGTTGGCAGGTTTTTGAAGGAATGCTTCAGGCGGAGACAGCCAGAACAATAAAAAGATTCCGGTAGAGCCCAGCAGCATGATTGTCAGTAAAATATTACGCATAGTTTAGGTGCACGTGTTCTAAGGTTAATCTCTAGAGATAGTCCGATAACGTTGAATCCAGCTTGTTCTGTGCTTGCAGGATCATTTCTGCCAGTTCCCGCACTGCTCCGTGGCCACCCTTTGTCGATGTCTGCCAGTGGGCATTTTGAACCACAAATTCACGAGCATTGGCGACGGCGACACCCAGTCC
>CAXBDQ010000005.1:0-108890 GCA_963974675.1 uncultured Porticoccus sp. | reverse complement strand
TTTTTAAAAGGATTTAAAAGTATGAAAAATCTAAGAAAACAACCATACAAGTCAAGTCAGCCGAACACCACACTCCCTAAGGTAAGGCCCTATGATCTCTTGTGAACAGCATGACTATATAGAAATAGTTTGTATATATAACTATCGGGTTAAATTGACACTGGATTCTGGTACGGAGCTAGAAGGAGCGGCTCTTGATACAGGGCGCAATAAAAATAGTGAAGAATGTATAAAAATTAGGGATGGCAGTGCTGATAATTTAGTGGCCTTGGATTCCATTACAAAAATGGAGGTTTTGGTAGAAAATCCACATTTTAAAATAGTAAATTTTAAATAAGTTTTCAGCGTGAACTTAACGTGCTGTAACGATTAGTTTGTGACTGGAAACGGTTATCCGCCGTCTATATTAAAACCAACCACTGACGGACTCATCCAAGGCCTTGCTGCATGTTTTTAACTGTGCATTGTAGGTTTCTGCCTGTCTTTTTACCTTGGAGGCTACGCGAAGTAGGCTGGGTTTTTTGTTGAAACTTCCTCGCGCATAGCCGCCCCAGCCCTCGTGGTAGGCGAGATACTGCTTGTAGGGGTCCCATTTTGAAATGCCAAGTTTTTTCTGAGATGTGTTGGTATACCAGCCGACGAAGTTGATGGCATCGCCGAAATCATCCCTGTCATGACTCCAGTTACCCGTTGCTTTTTGGTAATCCTGCCATGCCGGGTTTTGAGCTTGAGCATAGCCGTAAGCAGAGGATCTTCTGGGCAGTGGGATAAATAAAAATGTGGGTCTTGGTGGCTTGACGTCATGCCGAAAGGTGGATTCTTGCTTAATGATGGCCATCATTAAGCCAATCGGGGTTCCCCAGCGCTTATTCGCAGCTTGCGCATCTTCGTACCAATCGGTTTCTCCATGGAATATTTTACAAATATCGTCAACCTGGTTGGGCTGGTAGGTAGCGCAACTACTTAGCGACAATACTATGATCACATTGATGAGACACATTTTTGACATTTGTTTGGATACAAAAAATTCTTTAATAAGTAGCTCTTCAGTCAATAGTAAGAAGTTAGCACAGGTGTTGTTTATAAACGGTATGAAGACTGTAACGGAAGGTTGGTGTTGATCCTACCCTACAGACTTAAAATTGTGGAATGTTTCCTATAGGTTGCTAATCAGATAGTAGGTTTACTGGTTTAGGTGGTATACCGCTTTGTGTTAGGGCAGTTTTTTGGCCTGTAGTTTTGAATGGGTTATTTAGAACCAATGAACTTGCGAGTTAATGCGCGGGCTAGGTGGCGAGCTTTCGTGGTTCTGTTGGCCCGGCGATACTTGGTTTTTAAAGCGCCGTCCATAAAGGCTGTGTGTTTACTGTAGTCAATGTAGACATCGACGACCACGGGTTTGTCTTGCAGCGTCAGCCTAAAGGCGGTATCCAATCCAGGTTGTAGTTGGCTGTCATCCTCAATGGCAACGTACTCACAACCCATGGCATGGGAGAATGAAATCCAATCGGCTTCACCCTGTTTGGTGCCCGTCATGCGCTTGTTGGGTATTTCTTCAGACTGGTCAATCTTACCTAGTTCTCCATCGTTAAACAGAAAATAAATGACCCCGAGATCGTATTTGTTTGCTGTTATGGTTTCCATTCCGGACATTAGCATGGCGCCGTTCCCAACAATTCCGACAACGGTGTGGCTTGGGTGGGAGAGCTTTAATGCGTTTACTGCAGGAATACAATAACCCATGGCATTGAAGCCTGTGGGACAAATAAATCCACCGGTTTGGTTGATGGGTAGTAACTCTGCGGCAAGCATCGTGTGATTACCATCATCACAGGCGACTAATGTTTTTTCGGGCAACTTTTTTCTTAGGGTATCGAAAAAGTTGGCTGGATTTACTCGGTCAGTTTTATGTTTGCGCCATAGTGACTGGTAGCTCTGTTTGTTGGCGGCGATTTGTTGGGCGAGTTCTTCGCTTTCTTTAGGGGTTGCTTGTAACTCTAGGACTTTTTTAAGTAGAGCTGCCAGTAAGTTGGCCGCATCACCTTGCAGGGATAGTGCCGCTGGGAAATGTGCATTAAATACTTTTGAGTCGATATCCAGATGAATAAGATTTTCTGGTGGTGTGACACTCAAGTTACCTGTGGATGTTTCAGAAAAACATGTTGCTACTGCAAGCAGACAATCACATTTTTCAAAGGCATGTTGTACCGCGGGTACCGCTGATAGGCCAAACCCCATGCCGGTATGTAATGGGTGGTTGGCAGGAAAGACACTTAACCCTTGTAAGGTTGTCGCCACCGGCGCGCCCAAGTGTGAGGCTAATGACTGAATGATATCTGTAGCCTCTTTTGCGCCCCAGCCAACAAAGATGCCAGGATGTTCGGCTTGGATAAGCATTTGTGCAGCTTGAGCTATGACGGTGTCATCTATTGCTGATTTGGTTGGTGTCGGTTTAAACGTCGGTAGCTCGCCTGTTTCCTCGTGAGACAGTTGCAGGTTAATAGGAATTTCTATAAATACTGGCCCTGGCACACCGTCTAAGGCCGTACGGTAAGCTTCAAATATAGTCGAGACGAGATCACCTAGGCTCTTAACCCGGAAGGATGCTTTGGTTATAGGTGCGACAAGGGTGGGGAGGTCGATAGCTTGGTGCTGATAACGGTGGCCGGGTTCGCTGTCCACGCAACCAGTGATGATAAGCATTGGAATGCCATCAAGAAAGGCTTCAGCTATTCCGCTGGCAGCGTGGGTAACGCCTGATGCAGGGACAATGATCAGGGTGCCTATTGTGTCGGTCGTGCGGCTTACAGCATCAGCCATAAATGCTGCAGAGGCTTCATGGGTCACGATGCAGGGAGTAATTTTTTCGGACAAGTCTAGCTCATGGTAAATTTCTGTATTGTGTTCGCCGGGAATACCAAAGGTATGAGTGACACCAATTGTTTCTAATGCATACCGGGTAAGCCATGCCCCACTTCTTTTCACTTGGTTTTCTCCATGAATTCAACTGTCCCGTGTTTTTACGGCAGGCCAGTGACTTTATAACAGATGCTCATGCTATTGAGTGAGTTTGGTCACGTCAATGTATCTAAAAGATACATTAGCGGGTCTTAAAAAACACCCACACAGTTTAAAAATATGGGAGAGACTGTCCGTGTTGGTTGAATAATAAAAAATGACAGAGCTGATTCACTTCAACAATAATTTTTCGGCAACTGTACGAGAAAAAAATGCTAAGAAACCGTCCCTGTAGTACGAACTCGCTTGGCACCCTTTACAGTGGGTGTGCGGCACGCGGCATTTCGACGTTCTATTTTGTTATCAATGATATTTTTTAAGGCGATGAGCATTCCGGCTACAATAAATGCGCCGGGTGGCAATATTAGGACTAAAAACCCATAGCCTTCGCTAAAGAGTTGTAGTGTCCAATTTTCGGCAATGGGTCCAAACAACAGGTGCATATTGGCAAACAGTGTGCCGCTGCCAAGAATCTCCCGAATCGTTCCAATGACTAGCAATACTGCGCCAAATCCTGCTCCCATCATGAGACCATCCAAGGCGGCGGCCCCAACATGATTTTTACTGGCAAAGGCTTCGGCCCTACCCAGTATGGTGCAGTTGGTAACAATGAGAGGGATAAAGATACCCAGTATTAGATACAGCTCATAGGTATAGGCTTTCATGATCAGTTCAATGCAGGTGGTAAATGTTGCAATGATCATCACAAAAGCTGGAATTTTCACAGCATCTGACACATGTTTTCGAATCAACGAAACGGCAATATTAGAGCCTGTTAAAACCAGCATAGTAGCCAGCCCGAGCCCCAATGCATTGACGACGGAGCCAGTGACGGCCAGAAGTGGGCATAGGCCTAATAGTTGTACCAGAGCCGGATTATTTTTCCAAAGCCCATTGGCGGTAATTTCTCGATAGGATGTATCAGCCATGACTTGGTGCCTCTGGAGGAGCTGCTTCCGTGGGTTCGGTCGGTTGTGCTGCTTTCAGAAGTCTTTCCTTGTCTTCTTTATAGTACTGAAGGGTTTTTAATACCTGTTTTACCACGGCACGCGGTGTGATGGTCGCGCCGGTAAATTGATCAAAGCTGCCCTTATCCTTTTTCACTTTCCAATCTTTGGGTTTAGGGCTTGTCAGGGATTTTCCATTAAAGCCCAGAATCCAGTTGTTTTTCTTGATGTCGACTTTATCGCCAAGACCTGGTGTTTCATTGTGGGATATGACCCTGACACCCGCAATAGTGCCGTCCACGTTGATGCCGATGATCATCTGAATATCGCCGCTGTAACCATCGGGTGCTATGGCAGGCACAATGACCGCTACAAGTTTATTGCCGTCACGAGCAATATTAATGTTGCCGCTTTTAATGCCCAGCATTGGAAAATATTCAGGAGGAATTTTAAGTGTATCGATGAGCACATCGTTGTTGTGGCGCTCAAGGGGGACAATTTCTAGTAAGGCTCGTTTTGCGACTTCACGTTTAGCGTCGGCAATACGTTCTTTTGTGCCCTCGTGTGTCACTGCGAGAAGTGCGGCAGTGATCAAGGCAAAAAGGCCCAATATCAGACTATTAAAACGGATGGATTTGCCTAGCATCATCTAGTCCTTTTTCTCCGTCGCACGGCGTGGTTTTTTATGACCATAGGTGCGAGGCAGGGTGTAATTGTCGATCAAGGGTGCGGCAAAGTTCATCAGTAGTACAGCAAATGCGATAGCATCTGGATAGCTACCCCAGCTACGGATAATAAACACCAATACGCCAACCAGTGCGCCATAGATGAGACGCCCTCGGTTGCTGGTGGCGGAGGTGACTGGGTCGGTGACAATGAAGAATGCGCCGAGCATCGTCGCACCGCTAAGCAGGTGCAGCAGGGGTGAGCCATGGCTTGAAGAGCTTCCCCCGTCATAGAATAACGTTGAGCAAACGGTCAGTGCGACCAGCATTGACACAGGCGCGTGCCAGGTGAATATTCTGCGATACAGTAAGAAGCAGCCGCCGGCAAGAAAACCGAAATTGGCCCACTCCCAGCCGAGCCCGGCCCAATGGCCCTGACTGAATAAAGGATCTTGTTTATACAGTTGATCGACTAGCAGCCCGGTATTGTGTTTAAACGTATCCAGTGGTGTGGCTGCAGTGAACGCATCTATTCCTCCTGAAACAGTACTCTTGACGACCTCTGGGCTTAAAAAGGGGAATACTATTTGCAGTGATTGCCAGATACCAGGCACATCTATATCGGCTGGGTACAGTGGGGCAGGTGCAGGCCAGGAGGTCATTTGTACGGGGAAAGAAATCAGTACAACTACATAGCCTATCATTGCCGGATTAAAGGGGTTGTAGCCCAGTCCACCATAGAGATGTTTGGCTACCACAATGGCAAAAGCGGTGCCGACCACGGCGATCCACCAAGGCGCCAGAGGTGGCAGCGCCAGCCCCAGTAGTACTGCGGTCACAAGGGCGCTGTAGTCTCGCAAGTAAAACATTACGGGTCGTTTTCGCAGGTACATGATGCCCGCTTCACAGCCCAGGGCAACGATGCTGGTTATGAGGATATTGATTAGGGTGCCCCAGCCAAAGAAGACGGTGAGTGCAAGCAGCCCTGGGATGGTTGCGAGTAGCACCAGTTGCATCACATTCGCTGTAGATTGAGCGGTGTGGGCATGGGGTGATGTCAATTTAAGCAGAGCCATGGTCAGTGTCCGTTAATGTGTTTGCTCTGACAGTTCTGCTTTAGCAGATGTCAGTTTGGCTTGCAATTTGTCTGCGCCGGAACGAAGTGCCTCTATGTGGTCAGAACCCTCAGACTCCGCGTCTGTTAGCCGTTCCTGTGCTTTTTCTAGGCGCGTTTTGAGAGACTCGATAGTGGCACGTAATTTATCTTCATCTGACATGTCAGCCTGTGCCGCAGCTTTAGCCTGAGCTTTGGCAATAGCTAAGGATGCGGCATCACTTGTTTCTGTTGCCACGGTTTCAGGTGTGGGCGCTTTAGCATCTGCTGATGTTTCAGCTAGTTGCTGCTCGGCATCATTCAATTTGGTTTGCTGTTTTTCTAAACCGTTTTGTAGCGCAGACTTAATTGTTTTGTCTTCAGCGGCGGAAATTTTTTCTTCTGTCGTTGTGATGCGTTCTTTCAGTAGGGCAATTTTCTTTTCTAGGGCCTCTTTGGGGCTGGCCTGGACCTTTTCCATCAACACTGCTTGGGCGTTTAATTTTTCATCGGGTTTGGCCTTGGTGGTACCAAGCTTTGTCTGAGCGTCGGCAAGCCGGACTTTGGCATCTTCTATGGCAGCCAGAACTTGTTCCCGTTGTTTGTCAGGAGCATTCTTTTCCAGCAATTTCAGCCGTTGCTGTACTGTCTCCAGATGACTGGTGGCTCGAGCTACTCCGCGCTCCAGCTTAGCTTGTTGTTCTTCCGGTGAGGCTTTTTTTGACTCGGCGCGAGCCATCGCTGCTTTGATAATATCGTCAGCACCTGAAGCCTGAGTGCTGGAGGACGAAGACGCTGTAGCAGGTGTCGGCTCGGAAGCGGTTTTAGCCCTAGCTTGTTCAGCGGCTTTTTTCCGCGCTTCTCGTTTGGCTGTTTTCGCCGCTTCTTCTTTTTCTTTGCGGGATTTTTGGAATTCAAAGCGCTGCCTAGCTCTATCGGCATGCACTTTCTCTTCCGCCATTTTTTTCATTTCACCTTTGCTTGCTCGGTAGTACTGAACCAGAGGAATGTTGCTGGGGCAGACATAAGAACAGGCACCACACTCAATGCAGTCGAACAGGTTTTGAGCCTCAAGCTTTTCGTAGTTTTGTGACTGAGCGTACCAAAGGAGTTGTTGGGGCAGAAGGCTCGCAGGGCAAGCCTCTGCACACATGCCACATCGAATACAGGCCTGAGCTGGTGGTGGCGTGGGTAGCTCTGTTTCGTCGGGCGCCAGAATGCAGTTGGTGGTTTTTATCACCGGAATGTCTGGGTTTTCCAAGGTGAACCCCATCATTGGGCCACCCATGATCAAACGTGAACATTTGCTTTGGTCAAAACCATTATGTGTCAGCAAGTGGCTAATGGGCGTGCCGATTAATGTGTGGTAATTTCTGTTGGTCTTACAGGCTTTGCCGGTCACGGTAGTGACGCGGGAAATTAATGGTTCGCCATGAACAACAGCCCGTTGTACCGCATAGGTAGTGCCTATATTTTGGCATACGATGCCTATATTTGCAGGTAATCCTCCCTGTGGGACTTCTTTCCCCGTCAGGATCTGGATTAACTGTTTCTCGCCACCAGAAGGGTAGCGAGTAGCAAACCTTACTAGCTTAATATTGGTGTCTTTTAGGTAGGGCTCAAGCGCTTCATAGGCTTCCGGCTTGTTGTCCTCAATGCCTATCAGTATTTCGTCGGGCTCACCGAGAGTGAACGACATTATTTTGATGCCTTCAATGATCTCTTCCGGGTACTCTCTCATCAGCATGTCATCTGATGTGATGAAGGGTTCGCACTCGGTTCCATTAATAATCAGCGTTGAAATAGGTTGTAGGGGGTTGAGTTTAACGGCTGTGGGGAACCCCGCTCCTCCCATGCCAGTGATTCCGGACGACCGAATGATTTCCAGCAATATTTCAGGGCTTTGTTCGCGGAAATTATCAATTCCTCGATGTTCGATACTGCGGTCTTCACCATCGGGTATCAGGGTAATACATCGAGCTGCCATACCTGATGGATGAGGAATTGGATAGTCGCTGATATCACTGATCAATCCGGATGTAGGAGCATGAATACCTACGCTGACCATACCTTTGGGTTCGGCCAGCGGTTGCCCTTTAAGTACTTTATCCCCAATACTTACAAAGAGTTTGGGTGGCGCGCCAATATGCTGATTCAGCGGGATAACCAGTTTCTCAGGCAGGGGTAGGATGCCAATGCTGTCCTGAACAGACTGATGTTTATTTTCGGGGGGGTGAACCCCACCGATTAAATCCCAGACTTTTCTCATGCGGCTTTTTCTCCGCTGTCGTCTGAGTCTTTACCGTCATTGTCTTCAACCTGTTTATGGTCAGAAGCAATAATATCTTTGGGGTTGATGGTTAGAATTTGTTCTTCCACGGTTGGTGGTAATCCCCATTTCCAATCAGCCAGCCCTTTCTCCACGGGAAGCATATCAATACAGTCCACAGGGCAGGGTTCTACACATAAGTCACAACCAGTACATTCGCTGGCAATCACGGTGTGCATGAGTTTGGCGGCACCGAGAATGGCGTCTACGGGACAGGCCTGAATGCATTTAGTGCAGCCGATACATTCATCTTCACGAATATAGGCAACGGTCCTCACTTCACTCTCTTCGCCGTGTTCAGCATCGAGAGTTGGTGCCTCCACATCGAGTAGATCGGCAATGGCGTTAATGGTTGTTTGGCCGCCGGGGGGACACTTGTTGATGGCGTCACCATCAGCAATAGCCTGTGCGTAAGGTTTGCAGCCGGGGAAACCACATTGGCCGCATTGAGTTTGTGGCAACAACTTGTCGAGTTGCTCGACAATGGGGTCGCCTTCCACTTTAAATTTAACGGCGGCGTAGCCAAGTATGGCTCCAAAAACAATGGAGAGACTGACTAATGCAACCAGTGCAGCCGAGAACGGGTTCTGGACAATGATGTCGTACACGCTATGCCCCTATACCAGTCCGCTGAAGCCCATAAAGGCTAATGACATTAGTCCAGCAGTAATCATACCAATAGCGGCACCCTTGAAGGGTGTAGGTACATCAGCGACAGCAAGACGTTCACGCATGGCGGAAAATAGTATCAAGACCAGAGAAAACCCTATCGCCGCACCAAAACCATAGAGGGTCGATTCCGAGAAGGTGTGAGCTTTGGTGGTATTTTGTAATGCGACCCCTAATACCGCGCAATTGGTGGTAATCAAGGGAAGAAAGACACCAAGAACTCGATAGAGTAGAGGGCTACTTTTTTCGATAAACATTTTGGTGAACTGGACCACAACGGCAATCACCAGAATGAAAGAAATCGTTTTAAGGTACTCAAGGTTCAGTGGAATCAGAATCCAACTGTTGACCATATAGCTGGACATTGCTGCCAGTGTCAGTACAAAAGTGGTCGCCCCGGCCATACCGATGGCGGTTTCCAGTTTGTTGGAGACACCCATAAATGGGCACAGGCCCAGAAACTGGACCAGTACAAAGTTGTTCACCAATATGGTGCTAATCAGAATAACAGCAAATTCTTGCATTTAGTCTTATCTCAATAGGCCAAACATTATAGCGGTATGCTGATTCCGCTAATAAGCATAAAACACCAAATTTTTAGTATATTTCGCCATAAGGTATAGCTATAAACCATATCGTCCTGGCTGATATTAGTCCCTAGGTGATTCTCTGTCCCGGTTCTGCGCCACTATCGGGTGACAGAAGATAGATTCCCTTTTTGTCGCCAGCCGCTAAAACCATACCTTCAGAGATACCAAAACGCATTTTACGTGGGGCTAAATTAGCGACCAGTACGGTTAGCCGACCTTCGAGGTCTTTAGGTTGGTAAGATGATCTGATACCAGAAAATACATTCCGGGTTTCACCACCGATATCCAGCGTCAGTTGCAGCAGTTTGTCTGCGCCGTCCACGTAGGCCGCTTTGGTGATGAGGGCAACTCTCAGATCAACTTTAATAAAATCATCAAAGTTGATTTCGTCTGCCAGTGGTTCCGTCGGCGAGGATCCAGTTTTTATTGAAATCTCCTTAGCCTGTAACGTTGTGGCCGGTATTGAGTCAGGCGTAGGGACAGCTTGGTTGCTAGCTTTTAACATGGCGTCTACGTTATCTTGTTCAACCCGCTGCATCAGGGGTTTGAACTTATTGATTTGATGATTGAGAAGTGGTTGGGGTGCCGCGTCCCAACGAAGTTCGTCGTTGAGGAAGAGCTCTGCTGCCTCAGTCATGGCCGGTAGTACAGGTTTAAGATAGATCATTAATGCTCTAAACAGATTGATTCCCAATGAGCAGATATCCAGTACTTCCTGCTCACGGCCAGGTTCCTTGGATAACTTCCAGGGTTCTTTGGCCGCAATATATTCATTGGCGGCATCTGCTTGAGCCATGATTTCCCGAATGGCTTTACCAAATTCTCGGTTTTCATAATGGGCAGCAATGCTATCAGCTGCACCGGCTACCTGTTGCCACAGAGTTTCGTCGGCAATGTTGCTCGATAAAATTCCGTCATTTCCCTTGGTGATAAATTTGGCACAACGGCTGGCAATATTGACAACCTTACCGACCAAATCACTGTTCACTCGTTGTGAAAAGTCATCCAGATTTAAATCAAGGTCATCTACGCCAGAGGACAGTTTTGCCGCAAAATAGTAGCGTAAATATTCTGGGTTCAAATTATCCAGATAGCTGCGGGCATTGATAAATGTTCCCCGAGACTTCGACATTTTCTTGCCGTTAACCGTCAGAAAGCCATGGACGCAAACTTTGGTAGGGGTGCGGAAATTGGCGCTGGTTAGCATGGCGGGCCAGAACAAAGCATGAAAGTTGACGATGTCCTTGCCAATAAAATGGTAAAGCTCAGCATCAGAATCCTGCTTCCAGAAATCATTAAATTCCAGACCCTCTCTCTCACACAAGTTTTTAAAGCTGGCCATATAGCCAATGGGCGCATCCAGCCAAACGTAAAAATACTTACCGGGTGCACCGGGAATTTCAAAACCAAAATAGGGCGCGTCGCGGCTGATGTCCCACTCGTGTAATCCGGCATCAAGCCATTCACCAAGCTTGTTCGCGACTTCTTCCTGCACATGCCCTGCACGGGTCCAAGCTTTCAAAAAGTCTGAAAATTCAGGCAGTTTAAAGAAGTAATGGGTGGAGGCTTTTTCAACAGGTGTTGCGCCAGAAATAGCAGAGACAGGGTTGATTAGGTCGGTAGGTGCATACGTAGCACCACAGGCTTCACAGTTGTCGCCATACTGATCGTCTGCTTTACATTTTGGGCAGGTGCCCTTGATATAACGGTCTGCAAGGAACAAATTCTTTTCAGGGTCAAATGCCTGGGTGATTTCCCGAGAGGCAATATGATTATTCTCGCGTAAGCGGTTATAGATCAGTGCAGATAGCTCTCTGTTCTCTTCAGAATGGGTGGAATGGAAGTTATCAAAGCGGATCAGAAAGTCGCTAAAGTCCTTCTCGTGTTCGGCCTTAACTTCAGCAATTTGCTCTTCTGGTGAAATACCACGTTGTTCTGCCTTCAACATAATGGCCGTGCCATGAGCATCATCAGCACAGACGTAGTAACATTCGTGACCACGCATTTTTTGGAAGCGCACCCAAATATCTGTTTGGATATATTCCACTAAATGTCCCAGATGGATTGACCCGTTGGCATAGGGCAGGGCACTGGTCACAAGAATTTTTCGGCGTTCGGTCAGGCATTCGGTCATGTTGATAGACTGCTATAATTTGGTGTTCGTGTTTTAGTGTATGGATAGGCCCGTTATCACGGTGCGTGCAATTATCAAAAAGTGCGCCACTATAACGGTTTTCCCTTGGATTTTCATTAGTTGGTATGAGGTTGGATGATGGCAGAAGCACCAGTTCAGGCAGGTTTGGCGGGCATAAAGCATATTATTGCGGTAGCTTCGGGAAAAGGAGGCGTGGGGAAATCAACGACATCCGTAAACTTAGCACTGGCGCTGGCTCAACAGGGTAACAACGTCGGTATTGTTGATGCGGATATCTACGGTCCCAGTCTGCAAATGATGTTGGGTGTTGCTGAAGGAACACGACCTGATATTGTGGAGCAAAAATTCTTTGTGCCTGTGGAGGCTTTGGGTGTGAAATCCATGTCCATGGGTTACCTAGTGACTGAGCAGACTCCTGTGGTTTGGCGTGGCCCAATGGCTACGGGTGCTCTGATGCAGCTGCTCAATCAAACCCTGTGGGGGGAGTTGGATTATCTTGTGGTAGATATGCCGCCAGGAACCGGTGATATCCAACTGACATTGGCGCAACAGGCGAAGTTATCTGGGGCCGTGATTGTCACCACACCTCAGGATATCGCATTGTTGGATGCCCGGAAGGCCATTGAAATGTTTCACAAGGTCAACATTCCAGTACTGGGTGTTGTGGAAAATATGGCGGTGCACAGTTGTAGTCAATGTGGTCATCAGGAACACATCTTTGGTGAAGGCGGGGGGCAGAAAGTTGCATCGGAATACAAGACCGAAGTATTGGGTGCTTTGCCGTTGTCTCTTGATATTCGTCAGCAGGCTGATGCGGGGAAACCCTCTGTCATCTCTCATCCTGAGGGGGCCGCTGCAAAGGCGTATGGTCAGATAGCCTCTAAAGTGGCTGCTTTACTGGCAGGTCAATCCTCTCCAGGTGGTCCGGAAATTATTATTGAATAAAGTCGGGTTCTTAGTTGGGAGTTGAGATGCTGTGGCTATAAATACCTTGTAACATAACTGGTTATATATCAGTAAAAAGCGCAGTTAAAACTACGCTTTTTACTGGCTGGTTATTTTGAAAACCTTATTGCGGCTGCCGTCACAACTCCCCAGACCCCGTTAAAAAATACAACCAATACTGGTGTGAGTAGCCCCAGTTCAATGCCACCTATACCTTTGTGTGTCGTCATAGGAAAAATAACAAATAGCTGAATAGCTGTTGGGAAGAGGCTCAAAACGGCTCCTTTCAGTAACAGTCGTGATGAGAGCATCGGCAGGATAAAAAGCAGTCCCCAAATGCCGCCCCATACCAGTCTTGGGTATAACCACGCTGGGGTTAATGCAGGTGCGATCGAAACCCCAATCGAGGATGTGATGCCAAGTTGACCAAATTGCCAAACAGTCAGGCTATTAGCTAGTGCTCCTATGCATCCTGCTGCAAAGAAAATTAATAATTTGTTCATGCTGGATCCTGAGTTGGGTGGGTGAAAGTTAGGGGTAGAGTGAACATATTACGTTAGATGAACGATTAAACATCGGTTTTGATCCTGGCGAGAGGGGTGATCGGCTATGGCTCGGTCTATGATTGTTCATTGCTACATAAAACGTGGGGTGGGGTAGTCAAATAGAAAGCATTGAAAAACAAGTGAGGACAATACGCATAGTAAATATTAACCCATATGCTTATAGTGACCTTTCCCTACGTGGCGAATCGATTTCGATTAAGGCTAGTTACGTGTCATTCACGCACCGAGCTACAAAATGCCTCCTCTCCGTATCCGATATCAAACCATAGAAATTGATCGCTTTGATATTCATGTTCGCTCCCTTTGGGATAAACAGCAATTTTCTGATTCCCTTGGAGAGGCTGATGCACTGGGTATCTCGTCAGCCCAATGGTCCCTTTTTGGGGTTGTTTGGGCGTCAGGTGAAGTTCTTGCTCACGAAATGGCAAACTTTCCCATAGAAGGCAAACGTATTTTGGAAGTTGGCTGTGGCATGGCGTTATCGAGCTTGCTACTTAATTCTCGTCATGCCGACATTACTGCAACGGATATTCACCCCGAGGCAAGTAACTTTTTGACTGAAAATGTCAGGCTGAACAATGGTGCGAAAATTCCATTCTTGCGTACGAGCTGGAATGATTCGTGTGATGGGCTGGGAAAATACGACGTTATTATCGGTTCTGATGTTTTATATGAGCGCGATCATATCGATTTGTTGTCCAATTTTATTGATCAGCATGCTAAACCAAAATGCGAAATCATTCTGGTGGACCCGGGGCGTTCTAATCACTCGTCATTTAGCAAAAAAATGATAACGCTGGGATATTCCCATACAAAGTCTAAGCCTGACCATGACAATCTGCTTGCCAGTACCTTTAAAGGGCACATATTGCGATATCTGCGCAATTAGCAACGCCCACCCCTCCGATCATACCTTTCCACCTTGTAATATCAGCCAGTTAGTACAAGCAAATGGCGCTGTCTATATGGGGCACTTTGATCGGTAGGTTCAAACAGGTATTATGGCCCACTTTTATGATCAAACTGTTTTGGGAAGTATAGGTTTATGAGTATTAAATCCGATAAGTGGATTACCCGTATGTCGCAGGAACACGCCATGATTGAACCGTTTCAGGGAAGACAGGTTCGCCAGCCCGACCCCAATGGTGAGAAGGTGATTTCCTATGGTGTGTCTAGCTATGGTTATGATGTTCGTTGTGCAGATGAATTCAAAATCTTTACTAATATCCATTCTAAGACTGTTGATCCCAAGCATTTTGATAACGATGCCTTTGTTGATATAAAGGGCGATTACTGCATTATTCCACCGAACTCTTTTGCGCTGGCGCGTACCATTGAGTATTTTCGAATTCCTCGGAATGTGTTGACGGTCTGTTTGGGTAAATCGACGTATGCCCGTTGTGGCATTATCGTGAATGTCACACCACTGGAGCCTGAGTGGGAAGGTCACGTAACACTGGAATTTTCCAATACAACCAGCCTGCCAGCAAAAATTTATGCCAATGAAGGTGTCGCTCAGATGTTGTTCTTTGAGTCCGATGAAGTCTGCGAAGTGTCTTATGCGGATCGCGGTGGCAAGTATCAGGGGCAGACTGGGGTAACACTACCAAAAGCCTAAGCTTCTCTTTAGGCTTGAACGGTGATGATTAAAGCAAAAGTTTTACTGTGGAAAGTAGCTGGCGGAATAGTTTCCTTGATTCGTCAGCCCTTTGTTCGGCCTCATGCAAGGCGAATATAAATAGTCGGCGACCTACTTCGTCGAAAATAACAGCGCCTCCTAACTTTGCACTCTTACTCTTTCCTATATTCCGGTGGATGGCAGACAGCCATACAAAACGATGGCAGCGACTAGACTGCATCCAAAAACAACGGCGTAGATAAAAAGAGGGCTCAAACTTTGAGTTCTATAGACGTTGTTATTCATTCGCTTTACATCCTTTTTCACGATTTGGTTTCGTTAGTAGACTCCCCATGGAGAATGGGTGGTGGCCACAGCAATAATATAGCTGAATGTTGCTACAGCCAATAAGCTGAATAATAGGCGTGTGCCTGGTGTTTTCCCCCGTTTGATGGCGACGGTTCCGGTACCAATATAAATTAACAGTGCAATAAATTTGGCGGTTAACCAGTGATCACTAAAGGGATATTGGTGGATCGAGGCCATGAGATAAATGGCGCAGGAAAGCAATAAGGTGTCATTAACATGGGGAAGTATTTTTGCCCACCGTTGTTGTAGCTTGTCAGATTCTGTGACGGACCAGTAGGCCCGAACGATAAACAGGCTGATGCTGATGATGGCAAAGGTGATATGAGCATTTTTGATAACAAGGTACATGTTGTTGAGTCTTTCCTTTATACGTTAGGACTTAAGGTGTTTGGGCTGGATTAATACGTTCATATAAGTAGGTAGCACAGTGATGTTATGCCTGCATTTTATGCCGAAGCTATGTTCACTTTATACAGGATAAAAAAATCTATCAGTTGCAATGTTGTTGTTCTTCGGTCGACATGACTATAGTCTGCCTCTTTGGGAAATATATGTAGCGTACTTTAATTTGAATCCATTCTAAGTGAGAGAGGGGTCGTCAGATGTCAAAGAGCCTATTGAGAATTTACGAAAAACTGATTCTGCGCCACCCTATTATTGCTATTTTGGCCGTCATGTTCATTGCCATCATGATGGGGCTGGGGTTACCAAACCTAAAGCTAGACGCCTCTCTTGATTCCCTCACCCTTGAAAATGACAACGACCTAGCTTATTACCGAGAATCGATACACCGTTTCGGTAGTAGTGATTTCTTAGTGGTGACATATAAGCCTGATGAAGGTGATCTGTTTGACGATAATAGCCTTCAAACACTCAAAGCATTATGTGATGATTTAAGGGGTATTAACGGCATTGGAACCGTTACTTCAATGTTGGATGTGCCGTTGCTCTATAGTCCTAAAGTTGATGTTGGTGATCTTTTAAAGCCTCCCCGCACCTTACTTCTACCTGGTGTTGACCGTGATCTGGTGCGCCAGGAATTCCTAGAGAGTCCGGTTTATCAAAACCTTATCATGAGTCAGGACGCTCAAACGACAATTGTTCTTGTGGAAATAGCGCAGGATGAAAAATACCAGACACTGGTGAAACAGCGGGATACCTTGCGGATTAAACGTGATACTCAAGGTTTGTCACCTGAAGAGGCTGTGGCCCTTCAGGTTGTTAATCAGGAATTTCTGGATTACCGCACAGTTCGTGCTGCTGAAGAACAAATTCGGGTGGCAGAAATACGGAAAAAAATGTCGCCGTATAAAGATCATGCCCAAATATTCCTTGGCGGCTTGAGCATGATTACCGCTGATATGGTCGACTTTATCAAAAGTGATTTGAACGTATTTGGTGCCGTTGTTTTGTTGTTTATTATTATCACCCTAGCGATTATTTTTCGTCAGGCTCGGTGGGTTTTGTTGCCCCTAGCAACGTGCATTTTGTGCGTAGAAATCATGTTAGGTTATCTCGGCTGGGTCGATTGGCGGATGACAATCGTCTCTTCCAATTTTGTCTCACTGTTATTGATTATTACCCTGGCATTGACGATTCATCTGATTGTTCGATACCGAGAATTACTTCGCCAGTCCCCTAATAACGAGCAATTCGATTTGGTCAGGGATACGGTGAAAAGCATGGCTAGGCCATGCCTCTATACCATGCTGACAACCATGGTCGCCTTTTCTTCTCTGGTGCTTAGCGATATTCGCCCAGTCATCGACTTTGGCTGGATGATGACCGTTGGATTGGCGCTGTCACTTATCGTTGCCTTTATCATCATTCCGGCAGGAATGATGGTCTATGGCAAGGGTGTGAACAGTGATAAACAAGATGATTCCTCTGCTTTAACCCTCGGTTTTTCTCGTTTTACTGAACACCATGGTGGTTGGGTGCTGGGGCTGGCATTGCTGGCTTCAATTGTCAGTGCGTGGGGGATATCTCAGCTAAAGGTGGAGAATCATTTTATAGATTATTTCCACGCTGATACTGAAATTTATCAAGGGCTTTCGCTCATTGATAATAAATTGGGCGGTACCATACCGCTGGATATTATTATTAATGCCCCGCCGAAGATTGATGATGGATCGATTAGCGTTGAAGATCTGCTCGCTGAAGAGGGTGATGTTGAGACGGAGAATAGGCCGGCAGTAGACGACGCCTATGAAGATCCCTTTGCTGGCATGTATGCCGATAGTGATGAAGGCGAGGTCGTTGACAGTGAGCCAGAAGAAGAGGATGTAGTCGCGGATCCCTATGGGGACCCTTTTGCAGGTATGTATGCCGATAGTGATGAAGGTGAGGTTGTTGATGTAGAGGCGGAAGAAAATGCGTCGGTAGCGGCTGATGACCCCTACGGCGACCCCTTTGCCGGTATGTACAGCGACAGTGGTGAAACTGATGATGAGACTGTTTCTGATTCGGCTGGTGTGGCTGAAGAAGAGGTTGAGTTTATTGAAGATAGCTATTGGTTTACCCGTCCTGGAATTGAAGATATAGCCAAGCTTCATACGTATCTTGAGGCCATACCTGAGGTGGGCAAAGTCAGTTCTCTGGTTATGGTGACAGATGTTTATTCTGAACTAGTGAACCGTGAGATCAGCGATTTTGAGCTGGCTTTAATGTCATTGGCAATGTCGCCTGAGAATGCCAAATTTCTTCTCTGGCCCTATGTGAATGAGCGTGAAAATCAAGCGCGCATCAGCCTGCGTATCAAAGATAGTTTGGGTGACTTGGATCGCAATAAACTACTGGAGAAGATACATAGCTTTGCCATAGATGAGGCCGGTTTTACAGAAGACCAGATTCACTTTACCGGCCCGATGGTGCTTTATAACAACATGTTGCAGAGCCTATTTCGTTCACAGATATTAACGATGGGAACGGTGTTTCTCTGTATTATGGCCATGTTCTTGGTGCTGTTCCGCTCACTGTCGGTTGCGTTGATCGCTATTCTGCCGAACCTTTTGGCAGCTGGTGTGGTACTTGGTGGTATGGGTATTGCCGGTATTCCCCTTGATATGATGACCATTACTATTGCCGCTATCACTGTAGGGATTGGGGTGGATCACGACATTCATTACATCACCCGTTTTAAATATGAGTTTGCCATTGATCATGATTATATTGCGAGTATGCACAGGGCTCATGCCAGTATTGGTCGAGCACTGTTCTATACGGCGATTACCATTATTGTGGGCTTCTCCATTTTGGCATTGTCTAACTTTATGCCATCGGTGTACTTCGGTTTACTGACGGGGCTTGCTATGTTTTCAGCTTTATTGGCTTCAATGACACTCTTGCCCAAACTGATTTTGATGTTCAAGCCGTTTAAATAGGCAGCGCTAGAGGACGAACCTGAGCTGCCTTAATAAAGCCTTAGGTAAGAGATGGTGGCCGCGGCTATTGGAGTAATGCTTCGCGTAATAGCCGCGCTTTTTTCTGAAGGAGTTGAGTGTTTTGTGGCCCCATTCTTAGCAATTGTTTTTGAATAGGTGGCAAAGCTTCCAGTGTTGGATCGGCATATTTGTACTGAACTGATTCTTGAGTGAGCGCAATCGGGTTAGTGTGAATCGGTGCGGCAATGACTTGCTCAAGGGCTGCAATGATGGTGCTGTCGAGTTCCTTGGGTGAGTAGCCCAGTTCGCCATAGGCCTCTTCTAATAGCGGGCGGAATCGGTGAAATAGGCCGACCAGCTTGTCGTTGTCAATAGATGTCACCATCTTGGAGAGATAGCCATAACGTTGGTAGTTGGCGGGATCTAGCCATAATTTATTGCCTTCCTTTACAACACCAAATTTACCTTTTGGCCCGGGGGCATTGTGCATCTTATTGAGGAGTTTGCCTCTCGACATCCCGTCTACTAAGGTTACGCCTCTACGAATGATATGTTTGGTATAAAACCATTGGTTCAGCTTTCCATCGGTGCTGAGGTTGGTGAGCTGTTTGCTTACCTCCGCGTCACTCTTATCTAGGGAGGGTAGTACAAAGGATGGCTCAGCCTTGGTGCTCGCTTGTTGAGGGATTTCTTTCTGTGATCCTGGTGGCGGGGTTGAAACAGTCTCAACGGTTTCGTTATTCTCCATCGCTTGGGGTTCAGGGAGCTGTTTTTCGGGAGAGAGGTCGAGTGGGCTTAACACGTAGTAAGCCAGGCCTCCGAGAAGACCGAAAGCAATGAGTAATGCGATCCATTTTCCTCCAGAGTTCTGTAGAGGGTGTGATTGATCGTCAGGACGGTCTTCTGGTGAAATTTGCATGATGTGGGCCCGGAATTATGTTGCTTGTGTTAGTTCTGTTTGTTTAATAACTTTTTGTTTATTAACCAACTGGTTGTTTAATGACTTAATGTTTCACCGTTGAGTGTTCCCTGTTGGAGAGCAATTTTGTAGTCCTCCCCGCCTTTCTCACGCTGCCAGAGTTGTACCAACAAGTAATTCCACTGGGGCGCAAGCCAGAGCAAGGTTTCCCTGTCATCATCTTTTCTGATTCGTTTTACCTTTGTGGTATGAATTTTACCAAGGGGCGTGTCGAGGGTTTCCTCACCAACTATTTCAAAATTATAGGACTTGAGTCGACCGCGGCTGATGACTTGATAGTGCAAGGGGGAAACGCCATTAATTAAATCTCTTTGTAGTTGGAGTTGATAGGTCAGCCGGTTGAGGTAGCCATCTTTTAATACGACCTGACGTTGTTTCTTTTTACTGTCGTAGTTAGCAATACCTTCATCTCGGTTGTAGGTCAGCTTTTCGGTTTTCTTCATGCCGAGGATACTGCGTTTGTATTGGTAGTTGAGGTCGACGATGAGACCTTGGTTACTAATGCGGAATTCGGCGTGCTCGGTGATGTTGCTGAGCATGTTTTTTGCCGTGGTACTGAGAGTGTACTGACCTGATGCTAGTTTTAACTGACGGCTGGCATCAATATCCATACCGTTATACGTAGCGGCATAGGAAAGATTGTAGGGCATTAACGCGAGATCTGTTGGCGGTGCGGGTTGAGGTTCAACCTGAAAGTCAGCGTATGCTGATGTGGCAAAAACAGCGCTTATTACAGTGATAATGCCAACACTGATTTTTTTAAGACGTAAAGCGCTAAGGTGCATATAAAAGACGGCAAGTCTCTGACTGAGTGTCGGCATAGTATTAACCGTATTCCTGTGTCTGTAGTTGGCATGGCTGAACCGATGATTAGATACAGTTTGTCGTCTTTTGTTCAGCAAACATGTGTTAAAAAACGGTTTCAGTGTTCAGGGATGATATCAGAGAAAGGGAAGCCGGCGTCAGGCAGTTGTTTTCCATCCAGTTGAGGTTTGCCATTGTTGAAGGATAAGCGCCCTTCGCAGAACCACTGGGCCGCTAGGGGGTAGATTTGATGTTCCTTAACCAGTACGCGGTTCGCCAGTGCAGCTTCATTATCACCGGGCAGTACAGGTACTTCAGCTTGAATGATAGCTGGGCCGCCATCTAGTTCGCTGGTAACGAAATGTACCGTTGCCCCAGCAGTGGTATCACCCGCTTCTATGGCTCGTTTGTGGGTGTGCAGCCCTGGATATTTTGGCAGTAATGATGGATGGATATTCATTATGCGACCGGCAAAACGATGCACAAATCCCGGCGTGAGTATGCGCATGAATCCAGCCAGAATTACCAAGTCGGGTTTGTAGCTCTCGATTCGTTCGGCTAATATGTGATCGAAGTTTTCACGATCTACAAATTCACGGTGATTTACCACCTCATTGGCGATACCTGCATTTTTGCCACGTTCAAGTCCCATCACACCCGCTTTGTTACTGATGACGGAGACAATGTCTGCATTAAGCTCGCCACTTTTTGTCGCATCGATAAAGGCTTGAAAGTTGCTGCCGCTGCCGGATAACAGTACAACCAAGCGGGGCCGAGTTTTTGTGGTCATGGTTTGTAGCTCTTGCAGCTTGTGATCATGATTTATAATTTTTCAGCTTACAGCCCTAACAGCTCGACTTGTTCTTCGTCAGCTTCGGCATGGGCGATATGACCAATAATAAAGGCGTCCTCTCCCGCAGCGTGCAGTGTATCCAGTGCAGTTTCAGCCACTTCAGTGGGAACACAAACTACCATGCCGATACCACAGTTAAATGTGCGATGCATTTCGGTGTCATCTATATTGCCATTGGTTTGCAACCAATCGAAGATGGCAGGCTGCTTCCAGCTTGTGGTGTCGATAACGGCTTTTGCATTTTCTGGCAGTACTCTTGGAATGTTTTCCAATAGTCCACCACCCGTGATATGTGAAATGGCATGAACGGGTACGTGGGCATGTTCTACCAATGCCAAAATAGATTTTACATAGATACGAGTGGGTGTCAGCAGTGCTTGACCTAACGTCGTACCATCAATACTTTCATTGTGGATGTCGGCACCGGAGACCTCGATGACTTTGCGAATCAATGAATAGCCATTGGAATGGGGGCCGCTGGATGCAAGGCCAATTAACGTGTCACCCACATGGACAGCGCTGCCGTCGATTATCTCAGCTTTTTCTACGATGCCCACACAGAAACCGGCGAGATCGTAGTCTTCTCCTTCATACATACCTGGCATTTCGGCGGTTTCACCACCTACCAATGAGCAGCCCGCTAATTTACAACCTTCGCCGATACCAGTGACGACAGATGCGGCCATGTCGACATTTAATTTTCCGGTAGCATAGTAGTCGAGGAAAAACAGTGGCTCAGCACCACAGACCACTAAGTCATTGACGCACATAGCGACCAAGTCAATGCCGATAGTGTCGTGGAGTTCTAGGTCCATGGCGAGTTTGAGTTTGGTGCCAACACCATCGGTACCTGAGGCAAGTACGGGTTCTTTATAGCCGCTGGGCAAGCTAAACAAGGCTCCAAAACCACCCAGTCCTGCCAGCACTTCGGGTCGTCGAGTATCTTTGGCAACGTGCTTGATACGTTCCACGAGTGCATTGCCGGCATCAATATCGACACCAGCATCTTTATAGCTGAGAGGGGTTGGCTTTTGGTCGCTCATAGTCGTTTCTAGTTGCCTTAAGTCGTTGCCTTACTTATCAGTAGCCGTTGTGAAATGGCTGCTTTTTTGAGGGGCGAATTAAAAGAGCGGGTATTTTATATTAAAAGCAGTGAACTGGCAGTCGGATAATGGGCCTATTTGTACTCTACTGGTACAATCGCGCCATGAAAAACCGTGTTGTTATTAAAAATACTCTGATTGCCCTTATTGTTGTGGTGCTTTTGCCCTTGCGCTTACAGGCAGAAACGGTCACTGATCTCTATCATACTGTTGTACCGGTCTCGGGCCAAAGTGGGTCTGAAAGATTGCGGGCCATGCGAGTTGGTCTAGGTAAGGTGTTAGTGAAAGTCACAGGTGATAGCCAAGTCTTGGCGAATGTGAGCTACTCTAACCCTGAACGCTATGTGACTGAATATGGCTATGTGAGCTACCGTGATCCCCGGACTCCTGAGTCATCGCCCGATGGGCTCGGTATGAGTTTAAATTATGCCCCTTCGGCAATTAACAAGCTGCTAAGGGAATATCGGTTGCAAGTGTGGCCCTCTGATCGTCCCGGATTACTGGTGTGGATGGTGATTGACGACCCTGTCGGTGGACGCAGTTTTGTGACCTCCGAAAACTTGCCGGAAGCTGTGGCGACACTGGAGTCATTGATGGATGATCGCGGTGCTCCATTGATTCTTCCTTTGTTGGATTTACAAGATAGCAGGAGTATTTCTGCGATAGATGTGTGGAATCTAAATCAAGCACAATTGACAGCAGCCGCAAAGCGCTACAATGCCAATACGTGGCTGGCTCTGCGTATGTATCAGAGCTCTTCTGGCCAATGGCGGGCCGCGCGACTGCTCTATCTAAAAGGCAATGATAGCCTGCAAAATGTGGTGGCGGATAATTTGTCGGCATTAATGAACAAGATTGTGCCTGATGTGGTGGATCGTCTTGCCAGCCAGTATGCCTACGTGCCTAAAATGGATACGGAGACGGTCTTTCTTCAACTTGAAAATATTAATGATTACCAGTCGTTCAATGAGGCAACCCATTATTTAGAGTCATTAGAGGTGGTTCGCCACCTGACCGTAAGTGAGGTCGATAATGACCGGCTAGGGTTGCGATTGTATGTGGAAGGTGAGGTGAACCTGTTGTTGGATACCCTGCGTAGGGATCGACGAATGACTGAAAACTTTTCTGCTGCTGAGGTGGCCAACACTTTAGATGAGACGAGTATTGATACTGCGGTGAATAGTGGTGAAGTAGGAAGTGCAGAAGTTACTAATAGTGACGAAGTTATTTATGGTGCTGAGATTCTTAATGGTACCGAGAGTCTTGATAGTTCGGGTGTTGGCGTTGTAACAAAAACATTACCAAAGCCGAAAAACTTCTATTTTATCTGGGGGCGGCGCTAGTGCCTCAACAGCTGAGCCTGCGTATTAATCTGAATGACGACGCTACGCTAGAGAATTTTTTTCTTCAAGAGCAGGATGTTAATCGTCAGGTGGCAACAGTACTTCGTGAACAGCTGCTCATTGGTGAACAGCCATTTGTTTATCTTTGGGGCGCTGTTGGCAGCGGTGTTTCGCATCTCTTGCAGGCGAGCTGTCATCAGGCTTCAGCTCAGGGCTTGTCCTCTCAATATTTACCATTGCGTGAGCTGTTAGATTATCCGCCAGAGCAATTGTTAGAAGACTTGGAACAACTGACTCTGGTCTGCCTGGATGATGTTCAGGTGATATCTGGGCATGCCGATTGGGAAAGAGCACTTTTTGATCTGTATAACCGAATCAAAGATGCCAATGGCTGTTTACTACTTGGTGCAGATTGTTCTGCCAGAGAAATGCCATTACAACTACCCGACCTTCAGTCCCGGTTTGGTTGGGGGCCGGTATTTCAACTTGCTTCGTCAGATGATGATAAAAAACGACAAATTCTTCAATTTAGGGCCTCACGACGAGGGATGGAATTGAGTGATGATGTGGCATGTTATCTGACGAACCGAACTGCTCGAGGGTTGGCAGAGCTGATGGGTTGTCTCGATATTTTAGAAGATGCCTCGTTGGAAGCACGGCGAAAGCTGAGTATCCCTTTTGTGAAGCAGGTGTTTGGTTTTTAGCCAGTTTTTTACTGATAGCCTTGATTGCTAAGTAGCCCTCAACGCCGTATATACCCCACTCACGACCATTGCCAGATCATTTGTCGCCCCTGTCAGTTGCCAATTCATGAGTTTCTAATTCGTGAACAACGGCTAACAGGCTTTCAACAGTTTGCGGTCCCAATAATACTTTTTGGTAAACCCCTTGGGTATCGATTACCAGTGTTTCTGGAAGTGCGCCACTGGCGGTTACACCAAACTGCTGCCTGGGGTCAGTAGTCAGTACGGGGAAGTTGATACCCATTGCCTTTGCCTGTGTGCTTAACTGGTCCCCAGTGACACCGTCATAGTTCACTGCCAAGACTTGGACTCGGTCATGCCATTCTTTTTGGAAGGTATTTAACTCGGGCATTTCGGTACGGCAGGGCTTACACCACTCGGCCCAATAATTAATAAAGACCACACGACCTTTTAACTCGGAAAACTGAAATTTGGTGCCATCTGTTAGAGCATAAGTTGTTTCATGATTACCGCAAGATGTTAGGGATAAGCTCAAAAGTAATAGCCCCAGCCACAAAAAAAAAGGGTGGGTTCTTGGTTTAGTCATTTTGTTCATTTGTGTTCTCGTCAGAAAAAAGCTGAGCAACCGTTGGAGAGAAAGTGTCGTCCAATTGTTCGTTAGCGCGGCTCAAAATATCAGATAGTTGGGCAAACCAGGGATATTTGGTTAATGCTTCGTTCGCTTTGGTGCCAGGTAATACCGTCAACCCTCTACCGCTTAGGGAGACAATGTCGGTTAGCTGCAGGTGGTGGGGGTCTCGTGTCATAACGTAATACCCTGCGGTGGTTTCAGCTAGCATGTGTTTTTCCAACAATAGGTCACGCAATCTTCGCCAGTGTTGTTCTTCGAGGCCCGCGCCGATAATGTCGCGGTTTGACAGTGCGCCACCCTGTTGCTGCTTGGACCAGCATTCCCAAAGTACCACCAAGACAGCGACGAGGTCTGGGTAATCAAACCCTTTCCAGGTAGTCTTAAATGTCTCCATGGCGCGTATTAGTTCCGCGCCGCCCAGTACGATAATCCACATCAGATAAATCCATATCAGAAAGATAGGGAAAATAGCAAAAGCCCCATAGACGGTGGTGTAACTGGAGTGGGCAATCAATGTGCCAAAGGCCACTTTAGCGAGTTCAAAACAAATGGACGTGACCAGTCCACCGATGACGGCATAGCGTGTGGAAACTTTGCAATTGGGAACAGCAATAAACAGTAGGGTAAAGGCGGCCCAAGTAAAGATCAGGGGCAGGATTCCAAATATTCTGGCGGTGATGCCTAATACATCGATTTCACCGACCAACAATTCAAAGGAGAGGAGATACGTATGCATGACCAGGCCAATACCCAGCAACAAAGGCCCTAGACTTAGAATGCCCCAGTAGAGCAAAAAGCTCGATAACCCACGGCGGCTGCCAACTGTTCCCCAGATATTGTTAAAGGCTTGCTCAATGTTTGTCAGCATTAGGTAAGAGGTGATCAGCAATATGATGGCACCCGCGGCAGACAAGTTGCGCGCTTGGCTAGAAAATTCAGTGAGGTACTGTTGTATCTCTGCACCACTTTGTGGAACAAAGTTACTGAAAATTAACTCCTGAACCTGACCTTCCAAACCCTGAAATGCTGGAATTAAGGAAAACATGGAATACATCAGGGTCATTAGCGGTACCACCGCAAACAAACTCATGTAAGTTAGAGCCGCGGCGCTTTGGAGGCACCCATCACAAATAAAGCGTTTCATGAGATGCCGAAAAAAAGTCCCGGCCATTTGTATTTGTTCTGTTGCTGTTAAAGACACGATATAACCTCGTTTATGAGACTCTGTCTGGCCCCGGCAGCTGGTTTCCAGCTAGAATGTATTTTTGGTCAAAATTCTTTCTCTAACAAGGGTATTCTACACAAAGATTATGATTAGCATTTATCACAACCCCCGTTGTTCCAAATCCCGTCAAACTTTAGCGCTGCTAGAGGAGCGCGGTATCGCTCCAGAAATTGTACTGTATCTGGAAACACCACCGACTGTAGAAGCATTGGATGACATTCTAAAAAAACTTGGAATCCCTGCCCGTCAATTGTTACGTAAGGGTGAAGATGCTTATAAAGAAAATAACTTGTCTGACCCCAGTCTTTCTCATCAGCAGCTTATAAAGGCGATGGTGGCAAATCCCAAGTTGATTGAACGTCCTATCGTTATTAACGGCGATAAAGCCGTATTAGGGCGTCCTCCTGAACAAATTTTGAACATTCTATAGAGGTTTCTTTGATGTCGTATGTTCTAGTTCTCTATTATTCTCGTTATGGTAATACTAAAGTAATGGCTGAAAAAATTGCCGAGGGTGTGGAGCAGGTTGGTCTTGCAGCTCGGGTGCGAACAGTGCCGACGGTATCCCCCAATTGTGAGGCTACTGAGCCAGATATTCCATCGGAAGGTCACGTCTATTGTAGTCAGGAGGATTTGAAGGGTAGTGCTGGTTTAATACTCGGCAGTCCCACTCGTTTTGGCAATATGGCAGCTCCACTTAAACATTTTTTGGATATGACGGGTGATATTTGGCTGAACGGCGACTTGATTGGAAAGCCCGCGGCGGTGTTTACGTCTACGGGCTCGCTGCATGGCGGACAGGAATCGACGCTGTTGAGTATGATGTTACCGCTGATGCATCAGGGAATGGTGTTGGCTGGGTTGCCATACAGTGAAACAGCTTTGCACACGACAACCCGTGGTGGTACACCCTATGGCGCATCGCACCAAGCGGCGGATGGGAATCTTGATCTCAGTGCTGAAGAAGCTGAGCTGTGTGTTGCATTGGGTAAACGCATTGCTGTTTTGGCACAAAAATTATCTGATGCTCCATAACCTGCGTCCTCGATAATTAGAGGCCATTGTCACAAGAGTATAATTGAGGTCGTCACTAGGCAGCCTTTAGTAGAGTCACTAGGAAGTTTCATGACAATAAAAGTTATTCCCAACCTTGGAAAGAAGCTCTGTATTGGGCGTCAATTAACCCGAGGTAGTTTGATACTGTTTCTATTGGTGTTGCTGCTCAATGGTTTGCAGTCTTCTACGCCCGTAAGTTTGATGATTTTTACCTTTGTACCCTTATTAATTCTTCTTCCTGGGTTATATGTGGAGCGTTATAAAACGATATCCATGTTGTGTTTCGTGACGTTGTTGTACTTTGTTGTCACCGTTAACAATTTATTCTCGCCTGATGCCAATATATTTGATTGGGCGGAGTTAGTGTTATTGGTGGTGATGTTTAGTGCGGCAATGATGTATAGCCGCTGGAAACAATATTCTCTTTATCAGGATGATATGTCATGAGTGAAAAGCCCGGTCTGATTCGACGTTTTTTCCGATTTATTGGTGGGCTGCTAAGTGCGGTTCGGATGTTGGTTAATCTTGTTTTTGTATTGATATTAATCGTAGTGATCATGAGCTTTGTACAAAAGGACGTACAACCATTACCGGAGAAAGCTGCCCTGAGAGTAGCGCCGGGTGGCTTTTTGGTTGAGCAAAAGACCTATGTTGATCCGTTAACTCAGATATTGGAGCAAAGCCGCCCAGCGGATGCTGAAACACTGACCTATGATTTGATTGAGGCGATTGATCGTGCCACCAATGATTCGAGGATAACAAGCTTGGTGCTGGAGCTGGATTTCCTCATTGGGGGTGGTGTTAGCAAGCTGGAGGATATTGGTGAAGCGTTGGCCCGTTTTAAGGCCAGTGGCAAACCCATTGTTGCCGTAGGAGACAACTACACCCAGGAACAGTATTACCTGGCCAGCTATGCGGATGAAATTCACCTTAATCCTATGGGGGCTGTGTTGCTCACGGGTTTTGGTAGTTACCCCAGTTACCTCAAAGAAGCATTGGATAAACTCCATATTAATCTGCATATTTTCCGAGTAGGTACCTACAAAGATGCAATAGAACCCTTTACCCGTTCGAGTATGTCAGCTGCTTCTCGAGAGCACACTACAGAGTGGCTTAATGCACTTTGGGCTGCTTACACTAGCCGGGTGGAAGACCTGCGAGACCTGCCCGCGGACGCCATAAATGATTATGCCAACAACTTGGGTAGTAAATTAGCGAAACATAATGGCAATACTGCCGAATTAGCCATAGCTTCCGGGCTTGTGGATAAGTTATCTACGCGGTCGCAAATGGTAGCTCGGCTTCAGCAGTTGGCTGGTGTGGCGAGTGAGGGTGGTTATGAATATATTGATACTGGGCGTTATTTAGGGCACATGCGCAGAGCAGAGTCTCTACATACAAATGCTGTAGATAACAAAGTTGGACTCATTGTGGCCAAGGGGGCGATTTTTGATGGAGAGCAGCCAGCGGGGAGCATAGGCAGTGATAGCCTGTCGGGGTTGTTCCAGCAAGCTCGTGACAATGAGCAGATAAAAGCGGTGGTCTTACGCATTGATAGTCCTGGTGGCAGTGCTTTTGCTTCAGAGATTATTCGACAAGAAGTTTTGTTGACGAAACAAGCGGGAAAACCTGTAGTGGTTTCAATGGGCTCTGTGGCAGCTTCTGGAGGTTACTGGATTGCCATGGGGGCTGATGAGGTGTGGGCTAATCCGACAACAATCACCGGATCTATTGGCGTTTTTGGCATTATCCCTACCTTTGAAGATAGCCTGGAGGCTTTGGGCGTTCACAGTGATGGTGTTGGCACTACAGCCTTGTCAGATTTGTACCAACTTAACCGGCCCATGTCGTCACAGGCGAAGCAAGTGGTTCAAGCCGGAGTTGATCACGTTTACGATCAGTTTTTGACCATTGTGGCTGATGCCCGAAATAGTACTACCGATCAAGTCAATCAAGTGGCTCAGGGGCGTGTATGGACGGGAGATAAGGCATTAGAACTGGGTCTTGTTGATAAGTTGGGAAATTTGAAACAGGCCACGGATTCTGCGGCGGCGGCAGCCGGGTTGGATTCCTACGATGTGGAGCATATACGTAAGCCTTTGGAGTTTCGTGAACAGTTGATGCAGGAACTAACGAAAGGACAAATCGGCGTAATGGCAGCTGCTTTACCTGAGAAATGGCTGCCTAGTAGTCTGATTGCTCATTTTTACGGTTTCTCCAGAAAACTGGAGTTGATGACACGATTTAATGATCCCAGAGGGATGTACTTGAATTGCTTTGAGTGTATGAATCAGTAACCGGTATTTTTCTAACGGGCTCCCACCAAACTGGGGTATTAATTAAAAAGGCGGCTATCGAAATCGATAGCCGCCTTTTTAGTATCAGTACTTTTTCAGTCGAAGTGCTTTCCCAATATCGGTACTTTTTTGAAGAGAAAAGTATATGGGGGGGCTATTAACGCTCCAGATATTGCAGTTTGTTTGGAACACCATCCCACTCTTCAGCATCGGGAAGTTCTTCTTTCTTTTCAGTGATATTGGGCCAAATTTCTGCCAATTCTGTATTCAGCTCTAAGTAGACTTGTTGGTCTTCAGGTAGTTCGTCTTCTGAGAAAATAGCTTCGACAGGACATTCGGGTTCACAGAGCGCACAGTCAATACATTCGTCCGGGTGAATGACTAGGAAGTTGGGGCCTTCGTAAAAGCAGTCCACTGGACAAACTTCGACACAATCTGTGTATTTGCACTTGATGCAGTTTTCGCCGACGATGAAGGTCATTGTGTGCTCTCTCCGTAATACTGGTGTTTCAACAGCGGCGCATTATACAGAAATCAATTCCTGTATTTAAACAATAACTGCTGAATATCATTTAATTTTGAGCGAGATCAGTTTTTGCTGCAAAGTTTTTTCAGTGCATAGAGCTGATCAAGTGCTTCCCTTGGGGTCAATTCGTCCGGTTCGATGCTGGATAAAGCATCGAGTACTTTCGCACCGAGAGTATCAGCAAATAGTTCGCTCTGGAACGGTGCAGACTGTTTTTTTGGAAATGGTTCGGCGGTTAATGTTGGTTTTACCGTAGGGTGCGCTCCCGCCTCAAGGCTAGCAAGCTCTTTTCGGGCCAAAGCAAGGACTTCTGCGGGGATACCTGCCAACTTTGCCACTTGAATACCATAGCTTTGACTGGCTGGACCCTCCTGAATCGTATGCAGAAATACAATATCATCCTTGTATTCCGTGGCATCCAGGTGGACGTTAGCTACGCCAAGGGTTTTGTCCGGCAAGCTGGTGAGTTCAAAGTAGTGTGTCGCGAAAAGTGTGAAGGCTTTTACTTTCTCGGCCAGTTGTACGGCGCAAGCCCAAGCTAGGGATAGCCCATCGAAAGTACTGGTGCCTCGGCCTACTTCATCCATTAAAACCAAGCTACGTTCGGTGGCATTGTGAAGAATGTTGGCCGTTTCGGTCATTTCTACCATAAAGGTGGAGCGGCCTCCGGCCAAGTCATCCGAGGAGCCGATACGGGTAAATATACGATCAACCAAGCCGATAGTGGCCCCTTGTGCAGGGACGCAGCTTCCGATGTGGGCTAACAGTACGATTAGTGCGGCTTGGCGCATGTAAGTAGATTTACCACCCATATTAGGTCCGGTAATTATCAGCATCCGCCGTTGATCATCCAGTTGTAAATCATTGGCGACAAAAGGGTTGTCCAGCACTTGTTCTACAACAGGGTGGCGGCCAGCTGTGACATTGATACCAGGTTCTTCGACAAGAGTGGCTGGCATTAAATTCAGGCTGTCAGCACGTTCTGCCATATTAGTGAGTACATCCAGCTCAGATATGGCAGCGGCACATTCTTGGAAGGGCAGTAATTGTTCGTTAAGGGTCTCAATTAAGGCTTCATAGAGTGCTTTTTCACGGCTCAGCGCACGGCTTTTGGCACTAAGCGCTTTGTCTTCAAATTCTTTAAGCTCGGGAGTGATAAATCGCTCGGCATTTTTCAGTGTTTGTCGCCGAATATATTCGACGGGTGCTTGGTTGGATTGAGCACGAGATATTTCGATGTAATAACCGTGAACTCGGTTATAGCCTACTTTTAACGTGCTAATCCCGGTGTTTCGTTTTTCGCGGTCTTCCAAGTCAATCAAAAATTGTCCGGCATTGGTGCTGATATTTCTAAGTTCATCTAATTCGGAATCATACCCCCCAGCAATAACACCGCCATCACGAATCACTACAGGTGGGTTTTCAATCAGTGCTCTCTGGAGTAAATCGACAGTTTCCGGAAATTCAGACGCTTGGGTAAGCAGTTGTTGAATCCGGGTAGATTCTGAACCCGGTGATTTTGAATCAGACAGTATGGATTGAATAGCGGGTAGGGCAGCTAGGGATTGTCGCAGTCGGCTTAAATCTCTGGGGCGCGCAGATCGTAAGGCGAGTCGGCCTAATATACGTTCCATATCCCCGATGTTTTTTAACTCATTAGTGAGTGTTTCATAACAATAATTGAGTCGTAATGCGGCAACGGCCTGTTGTCGTCCTTGTAAGATGGCTAGGTTACGCAATGGGCGGTTAATCCAGCGGCATAACAGCCTGCTGCCCATGGCAGTTGAGGTGTTATCAAAAACGGATAACAGGGTGTTTTCTTGGCCGCCATAAAGATTTGTATCCAGCTCTAGGTTGTGTCTGGTGGCCGCATCCAGAATCACACTGTCATCACGATTTTCATGGTTGATAGTACGAATATGGGGTAATGCCGTACGCTGGGTTTCTCGGGCATATTGCAGCAGACATCCCGCCGCCGCCAGAGCCAAAGGCAGATGGTTGCAACCAAACCCTTGTAAGTCCTTGGTGCCAAATTGATCGTTGAGTTGGCGTTGAGCGGTGTCTTGTTCGAACTCCCAAGGCTGCCTACGGCGCGTGCCTTTATAAATATCAATAATTTCAGGAGCAGGAAAATCTTCGCTCACCAATAATTCGGCGGGACTTAAACGTTGGAGCTCACTGTGTAAACTTTCTGTGCCAGTCACTTCCAATACTAAAAAACGACCGCTACCTATATCCAGCGTGGCGATACCAAAAGTAGTGATGCCAGATTGATCATTATGGTGGGCAACAGCAGCTAGCAGATTATCTCGTTTTTCATCTAATAACGCTTCATCACTGATCGTGCCCGGCGTGACTACTCGGACAACCTGACGTTCTACCGGACCTTTACTGGTGGCAGGGTCACCTATCTGTTCACAAATCGCCACGGATTCACCAAGCTTCACCAGCTTAGCCAAATAGCCCTCTGCAGCATGGTAGGGAATTCCTGCCATAGGAATGGGGTTGCCGCCGGACTTGCCTCGAGCGGTGAGGGTTACATCCATTAACTGCGAGGCCTTCTTGGCATCATCGTAAAACAGCTCGTAGAAATCACCCATGCGGTAGAACACCAGCTCATTGGGATGTGCAGCTTTGATGCGTAGATATTGTTGCATCATAGGTGTGTGTTCGATATTTATTGCACCTGGTTTTATTGATATTTTTTTCATTATTATGCTGTTTTATAAGGTTTTTTGTTTAATTAATCGAATATTTCTATAGAGTTGTAAGCTCGCGAAATTTCAATAAATATCGTGTTTTCACGCAAAATAAGTGTGACATTTTTTGGTACTTAAATAGATTATCTCTAAACGTTACACTTTCAAACTTGATCGCGGTCTAACTCATTAACTAGCAACTGGTTGAAACCACCTAGTTAGAAGGAGGGATAATGACAAACCAGCAGGATACCAAATCTTTATCAACGATGGCACTGAAAGCATGAATACAGGAAGTAAGGTTTTGGTGGAGACGGGTAAAAACAGAGGCTTGAGGTCGGTTGGTATTTTGGGAGACGACCAGCGAAACAGCTATAAATTGGACGATGTTTTTACCGTTTTTAATGAAAAATAATTATGATTTTCCTTTAGTGCAGCGGGAGTAATATTGAATAATAGTTTAAAAAATGGAGCGATGACTAAAAGCCATGATCAAACAATGTGATAGCAATACAGAGTCATTTTGCACTGCTATAACAGCTCTCTTTACTTAATATAATCTCGGCTATGGGGTATTAACCCTGATAAAAAATACTGAGGTTAAATTGCGTTATTGCCTATTTTTATGCTCTTAACTTCAAGCCAACAGACTCAATATTAACGCCTTTAATTTCCCTTACAATAAGTTTTACCGGCCCCAGCTTGGCATAATCCCCAACAACCGGCTTGCCATGAAACTTTTTGGCAAGATAATTTTTGACGGTCAATTCTGCATTGCGTGCATCCACATCGAAACCATAGGCCTGGGCAATTTCTGACAGCTTGGTCTCTGGATGCAACACAAACTCACCAAAAAAGCTGCCGCCTTCAGGGAAAGAGGGGTGTGCGAGCGGAGCGAATACGCGACCCAATGTGGCTCTAGCGCTACTGGTCGCCAGAATGATGACCTGGTCGTCGCAGATAAGCTTCCGTTGCTCTATGTCGTGCAGTAGTATTCCTCGGTGAATGACGCCGACTATCTGGCTCCCCTCTGTTACTGGCAAGCGCTTAACACTTATGCCGGCTGCACGGCTACCCATTAACACCGGATATACCAACAACTCTTTATCTTGTTCGTGCCTAATCGTTAGATGCAAACATTCAGCTGCCTTTGCTGTTGGCGGCAGATCTATACCCAGCCATCTGGCCATAGGCGCGATCGTCCAGCCTTGTAGTACCAGTGAGATCAGCACCACAAAAAACACTAGGTCAAAATACGTTTGGGTGTGTTCTAGTCCCGCTAACGAAGGGAACAACGCTAAAATAATCGGTACTGCTCCACGTAGTCCGCACCAACCAATAAATACTTGTTCACGCCATGGGAAGTGAAAGGGCAACAAAGAAACCACTACTGCCAATGGCCTTGATATAAAAATAAGTACAAAGGCTATAGAGACGGCAGGGACGATAATAGGCAAAAGATTGCTGGGCGTCACAAGTAAACCTAGCATCAAAAACATGCCAATCTGGCTTAGCCAGGATATGCCATCATGAAATCGGTGAATATCGTTGCTGTAAGGTAATGGCGTATTGCCAATCATGACGCCGACAATAAAGATAGCCAGAAACCCGCTGCCATCCCACATGGTTGTTAAACCGAAAAGACTAATAGCACCCGCTAAAGCCAGCAGCGGGTAGGATGAAGAAGACAGTGATAATTTTTTTAATAGCTGAACAAGTAGGTAGCCACCCGTAAAACCGATAGCCAAACCTAAACCCATCTGCTGAAGAAGCTCACTAAAAATAGTCCAGCCTTTATTGCCATCACCCTGAACTTGCAACACCTGCACGAGAGTAATCGTAAGGAAAATAGCCATGGGGTCATTCGACCCCGATTCAATCTCAAGGGTTGCGCCAGTACGTTCCTTTAACTCAAAACCTGCATTTCTAAGTAGCCCAAAAACTGCAGCAGCATCAGTAGAACCGACAATAGCACCTATCAAAAGCGCCTCTTGCCAAGGTAGCCCAAGCACCCAATAGGCTGCGTAGCCAGTAATGCCGGCAGTGATCAGCACCCCAACAGTGGCAAGAGATAGGGCAGGTTTTAGGCTGACGCGAAAAGTATCTTTTTGCGTTCCCAGGCCACCATCAAAAATGATTATAGCCAGGGCTATATTGCCCAGCAGGAAGGCCAAACTGAAATCGTCAAACTTAAATCCCCCCGGACCTTCTTCGCCTACCAGCATTCCCACAACTAAAAATACCAATAGAATCGGGGCTCCAATACGGCGTGTTAACACACTGGCAACGACGCAAAGCAAAGCTAGGCTAGCTGCGCCAAAAATGTATTGGTACGTTAGTTCTATTGTCATAATTCTTCCTAAAAAACTGAAAGCTGCACAATCAGATTACAAGTCAGCCAACCCTAGAATAGTGGACGATTATACTAAGCCATCCTCGCCAATAAAATATCAAGATATTGATAAAAAAGGATTTATTGTAAGCTGTTGGCCGGCTGAATAGTGCAAAATCTCTAGACCAATATATCAATTTACCCCGCTAAATATAGGCACTAAGTGCTCAGTAACACTAGCCTGGAAGATGTAGCGGGCTGCATGTTATTTGATCAGAAAAACCAATTGAGGTAATGCTGCGTAAAGCGCCAATGTTACGCAATACCTGACATCTCAGGGGGGAGAGTAAGGGGGAAAGAAAGAGAGGAAAGCTACGATGTATCAAGTGTTAGGTAAATCTTCTTTTTGGTGATCGAAGATCTACCAAAAAAATGTAAAGTTATTTTTTGCTTTTAGCCACTTCAACAATGACATAAACCACAAACCAAATAAACAATCCTAGAAATGAATAATCTAGCACAGCTCCGATCTGATCACAGAGTTCTTGATTTGTACATCCCATCCCTCTTTGTATATTCATAGTCACTCCAAATTGGTGACTCAGCGAGACGGTACAAAAACGGCATAAATAAAATAATGTATCCCCAGTCCTACTGTTCGTTTTTTTAGGACGAGGTTGTAGAACAACCACCAAAAACAGCTATTTAAAAGCGCCTCAGCGTGTTTGCCTCGCATGGGTAGGCAGGGCAAGGTTTTTTGCAAACTGCCGGCAAATGAATAACGGTCGCGATGTCTCCATTGCTATTCAGGCGAGTCGGCCCAGTGCAGGGACTGGTAATCGAAACCGATGGCTAACCCAACCTTGAACACTTGGAAATAAGGAGAGATATCGAAATCACGCGGAGCAAATAAACTATGGTGCCTTATGTGGAGGATTTCTTCGATACAGCCGGGACATGACGGTGAGTCCGTCGACTGATGTTCCACAAGAGGCAGTATGGGATAATGAATGGACTGGAATGCCTGAGCTATCATCGAAGAGCAAATGGCTCGTGATGGATCGCCTGAACCCAGCGCAATCATGCGTCTTCGATAAGCCTGCGGTACTGGCGGCGTAGCAATCAGGTAGCGGGCCAGGTCCCACACATTACGCAAGTCGTATTGTTGGCCCAGTCGTGCCATGGCATGGCCAATGACGCGTTGGCAATCTACTGAAGAAAGGTCGATTGGACGGCAGATGCGGGTATTCAACCCTCGGAATTCATCGATTCCGACCGTGCGCACGCCATCCAGAGTATTCGCTTCAACAAAACAGTGGTGGGATGGCAGAGTGAAACCATGCTCTATGCCGATAAATAAGGCGGCATGCGACCAGGTTGATTGTGTCAGGTATTTGATGGCAGTGCTGATGCGCCGATTGCCCTCTACCAGCAGGACATCGCCTGGCTGCAGCGTAGCCAGTAATTGATCGGATGTATGCACGGGCATATGGCCATGCTGGTGTGATACCTTATTCAGGTAACGGGCCAGCATGCTTCCCAAAACCGACAAGCCTTTTTCCATCTGACTATCCTCGAGCACCTGATATATAAGCGGCCGTTAATGCGTGTATCGGCGCTTCGAATAAATGCTGGCATTGGCCAAACTCGATTAACTTGCCGACCCGCTCAGTCATCCAGAAAAAGCCTGCATAATTGGCCACGCGTCGGGCTTGGGCCAGATTGTGGGTAACGATGACCACAGTATAACGCCCGCGCAAGCACAGAATTAATTCTTCTACCACCGCAGAAGCAATAGGGTCGAGGGCACTGCAGGGCTCGTCCATCAACAGGATTTCCGGCTCCAGTACCAATGCGCGGGCAATGCACAGTCGCTGTTGCTGGCCACCAGACAAAGCCATGGCGGAGGTTTGCAAGCGGTCGAACACTTCATCCCAGAGGCCTACGTCTTTCAGTGCTTGTTCTATTTTTCGATGTCGCTCATGACGGTCGCGCACACCGTGCTCTTTTAACGGAAGCTCCAGATTGCGCCAAATAGATAACGGAAACGGATTGGGCTTTTGAAAAATCATGCCGATCCGACGTCTGAGCTTGAGGGTATCTACGGGATCGTGCAGCAGGTCCTGGCGGTCGAACAGAATCCTCCCGCTGACGTGCGCATTCGGATGATGGTCAGTGAGCCGGTTTAGGGTTGAGAGAAAGCTGGTCTTGCCGCAACCGGACGGGCCAATTAATGCGGTGATGCAGCCCTTGTAAATATCAAGGGATACTTGCGAGAGTACGGTCTTTGCGCCGTAATTCACAGTAAGATCCTGTATCTGTAAATGGGGTTCGGGCACACAGCAGGGTGCGCCTTGTTCGATTTCCCCCAAAGTATAGATGCTTTCTTTTGGTCTATTCATGCTATTTGCAGCCTCCGTTTAAACCAGTTGTCCACTAGGCTTTGCGCCAAGGTGTTGAGCACAATAATCAACGTTACCAGTACTAACGCCGAGGCGTAGGCTGCGCCGTCGCCGCCGGTGACATTCATCGATAAATCATAGATATGCACCGCCAGTGCCCGGCCCGAATCCAGTAACGATCCCGGCATGCGGTCAACATAACCACTGGTGAACAAAAGCGCCGCCGTTTCGGCTGTGGCTCGGCCAATACTAAGAATCAGGCCGGCGACAATGGCGGGGCGTGCGGCTGGCAGCACTATGTGCCAAATGGCGGTGCTGCGCGTCATCCCCAACGCCAATGCACCTCGTCGCCAATCGTCGTTAACTGCGCGTAAACCAGCTTCGCAGGTGCGTACAAATACCGGCACTATCATGCAGGCTAGGGTCAAACCACCGGACAATAGGGAAAAGCCTAAGCCTAAGTAAATGCTGAAAAAAGCGTTGCCAAATAGACCGTAAACAATAGAGGGCACGCCAGCCAAAATATCCAGTGTGATGCCGGTGCTGCTGGCAAAGCGACTATTACCGTGGGCAAATTCTGATAGCCATATGGCGACGCCCAGCCCCAAGGGCAAGGCAACGGTGAGTGCAATCAGTAATAGCCATAGCGTAGAAACCAATATCGGGGCGATGCCGCCGGCACGGCCAGCATCTATAGGCGCGGCAAACAGAAACTGCCAGCTAAAATGGGCAGTGCCTTGCAGCACCACATCGCTCAGTACCCACAGCAGTGCGGACGCCACCAGCAGGGCGCAAGCTAATAGCAACCAGCTAAATACGCGGTCAGCCATGCTGCCGCTCCTGTTTGTTAGCACGGCTCACGTGATGCGCGAACCAAGAGAGCAGCCAAACCAGAACCGTCAGCAACAACCCGGACGCAAACAGGCTGGCGCGATGATCCCCCATAGCATAGGCCATCTCCAGCGCAATATTGGCCGTTAGCACGCGTACGGGTTCAAACAAGCCGGACGGGTTTTGTACTACATTGCCGGCCACCATCAGCACCGCTAAGGTTTCACCCAGTGCGCGCGCCGTGGCAAGCAGCACGCCGCTGCTAATCCCGGCTCGGGCAGCGGGTAGGATGATATGCAGAATTTGGGTGTTGCGGCGCAGCCCCAGCGCCATGCTGCCAGCCAGCAGTTCCCTAGGTACACTGGCTAAGGAGGAAGCGCTGGTCAGGGCAATGGTTGGTAGAATCATTAACGTCAACACCACTATCGCCGCCAGCATCGAAGCCCCCGGCGGTTGCCAGCTGGTAATTAGCGGCACCAAGCGCGTTAAGCCCCACAAACCGAACACCACTGAGGGTATACCCGCCAACACATTTAATAGCAGACGAAAGCTTTGTGCCGATCGAGGCGATGCATAAAATTGCAGGAAAATGGCACTACCCAAACCCAGCGGCAAGGCTAAAGCAACTGCGCCCACCGTCACCGCCAGCGACGACAATATCATGGGGGCCATGCCAAACTGGCCTTCCAGCGGATACCAGTTTTGGCTGTAGAACAACTGCAGCCATGAGCCATCCCGCCAGCGGTTGGCAAAAAAGGGCCAAGCCTCGCTCAGCAAAAACAGCATAATTAGCGCCAGCAACAGGGCTGTTGCACCGGCCATACCCAACAGTAGGATAGTGAGGCGGCGATCGACCCGGCCGCTGTTACTATGCATAGCTTCGGCTACCTCGCAGGCTATTCACCTTTGCTGTCCACTTTTGATTCCATATTTAAAGGCGCCACAAAAAATTGCGCGTCGATGAGATCCCTCACCTCGGTTGATTGCGCAAAGGCAATAAACTTCTTAAGCAATCCAACCGGCTTAGTTTTGACCACTAGATTCAGTTGGCGTGACAAGGGGTAATAACCTTTGGCAACCGACTCAACCGTGGCGACCTGACCAGCCATAGGCAGTAATTTTATGGGCGTACCGCGAGTCTCCTCGTACTCGGCAGTGCCAATGGACACATAGCCAATGGCACCGGGGTTGCCCGCAACCGTTTTGATACCCTGTTGATTGTCGCCGATCACAACCTGGGCTTTGATCTGACTGTTTTTTAGTTCAAAGTGGTGTAGAAATAATTCCAGCGTGGAGCGCCCCTCGGCCTTGTTGACCACCGTGATTTGCAGGTCGGCAGCACCCAGCTGTTGCCAATTGTTTATTTTTCCCGTGTAAATATCGATTATCTGAGCGTCGCTGAGCGTGCTCATGGCATTGCTCTTATGGAGGATGATGCCGATACCATCCATGGCAATCAGAAAGGGCGTGAGATCCTGTTCAGTGGGCTTCAACGCCCGCGATACCATGCCAATGTCGGTCAACCCCATCCGAACATCATTAATGCCTCGCGAAGATCCGCCCATTTGCACATCGATACGTACGTCGGGATGTAGTGACTCGTAGCGTTTGGCGATCTCCATTGCCAGTGGCGCAACCGTACTTGATCCCGTTAATGTTAGCTGACTGTTATCGGCTTGGGCCACTGATAGGTTTAACACTGTGCTCAGCAACACAAGCGCATTTGTTAGCGGTTTAATCATGACAATTCCCTCATGACTTTGGCGATGGCTGCACTGTTGTCGCAAACGGTTAACACCAGATCCAGCTCCGGAGCATTGATGCCGGTAAAATCCTGCCAACTCTTGCTACGAACAACCATAGTTTCAGGCAGCACCAATTGCTTGATCTGCTCCAGTGTCATGAGGTGCACTTTTCGGCAGGGCTGCTGCCTGCGCTATAGGCCTGAAACAAGTCGGCAGCTAGGGTGTTGAAAATGGCCTCGGCCATAATGGAGCGAGCAGGATTGTCCGTGCAGAGCACCAAAATACGTATCTGCGCTTTTACCGGCTTTGCTGAGTGAGGAGCTCGTCCTTCTTCAGCTAGCAGCATGGATTGCTCTCTATGGTTAATGTTGTGGAATCAAAAGGCATAGTCGAGCCGCAGCCTTCGAACAAGCCAAAATGCTGACTGAAATCGCCGATAAAACTAAAGTGCTCGGCAAAGCGCGTGTTCTTCAACATGCGCCAAGTGTTACCACAAACAGGGAATACCCGACCGGTTGCAATGGCATGATGTTTATCCAGCACGAAACTGTGTGGGCTGTTTGGAATCGTGCCCTGGTAAATGACGGCTTGGCCGTAATCCTCACAGGCACTCTCTAGCCCATCGAGTTTGAATAAGCGATAGCTGGCAGAGAAAAACCGTAGATTACCGGTTTGCTGAGCCAGTTTGCTATCTGTCACTGCTAGGGGCTGATCCTCCACTAGGCGTGCATCGGTGAAACCTGCGGCATTGGATAGGCGTAGAAAATCATTCCAGTACAATGCTCCACCCAAGCATTCACCATACAACACGGAGTCCTCACGCACAGCATCTGGTACACGACGATCGCAATACACATCGGAAAAATAGAATTCACCACCGGGTTTCAGCAGTCGGTGAATACCTTTGAGAACGGCGGCTTTGTCTGGTGATAGGTTGACTACACAATTAGACACGATGACATCAAAAGAATCGGGTTGCAGATCCAGCTCGTCGAGTTTTTCGATGTAGCCTTTAATAAATCGCACGTTAGCATAACCGAAGGACTCGGCATGCCAATCTTGATGCGCGCAAGACACAGACAATTGTTCGTCGGTCATATCTACGCCCACCACTTCACCTTCTGGACCTACCAGTTGCGCCAAGGCGTAGACATCACGCCCCGAACCGCAGCCCAAATCCAACACCCGACAACCGGATAGCAGTGGCGGGCAAACCAAACCACAACCGTAGTAATGCGACAGCACTTCGGGATGAATACGAGCGAGCAAGGGCTTAAGCCACTCCGGCATATTGCTAACGTCGCAGCAGGCGGTTGTTTTCAGATCGGATGAACTTTGCAACTGCTTGCCGTAATAGTCTTGAACGACGTCGTACATAATGAATGACTCCAAATAAGATAATATTTTTTCTAAATTAGGTTTCCCAATATCAGGCGCTGAGTCGCTCTCCTGACCAGCTAAAAAACAGGGAAACTGGAAAACTGCATGTGAGTGATTAATGAAGGCTAGCTGCAAATAATCCTGGCTTGGCCGGGCGTGGTTTAGGAATAGCCTTATTACGACACTCTAATTGCGATTATCTATTAGTCGCAGCACAGCCCTGATTTCTTACACTGAATATAAATTAATCGAGGGTGTAGTAGTGATTTTCTGATGGCTGCCACTTGTTTATGTTCTAAGCTTTATGGCCTCGGTATTAATGTTTAATATCCGGCCTCCAACCCATGCCTGATTCTTCCATTAACCGTTCGTAAACGCCTTCTATATTTAGTGGTAGCCATTCATCGAATTGTTTAAGGTCACTGTATTCGCTTAACTTTATACTTTGCTTCATTTCTGTCAGGGTTTTCCCAGAATGCATGCCGTCGATAACAGCATTATAAAGGGCCTGAAGGTAGCCGAGGTATCGCTGAACATCAGCTTTACTGCCAATGTTTGCATGGCCACCAACGAATATATCAAAGTCCAGTTCAAGCACTTGTGTGGTGGAGTTAATCATGCCCTGGATGTCATAACTCCATAGTTTCTGCCAAGGCATTCGACCCAGTACAATCCAGTCGACAACAAAAAGCATTTTTTCCGGTTGGAAAAGCATACTAATAGAACCACGGCCATCATTGGGGCCGTGGTAGCTCAATTCAACGGTGTGGCCACCCAAAGAAATAACCATATCTTCTTTGAAGGTAACATCGGGTAAAACGGTATCGGCCTTGGTCATTCGAATATCTTGCTCTGCCAACTCATGAGCAATAAAGATGGTGTCGGGGTCATCAAATACCTCTGCACCGTAAATATGGTCACTGTGATTGTGGCTATAGACAACATATTTTATGGGTACATTAAAACGTTTTTTTAACTCTATTTTTAGCCAATTGGCCGCAGGTGTATTTAAAGGGTCTGTAAGTATTATGCCTTCATGAGTCACTAAAAAAACCGATCGATGTCTGTCGTCTATAAACCGATAAACATCGCCACGTACATTCTCTATTTTATATTCGTTAGCTGACACCATCGGGCTGCCGAAGGCAATAATAATCATGACCAGTAGGAGGGTGATTGCTGAAACTTTGTTTTTCATAAAAACCCCTTAAAGAAAAATATTTTTTAACAACGTATTGACTAACAAAAGAGCCGTAATCGGGGGGCGTCGTTCCCTATTAGACTCCAGCTTGCATTCAAATATTGGCCGTTTTATTTTGTTAATCTGGGCGGATGCTATCGACCTACCGAAATAATAAAATACAATGCAATTTCACCTTTAGCACATTATCTCGTCACCTTGGAAGGAATGACGCACAAGGTATCCCAATCTCTCAACCAGTACAGTGTTAAGCAAGCAGCCAGCATAGGCCATGCTGCAAAGAACAGTAGGTTGTCAAAGGGAGTCAGGTACATTTTGTAGGATGAAAAGGTTGAGATCGCGTGAAGCAACAGCACGGCACCGTATGTCCAGCGGCGCCAAAGGCCTGCAACAAACGCTAGTACCAGTAACAGTTCGATAGCGCCAATGATATAAGAAACATTTTGACTCAACCAATCGATACCATAGAAACCAGAAAACACCTTACTGCTATGGGCCGGATTAACAAACTTGTCGAGTGTCCACATCAACATCACCACAAAAACGCCTAGCCGTAGCATGAGTAATGAACGGGACAAAGGTATTTGCAGGGAATCTGTTGTCGAGATATTTGAATTCATTGGTTGTTCTCCTATGTAAAGTAATTTATGTCTCAGCACCACAATGGATGGCACTGAAATGCGGCAGCCAACTTTTAGGTAAGTGCCGTAAATCCTGTGGTTCGTCAATATCATGCAAAGGCGTAAATGATTTGAGCGTCCAGCGTTCCGCCAATATCCGCTGGCGCGTAATGTTGGCTACCGTAGCGGTACTCCAAGGCATGTCAGCGAATACCGTAGCCAGGTGACGATTCAAACCCAACAATGCATACCCACCATCGCTCACTGGGACCATACAAGTATCGTGGTGATCTAGCGCCAATGCAGCCTTACGGAGTTTTTCAGCCGTAAGGCTCGGGCAATCGCTACCGATTAACAAAATGGATTCGCCACTAGCAGTTACTCGCTGAGATGCTCTAGCTAAACGTTCGCCTAAATCGCCTGCTCCCTGCTCGGACCATGCGAGTGCAGGGGGTAGTGCTAATTCCTTCCAGACCGGATGTAGGGTCGTCGGTGATACACAAAGTTCCACCGGCCCGATATTGGCCATGATGGCTTGCTCAACGGTATGGCTCAGCAATCTTCTGGCCAATTGTGCTGAACTATCCAAACCTAACGCAGGTATTAATCGTGTTTTCGCCATACCAGGTAAAGGCGCTTTGGCGAATATCACAATTCGTACAGCCATTAAAAATATTCCTTTGCCAGTTTTTCTACCGAAACACCACGCCAATATGCCCAACGTAATCGCCACATCAGCAATACGGTATGCCACAGACCGTGTGTTAGCCAACGGCGTCCCGAGGTTGTAACCTTGGTGCAGAGACATGCGGGATGATTAATTTTTCGTAGCTGCTTGGATAATTCAATATCTTCCATCAAGAGCTGCTCAGTAAAACCACCTACTTCTTCAAATAATGCTCTTTTCACAAAAATAGCTTGGTCTCCTGTAGCAATACCTGTGAGCCTCGAGCGCATATTCATAAAGAAGGAAATCACAGCAAGCATGAGTGCATCGCCGCTGATGCGAACATCAAAGCGGCCCCAAAGATGGCCCTTTAAAGCACTAAAAATCTGTTCGAGACCATCATTTGGCATGCGTGTATCGGCGTGTAGGAATAACAAAGCTGTGCCTTTGGCCTGTGCCGCACCCGCATTCATTTGCGAGGCGCGACCCCGAACTGAACGTATCACCCTAAAACCAATGGCTTCAGCCACATCTGCGGAACCATCATCGCTGCCGCCGTCAACCAGTAAAATTTCACAACCTCGTCGCTGCCAATACTGTAAATGAGTCATCAGTTCGGGTAGCAATTCAATTTCATTGAGAATTGGCACGATGATAGATAGCGCTGGATGGAGCGGGTGTATAGGATTCTGATTACTTTCCATTAAGCCGCCAGTCATAATCCAAAAACTCAATATTGGCACTACCTTTTTTTAGTTTTTCTGCGAGCGATGTTGAAATGCCAATCACCTTCGCATGAGCTAGTAAAAAATTTTCTAAGCTGTTGAAGCCTTTCCAGCCCTTCTCAAAATCTTCACGATACCACTTGAAAATCGACGATAGTTTAATTGTCGTATCTTCAGCGTAATTACGGCTTCGATCACTTAGAAATAAAGCCGTTTGTTGGCTCAGCTGTTGGTCAAGTTTATTACCAACATAGGCTTCGGATCGCAATGATGGACAGCCGATGCTGGCGCAGTTGACGGCAAAGTGAATACGAGGATCGTTATAACGCCCAGAGCCACGAATCAAGTCGTGCTCGATATCATCCAGTGAGCGAGTCTTACTCAGTAAGGAAATAAACTCTTTACTCCAGGGTGAGCTTAGCCAGCTGCCCAACTCTTTGATCGACTGTATATCCGGCCACGCTGTCAGAATTAGCTCTACGGTCCAAGCATTGTACGCGTTGATCAAAAACGCCAACTGGTCTTGTTTCGACCACTGGTTAAATTGCTGCTCTGAGATAGCAGCAAGCGAATCCAAATACTGCTTGAGAGTTTGGCGATCCCGCATCATGGCTTGGTAATCGACCACTGTGGATTTGCCACCTTCCTGCAGCTGCACATGACTCTTCAGTAGGGCATCCCAAGGTGCATGATCGAAACTGGCTGGTTTAGCCGGTTCAGCCCACATTATCTGAGCTGCCAAAAAGCTTAGTATTACGATCGTTAATATCTTTTTTATCACCATGACCTCGTCTCCAGGAATGATATTTTTCTAACCAGGCCAGCACGCGCTGTGGCGCATGCGCTCGCTTCCACTCGCCGGCGGCATATTTGTTGGCCTCGGCCCATGTGGGATACGCGTGAATGGTGCTTAGGATCTTGTTCAGACCTAAGCCATGCTTCATTGCCAACACGAATTCCGCCAGCAAATCGCCGCTGTGCTCACCTACAATGGTGACGCCAAGAATGCGGTCCTTGCCCGGCGCTGTCAGCACCTTCACAAATCCATGAGCGGCACCATCGGTAATAGCGCGATCTAAGTCGTCCAGTTCGTAGCGAGTCACCTCAACAGCAATACCTTTTTCCTTGGCTTCCTGCTCGTTAAGCCCCACTCGAGCCACTTCAGGGTCGATAAAGGTGGTCCATGGAATAACACGGTAATCAACCTTGAATTTTTTGAATTGTCCGAACAAGGCATTAACGGCTGCATACCAGGCTTGATGGGCTGCGGTATGCGTGAACTGGTAGGGGCCTGCAACATCACCGGCGGCAAAAATATTGGGATACAGGGTTTCTAGGTAGTCGTTGGTCACGATGGTACGGTTGGTTTCGATGCCCAGCTCTTCAAGGCCATAGCCTTGCAGCCTCGCCACACGACCGACTGCGCAGAGCAAGGCATCGAATTCGATGATTTTTTCCTGACCATTGTGTTCCACAATAATAAACTTGCCTTCGCTGTTCTGTTCACAGCGCAACGCCTTGTGATCAGTCAGCACGGTGATACCATCACTTTCCATTGACGCGGTAGCTAGCGCTGAAACATCTTCGTCTTCACGCATCATGATGCGTGGAGCCATCTCTACCTGAACAACCTCGGAACCTAAGCGCGAAAAACTCTGGGCTAGCTCGCAACCAATAGGGCCGCCGCCCAACACCACTAATCGTTTTGGCGCTTGCTCCAGTTTGGCAAATTCATCCCACAGCGTATCGCTGGTGACATAACCCACTTCTTCAATACCCGGTAGCGGTGGAACAAATGGCTGTGCGCCGGTAGCTAACACGATGGCTCGGCTGGTGAGGTGCTGAACGCTACCATCGTGGTGCTTGATTTCCACTGTCCAAGGGTCGACCAGTTTGGCATAAGCTTGAATCACTTCCACACCTAGTTCTTGGTAACGCTCGACACTGTCGTGTGGCTCGACTTTGGCAATTACTTCGTGAACGCGTTGCATCACTTTTCTAAAGGTGAATTTTGGATTGGCATCCTCTAAGCCGTAATGGCTTGCATTACGCATTTGCTGCGCCAGCTTTGCGCTTTTAATAAGCGCCTTGCTGGGCACGCAGCCATAGTTAAGGCAGTCACCACCCATTTTATGGGCTTCTATAAGCGTAACTTTTGCTTTAACCGCAGCGGCAATATAGGCCGTAACCAAACCTCCCGCACCGGCACCAATCACGATCAGGTTGCGGTCAAAGTGCTTAGGTTTTTGATACTGAGCATAAACACGGCGCGCTTTAATAACAGCCAACAATTTTTTTGCAATGAAAGGAAAGAGCCCCAGCAAGGCAAATGACAGCAGCAACGATGGCGATAAAATCCCCGACAAACTATCCAGTTGTGCCAGTTGTGTACCTGCGTTTACGAAAACAAGTGTGCCCGCTAACATACCAATCTGACTAACCCAATAAAACGTGGCTGCGCGGATGGGGGTAAGACCCAGCAACAGGTTGATTAAAAAGAAGGGGAATATAGGCACTAACCGTAACGTGAAAAGATAGAATGCCCCGTCTTTTTCAATACCTTCGTTAATGGGTTTTAAACGATCACCAAAACGTTTTTGCACGGTTTCGCTTAATAAATATCGCGAGACTAGGAAGGCAAGGGTAGCGCCTAGTGAGCTGGCAAAGGACACAATTACCGTCCCCCACATCAGACCAAACAAAGCGCCGGCTGCCAAGGTCATAACGGCGGCACCAGGAAGCGATAGGGCGGTAACCACAACGTACAGTAATAAGAAGGCGCCGCCGACAATTAAGGGGCGTACTTCACGCCAAGATTCGAATTGTGCCAGCCCGCTTTTCAACCCGTCTAATGTAAGCAAGTGATCGAGATCAAAATAAAAAAAGCCAGCAACCATCGCGGCTATCACAGTTAATAATATTACCTTCTTCATTAAAATTACCTTGTCATTTGAACTTGTTGGTGGATCGACATCATATTTTTTTGCTTGCTATAATTTACCGCCACAGCTGCTGCCTTGGCCGGCAGTGCAACCGAAACAGTGCTCTGCCACACAAATCGATGTGCCCTCCAGATCATGTTCCAACACATCACGCAAATGTTGACGTTTACCTCCGCCTAAAGACAAATCCAATTGTTGATTGAAATCGCAATCGTATAAATAGCCTTGCCAATCTACGCTTAACAGCGATCGACACATGACTTGATCAAGATTTTCTTCGATGAAGTTATCTTTTAGTAGCTTCAAATAGCCGTTAAATTGGCCTTTAGAAATTAAGGTAGAACCAAAACGCTTAATGGGCATGTTGGCCAATGCGTACAGATTATTGAATTCAATACCAAAATGAATGCGTAGTTCTCGCTTGAAATCGTTTTCCAGCGTCTGCTGGTTGGGGGGCAGTGTCGCCCCCTGAGGGTTGTAAACAAGATTAAGACGCAATTTGCTGTCCACGCCACCATAACCAAGCGCATTAAGCTTTTGTAACGCGGCAATGCTTTTATCAAAGACACCTTCGCCGCGTTGCTTATCAACGTTCTCGAGTGAATAACAGGGTAGTGATGCGACAACCTCCACGTGGTTTTCCGCTAGGAATTCCGCCAGGCCGTCTTGGCCGGGTTCAAATAAAATAGTGAGGTTGCAACGGTCGATAACGTGCACGTCAGCAGCACGGGCTGCGGCTACCAAATAACGAAAATCATCGTGCAATTCAGGTGCGCCGCCGGTCAGATCCAGGGTTTTAATACCGCGAGCCTTAATGGTCGGGACGATCAACTCCAGTGTATCTCTATCCATCATCTCTGTGCGATGAGGCCCTGCATTGACATGGCAGTGCAGGCAACGTTGGTTGCATTTGTAACCAAGGTTGACTTGTAGGGTCTCTAGGCTTTGGCGCTGGATGGGCGGAAAATCAGTCACTTCCAAAAGGGATAAGGTTGCGTGCATCGGGCACTCCTATGTTTGAGGGCAAAAAGTCAGTGTTTGCAGATTAGTCGGGGCTGACCGACAATTTCTTACAGATAAATTGATGATAGTTAAAAGTCTGTATGTAAACCCAGATAGCTTGTGCAATTAAAATCGCATCAGCGGGCCATAAGGTGGCAATCGCAGAAAATAATTTGCCAGACTAATAGCTGCCAACACTCTCCGAACTTTCAGCAAAAGTGGAAAAGGTAGAATAATAAATTCAATCAACAGGAGTGAATCCAGTGCGGTGCTAAGCACCAGCGCCCCCCATCGATAGATGAATGATGAAGAAAAGGCCTAGACTATATACTTCTTTGAGCGTGATTCGCTAGCGTACTGGGTCCCTAGAGAGTGATGTAAATAGCTAGGGCAATGACGCTTGCTGAGACTATTTATAGCAAAGCATCAAAATGGGCTGCTTGCTCGTTACTTGAAATTGAAGCAAGCGCTCGATGAATTAATCTCGACGATCATTATCGTTATCAGCTGTGCCCTCATGGTTTTTTTCCCCTTGGGTTCCCTTTGCATATTCATGCGTAAGTTCGCGTAATGTGCCCATTTGCTTGCCAAAATTACGGCAGCCAGAGCACATCATGGTGTGGACTTTGAGTGCAGTACGCTCTTTTAAAAACAATTGACGCTCCTGAGCATCAGAAAGTAGACGGGTGACTTGTTGGCAGTTCATCATGGGCTTTCACCTTCACTAAACCAGTGGTTTTCCAAGCATTCACGCAAGCGCAAACGCGCTCGGTACAGCATGACATGCAGATTGCTGGTGGTAATACTAAGCTTTTCACAGATTTCGGCACTGTCCAATTCGATAAACTCCCGCATCATAAATAAACGCGACTGGTTTTCCGGTAGGCCACTTAAGCAGGTTTCGAATACTCGCCAAAAATGATCGCTCTTGACGGATTCCATCGGCTGGGACCAAGCAGCGGGGCGCTCATCCACTTGCCAAAAACCCTTGCTATTAAACAGTTCATCAAGATTTTCTCCATCTTCATCATCGCGCAACAAGTGACTGGCTTCGACGGTTCGTTGTCGTTTGCGCAGCACATCGGCGATTTTATTTTTGAGAATAGCAAACACCCAAGTTTTCATTGCAGAGTGCCGGTTAAAAGAACCAGCATTTTTCAATGCGCCAATCAACGCTTCTTGCACGGCATCCTCTGCCAATGCTTCATCTCTTAGTTGCTGGGTGGCAAACTTCAGCATCAGAACGCGTAACTCTTTGAGGTACACAGGATCCGGTAAATTTATACTATTGGAATCCGCTGTTTCGGTGACCGAGGTTTGCTCAATATCCATGATTACTCCTTTCGGGTTCGTTTTTTTCTATAGCACGCCACAACGTAAGGTACCATAAAGTTTAATAATACCTGCTCCCAAGCAATCTCTAGACCGTTGAGAAATTGACGGCCCTGATTGATCATGTTCAATAAAGTGCCCATCATTAGGGAGTTTCGCAAAGCATTGATCATGATACGACGCTTTATCAGAACTTTGCCAAAACGTCTCATGGTAAAAAGCCATTTGGAGTATGTCGGCTTTTTTTTCAGCAGCTATAGGTACAAAACTACCGCGATCTATCGATAGGTGTGGCAATCAAAGTCATACCGGCTTCCGGCTTCAGTCCGGTGGTACTGCCCGTTGAGTTAACATGATTTTGAGCCATTTATGCGAATATCCGAAAAGTTATTTAATCCAGTTGTTCATTAGAAAGTGATTGCTTTGACCTTGAAAAACGTTCCCGCCGTTAGATTATTTTTGAATGCAATTCACAGGTCGATTTGAGGTGTAATTCAACAGCTTTGGTTTTGATTTTGAATTGGCTGGGTCACTTTTTTTCTCTGTCGTTGACGTTTTTTATGTTATTAATTACTGTCATTTTTAATATATCCGCAATAGCTAGTGGTAGAATATGTCTAACTTGTCGTGTTCTCGGGCGTGGTGCCTATACCAAGTCGACTCTTTACAGTATTGCCGCTGAGGCTAAACAACTTATTAAGTAAGGTGTTTTTATTGTGAGTGGAATATTAAGTCTTTTAACGAGTGGAGAAAAATTATATCGGTTTCGTTTTGCGTTTCCCCTGTTGATGGTGGCACTTAGTGCGCTACCGACCTTAACTTTTGCCGAGGAGATTGATGTGCTGCGGGCGCCCAAAGTGATTATTTTTGATGTTAATGAAACGCTACTTGATCTTGCTCCTCTGCGACGATCTGTATCACAGGCGCTGCCGGGCGGCGAAGAGCTTCTGCCTTTGTGGTTTTCGACAATGTTGCATTACTCGCTGGTCGAGACATTGATCGGTGACTATCACGATTTTGGTCAGATCGGCACGGCGGCGTTGATGATGGTTGCAAGTAGTAAGGGTGTCGAACTCGACTCCGCTGTGGCAAGCAAGGCTATTGCCGGAACCATTACCCAGTTGCCCGCCTACCCAGATGTGGTGCCATCATTACAGGCGCTGAGGGCCGCAGGCTTTCGCGTAGTGAGTTTGACAAATTCTTCTAATGCGGGAGTTGCAGCGCAGTTTGAGTATGCTGGTTTAACCACATACTTTGATCGGCGTTTTAGTGTCGAAGACGTTCGAGCCTACAAGCCTGACCCACGTCCTTATCGCTGGGTGTTGGAACAGCTTGAGATTCAACCTGAAGACGCATTGATGGTTGCAGCCCATGCTTGGGATTTGGCGGGCGCAAAGGCGGTCGGGCTGCAAACTGCATTTATTCAGCGTCCAGGCGTGGTAGCTTATCCGCTTACCGAGCGTCCGGATTATGTGGTTGAAAGTTTGCGTGAGCTGGTTGCTTTACTCGGTGGTGAGTAAAGGGTTAAAAGCCGTACTATTATTTGGCCGAGTTCATCGAAATAGCTGATAGAATTGGTTTGCAGAAGCTTTGATTTCAAAGAAGGCCTTTCCATACAATATAGGCCTTTCCATACAATATAGGCTTTTCAAGCCTGACGAGGTAAGTCTGTTGGGTAGTTTAGCCCGCATATCTTTTTACATTAGCCATCATCGCGGTAACTTTTACTGTAAAACGTATTTTTTCAATCGGATCTGTGTCTAATCGGTTAGCAGGGTATTCTAATGCAAAGATTATATGAATCCCCGAAACATACGTGTTGGGGCCTTCATTGGAAGAAAATTTGTTTAACTAGTTCTTTCCATGAACAAATGTAAGAAAGAATCATCCTTATAGGGAGTAAGTTTCCGGATGTCTTTGCGTGTATTAGGATATGGAGTGGGTATAGGCTTGCTTTTTTGGATAGAGAGTCGCGCGTGTTGTGACGTTTCGCTATGAATATTTGAGTTGTTCTTGTTAATATCTCCAGTGCATCCTGAAACTTTATCTGAATTGTATCTCTCAAAATAATCTGTTGGATCTAGAAATAAAAAGATGGTAACCAGCGGGCGAACTGGAACCACCACGTTCTCGCGAAGGGGGAGTGAATCCCCTATGCTTTCCAATTTCATCACGCTGGAACTGCTTGAATTCTACTCTTTCAGGCTTGGCGGTTAATTATTACTTTAGAGACCTTTAGTTATGTATCGATGCGTTAATCAGGAATCAGGGTGGCTTCAGTCGTTTTTAAAGCGAAAGTTTAGGAAAGAATGGGCTGTGTTATAAAACGGCAGCTGTTTAAGAACCGTGGTCGCCAATAAAACAAGGCTGAAAAATACCACTAAAAAACTAAAGAGGGTATTTGTGTACTGATGCCGCCAAAGAGATTCAGTAAACAGTTACCGAAGGTATATGAGAAGAGGGATGAATAACCCATGGGCATAAGAATATTAGCCCATTTAGGTAAAGGCTTTTTCCCTATTACAACAGAAAATACTGCTAGGGTTATCACGCTACAAACTACACCGATGAGGTAATACCCTGCCATATTGTGAAGACGGTATGACATGTCGGCAAACTTTGTCCAAGCTTCTGATGGGCTTTCTTGTATCAAGAATAAAGCGAGTATGAGTGAGCATGCCAGCAAATAGAGGCAGTAGGTGTAAAACTGGTTGTTTGATTTGTTTGAGATACATTCAAGGCTAGAGGCAATAAACATACCTGCAAGTAGAAAGCTAAGGCTGTGCCATATGCTAGGGCCTCCCTTCACTGGCCCTGCGCCGAAAAAGACATTTAATGGGTGATCGAGAAAGCCGAATGATAGATTTCTAGTCTCTTCGAGTAGGTTGAAACTCAAAACAACGCAAACATAGGATATAAGAATAAACCCAGTGCCAAGGCGTATCCTTAATCGGATGATAACGGGCACCAAAAGTAATAAAACGGCATAAACTCTTAGAATATTTCCAAACCTAGCGTCACCGAAGAAAAACAATGAATATATAAAATTTCCTTCAGAGTAGTACCCGCCAAGAAACCCGCAAAACGATGTTAATACGTAGGCAAGATAGCATTGAAAACTACGAGCAAGTAAACGTTGCTTTACCGCTTTCCCTCCTAACTCTCTCGTTTTTTTGGCATAAACAAACTCAACCATGAATCCAAACATAAACACAAAAATAGGCGTGGCTACACGCGTAAATTGTTTTATATAGATACTGGCTTCGCCCAGTTGATTGAATAGCCCCGTGGTGATGAAGGCGTGGGCCAATAGAGCTAAAAAAACGGCATAAGTTCTTGCAGCATCTATAAAGGTTAATCTTTGAAGAGTCGGTTGCATAGTGAGTAGGGATTAAGTTTTTTGTGGTTAAAACGGAAATCTTTGCAAACACTCTGTCTAGAGCTGGCAAGGAAGGGTTTTGTTAGGTTTAGTGCTTTTTTGTTGTCAGGTTAGTCGTTGCTGGTAACGACTAAGATTCAATTACAGCGCTTTGGTTTCGACCCTGAGCTTTTGCATTATAGAGGGCTTCATCTGCCAAGGCGACAAGCTCTGTTGGAATGCCTTCAGGTGAGGGGGTTAGGCAGGCGACACCATCACTCATTGTGACTAAATCAGATATACGGCTGGTTTTGTGGAGAATTTCCATTCTTTCCATCGCTGAACGAATGCGCTTGGAAACCTCTAATGCGCCATCAATAGTCGTATTCGGTAACAATAGGCAAAACTCTTCACCGCCGTAACGGGTAGCAACATCGCTACTTCGTAATAGGCTGTGTTGTAAAATTCGAGCCACGGATTGCAAGCATTTATCACCTGACAGGTGGCCGTATGTATCATTGTATTGTTTGAAGTAATCGATATCTAAGAGAACTAATGCAAGGGGTTCGTTGCTACGAAGGCCTCTTGACCATTCTAGGTGCAGGTGCTCGTTAAAAAAACGTCGATTGTGGAGCCCTGTTAATTCGTCGGTGACAGATAATTCTTCTAGGGCAGTTTGTGCCTTTTTGTAATCAGTACTGTCACGAATGGTTTGTACAACGGCTATTAACTGGCCTTGTTCATCATAAATGGGGCCTGCATCCGCGGTTAAATAGAGGCGGGATCTGGTGCGTGGCATGACACACCAATTTTCCACTTTGTAACCACTGGCGTGAATAGAGGGATGAGCGTGAATATCATAGAGCCGCGCCAATTCATCGGTTCGACCTTGTACCAGAACATCGGCGAGACACATTCGTTTTTTTAAATAAAATGCTCGCCAGTGATCTCGGGTGCCGACGACTTCCTTGGCAGTAAGCCCTGTTAATTTTTCACAAGCACGATTCCAAATGATGACGATGCCATTGGGATCTAGAACAAATGTTGCTGTGACTAGGTTTTCTACCAAGTTCGCAGCAAATATTTTGTGTGCAGGTTTGTCCATCAACTGGGTTCCTTTTTTTGTTGTTTGTTATTCAAACTCAAATTGTTAACGATTTTTAACAACAGTCATACAGTCATGCGGGTAGTTGACAGACTAAAAAATCTTTCCATCTCTAACATAACATTAAAGTGATTAACATCCTGTGATTCTTTCGTCAATAGAAGGCATGATACAGAGCTAGTGCAGCCAGTACTAGAAATAGCACGCCGCTCATTTTATGAATTAGCTTCAGGGGTAGGTGTTTCAATAATCGTTGTCCTGCGAGGACGCCAAGAACGGTAGTGGCGAGAAGTGCTAATGTTGATCCTAGCCAAACGGGGAGACCGTGGAAAGTTGATGATAATCCAGCAACGGCCAGTTGGGTTTTGTCGCCAAATTCTGCGATAAAAATCATTAGCAATGCCGTGATGAACAGGCTATGACTGCTGCGGAGTCCTACGTCTTCATCTTCTTGGTTGTCATCATCAAAGAGCAAAGACTGAATCCCAAAAAAGCCGAATAACCCGGCTACGATTAAGGCGAGCCAAAACTGAGGAATCCAGGCAGAGACTACAGCCCCAAACAGAACTGCCAGCAGGTTGAGAATAGCAAAGGCTGTGACTGCACCTAGGAGTACGGGCCATGGACGGTGCTTTGCTGCGAGCGTCATACAAACTAATTGGCTCTTGTCGCCAAATTCAGCCAAAAAAATCAGGATAAAAGATGCTCCTGATATGGATAGGAATTCAGTTAATAAAGGGAGTTGCAGTGTCATTAATTACACTCTATAAAAACAGGGACGATTCTTACCTTTCTCGTTAATGGGTGGAAAGAAAGGATATCAATATTTTAAACAAAACTAAGTTTCAGGTGTTCATGGATAAAAATTTAATCAAACCGGCCTCGTCAACGGGCCTGCTGAAGAAGTAACCTTGGGCCATATCACATTGGATCTGATGAAGAAATTCTACTTGCTCTTCTGTTTCGACACCTTCGGCTATGACAGTCAGTCCTAGTTTGTGTCCCATGCTGATAATGACCTTTGTGATAACTGCATTCTCAGTGCTTTCAATTATATCTTTAATGAATTCACGGTCAATTTTCAGTGTGTCTGCCGGTAGGTTTTTTAACTGGCTGAGGGAGGAATAGCCAGTACCAAAATCATCTATGGCAATCTGAATGCCTAAGGATTTAATTTGCTTGAGTGTGGTAATTGCATTTTCCATATTTTTCATTAAGACAGTTTCTGTAATTTCCAACTCTAAACGATGCCCCTCCAGACCACTATTGCTTAGAGCTTTTTTGATGGTGACTAATAAGTTAGGGTCAGCAAATTGTCTCGGCGACAAGTTTACCGATACCGTGAGCTCAGGAAAGTTTAATTTTTTTAATTGTAGGCACGCCTGCTCCAGCACCCATGAGCCTATAGGAATGATAAGCCGGCTGTCTTCTGCAAATTGAATAAAGTCGCCTGGTGGTAGGAAGCCTCGGCTGGGGTGTTGCCACCGTACCAACGCCTCTATTCTTCTGGTTTTTTGGGTAAGTAGACATACCTGTGGTTGGAAGTGGAGGATGAATTCGTTGTTTTCCACGGCTTGGCTGAGTTCTCTTTCGAGTATCAAGCGTTCCATAGCATTGATGTTAAGTTTATCCTCAAAAAATTGATAGTTGTTACGGCTGTTATCTTTGGCGCTGTACATGGCCAGGTCGGAATTTTTGAGTAATTGGGCTGCACTGACGCCGTCGAGGGGCGCGAGGGTGATCCCAATGCTGGGGGTGATTCTTACAGAGTGGACGCCCAACCTAATCGGCTGCCCTATAGTGTGCAGTATTTTTTCTGCAATACTCGCAGCATTTATGGAACTCTGAATATTAGGAAGAAGTATGCAAAATTCATCTCCTCCAATACGGGCAGCGATATCAGATTTGCGAACAGCGGCAGTGATTCTTTTGCCAATAATTTTCAGTAATTGATCCCTACTCTCATGGCCTAGCGAATCATTAATACGCTTAAAGTCGTCTAAGTCCAAATAAAGCAAAGCCATCTGAGTCCCGTTACGCTCTGTGGTGATGATCATGCGAGAGAGCAGGTCGTTAAAGAGTCGACGGTTGCAGAGTTTGGTTAATGGGTCATAGAAGGCTAGTTTGTGTAATTCCTCCGTTTTTTCATCCACCAGTTGCTGGAGCTGTATGGGTCGCCTCAGTAGTGCATAGGAGATGTAAGCCATCAACGCGCTTAGGCAAACGGCCAGTAATATCTGTAGGGCTAGGGCTATGTAGTGCCAGGGCCTAGGTTCGCGACCCATGCTCAGAAGCCAGGTGCCATTGGGTACTGTAATAGCTTTTTTAATAATGGTTTCAGCCGAGTTCATATCTGTATGGCTTTGGGCAAAAATATATTCAGTACCGTTCCTGTCCTTTGATAATTGGTAGTAGTATCCTTTAGTTTTTAATGTGCTCAAATTGGTGTCGGAGAGAAGGTCGTCTAAGTAGATTAATACCGAGACGAATCCCCAGAATGATTTCTTGCCCCCCAAATCTTTCAAAAATACTGGGTTGCGGCCGATAACAGCATTGCCTCCTTGGATGAGTTCAAAAGGACCCGACAGAATGAGTTCTGCGTGAGAGATCGCCCAAGTCGCATCATCACGACTGTTGTCATGTTTCAGTATGTCGAGGCCAATGGCTTTTTCATGCCCCGCTAGGGGGTAAATGTGCTGAATAATACCTCCTGGCGCTAATTGTAAATTAGTAATGCCACCCAAAGAGTCAGATATATTTTTAGCGTAAGTCTCAAAGTTTTTGATATTACCCTGATCGACTTCAATCAAGGATTTGAGAATATAAGTGGACGACAGCGAGCGAGAAAGATGACGTTGAATAGTATCTCCTTGTGAGGAGACAAGCTCAGACATAAGTATTGACTGCTCTTTTTGCCATAATGAATGGTGGTTGTGGACAATAAATAGCCCGACAAGTAGGGTCGTCACAAAGGCGATGAGCGGTAGAACACGTAGGCGGGCAGGGGTTGCTTGGACATCATTAGCTTTTAGAGTTTTTGTCATTATGTACTGATCACCTACTACTACATGATGCTTGTATAGGGTGATCCGTCGACCCATTACGCCGACTGACTTTTGGCAGATCGGTGTCGTTAAAGCAGAGAAATATACCATAGGTAAAAATTAAAAGGTGTGCTGGAGTTTTTGGAATAAACTGTGGGGCAGTAGCGTAGTTGGCATGATGTTAATAGTTATCAATATATTGATTTATGTGGTTTTTTTGTGATATCTGGCGTCGTTGTTGTGGTTGATACAGTAACACTAGCGGGTAATGTGAGGAAAATAGCACTTTGAAACGAAGAAAATTTGAAACAAAAGCTCGGTATGGAAAACCCAAGCGAAAACAGGTTGAACGTTTATTGGAGTTTAAGGTAGAGAGTATGGACTCCCTAGGACAGGGTGTTGCAAAAATTGATAACAAACCTTGCTTTATTCCTAAAACTTTGCCGGGCGATCAGGGTACTGCAACGTTAACTAAAGCCAGCAAAGATGTGATGTTTGCTCGGCTGAGCACCTTGGATATTACGGCAGGTAATCGAGAGGAGCCGCAGTGTAAGCATTTCGAAAGCTGCCCAGGATGCCATTATTTGCACACGGATTATCAAAGTGAATTACTTTATAAACAGCAGGCGTTGCAGCATCATTTGAATCGGTTGGAGGCGGCTATTCCAGCCATTCATGTTAGCCCAGCAAAAGAACGGCTGGGGTATCGTAATCGGATACAGCTTCACTACCGGCATAAATACCTTGGCATGATGGATGGCGTTACGAATAATGTTGTAGAAATACCAGAATGTCAGGCAATAGATGATCGTTTGAGAGCAACATTTGACGAACTATATAATGACAAAAGCTGGACAGAGGATCATGGCGAGCAAGGACATTGTGAGCTTTACTTGACCCCAGAAGGTGTCAGTGTGAAATGGGATGAACCCTATGCACATGGTGGTTTTAGCCAAGTTAACCAAGCAATGAATGCCGTGTTAAAAACGGCTGTGTATGAAGAAATAAAAAATGATGATGTTGCTTCATTGTTGGATCTGTTCTCAGGAGAGGGCAATCTGTCCGACAGTCTTGTTGAAAACAATGCTGCAATGGCTCGGGTAATGGTGGACTATGCCCCAGACCGAGTAAATCAAGAGTCCTTGAGCTTTGTACATTTGGACCTGTTTTCAGATTCGGCGCTGAGAACATTTAAAGCTCGTTCCGAGTATCAACAGTTTGATGTGTTGTTGGTTGACCCTCCTAGAAAAGGGTTTCCAGGTTTGGCTGATTGGGTGAAGACCTTTAAGCCTAAAAAGCTGATTTATGTGAGTTGTAATGCGGCAACCATGGTGAGAGATCTTCAGCAGTTAGCGGGAAAGCATACAGTTGAACATATTGGGTTGATTGATTTGTTTCCCGGAACCTACCATTACGAAACATTGGTTACTGTTTCGTTTAACTAGCATCTAATTGATAAAATATATTGCTATGAAATAGGGCATTGTGATGAATGGTAACTCTGCAATACTTGCTATTCAGTTGGGTGAAAAGCTGTTGTCCCAGCGACAGACGGTTACCTGTGCTGAGTCATGTACGGGCGGCGGGGTTGCCAGTGCTATTACTGATGTGCCCGGTAGCTCACAGTGGTTTCATGCTGGTTTCGTTACCTATGCAAATCAATCAAAACAACAATTGTTAGGTGTGCCGGCAGAGGTGTTGTTGTCTGAAGGTGCAGTCAGTAAGTCCGTAGTGGAGCTTATGGCTCTTGGTGCATTGAAATCATCTGATGCAGATGTTGCCGTTGCAGTCAGTGGCGTGGCGGGACCCGGTGGGGGTACAAAGGAAAAGCCAGTCGGTCTTGTGTGGTTTTGCTGGGCAAAACGTAGTGGTGGAGATGTCAGTGTGATGGAAGCTCAGTCGTTCCAGTTTAAGGGCGAGCGTTCTACCGTTAGAGCGGCAGCGATAGAGCAGGCATTAAAGGGCCTGATTCATATCCTAGAAAAATAGAGTACTGTATGACTATACAGTATAAAAAATTTGGGGTAAGCTACTGGAAATTCAAATGTTCAGGTATCAAAAGTTGAGCATTTAGGAAATAAAAGTCATTTAAGAATTACAGAGTCAATTAAGAATAAAGAGGCAGTGATCATGGACCCTAATAAAGAAAAGGCGCTTAAAGCGGCACTGGATCAAATTGAACGTCAGTTCGGCAAAGGGACAGTTATGCGTATGGGAGACAGAGAGCATGTGGTTATGCCGTCTATCTCTACTGGCTCATTAGGTCTGGACATTGCATTGGGTATCGGTGGTTTGCCGAAGGGGCGAGTTGTGGAGATCTATGGGCCAGAGTCTTCGGGTAAAACAACGCTGACTTTGCAAGTGATTGCTGAGGCTCAAAAGCAAGGTGGTACCTGTGCTTTTGTCGATGCAGAACATGCCTTGGACCCTATTTATGCAGAAAAATTGGGTGTTAATGTTGATGACTTGCTGGTGTCTCAGCCGGATACCGGTGAACAAGCACTGGAAGTTACTGATATGTTGGTGCGTTCCGGCACGGTAGATGTGTTGGTTGTGGATTCCGTGGCTGCCTTGACCCCCCGTGCTGAAATCGAAGGAGAAATGGGTGATCACCACGTGGGCCTGCAGGCCCGTTTGATGTCGCAGGCGCTGCGCAAACTGACAGGCAATATAAAACATGCCAATTGTTTGGTCATTTTCATTAACCAAATTCGCATGAAAATCGGTGTGATGTTCGGTAACCCTGAAACAACGACCGGTGGTAATGCATTAAAATTTTACTCATCTGTTCGTTTGGATATTCGTCGCATCGGTGCGGTGAAAGATGGCGATGAGGTGGTGGGGAATGAGACCCGAGTGAAGGTGGTGAAAAACAAAGTATCCCCACCCTTCAAACAATGTGAGTTTCAGATTCTCTATGGCGAGGGTATTAACCATCTAGGTGAAATAGTTGATCTAGGGGTGAAATGCGGTCTGGTTGATAAGGCCGGCGCCTGGTATGCCTACAATGGCAACAAAATAGGCCAAGGTAAGGCAAATGCTTGTGAATATTTGCGTGAAAATCCAGAAATTGCTAATGAAATCGAACAGAAAATTCGTACTGAGTTAATGCCTGTTGTGAAAAAGAAAAATTCTACTGAAGATGAGTTGATTAAAAAAGAATCAGCGAATCCAGAGGAATCTGAGGTTAGAGCTTAATCTCCGTACCAAAATTTTCATGTAAGTAAGAAAAAGCCGTGCTTCCTCTAGAAGTACGGCTTTTTTGTAGGTAAGTTCCTCGATGTATTATAAAAATAGTGAACAATATTGTAGAAAATCATTTCTGTGATGCAGAATGTGGATAACTTAATAATAGTTGAGAAGTATATAGATGCCAGAGCTGGTCGTTTATAAGAGCATTATTGTAGTCAGTCTTCTACTAGGCTTATTTGTGGCAGAGCGTTACTTTCCCTCAGCGGTAGTGCCTAAGGCCATTGCGTCGAAAAACCGTATGTTACGTAACATCTCCTTATGGTTATGCAACAGTTTGGTGTCCCCCTTCATTGTGTTACCTATAACGTTTATTGCCGTAGGTTGGGGTATAAATTGGCGTAGTGGCTTGTTAGCCGAAGGGTGGGGCGGATTATTGCTCGACGTTTTGATTTTGGATCTTTGGATCTACTGGTGGCACAGGGCTAATCATCGTATATCTTTGCTTTGGCGCTTTCATCAGGTACATCACTTGGATGAGTGGTTAGATGTCACCTCAGCGGTGCGATTTCATTTTGGTGAAGTTGTCTTGTCCGCGTTGGTGCGTTCGCTTGTCATTGTTTGCTTAGGCATGCCCCTGCTATCCGTCATAATTTTTGAGGCAGTAGTACTGACCAATGCAGGTTTTCATCATTCCAACGTACGTTTGCCTGTAAGGTTGGAGAGAATACTGTCACGGGTAATCATTACCCCAGCTATACATTGGGTTCACCACCACGCGATACAACAGGATACTGATAGCAATTACGGTACGATATTTAGCTTTTGGGACCGTATGTTTGGAAGCAGCTCTAAGCATCATCGACAAGCAGATATGAAAATAGGGATTGAACATAGGCGTGATGAGGGTCTGGTTCAGTTGATGTTGGAACCGTTCAAGCGTATTAGGTAGAAAATACGCCTGTTTACGATTACATGTCTGTAAAAGAAACGGTTATAAATAGGAAGGGCTGGCTCAGTGGGGTAACTTTGGGACTGTAGGTTGAAAATTTAGCTTAAAGAGCGGACCAAAGAAAAGCGCTGAAGAAAGCTCAGGAAATTTCAGGTAAACAGTAACAAAGGTGAAGGCACTTTGATGCGATAGGTGCGGCCGACTAAAATAGTCCAGACATTATTGAAAATTGGCGTATTAGGTGTATCGCTCAATTAAAAGCTCCCGGAAAAAATGGTCAGGTAATCAATGACTCAAACAGATCAATCTATTTCTCAACAAGCGAGTGGGCAGCAAGAAAATCCCAAGTCTATTGTACGGATGCGTGCGATGAACTTATTGGCGCGCAGAGAGCATTCCTGTTTTGAATTACAGCGGAAGCTGAGCGATAAATTACCTGATTATTCTGAAATAATAGGTCAGGTTGTCTTTGAGTTGCAGCAGGACAATCTTCAGTCTGATGAGAGGTTTGCTGAAGCATTTTTATCCTCTCGAATAAGGCGGGGGCTGGGGCCTAATCGTATCAGTATGGAATTACAACAACGGGGTGTTGACCAATACCTTATAGAACATATTTTAGAAGAAAGTGGTGTTGACTGGTGTGAGTTGGCCAGTGCGGTGCTCAACAAAAAGTATGGAACAAAATTCTGTGAGGATTTCAAGGAGAGAGCTAGGCGCAGTAGTTTTCTTCACTATCGCGGGTTCAATTCGGATCAAATTTCTAAATGCTTCAATTCTTCCTGCCCTGATAATGACTAAGTCTCTCTGTGCCGGAGTGGTGTAAATTTTTTTCACGCCAACACTCATAAAATATCTTTCTCCTTTTGAGGAACGGACTGGCAGTCAGTCAATCTAAGCTTTGAATTATTTTATAGCGAGTTTTTGTGTTGCATCTATTTATTGCTTTGGTCATGGTTGTATTCCTCTCGAGTGTTCCTGGACACCCTGTGCTTTTATCAGAAGACGAAGCAAGCGATGGGGTGAATGGGATCAGCCTATCGAAAGTTGATGTCGACCTAGAAGATTGGGGTATTTACAATGGTTGTCTCAGTAGTCATCGCATTCAGAAGGTAAAACTTTTGGATGAAAATTCTGCAATACTTCAGTTGGTGGACGGCAAACAAGTAAAAATGCGTTTCATGGATTCCTGTAAAGACATTATGCAAAATGGTTTTGTGTATACCTCCCGAAACAATTTGTTTTGTACTCATAGCTATTCAATAAGAGTGCTACACACGGGAAAGCATTGTCAGGTGGATTCTTTGGAGCCCTATTTTGATAAGGAAACGCCGGTAGTTCGAGATGCGAAAGACAAGAAAGCGTTTGAATGAATGAATTAATAAAAAGCAAAGGGATAAAAATTGAAAGTGATTCAGCTATGAAACTTGGCATGTCCTTGCCCCGGTGTCTTATCGTTCTGGTTGTCACATTGGTGGGGTCAGCTGTATCAGCTCTTGAGTTGACGGGTGCTCTGTCTCAAGGGTCGTTGTTGATTGGTCGTGTGGCGCCGGGTTCCACAGTGGAGCTGATGAACCATCAGATAAGAGTTGAAGCAGACGGCTTATTTGTCTTTGGGCTGGGGCGAGATGCACCATCAAAAATAACGCTGCTGACTGTGGACGGGCGTGAGGGCAATCAAGAGCTCCATGAGTTTTCGGTGGCCCAGCGTGAGTATCGAGAACAACGTGTTAACGGTGTTCCCCAAAAAACAGTCACGCCACCAAATGAGGTGTTGGAAAGAATCCGTCAGGAAGCGGTGTTGGTTAAACAGGCTAGATCTGGAGATGGGCATTATCGGGATTTTTTGCGGGGGTTTCAGAAACCGTTAAAAGGCCCCATTACTGGTGTTTATGGCAGCCGCAGAGTTTATAACGGTAAGCCCGGAAGTCCTCATTATGGATTGGATATTGCTGCACCAAAAGGTACAGATGTTTTTGCTCCCGCTCCCGGTGTTGTGACGTTGGTGCATCGAGATATGTTTTATTCGGGAGGAACGCTGATCGTCGATCACGGCCATGGCATTAGCTCAACCTTTATACATCTTAGTGACGTGGTGGCAGAGAATGGTCAGAGAGTAGAGGCGGGTGATCTAATTGCTCGTGTTGGTGCAACAGGCCGAGCTACAGGGCCACATTTGGACTGGCGCATCAATTGGTTTAACGTGCGCTTGGATCCCGAGTTGGTGCTGAAGTACTTTCCGGCTAGCGCTGAATAGTTTCAATGCGGCCTATTATTACTGTAAATAGGCTATTAATTCCTTTCGTTCAATCTTTGAGTAAAGCCCCCCTAGGCGTGGTCTTAACTTCATCTTTCCCTTAAACTTGCCACCGTACTATATCCACAGCCTGGGGGCACTATGATCGACAAGAAATTGCTAAGTATTTTGGTGTGTCCGGTGAGTAAAGCACCGTTGGAATATGACAAAGAAAAAGACGAACTTATCTGTCGTGCCAGTGGTTTGGCTTACCCCATTCGTGATGGTATTCCTGTGATGCTGGAAAGCGAAGCACGTCAGTTGAGTGTTGACGAGAAGCTCGGCTCTAACCACTAATAGCGTTAAAGTGGGTGCCAAGGTTAAAGTAGTGCGAGGGGTTGAAACAGAACATGCCAGAAGAAACACTTTTTACCAAAATCATGAATGGCGATATCCCTGCTGATATTGTCTACGAGGATGAGTACTGTATTGCTATTAAGGATATTGCCCCCAAAGCGCCGACACATTTGTTAGTCATCCCGAGGAAGCCTATACCACGGTTGGTTGATGCTTCTTTGGAAGATAAGGCACTGCTTGGACACCTGATGTTAGCCGTGGGAGATATCGCCAAAAAAGCGGGTGTTGATGAAGCTTTTCGTGTGGTGATAAACAATGGTGCCGGTGTTGGCCAAACTGTATTTCATCTTCATTTACATATTCTTGGCAATAAGGCGTTCTCCGAAGACAATTTGGGCTTCTGATAGCCAGAACTGTATTTTATCCAGAACTGTATTTTATAAAGAGGCCTGAAAGCAGGCCGTGGAAGTTGATTGTTTATGAAAAGTGCTGAAATTCGTAACGCCTTTTTAAAGTATTTTGAGCGCCAAAACCATGAAGTGGTAGCAAGTAGTAGCTTGGTTCCCGGTAATGACCCGACGTTGTTGTTTACCAACGCTGGCATGGTGCAGTTTAAAGACGTTTTTCTAGGAGACGAAAAGCGCAGCTATTCTCGCGCCACCTCATCACAGCGTTGTGTGCGGGCAGGTGGTAAGCACAATGATCTGGAAAATGTAGGGTATACCGCTCGCCATCACACCTTTTTCGAGATGCTTGGTAATTTCAGCTTTGGTGATTACTTCAAGCGTGAGGCGATTAGGTTTGCTTGGCAGTTTTTGACAGAGGAGCTAGGGCTTCCTGAAGAACGTTTGTGGGTGACAGTTCATGTGTCCGATGATGAGGCAGCAGATATCTGGCTGAAAGAGTTGGGCGTCAGTGCAGAGCGGTTCTCCCGGCTAGATGAAGATAATTTTTGGCAAATGGGTGATACCGGCCCTTGTGGCCCTTGTTCTGAAATTTTTTATGATCACGGTGAAGGTGTGCCCGGTGGGCCACCTGGAAGCGAAAACGACGATCTTGACCGCTATATTGAAATTTGGAATCTGGTATTTATGCAGTACCAGCGCAGTGCTGATGGCACCATGGAATCTTTGCCAAAGCCTTCGATCGATACAGGTATGGGACTTGAGCGTATTGCTGCAGTGATGCAGGGCGTTCATAGCAACTATGAAATCGACCTGTTTCAGGCGCTGCTTAAAGCTGCTGCAAAGGCAACGGGAACCAGCGACTTGGAGAACAAGTCACTGCGAGTGATCGCTGACCATATTCGTTCATGCAGCTTTTTAATTGTGGATGGTGTTGTACCGTCTAACGAAGGTCGAGGTTATGTGTTGCGTCGTATTATCCGTCGAGCCATTCGACACGGAAATCAACTCGGTCAAACCCAAGCTTTCTTCCACACTTTGGTGGCAGCGCTGGTAGCGGAAATGGGTGAGGCCTACCCTGAACTGGTTGACGCACAGGTACAAGTTGAAAAAGTTTTGCTTAAAGAAGAGCGGCAGTTTGAGAAAACTCTGGATAAGGGTATGACCGTTCTTGATTCGGTGCTGGCCGAATTAAAGGGTGATGTTATCCCCGGCGGTGTGATTTTTACGCTTTATGATACGTACGGTTTTCCCGTTGATTTGACCAATGATATTGCCCGGGAGAGGGGCTTGTCATTGGATATGCCTGGCTATGAAGATGCCATGGGTACTCAACGGCAGCGTGCACGCGCAGCGGGGTCTTTCAAGGTAGATTATACCCAGCAGTTAAAGCTGGACGGTAAAACAGAATTTACGGGTTATGACTCTACCCGTGGCTCGGGTGCCGTGGTGGCTTTGATGAAAGACGGTGATGCCGTGGAGGCGGTCTCTGAAGGTGATGAGGCTGTAGTCATTCTCGACAACACCTCTTTCTATGCTGAGTCAGGTGGTCAGGCAGGCGATCATGGACACCTGCGTACAGCAGGTATCGAGTTTGATGTGCATGATTGTCAGAAGCAGGGTAATCACTATTTACATATTGGTGTCGTGACTTTGGGTTCTATCAATATTGGCCAACCACTTGATACTGAAGTCAATCCAAGTGTTCGTTTAGCAACGGCTCTAAATCATTCTGCCACCCATTTGTTGCATGCGACATTGAGGGAGGTTTTGGGTGACCATGTGACACAGAAGGGGTCATTGGTTGATAGTAAACGTCTACGCTTTGACTTTAGTCATTCTGAAGCCGTATCTCCAGAGCAGTTAAAAGCTGTTGAGCGTCGAGTTAACGAGGAGATTCGTCGTAACACTGTGGTAGAAACCGACCTTTGTGATATGGACGCGGCCCAGCAAAAAGGTGCCATGGCACTGTTTGGCGAAAAATATGGTGATGAAGTCCGAATGTTGACCATGGGGGAAGGTTTTTCTGTGGAGCTTTGTGGCGGCACCCATGTTTCTAGAACGGGTGATATTGGTTTGATGCGAATGACGAGTGAGACAGGTATTGCTGCTGGTGTTCGTCGTATAGAGGCAGTGACCGGTGAGCAGGCACTGTGTTATTTAGATGCATTAGAAAAGCAGTTGGATGATGTGAGCCGCACCCTAAAAACCAACCGTGATAATGTCGCTCAAAAAGTGGTCGCGTTGTACGCTGAATCAAAAGAACTGGAGAAGCAAAATACTCAGCTTAAAAGTAAGTTAGCCAGTTCTGCCGGTAGTGATCTGACCAGTCAGGCTAGGAATATAAAAGGTGTTAAAGTGCTGTCAGCAAGCCTTGATGGCATTGACCCGAAAGCACTACGCGACACGGTCGATCAGCTAAAAAACAAGCTGGGGTCAGGGGTGGTTATACTGGCTGCTACGGGTGGTGAAAAAGTTGCCTTGGTGGCAGGTGTCACTAAGGACGTTACTGATCGCGTGAAGGCGGGTGAGTTAATGCAGTTTGTGGCTGCTCAGCTGGGTGGTAAGGGCGGTGGTCGCCCTGATATGGCGCAGGGGGGTGGTACTGATATAGCCGCATTGCCCGTAGCTATTGATTCCGTGTTTGGCTGGGTAGAGCAAAAGCTAGGGGGTTAATTGAAGGAGGGGTTTTGTTTGTCAGTGGACCTGTAGTCCTAACTGAGAACCCGTCTCTCTCACTTCGCCCCTTAACTTTGATCTTGATTTGGTGTTTAATTGCCGACCTTTTTTACAAGATCATTTCAGCCCTTAATGTAGTTAGCAGATAGCCTTTAAGTAGGAACTTTAACGGGTTGAATAGACTTGTAATAACATTCTTGAGTTAAAAGAGTTCATGAGTTTAATCGTTCAAAAATACGGTGGTACTTCGGTTGGTACCACTGATCGAATCGAGGCTGTAGCCGAAAAAATTGCTGGTTTTCGTCATCGCGGTGATGACGTGGTGGTGGTCGTTTCTGCCATGAGCGGCGAAACCAATCGTTTGATTGCCCTGGCTCGAGATATTCACGAAGAGCCTAGCCCCCGGGAAATGGATGTGCTGGTCTCCACTGGTGAGCAAGTTACTATCGCGCTGTTGAGTATGGCCTTACACAAACGTGGTTTTGATGCAAAATCCTATACCGGTAGCCAGGTTCGAATTCTCACAGATAATTCTCATTCCAAGGCGCGTATTCAGGGTATTGATGTGCACCGTATGGAGCAGGATTTATTTCAAGGTAAGGTCGTCGTGGTTGCAGGCTTTCAAGGTGCTGATGATGAGGGCAACATTACCACCTTGGGGCGCGGTGGTTCCGATACTACCGCTGTGGCATTAGCTGCGGCTCTAAAAGCTGATGAGTGCCAAATTTATACTGATGTGGATGGCGTCTATACCACCGACCCTCGTGTGGTGGAAGGAGCTCGTCGTCTGGATAAAATTACCTTTGAAGAAATGCTAGAAATGGCCAGCCAGGGGTCTAAAGTATTGCAAATTCGTGCAGTAGAATTTGCCGGTAAATATAAAGTCCCATTGCGTGTGTTATCGAGTTTTGAAGATGGCGCGGGTACGTTGATTACACTAGAGGATGATGACGATATGGAAAAACCCGTTGTTTCAGGTATCGCATTTAATCGCGATGAGGCCAAACTTACTATTCGTGGTATTCCAGATGTACCCGGTATCGCTGCTCGCGTTTTGGGTGCTGTGGGTCGGGCTAACATTGAAGTTGACGTTATTGTGCAGAACGTCGCTCAGGATAAAACGGCTTCCCTGACATTTACTGTTCATCGAAATGAGATGAATAAAGCAGAGGAAGTTTTAAATGCGGTGGCAAAAGAGCTTGGCGCTACAACGGTTGAGAGTGATGCGAATATCGCCAAGGTTGCGTTGGTCGGCGTGGGGATGCGTTCACATGCCGGTGTAGCTGCAACGATGTTTGAATCGTTGGCAAAAGATAATATTAATATCCAGATGATCAGTACATCAGAAATTAAGATTACGGTTGTCATTGATGAGCGTTACCTAGAGCTGGCCGTGAGAGGTTTGCATAGTGCTTTTGATCTGGGGGCGGAGGATAAGGGATAGAAATCGTGCAAACTGTTTACCCTGATATGGAATGATTGGTATAGTCTGTTAGCTGATTCGGTGTTGTGATTTTATCGGAACAAGCTTGCTTGGTTACACTAAAACAATAAAAGCCAGGGAAAAACAGGACGTTCAGCGCATTTTGCTGAATTTTGGCAGTAAATAGGAGTTCTATCATGTTAATCCTCACTCGACGTGTTGGTGAAACTTTAATTATTGGTGATGATGTTAGTGTCACCGTACTTGGAGTTAAGGGAAATCAGGTTCGTTTGGGCGTAAATGCTCCGAAAGATGTCTCGGTTCATCGGGAAGAAATCTACAAACGAATCCAGCAGGAGAAAGAAGGGCAGGAATAGCCCAATCCGCTTTGATTTTTTAGATGGTATTGTTATTATGCCGCCTCAATTTTAGGTGGTGTATGTATTTGTCTTAGAGATTTAAGTGGACTAGAGAATTGGTGAGGTGGCCGAGCGGCTGAAGGCGCTCCCCTGCTAAGGGAGTATAGGCTTATACCCTATCGAGGGTTCGAATCCCTCCCTCACCGCCATAAATAAAAAACCCGGCTTTGCCGGGTTTTTTATTATTTACTGTTAAACGTTTTTTCCCTCACTACACTCTACGTCTTATTTTTTAGGGGCCGAGATAATCAAGCTCGTATTTTTGGTAGACCTAGACTTATTGGCTATGCGGATTTTGCTCCATAGCGTCTCAGCCAAAGTAATGCTGTTTTACGTGCGCGCTTAGCGGCAAGATCGATAGCATAGTGCATGTCATCTTCGGTGTTTTGAACATCTATATGCGTAGGGATTCCTTCGAGCACTACTTCCACGAAGCAGTTGTTACGTTTGTTCCCTTTTTCGTCATTTACTTCAGATAGTTTGACCAATACATGTTCTACTTGGTCGTATTGTCCGCTGTCATCAAATCCCAAATGCAGTTTTACATAGTCTTCCAGATCATTTGTTAGCGTAAAATTATCCGCTTGAATCACGATTTGCATCGTTGTCTCCTTTATTTGCTTTAGTCATTATCAGAGGACAAGGCTAGGTCGATTTTAAAATAAGGAAAAGTCGAATATAATTTTCATATACTTCGTATTAATCGAACTGTTGGACTCTGTCATGATTAACTACAAACACCTGTATTATTTCTGGGTAGTGGCAAAATCTGGAGGCGTTACACGCGCGAGTGAACGGTTACACCTGACACCTCAGACGATCAGTGGCCAGCTTAGTCTTCTGGAGGAGCACCTCGGGGAATCCTTGTTTTCTCGGGTGGGGCGTAACTTGGAGCTGACCGAGGTGGGGCGAATGGTGTTGAGTTATGCCGAAGATATTTTTTCATTGGGAAGCGAGCTAAAAGAAATGCTGCGCAACCTTCCCGATGAGCGTCCACTCATGTTCAATGTGGGGGTGACAGATGTGGTACCCAAGTCCATTGCCTACCGCTTGTTGGCACCAGTGTTGGAGTTGCTGGAACCTATTCGTATCGTTTGTAAAGAAGGCACGATTGATTCTTTGCTGGATGACTTGGCCATACACCGACTTGATTTAGTGATCGCCGACGGGCCGATTCCTCTTGATCTGAGCGTGCCTGGCTTTAGTCGCTCGCTCGGTGATTGTGGTGTTACTTTCTTTGCAACTCCGGAGTTGGCTGACAAGTTAGGAAACGGGTTTCCAGACAATCTTAGCGGTATGCCTTTGTTGTTGCCAGGGGACATGACTGTAGTTCGAGATCATCTTGTGCGGTGGTTGGATCGTCAACATATCCACCCAAGGATCATTGGCGAGTTTGATGATAGTGCTCTGATGAAAGCCTTTGGTCAGGCTGGGGTTGGTGTCTTTATAGCACCGACGGCCATTGCCGGTGAAGTGGAAAAGCAACATGGCGTGGTGGCTGTTGGGCAGACTAATGATGTGAGAGAAGAATTCTATGCAATTTCTGTTGAGCGAAAAACTGCCCATCCCGCGGTAGCATTGATCACTGAAACTGCTCGAGAATGGTTATTCACAAACCCCTTGATTGCTGACACTAAGTCGTAGCTTGTCGTTAATAATAACGTGGATAAGAAAAGCTTGCTTGAGGTTGATAAGGTATAAGCTTTTTCTCCCTATCAAAATATTACCTATAATTGTTAATAGAGAAGGTTTGACCTCGGCAGTGTTGTGGTGTGTTTTAAATAAGATAGGGAGGTAATGCATGAAAAGAGCTATCACCGGATTTCACCTTGATCGTTTCCAAGAGTGGGTAGCAGATTTGGAGTGTGGTCATGGGGTAACGATGAAACATAATCCTCCTTATCAGAATTGTTCATGGATTGGTTCTGCTGTGAAGCGGAAGGGGCATGTTGGCGATGTGCAGGAGTGTGTGGCATGCGACATGCCCGTGCTGCCGGACAAATTGCATCTGGCAGAAATATCACCTTTATATAATCGGGACACCATGCCTGAGCAGTTTAGTTTAGGTTATATCGTTGAGGGTGGTCTCTGGGCGAAATTGGTCGTTAAAAAAGGCCTGCTGCAGTTTTTGATTCATTCTGATCCTGCCGTTGGCTTTGTTTTAGATGAGTATTTGTATGGTGTGATGGCGCCTAGTGTTGTGCATGAAATAAAGCCTGCAATGGGCGATGTTGAATTTTATTTGGAGTTTTATCAAGCCTAGTAACAAGCTGGGTCGGAATAGGCTGTTATTTATTGGTCTAAAATTTCTTAATGGTTTTTCTAACAGAGTATTGTCGTATCTATAATGTCGCATAGCGTTTACACCTGAAGCTGAATAGCTGACTTTCTCTTTGATTGGAGACGAAAACATGTTTCTAATAGGTTTAGCCTCCTTGAGGGTTCTGTGGGTAAAAGTGTAGCGAAGTGAAACAGGTGTTTGATTTGCGGACAGATTTTGCTTTAACAGTTGCAGTCAATAAAAAAATAAAAAAATTTAAAATTCAATAGGTTAGGGTTTTTTTCGTGAGTTATCTTGAGATGGCATGAAGTTTGCTCATTAAAATGAATGTTCGTGGCATTGCTGTAACAGCGACGTCACGTGACAAGTTAAAAAACCATAATTAATCTCGTAAGCTAGAACTTAAGGTAACTCGATATGGGAATGCTAATTAATATCGATAATGGCGGTACTCTCACAGATATCTGTGTGATTAACGGTAACGATTTTTATAAAACTAAAACGTTAACGACGCCTTATGATTTAAGTAAATGTTTTTTTGAAGGTCTAAAGTCCGTCTCTAAAGTAGTCTATGGTGAAGAGGATGTAGCCAGACTGTTGGCTGAAGTAGAACACATTCGTTACTCTACCACTCAAGGCACCAATGCCATTGTGGAGCGTAAAGGCCCAAAATTGGGACTGGTTATCAATAAAGATAACACGGGGTTGGTTGAACGTGTGCGTTCCCACGATCCAGAACTTTACGACTTTTTCGTTGGAGGCAGGGTTGAAGAAATTAACCTTGACGACCTGAGCGATGCAGCAAAAGCTGCAGAAACTGCAACAGTTATTACTCGACTCACTTCAAAAGGAGCTAACCGTGTTGTAGTTTGTTTTGACATTGATAATGCGAGTGAGCACGAGTCACTGTTTAAGCAAGTGGCATTTGAAAACTATCCCCGCCATTTGTTAGGCGCTGTGCCTATGTTGTTTGCCAGTGAGCTGGCAGATGATGTGTCGGGAGACCGCCGTGCTTGGACAGCGCTAATTAATTCCTTCTTGCATCCAGCCATGGAAAGCTTCCTTTACAACGCAGAAAATCGTCTGCGTGAATATCGTACTAAAAACCCACTGTTAATTTTCCGCAACGATGGTGATGCATCCCGTGTGGCAAAAACCATTGCGCTGAAAACATACAGCTCAGGTCCCCGTGGTGGTATGGAGGGTGTAAAAGCTTTCAGTAAGCAATACAACCTACCTAATGTTCTTTCTATGGACGTTGGTGGCACCACAACAGATATTGGTCATGTGGTTGGAAACGAGGTTAATGAAGATCGTAGGGGTATGGTTGAAAATGTGCCCATTACCTTTGCTCTTTGTGAAATTAATAGCCCCGGTGTTGGTGGTAGTTCAATTCTTTCTGTTCAAGATAAAACTATCCAGGTTGGGCCAGAGAGTGTGGGTGCTGTTCCTGGGCCTGCTAGCTTTGGGCGTGGTGGTAAGAATTCAACCATTACAGATGTAAATTTGCTGATGGGCCTGCTTGACCCTTCTACCTTTTTTGGCGGTGGTTTGGCATTAGATATTGACCGAGCTCGTGCTGCAATTGCTGAGAACATTGCTGGTCCTTTGGGTGTGTCTGTTGATGATGCTTTACTGCAATTACGCGATGCGTATGAGCAGAAGGTGGCTAATGAATTAGGTAAGTTTTGTGAAGTTTTAGAAGACACGGTGCTGCTTGCCTTTGGTGGTGCAGGCCCGATGAATGCTTGTGGTGCAGCAGACAAATGTGGCATCAAAACAGTATACGTACCAAAAACTGCCGCTGTCTTCAGTGCTTATGGTATTGGTTCTTGTGATATTGGCCAGAGCTATCAAGTAGTGCTTTCTGATCAGAAACAAGAAACTTTATCGAAAGCCTATGAGCAGCTGCTAGAGCGTGCTGAGCGAGATATGTTTGCCGAAGGTTATGCCAAAGGTGAATATGAAGTTAGTGCTCAGCTAGTAAGCGAAAAGGAAGGTGCAGAATCTGTTTATGTATTGGATGGCAGTGCTACTGTTCCTCAGGCACTTTCTCCGACTGATGCAGTGACGCTAGAAGTTTCGGCTCGTAAAGCGTTGAGAGTTGAAAGTGATAGTCACGCTGAAGTGAAAAAGGCGAATGCTGCCCAGTCTTCAAAAAACCGTTCGATTTTTGGTGATGACAAAGAATGGTCAGATGTGCCAGTTTACGACGTAAATAGTATGAAGCCAGGCGACCATGGCGTAGGTCCAGCTGTTATTGAAGAAGAATTTTTTACCTGTTTGGTAAGAGAGGGCTGGGAATTTGTTGTAACTGAATTGGGCGACATTTGTTTGACCAAGGGGGCTGTGTAATGAAAGTTTTGATGACTGAATATCTCCGCATTGATCTGGAAACAGAAAATTGGGAGTGTCGCGTCTGTGATCATGAGGTCGGTTCGGCCCGTGGTAACTACAAAGAAGGATTGCTGGTTTATAAACGTAATCCCGAAGATATACATCCTTCGGTAATCGATCCTGATAAATACAAGTTTACCTTCTGTCCTGATAAGGACTGGGTCAGTATTTATGAATTCTACTGCCCCTCCTGTGGTACCCAGATGGAGGTTGAGTACACCTTCCCTGGCCATGAGCCGCTCTACGATATGGAAGTGGATGTGGATGCCCTGAAAGAGCAGTGGAGTCACCGCGAAGAAATACTGGAGCCTGTTAAAGGTCCCAATGTTTTGGTGGATAGAACTCACGGTCACAATCATTGATAACTATTGCCATTGCCGCTCATTATCTTCGTATGTAGATGTTTTGAGTAAAGGGATGGCTTGTTCAACAAGTGAATAACTTAATAGTTATAGAGTTTTAGGAAATAATATTATGAAGCGTATATCAGTAGATATCGGTGGTACTTTTACAGACTGTTTTGTGGTCTGGGATGGTAAGTACATTGAAACTAAAGCATTGACGACTCATCACAATCTCGCTCTGGGCTTCAATGAAGCTGTTGAAAAAGCGTATACCGAATTAGATATCTCTATGGAAGAGATTCTGGCAGGTGTTGACTCTGTTCGTTATGCAACAACACTGGGTACTAATGCTCTGATCGAGCACAATGGCCCGCGTATCGGTATGTTAGTTACCGCTGGTTTTGAGGCAATGGTTCCTTTGAGCCGAGGGCGTGGTTATGGTGAAGGCTTGGATGAGATGGGCAAGCAAAACTTGCCTGATGCTCAGCGTCCGGAACCATTAGTATTACCACACATGATCGAAGGCGTGCGTGAGCGTTTGGGTTTTGAAGGTGAGCTGGTTATGCCGCTGGATGAAGCCGATCTTCGCCTTAAGGTAAGGACGCTGGTTGATAAAGGCGCTCAGGTTATTGTAGTTTGCTTGGTTAACTCTGTTGTTAATCCTGCCCACGAAAAACAAGTAGAGAAAATTCTACTGGAAGAGTATCCAACCCATTTGCTGGGTTCCATCCCTGTTATTTTGTCTCACCGTGTAGCGGGTCGTAAGGGTGAATATGTGCGTGCAACTTCAGCTATTGTTGATGGTTATCTGCACTCGACGATGTATCACGCTATGAGCCAGCTTGAGCAAAATCTTCGTTCACATGGCTATACAAAACCCATGTTGGTTATCCATAATTCTGGTGGTATGGCTCAGTTGAACTCAACTGATGCATTGCAAACGATTCACTCTGGACCTGTTTCTGGTATCAGTGCTGCAGAGCATTTGGCGCAAGAAGCGGATCTTGGCAGTGTGATCGCAACGGATATGGGTGGTACTAGTTACGATATTGGTATCGTGGTTGAAGGTGGTATTAAGCACTATGACTTTAACCCGGTTATCGACCGTTGGTTGGTTTCTGTTCCTATGGTTCACTTGGTGACCTTGGGTGCTGGTGGTGGTTCTATCGCATCATTTGACCGTATGTACAATGCCGTGGCGGTTGGACCGAAGAGTGCTGGTTCTGACCCCGGTCCTGCTTGCTACGACCGTGGTGGTATGAAGCCAACGGTAACCGACGCTGATTTAGTGTTGGGTTATCTTGATGCTGCAAATTATGCGGGTGGTAGTATTCCTCTGAATCCGAAACGTTCTTTGTTTGCCATTGAAGAAGCTCTTTGTGACGATCTGGATGTTGAGGTGATTGAAGCTGCTCTGCTGGTCAAAGAGAAAGTTGATAGCAACATGGCTAACGGTGTAAACACTGAGTTGCGTGTGCGCGGTTATGACCCTGAAGACTTCACTATGCTGGCTTATGGCGGCAATGGTCCTCTGCACTGTTGTGGTATTGCCTCTAATCTGAATATCGACAGGATTCTGGCTACTCCCATGAGCTCCGTATTCTCGGCGGTAGGCGCCGGTAATATGCACCAGATGCATATTCATGAATCCTCACTGTTTATGGTTCTTTATGATTCCACTTCTCGTAAGGTGTTTGATAACTACAAACGCTTTAACGATATCGTGGCTGAATTGAGCTTGCGGGGTCAAAACGATCTGTTGCGTCAGGGTTCTAATGCTGATGATATCAAGCACTCCCTTGAGTTGGACATGCGCTACGGTAACCAATTGGTGCAAACCACGGTAGTTGTGCCTAAACATTCTTTGAAATCTGTGATGGATGTCATGAACATTCTGGACCAGTTTTCTACGGATTATGGCAAACGTTTTGGTGAAGGTAGTCAGGCACCAGAAGCGGGTATTCGAATCAACACTATTCGTGTTGCTTCTTATGTTGAGCATGACACTGTTAAGTTCACGCATATTAAACCTGTGCCAGAATCTGAGCGTATTGCTCCACCCTCACCATCAAGCACTCGTACTTGTTACTTCGTCGGTGGTGGTGGCAAGGGTGTTGAAACACCAGTGTGGAATAAAGCTGACATCCCAGCTGGTACACAGATTGTGGGTCCAGGACTTGTGGCGTCAGAAGTTACAACCTATTTGATTGAGCCCGGTTGGAAATATGTGTCCGCAGAACAGGGTGCAGTTTGGTTCCTTCGTGCAGAAGCAAAGAATTAAAGGGGTAGTTTTATTATGAACACTAAAGTGAATGTAGACACTGAAGTTCAAGATCAGGAATTAATTCAGAAATTCCTGAAAGACACGACATTGTTTCTTGGGCCAGACCCTGAAATTATGCGTGATCATCGAATCATGCCGCGTAGTCCAGAAGAAGAAGCGTGCATGGATAAATACACCGATCTTAACCAGATTTCTTCTATTCGCGACCGCTTGCAGTCGGCGTGTGAGGAAGGTTTTGAAATGGTTGAGCAAATGGGCGCGGCGCCCGGTGCAAAATGGGGTGATATTATCACTGGCATTTACTCCGCTTCAGGTGATTTGACCATTGGTAGTGCGGGCGGTGTATTGATTTTCTCTGCGTTGGTCCACCACCCAATCAAGTTCATCATTAAAAACTGGATTGAAGAGCACACAGTAGGCGTTAGGGAAGGGGATGGTTTTATCCATAACGATTCTCGTTACGGTAACGTGCACAACACCGACCAGAGTATGATTTTGCCTGTGTTCCATGAAGGCAAGTTGATCTGTTGGGCAGCCTCAACTGTTCACGAAGGTGAAAACGGCGCCATCGAACCCGGTGGTATGCCTTCTATGGCTGAGACCTCTTTTGATGAGGGGCTAAAAATGTCCCCCTTCAAAGTGGTTGAAAACTACGAAATTAAAAGAGATATCCTGACCTTCTTGCAGAACTCAGTGCGTGAGCCAAAACTGCAATACGAAGACATGAAGGTGAAACTATTCGCCTGTATGCGTCTTGAGAAGCGTATTAAAGAAGTCTTTGAAACGGATGGCCCTGATGCGCTGACAGCTTGTCTGCGTCATACCAATGAGAGTGTGGTGTCTGAAGTTCGTCGTCGTATCTCTGAGTGGCCAGATATGACGGTTCGTACTCAGACTATTATGGATAGTACTCTGCGTGAAAATGCATTGTTAAAAATCAATTTGGCTGTGACTAAGAAAGGTGACCGTCTAATTTTCGATTTCCGTGGCACGAGTCCAGAATTGACTAACCGTGCTATCAATACTCAGTTGCCTGGTATGAAAGGCATGGTAGGTCAGGCATTTATGAACCATATTTGGCCAGATCTACCACGTGGTCAAGCAGGCCTGTCTCCCGTTGAGTTCATCACTCAAGAAGGCACGCTGGTTGATTGTTCTTATGCGGCACCTAACTCACAAAGTTTGATGTCTATCTTCCACAGCTTTACGGTAGCACAGCATGCAACAGCTAAGTTCCTGTACAGCTGTCCAGATAAATACACCCGTGTATTGGCACCTTGGCACAATATGATTAACACCTTCATTTGGGGTGGTGTTAATCAGCACGGTGAAATGTTAGGTAACCTCTGCGCAGATCTTAACGGTATGGGCGGTGGCGCTCGCATGGACCGAGATGGTGAGCATGCGATATCACCTATTTTCGCCACCATGGCAGATATAGGTGAGCAGGAAATGAATGAAGAGGAAGTGCCTTTCCTTCAGTTAGTTTCCAAGAAGATGACAGCTAATACTCAAGCGCCTGGTAAATACCGTGGTGGTATGGGCTACACCATGATTGCATCTACCAAAGACAGTGATCAGTGGGGCTTCATGACCACGACCCAGGGTTCTAAAGTGCCTACCATTCAAGGTCTGTTTGGTGGCTATGCGGGTGGTTCTTATCCTCTGTGTAAAGTTCAGGATGTAGACGTTTATGATGTGTTGCTGAAAAATCCTGAGCAATTCAAGCACAGTATTCATGAAATTATGAATGAACAGCCGTTCCCTGATGCTAAATATTCAACACACCATATGGGTATGGGCTTTGATATTTCGAAGCGTGGTGAGCTGTACATGATCTCCCAGGGTACTGGTGGTGGTTATGGTGATCCTCTTGAGCGTGATCCGACCTATGTGATTATGGATATTGAGGAAGGATTGATCACTTCAGATTGGGCGAAAAAGCTGTATAAAGTTGAATTCAATGAAGAGACTTTTGCTTTGGACTTGGAGGCAACCGAGAAGCTCCGTGCTGATTATCGTGAACTGCGTAAGCAGCAAGGTAAGCCTTATGCTGAATTTGTTAAAGCGCATGTTAAGGACACTCCTCCAGAGAATATTCCATTCTATGGGTCTTGGAATAGTGATCTTGACACTGTTTACGCAGGCAGCATTGATGACAAACGTGATGCTAAAAACCCAGGTCCTATTTATGTGACTCATCCAAAAGATGTTAGGATTGAAGAACTGGAAGCTGAGCTTGAAGCCGTAAGAAAACAAGCCGGTATTCCTTCACAGGATACAAGGAAATAATATGGCTCTAGACCTAGTCACATACCTAAAGTCGGGAGAAGGTTCTCCCCGACTTTGGGTCAACTTTAATGAGTACACTAAAAAGCTCTTGCTGGGTGATGGCGAAAATCCTTGGACTTCGCCCGCGGCCTATATGTCTTTTTATGGGCAGGCCCATGGCTTGGTTAAGGCTGACGTGGTTGTACTTGATGTCTGGGATCTGTTTCAACACTGGATGGAAGAGGACGACAAAGCCATTCCATCCATGGCTGAAAAAGGTCGGCTAACGTATGCGCTGAAAGTCATGCTGGAAGCATTTGCGCCCAGAGAGTTGTTGGCTGAAGTTATTACCGCTGTAAGTAACAACTATAGGGGTTCAACGCCTATAGTTTTGGTTGTGCCTTCACCTCGGTCTCTTTTGGTTAAGGCTCATAAGGCTGCCACGGGAAATAATGCTGAGCCAGAAGAAATGGCTATAGATACTGCGGGTATGTATCTAGCTGATTTTCTTCGCTATTTCAGTGAGACAGAGTTGTCTGGTGTACTGTTGGTTGAAGATGAAGAGCTGATGCCAGCCAGTACTGAAGAGCTGTCTTGGTATCAACCTGTTTTTAATATCACGAAGCATTATCGTTGGTCTGTTGGTATCCAGCTTCCATTTTCTGGAGATGGATTTAATGTGCCAGGTGATGTTGATTTTGCGATCACACCAGCGGCGTCTGCTATCTCGGCAGACACGCTGGGTGTCGATATAAGTCAGCCACTTTGGCAGGGTGATGAAATTGTTGGGAAAGGTAATGGTTTCTATTACTTCTCAATTCCCGCGGATTCAAAACCAGAATCTGTGCTTGATACAATTTCAACATTGAAAAGTTAATAGGACGTTGTGTGCGTCTTGTTGATTGTCTCGATAATAGCTTGGCACTGTCTGGTTCGAATACAGACAGTGCCAAGTTTATTGACCTAGAAAATGATGTAACCCTAACCTATCAAGAAATGGTTTATGCCTCTGTTCATTTGGCAGACCATTTAGTGCGTAAGGGGATAAGTTCTGGTGATGTGGTGGCTACCTATGCACCAAACTCTGTTGCTGCCTATTGCTGTATTTTTGCCATCTCTCGTATCGGTGCAATTTGGCTGCCTTTAAATGTCAGAAACACATTGGACGCTAATTTAAAATTAATAGAGCAGTCTGGAGCAACTTTGTTGTTCCTGGATGACAGGGTGGTGATGCAGAACCCTGAGCTGGCCAATATTTTTGGCGATGAAAAACTGATTTTCCTCGACGGTCAGCAAGTTGCTGGTCTGAATTTTTCCTTTCTTAAAGGTGCTCCTGAGCGTAGTTTAGATCACTGTGGGTCAACCGAATACAAGGAAGATATGACGGTGGTATCGTTATTGGCTACAGGCGGTACAACCGGCGACTCGAAACTTGCCGAATGGGGAAGTGCTACTTGGAAAACGATGATCGGTATTCAGCAGGAGTTGATGCCGCCACCGGATATCCCTGGTTGTTATCTTGTTGCTGCCCCAATGTCCCACGCGGCAGGTGTTGCATCTTTTGCGACTATATTGCAGGGTTTTACCATTCTGGTGATGGATGGACTTGTACCGGAAAAATTACTTGCCACTATTGAGCAGTACCAAGTCACCAGCCTGTTTTTGCCTCCTACCGCCATTTACATGCTGCTGGCTTATGATGATGTTAAAAACTATGACTATTCGAGTCTGCGCTATTTTTGGTATGCCGCAGCACCGATGTCAGTTGAAAAACTTAAAGAAGCAATTTCTGTATTTGGGCCGGTGATGGTGCAAACCTATGGTCAAGTAGAAGCGCCTATGATGTGTACTTTTTTCTCACCTCAGGATCATGTTGAGGCGGTGGAAACGGCTAATGCTTCAATGTTGCGCTCCTGTGGAAAAATGGCACCTCATGTAGAGCTGGCTATCATGGATGATGAGGGCAATAAGCTTCCCTTCGGTCAAGAGGGTGAGATTGCCGTAAAAGGTAATCTACTGATGAAGGGGTATCATAAAAATCCTGAGGCAACCCAGGAGATTAGAACCGGTGGTTGGCAGTTCACGGGAGATGTGGGCATTTTTGATCAAGCAGGCTATTTATCCATAGTGGATAGAAAACGGGATATGATTATATCCGGTGGATTTAACGTTTATCCCAGTGAGATAGAACAGTTAATTTGGGGTCTGCCGGGAGTGAAAGATTGTGCTGTTATTGGTGTGCCCGATGAGAAGTGGGGTGAGCAGGTCACGGCAGTTGTTGAGCTAAAAGACTCAGACTCTGTACCGAATGAGCAGGAGATTGTTCAGTATTGCAAGGACAGGTTAGGCAGTGTTAAGGCTCCTAAGCAAGTGCTGTTTTGGGATGCACTGCCTCGTAGCCCTGTGGGTAAAGTTTTAAAGAAAGAAATTCGTAAGGTTTTTTGGGATGAGCAGGGTCGGAATATTTAATACGGAAGTATTGTATTATTTGGCTGGTTTATACAGTCAGACTTTAGTTTGCTGATTATCCTGTCCATATACAACATTTGATAAATATTAGAGAGGTTCCTCTGTGAAGGTTAGTATCGTTGGAGCATACAACACAAAATTTGGTGCATTCGTTAAACGTGATCGCGAAACGGGTGAAGTTGAAGATCTAAAATCTTTTTATGAATTGTTGATTGAGGCGGGTGCCGGCGCAATTGCTGATGCAGGTCTTGAAGCAAAAGATATTGATGCTATTTGGGTGGGTTCTTGCTCTCCGTCCCTGTTTGTCAATCAGGAGCATGTTGGGCCTTTGGCGATAGAGATTGATCCAGAGGGTTTGCTCTTTAAGCCTACGACTCGAACTGAAGGCGCTTGCGCCACCTCTTCTCTTGCTATTTATAACGCAGCGTACGCAGTGGCTTCGGGTCGGTTTAAAAATGTTCTGGCTTTGGGTGTAGAGAAAATGAGTTTGTTAAATACACCCGGGGTTACTCACGCTCTGGCGTGCTGTTCCTACTGGCCTGATGAGGGTGCCAGTGGAATGACATTTCCTGGATTGTTTGCGGAACTGGGAACAGCATACCAACAAAAACATGGCATTTCAGATGATCAGTTGCGGACTATGTTGGCCCACGTTTCTGCACTTAACTATCGCAATGGCATTCAAAATCCTTTGGCGCACTTTGGCCCAGGAAGTTTGCCGGATAAAAATCAGCTGATTACCGCAGAGGCTATTCTGAACTTGCCTGATTCAGGCAAAGGTAGTAACCCAATGATTGCACCTCCACTGAGATTGCATGACTGTTCGTTAATTACTGATGGCGCAGCGGCAGTAGTTTTGACATCGACGGAGAATGCCAAGTCTAATTTTAAGAATGCTGTTGAGCTAAGTGGTATTGGGCATGTGACTGATCGGATGATGTTAAATGGGCGTCAGGGTAGGCTGCATGAGCTGCAGGCGACAAGAGTTGCTGTCGAGCAGGCGTGCACAGAAGCTGGTATAGGTATTTCAGATCTGGATTTTGCTGAAGTGCACGATTGTTTTACGGTGAATGAATTGCTCTGTGCGGAGGCTATTGGGTTGTCTTTGCCTGGGCGGGCAGGGTTCGATGTGATGGAAGGTAAGTTTGATCCTGATGGTGATTGCCCTATAAACCTGTCGGGAGGCCTTAAGTCTAAAGGACATCCCGTTGGTGCAACAGGAGCATCAATGCATGCGTTGGCGTATAAGCAGCTAACCGGTGCGCCTATTGGAGTAGCAGCAAAAGGTACACCTGAAACTGCTATGACGGTGAATATTGGCGGATCAGGGGTGACCAACTGTGTCTCAGTACTTCGTCGAATAAAGTAACCTTTTGTTGTGTACAGTCTTTGAAGGCTTTTCAAGGAGAGGCATTTTACAAAAAAGCGCCTTTGGGAACTTAGGCGCTGATTGTTTTGGTGGATGTTGTTTTTGATATAAGGTTTATTGGGGCATAAGCGGGTAATTACTGAAAAGAAGGTTTGTATTTTTAGTACTGTTGGGTTTTTATTGACGTGTAGTTTTAGAGCCTGTGATATCTGAGAGTCCTGACATTAAATGGGCCTCAGGTTGACCTAGGGGTTTATCAGTCAAATAGAGGTCTTGACATGTATAAGGTAGCTTTAGTCACTGGGGGAACGAGAGGTATCGGTGCAGCAATTGCTGTGGAGCTTAAAGAGGCGGGTTATAATGTTGTAGCTAATTATGCGAATAGCGACGAGAGTGCTAGAGCGTTTAGTGAGCGAACTGGAATACCCACCTATAAATTTGATGTGTCGGATTTTGACGCATGTAAAGCTAATATCGAAGCCATAGAGCGTGATATCGGCCAAGTCTCAATACTGGTTAATAATGCCGGGATAACGAGGGATAAAACCATGCATCGCATGACCCCTGAATCCTGGCAGGCCGTGCTAGATACAAATTTGGGGTCATGCTTTAATCTATCCCGGTGTGTGATTGAACACATGAGGGAAAATCGCTTCGGTCGTATTATAAATATTGGTTCAGTAAACGGACAGGCCGGCCAGTATGGGCAAGTAAACTATGCGGCGGCTAAGTCCGGTATTCTCGGTTTTACTAAAGCGTTGGCACTTGAAAGTGCGTCTCACGGTATCACTGTAAATGCTATTGCCCCTGGTTATGTGGATACCGACATGGTGCGTAATGTGCCGGCGGATGTACTAGAAAAGATTATTGCTAAAATTCCTGTGGGTCGATTAGGCTCGGCGCATGATATAGCGCGGTCAGTTCTGTTTTTGGTCGCTGATGACGGCGGCTTTATTACTGGCTCGACACTTTCAATTAATGGCGGTCAGCACATGTATTAGCCTGAAATTTCTCAGAGCTTCCTTGTGATCTGGCTTATATAACGGTCAATATTTATGATAAGGAGGGGCTGATGAAGGCTGCAATATTCAGTGCATTAGGCGCTGCTGAAGATGTTTTGGTTGTTTCTTCTATAAAAAAACCTTCTCCGGCACACGGAGAGGTGCTAGTTCGTATTCATTGTTCTGCGGTCAATCCCTCTGATGTAAAAAAACGTTCTGGTCCGTCGCCCGGCCTATTAGATGATGGGTTTGTTATTCCCCATAGTGATGGCTCTGGCATTATTGAATCCGTAGGGGTGGGGGTTCCGGCTTCTAGGGTGGGTGAGCGAGTTTGGGTTTATCAGGCGCAATATGCTAGGCGCTTTGGTACGGCCTGCGAGTATGTCGCATTACCTGCAAATCGTGCTGTTTCTCTTCCCGCCACAAGTAGTTTTAGTGATGGGGCTTGTATGGGGATCCCTGCTATGACTGCTCACCGTTGTGTTTTTTCAGATGGCTCGGTTGAAGGTAAAACTGTGCTCGTTACGGGTGGGGCTGGTCGGGTGGGGCACTACGCCATTCAATGGGCCAAGCATGCCGGTGCTCAGGTTGTTGCCACAGCAAGCAATCCCCAAGCAGAAGACCACTGTTTTGCAGCGGGTGCTGATGCAGTGTGCCCACATGGTGGTGGTGAGCTTATTCGAATAATTTCAGAAATGACGTCAGGTAAGGGGGTCGACCGGGTAGTGGACGGTGAATTTGGCGCTAATTTGCCCGGACTTCTTGATGCTGTCAATACTGGTGCGGTAATAGCGACGTATTCTTCTATGGCGGTACCAGAGCCTGTGTTGCCATTTAGGCGAATGATGTTTATGGATCTTACGCTTCGTTTGGTGCTTGTTTACGCCATGCCAGAGTCAGCCAAACAGCATGCCATCGATGATATTACAGAGTATCTTGGTCGTGGCATGTTGCAACACAGGATTGCTCATCGTGTGCCTTTGGATCAGGTGGCTGAATCGCACCAGCTGATAGAAAAGGGTGGTTTTTATGGGGCTGTAGTTTTGGATGTGTAAATTGTAGCGAGTTTGAAAGAGATGTTTAATTGAGCAGTCTCTTTGTTGTCACCTTTGTTTGTAGCATCCTATAGAAGAGGGGTGGTTTGACGGGGAAATCTTATCGTGGTTTTTCTATGCCGTACTTCTTCATCTTTTGATACAGAGTGCTTTTAGCTATTCCTAATGTTTTTGCTGCTTGGGTCATATTGCCTTCAGATTGTTTGACTGCCGCTTCAATAGTTTTTCTTTCGGCATAATCTAGGCTGCAAAGAGGCTGGCTTAGATCTCCAGTATTTACTGGTTGGTTGCTCATCGCGTCGTCAAGTCGATAACCATCAGGTAAATCATCTATATTGAGCGTTTCATTTTGGGACATGAAGCACATACACTCGACGACGTTAACCAGTTCTCGAATATTGCCTGACCACTCCCTGTTTTTGAGGGCTGTCATGAGAGTGGAAGAGAAGTGCTTGGGGGTAATCGTGTGAGTTTTATTGACTCTCTCAAGTACTAGCTTGGCTATGCCCTCAATGTCTTCCTTTCTGCCCGATAATGGGTCGAGACTAATCGTTACTGTTGATAGTCGGAAGAATAAATCCTTTCTAAAGAGCCCTTCGTTGACGGCCTTTTTTAAATCTCTATTGGTGGCGGCAATTAATCTGAAATCTACAGAAATAGGTTTTATGTCTCCAACTCGGTAGATCTTTCTCTCCTGTAAAACGCGGAGAAATAAGGGTTGAATTTCGAGGGGCATTTCACCAATTTCATCAAGGAATAGCGTGCCGCCATTGGCCGCTTCAATTTTACCTATCATGCCACCTTTTTTTGCACCAGTGAACGCACCTTCGACATGACCAAAAAGTTCACTACTTAATAATTCTCTGGAGAATGCGCCACAGTTTAGGTCTATAAAGGGGCCGTTGGCATAGTTGCTGGATTCATGAATGGCCTGAGCAAAGATTTCTTTGCCGACACCCGTATCCCCCAAAATAAGTACCGGTAGTGGAGTGGATGCTGCTCTTCGAGCTTTGTCAGCACTTGCTTTGAATGAAGGGCTTTTGCCGTAAATGTTCTCAAAGGGGTCAAAATTTGACTTTGTTGGGCGGGGTAGCTCTGTGTTGGCAAGATCTTTGCGGTGTGTGTTTTTACTACCAGAAGGGATTAATAGCTGGAAGCCGAGGATTTGATCTTTGTGTCGTACAGGCTCGACCCAATCCTCTGATATCCAAGAGCCTTGATCGTGTGGGTAAATGATCTCATCTCCGCCAAACCGTTGAAGAGACAAGCGTCGCTTGGCCTCAGGGTCAAAGTCTATACCTAGCGAGTTAAGGGATGCTCCTGCGTTGGGTGAAAAGCTGACCAGCCTTCCTTGAGTGTCAAATAAAAGTTTCCCAGAATTTCGGTAGTGGCCAAATCGACTATTGCTGTGTTCTAGGATAGTGCTCCATTGTTCTGACGTCTTTTTCGCTAAGCCTGACTGAATTTGGCTGGCCCAGGCGACGACCAAGGGAACGTGGAATTTGTCATAGATGCTGCATAACCCTGAGAGATCAATAACACCCATCATTTGGTTGTCATAGGGGTCAGCAATCACTGCTGCCGTACAAGTCCAGGGTTTGAAGCCCTGGCAGTAGTGTTCTTCGCCGTGTACTTGAGTCGGTCTACGTGTGGCCATGGCAGTGCCCACGGCATTGGAGCCCGAGACTATTTCATTCCAGCCGCTCCCTGGAACCAATCCAATGCCATTGGCGTCGTAGAGCGTTCTTTGGTCTCCCACAATTTGAAGGTTTAGTCCTTGGTAGTCGGTAAGAAATAAAATGGTTTCGAGGTTGCGCAAAAATAAACTTGCTTGTTCAAGGACGGGGCGAGAGCAGTCTATCAGTTCGCTGTTACTCTGCTGAAGATCATGAAGGGCGCTTTCGTAGGCCATTAAAGGTGCAGCCTGTTGTTTCGGGTTTACACCTTGAGAGAGGCAGCGCTCCCAAGAGTTGGCAATGATATCTCGAACGGGAAGGTCCGCTGTATTACCCCCCGTACACAAAAATTTTTCCCAGGCATGGTCAACATCCTTCTGCGAGGAGTGATCGGCCATTAATTGTGGTTTCTTTGTGTGGAGGCGTGCCAAGTTATAGTCTCCTACGATGATCTGGCTGTGCTAGCTACATATGGATGTATAGTCATTGAAAACCGACAGATTGCTGGACTTATAGATAGAAGGCTTTAACACGAAGTAAAACCCATGAAAGAAGTATAGCCTTGATCATAACACTAGATGTAATTGGCTAACAATTCGATGCTGTTTGGTAATAGAAAATTGTTGGGTATATCTCGGGATGGGTAGCTAGAAGGGTATGGTTAATCAGCGTAAAGGCGCTATTGCGGCTGGATATGGGCTGGTGAGCATAAAATCATCCATTAGAACGTTTTTTTCTTAAAACGTTCGATCTTGATTTTAAATCGGATGAATATAAAACGTTTTTCTCTTGAAAGTCCCGTCATCACTGGGGTGTGGCTTTTTTTAGGACGGGTGATATTAGTAAAGCGTTTGTTTTTAAGTCGAAATATACACCTTTTCGGCCTAAAACTGCTGTTGCTCCTAGCGTAGAAGCTGTTTATATTGCGTACTGCCGTATAAAAGTTGTGGCGGCAAAAATAATATCCAACGAATAAGTGGGAGAAGAAAATGGTGAGAGAAAAAAGCACCAGTATATTGAAAGTCGGTGGCTTTCTACTGGGTTGTGGGGGATTAATGGCAGCGAGTAGCCCCGCTATGGCTGCATATGGCTATGGCGGTGAAGATGCGCCGTTTTTCAATTTTAATTACAGCGGTTATCTGCGTTCTACTATTGCAGTTAGTCTGCAGGATCAGGATGAAACTGCCGCGGATGATAAGTGGCGCATGACTCAAGCTGAACTAACGCTGAACCTGGATTTTGATATCAAAACCGGGCCGTTGAACTGGAAAGTGATCACACGTTTTGATAAAGAGGAACAAACCGATTATCTGGATGATATTCAGGAGCGTATGGATTCGGTGGGTCTGAACGGTAACTATAGTGGTTCGAGTCCCCAGCGTGGTGATTTCATGGACCAGTATGAAACCACGGATGAGGTGTTTGATTGGTTGCGTGAAATCTACTTTGATGTGAACTTGTTTGATGATCGCCTGTTATTGCGTGTTGGTCGTCAACAATTGGTTTGGGGCGAAAGTGATTTCTTCCAGGCCATGGATGTGGTTAGTGGTTATGACTACCGTGGCCGTCTGTTTTATGAGAACAACGAAGAATGGCGCAAGCCGTTAATGTTGTTTAACTTCAACGTGGATCTGTATGAGCTGGGTGGAAGTCTGAACTTTTACATTCGCCCAGGTTGGGATCGTGAAGAAGATATGGGCAGCAGCTACAATATCGAAGGTGGTCGCTGGATTCCGCACCCTTATCGTGGTGTAGATTTTACCCAGTTTACCGATTCATATAATGAAGGTCACAAAAGTGGTGACTGGGACGATATGACCTACGGTATCCGTTGGAATGGTTCTTGGGGGTCAATTGGCTACTCGTTTGCCTATCTGAAAACCTTTAATCCTGCTCCTGTAGTTAACCCAAATGAATTGAGAGGTAGTTTTGGAATTGATGTGACTGAAGGTCCCGCTCAGATATATGGTGGTCAAGCACCTAATGCGTCTATCTTGGGTGACTGGATGTATCCAGAAATTGATGTGTACGGTTTTACCATCAATGGCTTTAACTCTGCGATGGATGCGACTCTAAGTGCTGAAATTGCCTATATTCCTAACAAGCCGTATAACTATGGCTACCTGAGTTCAGATCTGCCAGGTTGGGAAGGTGTTAAGGAAAAAGATACCATTAATATCATGTTGCGTATTGATAAAGAGTTTAAGTGGATGGAAGCCTTAGGTACACACCGTCCGTCTCTTTCCAGTATCCAGTTGTTTGATACGTGGATATTGGCTCATGATGACGATGATGAGCTTGTAGAGTTCGCCTCTTTCGGTGCCCCGAAGAAGGAACATCAGGCTTACCTGACCCTCTTTACCCTGCTGAATTTCCATCGTGATACCATTAACCCCTCCTTTGTGATTGGTACTGACCTGTCCAGAGGTGGTGGTTTTGCTATACCTGCGGTTGAATTTGTCTGGGGTGATGACTGGCGTCTGAAGGTCGAAGCTGATCTTTGGTGGAATGACGGCGATGTGAAAAAAGTTTGTGATGCGAATTGTGTATCCAATGGCGAGGGCAGTGCTCTTTTGGGTAAAAGAGAAAACAGCGCTGGCTTTATGGATTGGTTTGCTGAAGATAACCAACTGGTCTTCAAACTTAGCAGACAGTTCTAAGCAGCAATTTTCTAAGCAGATAATATGAGTATGTTTGCGCAACTAATGATTTTATTGGTTGTCGCAAACAAGACTGATTAAAACTGGGAGTATTAATATGTACAAGAAATTAATAACTACTTCGGTAGTTACTGTCAGCTTGCTGGTCGGGGTGCCTTTTGCTGCCCTTGCTGCGGTTGACAAAAGTGACAAAGATAAGCCGCAAAATTATGTGGCTAAAACTGCAGATGGCACCAAGCCAAATACACAGTTTTACGGTGAGCCACCCGCAGCAGGTCGCTGGGATGGTACTCCGTCACCTGTTGAGGCTCTGGGCGGCTGTACTGGTACTAAAATGCCAGCGGGTACAGTTATTAAAGCGGATAATTTCGATAAGCTTAAAGACCAATGTTTTGAAGGTAAAACAGTTGGCAGCATGATAACTGATAACGTTGAGTGGATGATCCGTGAGAAGGCTCTGATGATTAATACTCGTCATTCAGAGTTTATCGAAATGGATCCGAAGTACATGCAAGCTACTCAAGATGGTAAAGCCAATGTGGTTTATGGCGCAGCTCCTGAAGGTACTTCATGTGGTGTGGTAAGTGGCTGGAAAGCTGGTATGTTTTTCGATCCACAAGATGTCAAAATGGATGACCCTGCTGCAGGTTGTAAACTGATCTGGAACCTGCGTTCACCTACTTATGGTGCAACTATGGATTTGCGTCACATCTCTTGGGTGTTCTTGGATGCTCATAAAGGTATGGAGCGTATTCAGCGTTGGTGGGCTCGTCGTTACTACATGGAAGGTCGTCTAGATGGCGGTCCAGTTTCAGAAGGTGATGGCACTATCTTGCAAAAAACTGTACTAGTTGCAATTTATCCGCAAGATATTAAAGGCATCGGCATCTTCTCTATCCGTTACAACGATCCAACGGCTCAAACTCCAGATGATGTCTGGGCATACCTGAAGTCTGTACGTCGTGCGCGTCGTCTGTCTGGTAACGCTTGGATGGATCCAATCGGTGGTACAGTGCAACTGTATGATGATTGGGATATTTGGGATGCGGTACCTACTAAGTATAAAGATGTTAAGTTGACAGGTAAGCGTTGGATCTTCGCTATCGCTCACGCTCCATTGATTACTGTAGACCTGGCGTTTAAAAACACCATTAAGGAATTCCCTGCAGTAGATATGGATACGGCTCCTCACTTCTTCCCTAACGAGCAAGTTCAGTGGGAACCACGTGAAGTCTGGGTAATCGAGGGTACTCCTCCCGATGAACATCCCTACAGTAAGAAAATCGTTTATATGGAAGTTGACTACCCTCGTCCATACCTGGGTGAAGCTTACGATAAAAACGGCAAGTTCTGGAAAAGCTTTATCTTCCAAAACCGTGTCGATTGGGGTGATGACGGTTATGCTGCACCGATTCCTGTAGTTGGTCACATCATTGATTGGAAAGCTGAGTTCTCTACGACTTGGTCTTCCAACATGAAAGCTAACCCTGCTGGTGTTGAGGAACAAGATGTGTCACTTAAAACTTTGATTAAGCTGGCGCGTTAATACCGATCTAGATCATTCCGAGTGAAGCTGCTGGTTAAATGTTTTTAGCTGGCAGTCTTCACCCGGAATATTTCTTATAAAATAAATAATAGCTGGTCAGTACACATAAGATTATTATGGTCTCTTTTGGACTATGTAAGATTATTTGGGGGTGTTATGAACGTTGCTGGAAAGGGTCTCGCTGATTCTGAAACGTCTGATTCTTCAGGCGCAAAAGAACAGTCAGCAGTACAAAAGATTTTACTTACACTGGTTTCAATATTGCCTTGGGCTATTGTTGCTGTGTTGCTTTGGGCGGGTATTTTTGTGAAACCTAAGGCAGTGATAGAAGAAGTAGTTTCTGCACCAATTAATGTCAGGGATAACATCTTCGGCGTTACTCATGTTGATGGGGATTTATACTTGGCCGCCGGTAATTATGGAAAAATGTTAATTACCAAAGATGGAGGGAAAACCTGGGAAAACCAAGATTCTACTGTTGATGTACATCTTCAGGATGTATCTGCTTGGGATGCAGATCGTGCTGTTGCCGTGGGTAATGGTGGTATTACTCTCATGACAGAAGATCAGGGTGAAACTTGGGTGTCTGTGGATTCACCTAAATCAGAGGTAGCCAACAAATTGCTTAAAGTGCATACCTATCCAGGTGGTGAGGCTTTAGCTGTTGGTGAGATGGGCACAATTATTCGTAGCATGGATTATGGAAAAACATGGACACGTCTACGTGAAGAGAACGATATCTTTATGAATGATGTCGTCAAGGTAGATGCCAATACAATTTATGTTGCTGCTGAATATGGTCAAATATTTAAAAGTATAGATAACGGTAAAACCTGGGAAGAAATATTTACTGATAGTCCGAACAGTTTTGCTGCAATTGACGCAAAGAACCCTCAAGAAATCGTAATGGTTGGACTGGCTGGAGTTGTAGTCGGCACTAATGATGGTGGTGAGACTTGGAAATATGTGTCTCCAGAGCAATCTGGAATGACGGAGCATATGATGGATATCCAATGGTCTGATGCGATTGATAGATGGGTAGCCATAGGTAACAAAGGTAAGTGGATGACATTTACTGATGACCTGAAGAATTTTGAGCCTATGAATATCTCTACTACGGATTATACATCCCATACAGAGATGGAAATTGTGGGTGATAAAGGCCTTGCTGTCGGTGCTACTGTAGGTTCATTGGATATAAAAAACAAAACTTGGGTGTTGTACGCCGAGTAAGTTTTTTTAAAAATAATTAATTATTAGGGCTCGCCCATCCATGCAATTTCGGGTTGTTGGAGAATAGAATGATAGAAAAATTTGCAATTTTCTGTATGAAGTCTAGAAAAACTGTACTGGCAGTAGTCCTTGTCCTTACAGCGATTCTAGCTACCTTTGCAGTGCGCATTGACGTGAAAACCGTCTTCGAGGATTTACAGCCTGGAAGTCATCCTTACATCAAGGTTCATGAAGAGTTTAAGAAAACCTTTGGTGGTACAAGTATTATCACCTTCATGATCCAATCAACTAAGGGCGACATCTTTCAGATGCCCGTTCTAGAACAAGTGCATGCCCTTACTCAGGGTTTGTATAAAATTGATGCAATTAATGAATTTCAGATCTTCTCCATTGCGGGTAAGAAGCTGAAAGAGGTCCGCGCATCCACTGAGGGGATTCAAAGCTTCCCATACATGTGGCCTAACCTGCCTGAAAGTCAGGCTGATATTGAGCGGATAAAAGAAGCAATATTACGTAGCCCATTGGTATATGGTCCCTTTGTATCAAAAGATCTATCTGCGACATTAATTACAGTAGACTTTTTTGATAACATTCTGGACTACAATCTTGCGTATGAACAAGCTTATGATCTTGTTGAAAAGCTAGATAATGATGCCGTTGATATTGCTCTCGTGGGTAATCCTATCCTCTATGGTTGGGTAAATCACTATCTTCCAGAAACAATGAAACTGGTAACGATTGCAGCCCTGATTTTCTTGGTTCTTTTGTTCCTGATCAACAGAACATGGCGTGGAACACTTTTACCTCTTTTGTCTGGTGCAATCAGTGCAATTTGGGCGCTGGGTGTGGCAAAAATGGTAGGGATCCATTTTGATCCTCTGGTTGTCGTGGTTGCTATGTTAATTACTGCTCGAGCTGTTTCACACTCGGTGCAGATGATTACTCGTTTCCATGAAGAGATTGACTCTGTTAAGGGTCATGAAGAAGATTTGGATTCATACAAAGCTGCTACAGTGACCTTGAAAGATCTGTTAAGGCCTGGTCTGCTTGGTATTGGTACAGATGCGGGTTGTGTAACAGTAGTTGCGATCAGCCCAATTCCGTTGCTACAAAAATTGGTTGTCTTAGCGGTTGTTTGGGTGGCAACAGTAGCTGTCAGCTCCATTATTGTTACACCGGTGTTGTTGTCTTGGGTTAAAAAACCGAAGTCTTACGCACATCCACTGAATTTAGATCGTCTGGTTATTCGTCCATTCCTCAACCTGTGTGTGAGTATTGTGGCTACCAAAGCTAGGTATGTAGTTGTAGCTATTGCAGCTGTACTCTTTGTTGTTTGTGGATTTAAAGCGGTTCACTTGACAGTAGGTGATGCAAACCCTGGTTCACCCATATTGTGGCCTGACGCGCGTTATAACGCTGATTCATTAGCAATTAATACGCAGTTTCCGGGTGCTGATCGAATGTTTGTGGTTGTTGGTCGTGAAGAAAAGAACCAGATTAAGAATGTTCATGTTCTCGATACCATGTTGAGGTTCCAGCGTTATATGGAAGAACAGCATGAGATAGGTGGTAGTATTTCTCTTTCAGATATTCTACCTTCTGTAAATGAGACACTCCGTGAAGGTAACTTTAGATACGCTGAGCTTGGTGAAACAACTACTAACAATGCTGAGTTGATCTACATGTACGAAAGGGCTGCTGAACCTGGTGACCTTAACCGCTTCACTGATGTTAACCGTATGAATGCTTCGATCACAATGTTCTTTGCTGACCGTCAAGGTAAGACAATTCAAACAGCCATTGCTCGTGTTAAGCAATTTATTGCTGATAACCCAGATGTTAAGATTAGTCTGGCGGGCGGAACGATTGGTGTAATCGCGGCGGTTAACGAAGTGATTCTTTCAGGGCAGATTCAATCTATTGCGCTGGCACTCTTCATTCTGGTTATGATGTGCATCCTAGTATATCGCTCTAGTATTGCTGGTATGTTCTTTATGGTTCCAGTGGTATTGGCAAACCTTGTAACGTTTGCATTTATGTCTTGGCAGAATATTGGTATGAATATCAATACAGTACCGGTAGCTGCACTGGGTATTGGTCTAGGTGTGGATTATGCACTTTATATCTGTGACCGAATCAAAGGTGAATACGATAGTGGTAAAACACACCTTGAAGCGATTTCACTGTCGCTGCACTGTGCTGGACGTGGTGTTCTCGTAACAGCCTTTGTATTGATTGCCAGTGTCTGTGTATGGCTATTCTCTTCTCTGCGCTTCCAAGCAGAAATGGGTATGTTGATTGGTCTATGGTTGACAGTTTCTGCACTCAGTGCATTGTTCTTGATGCCAGCACTAGCGTATATCTGCAAACCTAAATTTCTTTTTAATGAAAACAGATAGTACGTAGATCATCCTTTTAGTTGATAGTAGATAATGAAGAAGTTAAATATTTACTATCACTAAAAGGTTTACTTTAAAGTTACATCCATAAAAAAAGGCCCTTTTGGGGGCCTTTTTTTATGGATGAAGAGAATTTAAATCTGGTATGTATTTGTGAGTTGTAGAACTAGCCCAAGAGTAAGTAACGATAATATGGATTACGCAGCAGACTCGGTTTATACAGGCGTGAGTTGTGATGATGTTGAGTAAATATAAAAATTGAATACAAAGGATAGCCAAGTGTAGATGGCATCAGTTGATGGCCTTATTTTGTGTGAGCCTGGATATAGTTTTGGAGGTGGTGAGTGGATGCGTCAATAGATGGGTCCTCCATCGCTTTTTCGCTTAGAACTTTTTTAGTCATTTCCTTGCCTAGTTCGACGCCCCATTGATCGTACGAATTGATATTCCATATGCTTCCTTGAATAAAGACCTTGTGTTCGTAAAGAGCAATCATGGCACCAAAGTTTTTAGGGGTTAACTCGTCAATTAATAGCGTGTTTGAAGGCTTGTTGCCTTGGTACGCCTTGTGTGGAGCAAGATTATTAATTGGCCTTCCTGTCATTAATGCTGAGGCCTGTGCGATTAAATTACTTAATAAAAACTTGTGATGTTCTTTATTGCTGGAGGGGTCATTTATAAACCCTATGAAATCAACAGGTACGTAATGGGTACCTTGATGGAGCAGCTGAAAGAAAGCATGTTGGCTGTCAGTGCCTGGTTGTCCCCAAATGATAGGTGCTGTGGAATAATCAATTGCTTCGTCGCTAAGGGATACAGACTTTCCATTACTTTCCATTTCGAGTTGTTGTAAATAGGCTGGAAGTAATTTTAATCGTTCACAATAGGGTATTACTGCTTGTGTATGTGCATTGATAAAATTGTTATGCCAAATACCAATTAATGCCAATATAATGGGCATATTCTGTTCAGGCGGGGATGATCTAAAATGAATATCCATCTCTCTTGCACCATTTAACATAGCTACAAAATTATCATGTCCAATACAGATGGACACCGATAAGCCTACACTTGACCATAAAGAAAATCGGCCGCCAACCCATTCTTCAAACTCGAGGATTCTTGTTGGATTTATGCCATATTTTTCAGCATTGTTTCTGCTAGCAGTGACGGCAATGACATGTTTAGAGGATTGGGGTTGAGCTAATTCTAAGGAGTTTTGAAGCCAATCCAATGCAGTTTTTGCATTAAGCATAGTTTCCTGTGTGGAGAAGGATTTACTAACAATAATTAGAAGCGTTGTTTCTGGGTTAAGTTTGTTAATGGTTGATAGAACTTCTGCTCCATCTGTATTTGAAACAAAATGTACGTTAATTGAACTATGGTTATAAGGACGCAGTGCTTGGCAGGCCATTCTAGGGCCAAGGTCTGAACCTCCAACCCCTATATGTATGACATCTGTTATCGCTTTTCCTGTGGAACCAAGCCAAGAGCCTTCTCTAAGCTGATGGCTTATGGCTGATACTTGGCTTAGCGCACGTTCTACCTGATCGTAAACGGGTTCATTGTTGTGAAGGTAGTTATCCTCTTTATTGCCGCGCAGAGCCATATGCAATACGGCCCTTTGCTCTGAAGTATTAATGGCCTCGCCGTTAAACAGGGCCTCTGTATGTGTTTTGAGTTGCGACTGCTTGGCCAGAGAAAGCAGGGACGACATTACCTGATCATTGATGAAATTTTTGGAGTAATCGAGGAAGAGCTCGCCATGTTTAATGGATAGGTGTTGGGCACGCAATGCATCGCTATCAAATAGTTCGAGAATACTTTTAGTTTTGATTGTTCGTGCCAAATTTTTTAGCTCAAGCCATGCAGGCAGGCTTGTGGGTGGTATTCCATAGCTGGTATTAGTCAATCTAAACTCCTAATCCTTTTCTGGGTTTATGCTTCAGCATGAGGTTTTCGTGTGGACAAAAATTTATCTTCCTGCGTTATGATCGCTTATAAGGCAACAACCTAACAGGTTAACTGTTCTTAAGTAGATGGTGCTGTAGAGTAACAATTATTTTTACAGTAGTATCATATTGTTAGGTGTTGGCAAGTCGTATGGCTGTGTCGAGCATACGGTTTGAAAACCCCCATTCATTGTCATACCAAGCAAGCACTTTTATTAACTTCCCTTCTGCGCGAGTATGGCTAGCATCGAAGATACTGGAATAGGTGCTGTGGTTGAAGTCTATTGAGACAAGCGGTTGATTGACATAACTAAGTACCTTATTTTGGTCATCTTCCGCTGCCTTTTCCATAATATGGTTCACTTCATCAATGGAAGTACTTTTGTTTGCCACAAACGTTAGGTCAACTAAGGAGACATTAGCTGTAGGCACTCGTACGGCCATGCCATCCAACTTGCCGGCAAGTTCTGGTAACACCAGACCAATGGCTTTTGCTGCGCCAGTTCCTGTGGGAATCATAGACTGAGTGGCTGAGCGCGCGCGGTAAAGGTCGGTGTGGTATACATCAGTGAGATGTTGGTCGTTTGTGTAAGCGTGAATGGTTGTCATAAACCCCGATTGAATGTCGAGATTATCGTGTAGTGGTTTGGCTAAGGGGGCAAGACAGTTAGTCGTACATGATGCATTGGAGATAACTTGGTGTTCTTTCGTCAGGATGTGATCATTAATACCAAAGACTATCGTTGCATCCATATCATTGCCAGGCGCGGACACTAGTACCTTTTTGGCGCCAGCAGCAATGTGCCCCGCAGCTGCCTTTCTATCGGTGAATACGCCCGTGCATTCGCAGACTACATCGATCTCCAAGGCCTTCCATGGCAGTTTGTTGGGTGATAATTCTGAAAATACTTTAATGCGATCATTGCCGATAATCAGAGAAGACGAGTCATGCTCAACCTTGTATTGAAAACGTCCATGAACACTATCAAACTGAGTTAGATGGGCATTGATTGCCACGTCGCCGCGGTCATTGATGGCGACAATTTCTATCTGTTTTTTTAGCTCGGGCCGTTCATATAGGGCCTTGAGTATGTTGCGGCCAATACGACCATAGCCATTGATTGCGATTCGAATCATAGACGTTACTCCCTACTGAAGCGCCAGACTTATCACGTGTTATTGTTGTATTTCTGTATAGTACAACAGATACTGGGTAGGGTTCTTTTTTCCGCAAACCAGCCATCCTGTTCTTTGGGGTTATACAAGCTAATTATAGAGAATACTGTATTTCGGCTTGACTAAAAACGCTCACTTTCTTATATTACGCGCCCTTAACAACGCACTCGTAGCTCAGCTGGATAGAGTACTCGGCTACGAACCGAGCGGTCGAAGGTTCGAATCCTTCCGAGTGCGCCATTTAATGAAAAGCCCGGTCTTGTGCCGGGCTTTTTTGTGCTGGGTTATTTCTGACTTTTCCCTCCGTGCTGTTCCCTTAAAGATAACGACTTTCCCTGCTGCTAACTAGTTTGATCATGATAGCCCACGTAATGAATTGGTTTCTTTGTGTGGCTAGACAAAGAGTAGAACTGAGATGTATATTTGACCAATTGGTAATAAATTGGTGTCCCTTTGAATGATAGCTGATCAATATAAAGGTGTAGGTAGACCTAGAGGGTTTGAGGAAGATAAGGTGCTTATGGCCGTCATGAACATCTTTTGGCATCAGGGTTATGAGGGTACCTCACTAAAAGATCTATGTTTGGCGACAGGGCTGCATAAGGGAAGCTTGTATCAAGCTTTTGGTGATAAACACCAGTTATTTTTGAAGGCACTAGAATGTTACATGGAACAATCATTTAAGGAGGTTGCCGCCAGCGCCTATGTACATGATTCTCCTATGGCTAATCTACGTTCATTGTTGAATGAAATAACGGCTAAATGTATTGAAGGTAAGGGGTGCATGGTCGTCAACTCGTTGGTAGAAATGGCTCCTCATGATTTGGACGTTAAGCGAATGATTGATCAGAGCTATGGAGTGAAGCGGAGATTTCTGGCAGATTTGATTGGTAGAGCGAAGCGTGATGGAGAAATTACCATCGAACAGGAACCGGAGCGACTTGCAGCGGTATTAATGGTGACGCTGGCAGGCCTTGCGGCAACCGTTAAAGGGTTTTCAAATACAGATCATGTCAGCCACGTGCTCGAAGATGTATTGAGTTCTTGGGTATAATGCTTCGTATGAGGCAACTGTGTTTAGGTGGCGTTTAGTTATATATTTTTGACATATTTATGACCAATGGGTAATTAATAATCTGAGGCAAGCTGATGGATCGATATTTTGAAGCGATAGACCACTTTTCTGTAAGGTTAACAAGAAGGGTTCTTCAGTTTCGCTGGTTGGTACTAATTGGTGTCGTTGTTATGACCTTTGGTGCTGGTGCAGGGATGTCGAAATTGGAGTTTGCGGCAAACTACCGAACATTCTTTTCTGACGAAAACCCCGAGTTAGCGGCATTCGAGGATTTTCAGGCTACCTATACCAAAAATGACAATATTTTGTTCGTTATTGAGTCGGAGGCAAATAGTGACGGTGATACCACGGCTTTCAATAACAACACGTTAGCCGCTGTAGAGGCCCTGACAGAGGAAGCCTGGAAAATTCCTTATGCAATTCGTGTAGATTCTGTCAGTAACTTTCAGTACACCAAGGCGATTGATGATGATCTGATCGTTGAAGACTTGGTTATTGATGCAAAAAATCTTACTACTGAGGAACTACTTTCTCGTAAGAAAATTGCAATAGATGAACCGCTTTTGGTCAATCAGCTGATCACTCCTTCAGGTGAAGTTACGTCCATTAATGTGGTTTTTCAGTATCCTGAAATAGATTTGAACGAAGTACCCGAGGCTGTTAATGCAGCTAGAGCACTACGTGATCGCATCGAAGCAGACTTTACAGGAATCAATATTTTTTTAACGGGCGTATCTATGCTCAATAATTCCTTTTCGGAAGTGGGACAGCTTGATGCGGGCACATTGATGCCCCTCATGTTTCTGGTGATATTGGTGATGGCTTGGCTGATCCTGCGCTCATTTGCCGGTACGGTTTCCATTCTCTTGGTTATTGCCTTTTCTACGGTTGTAGGTATGGGGGTAGCCGGATTCTTTGGCGTTAAATTAACACCGATTTCCATGAGTGCCACTACGGTTATTCTTACCCTAGCGGTGGCTGATTCCATTCATATTCTGATTTCAATGCGTGGTCTGATGCGGGAGGGACTCTCAAAAGTTGACGCCATTCCTGAGGCTGTCCGTTTGAACTTTATGCCCGTCACCATTACATCATTGACAACCATTGTGGGTTTTCTTTCTCTGAATTTCTCTGACTCCCCACCATTTTGGCATTTGGGTAATATTACGGCGGTGGGTATTGGAGCTGCATGGCTGTTTTCTATCACGTTATTGCCGGCGCTAATGAGTTTATTGCCGGTTAAGGTGAAAGAGGCGCATGAAGCTGAATGGTCGCAAGTAATGATGGTACGACTGGCGGACTTTGTGATTGCTAATTACCGTAAGCTATTGGTGGGGATCAGTTTAGTGGTTCTTGCTTTCGTTGCCTTTATTCCAACGATTACTTTTAACGATCAATGGGTAGAATATTTTGATGAGCGGATTGAATTTCGTACAGACTCAGATCAGGCTTTGAAGTCTTTTGGCTTGTATCCCATTGAATTTTCTGTCCCATCGTTAAATATTGGCGGGATCAGCGAGCCAGAATACCTAGATAACCTTGAGAAATTCGCGACGTTCTTAAGGACTCAGCCAGAGGTGATTCATGTCTATTCCATTTCTGACATCATGAAACGCCTGAATAAAAACATGCATGGTGATGACCAGAGTTTTTATCGCATACCGGCTAACCGCGAATTGTCGGCACAGTACTTATTGTTATACGAACTGTCTTTACCCTATGGGTTGGACTTGAATGACCGTATTAATGTGGATAAGTCTGCGACGCGGTTAACCGCTATGTTGCACAAAGCCACTACCAGTGAAACAAAGACATTTTTAGCGAATTCTCGACAATGGATGGCGGAAAACTGGCCGGACTACATGCAGGCTCAGCCCACCAGTGCACAGGTCATGTTCACCTACATTACAGACCGTAATATACATAACATGATAATGGGGACAATTGCTGCAATTTTTGCTATCGCTTTGATCATGATTGTTGCTCTTCGGAGCGTCCGTTTAGGCTTGTTGAGTATGATTCCCAACGGTTTACCATTATTAATGACCTTTGGTGCATGGGCATTACTTATCGGTGAGGTGGGGTTTTCTGTTGCCACGGTAGCTTCCATCTCGCTGGGAATCATCGTGGACGATACCGTACATTTTCTCTCCAAATATGTGCGTGCCAGAAATGAAAAAGGCCTCTCGGCGGAGAATTCCATTCGGTATGCTTATCGCAATGTGGGCATGGCTATAGTCGTTAATACCATCATCTTAATTGTTGGATTCCTAGTACTGACAACCTCAGCCTTTAAGATGAATGTTGATATGGGATTGATGACAATTATGTCGATACTTTTTGCGCTACTTCTCGACTTTTTGTTTCTTCCAGCACTGTTGTTGGTCATGGGAAAAGATAAAGAGATTGTTTCCTCTAGTGACACCGAAACAGTTGGGCCGTTATAGAAAATTGGCATGTACAAATGTGGCATATGTCGTGTTACGTTCAAAGGGGAATAAAATGAAACAACGGAATATTTTTAGTGCCACACTATTGTTTGTGGTCAGTATGATAGGTTCTGCTCAGCTACTTGTTTCTCCAGCATGGGCCGCGGCTCCTGAAGAAGTGAATGCTGAAGAGCTGGGCTTTAATATTGCAGCTAGGTCTGACCGGTCAGATCGGGGGTTCGGTGATAGCGAAGCGGAGATGACCATGGTGCTTCGTAATGCTGCCGGTAAAGAATCGTCACGAACTATGAAATTTACAACCCTGGAGATACCTGACGAATCGGTGGGTGATAAAAGCCTCGTATTGTTTTCTACGCCTAGGGATATCGAAGGCACAGCATTACTTTCTTACGCCAAAATGCTTGATCCGGATGATCAATGGCTTTATCTACCTGCGTTGAAGCGAGTTAAAAGAATCTCATCCAGAAACAAATCGGGTCCGTTTGTAGGTTCCGAATTTGCTTTTGAAGATTTTACCGCAAGTGAATTGAATAAGTTTAGTTACACTTATTTGAAAGAAGAGCCTTGTGGAGGGCTGCAATGCGATGTGGTTGAACGTGTACCTCGTTATGAAAGTTCTGGCTATACCAAGCAAATTTCATGGGTTGATACTACGGACTATCAAATCCGTAAAATTGAATTCTATGATCGCCGTGGGAGTTTGCTCAAAGAGTTAATCTTTGAGGACTATCGTATCTATGAAGAAAAATATTGGCGTCCTCATCGCTTGATCATGAAAAATTTGCAGACAAATAAGAGTACAGATCTGGTTTACAGTGAATATAAATTCGGTGTTGGCTTAACCGACAAAGATTTTGTTAAAGGTCGGTTATCCCGCCTGAGGTAGTTTGAGTGAAAGGCTTCTGTCGTCAAGTAATCTCTCAGGTGTGCGTAACCAGACCGCTCATGTTGGGATCAATATTGACATCCATTGCCTGTGGTATCAGCAGTGCTATGGCCAGTGATGCAGAGTGGGATATATCGGGCAATGCTGGAATACAGCTTCGAGGGTTTACTCAGGATGGATTATGGCCTGAGCAGAATACCAGCGATGCTGAAATGTCGATTTCAGGGGAGTGGGAAGTACGTTGGCGCGACGCAGAGGGTGACCAGCGTGCATCGTTTATTCCCTTTGCCCGTTGGGATGAAAATGATGACGAACGGACGCACCTTGACTTGCGTGAAGCGTATTGGGCACATGAAGGCTTGTCTTATAAGGGCATGGATATAGAGCTGCTGATCGGAATTAATAAAGTTTTCTGGGGCGTCACAGAGTCTGTCCACCTGGTAGATATTATTAACCAAACAGATTTGGTGGAAGACCTCGACCAAGAAGATAAGCTTGGGCAACCGATGGTGAACTTGGCGGTACAAAAGGATTGGGGCTTATTGAATGTTTATATTTTGCCCTATTTTCGTGAGCGTACCTTTCCCGGGGTAGATGGACGTTTTCGTGCGCCGCTACCTGTAAATTGGGATGATGCTGAATATGAATCGGGTGATAAAGATAAACATGTAGATTTTGCCTTGAGATATAGCCACTACTTTGGTGATGTCGATGTGGGGCTGTACTATTTTCGCGGTACAAATCGAGAGCCCAGGTTAGAAGTGGCACCCAATGGCCGAGAATTAACGCCATTTTATGATCAAGTCGATCAGGTGGGGTTGGACTTACAATATACCAAAGATGCCTGGCTCTGGAAGTTAGAAGCCATTGTCCGGGATGGTTATGATGAATCGTTTATGGCCAGTGTTGCCGGTTTTGAGTACACCTTCTATCAAGTGTATGAAAGTGATGCTGACATTGGATTTCTGATGGAGTATCAGTACGATGAACGCTCCTCCCGCGAGCCTGCTACGATGGCAGATAATGACCTTTTTGTCGGTGGCCGGTGGTCATTAAATGATGCTCAGGATACGGCCTTATTAGCGGGGGTCGTCGTGGATAAAAAAACCTCAGAAACTTTCTTTAATATCGAGGCTGAAAGACGTTTTGGCAATAATGTTGTACTTGAGCTCAGGGCTCGGGCCATAACCAATTCAGAGTCAGATGAGCCTTTATATTCATTTAGTCGGGATGATTATATTCAACTGCAAATTAGCCGTTTTTTTTAACGACGTCTCTGTCGTGACATGATCAAACCGATCATCAACTTTTAAACTCTAGAATGTTGCAGCATGAGGGCAGAGCTGGGAGAATCCGCGCTGCTGTTTTTTTGCAGCACAATTTTTTTGATGTTCATTTTTACAGTCATAAGGGTTTGAAACTACAGTGACCAAAATCGGTATATTCTTTGGCAGTGATGAAGGGAATACAGAGTCCATTGCCAACCGTATTGCCCGACGATTGGGTGAAGACGTGGTGGATATCCACGATATCGGCGAAGTGACACAGTTAGAGTTTCTCGACTACGACCAACTGATTCTGGGTATCCCCACCTGGGACTTCGGTCAGATTCAGTCTGATTGGGAGGACTTTTGGGCGGATGTCGAGGCGATCGACTTTTCCGGTAAAACCGTGGCATTTGTCGGGTTGGGTGATCAGTTTGGGTATGGCGATTTCTTTTTAGATGCGATGGGTATGCTTCACGATGTGGTGATCAAGACAGCCGATAAGATCATTGGCTATTGGCCGACGGAAGGTTACGACTACGATGCCTCAAAAGCAGAAATCACATTAGGCGCGGAGGGCAAGAAGCTGTTTATGGGCTTGGCGCTTGATGAGGATCAACAGCCCGAACTCTCTTCTGATCGTCTTAATCGATGGTGCACTCACATTCATGCTGAGTTTGAATTGGACACGCCCCTCTCTACGTTAGATGACTAACGAGCTATTTTCGTCGCCAGCTTGTTCTGTAGCCAGTCAAGCTTCAGCTATAAATACGGCCCTTATCGGTGCTGGATGCCCCTCAACCGTTAAATTGTCATCGTTCGGGTCTAAAAAATCCTGTAAGGAATGAAAATGCATCCATTCTGTGGCTCGCTGCTCTTCAATGCTGGTTTTAGCGATGTCGACCATACGTGGATTTTTTAGCCCACACTTTCTCATCCAGCAAAGCAGGGTCTCTACAGTGGGTAAAAACCAAACATTACGCATTTTGGCGTAGCGGCCTTCAGGTACCAGTACCTCACCTAAGCCGTTTTGAATTAAGCTACCGTCAATCACCAGTGTTTCCAATACCAACTGTCCATCAGGTCGCAAACAATCTTTGAGTTCTCTCAGGTGATCCATGGGTGAGCGGCGGTGGTAGAACACCCCCATTGAAAATACGGTATCAAAGGCTCTTAGCTCAGGAGGCAGGTGTTCAATTCCTACAGGTAATACATCGACTGGAAAATCGTTGATGTCTTGTTCTTCTTTGAGTCCCTGAGTTAAGAGGCGCTTAATGGCATAGAATTGATGAACAAATTTATTGGAAGGGTCAATGCCTATGACTCTATTGGCTCCTTCTCCCAGCATACGCCAGCAGTGGTAACCATTGCCGCAACCTACATCCAGCACCAGGCGGTCCTGTAGCGGTGCTAAGTGGGGGAGAACGCGATCCCATTTCCAGTCCGAACGCCATTCAGTGTCCACATGCAGACCAAATAAGTCGTATGGACCCTTTCTCCAAGGGTGCAGGCCCATTAGTACCTCTTTTAATTGCGCTCTTGTTTTGGCATCGCAATCACTTGCCTGTCCCACCGTCATGCTATTTTTTAAGTCGATCTGAGATGCCGTGATCTGTGGTAGGTTTTCCAGTACGGATTGCCAGCCGGGCATATCACTCCAGCGTTCGACAGACATAGTTTGTTCAATTTGTTTCGGGAGTGTTTTTGCCCACGCTGAGAGCGGGCCGTCAGCGATGGCTGTCAGCAAGGGAGAGAAGTTGATAAGGGAAGGTTTTGTTGATGGCATGAAAATTCTATTTATATAAGTGCAGCTTATTTAATTGCAATTAAGGAGGCAAAGTTAAAACACTGGAACCACACATCGACGCTACTAAACCCTGAGTCACGCAGTCGCATACGGTGGGTTTTCAGGGTTTCGGGTATAAGTACATCGTCCAACGCGGAACGCTTCTGGCTAATTTCCAAGTCACTGTACCCATTGGCACGTTTAAAATTGTGGTGGAGCTCTATCATCAACTCCTGGTGTTGGGGATCTTCAAAGGCCACCTTTTCAGACAGTACCAGCACGCCGCCAGGTAGCAAGCCATCTGCAATATGTTGCAGCAGTTCAGCTCGGTGTTCCACTGGGATAAATTGTAGAGTGAAATTCAATACCACTAGGCTGGCATTGATAATGGGGATATCTTGGATATTCCCATGGACGAGTTCTACAGGAGTCATCGCTACAGGACGGTTGTTGTCATCTTGTTGCAAAATCACTTGGCACTGGCTCAGCATGTCTTCGCTGTTATCCACGGCTACGATATTGCAGTTGCTATGTTTTATGTGGTGACGCATAGCAATGGTGGAGGCGCCAAGCGAACAGCCCAGATCATAACAGCGGCTATTGGGTTGCACGTAACGCTCAGCCAGTGTGCCGGTCATGGCAATGATGGTCTCGTAGCCGGGTACTGAGCGTTTGATCATGTCGGGAAATACGGAAGCCACAGCTCGGTCAAACTGGAAACCGGCAATCTCCAGTTGTGGTGTGGCGTAAATTTTGTCCCGGTGGGTATTCATTGGTTGTTTGATCGCAGGTTGGGTATTTTCACCTAATGCTCCGCTAGTAATGCCCGAATATTTTCGGGTATTTCGCAGCTTGCCTGCTCTTTGTAGTTAAACCAGACTAGCACCGCCTCACCGCGAGCGACCATTGCTCCCTGCTGCCAAGCCTCATGCACCACAGTGAATGATTTTGTGCCAACCTTGGTAATCCCCGTGTTGATGGTTACTTCGCTGTCGTAGCGTGCCTGATGAAAAATATCTATATCAAAGTGACCTATTGTAATGGGCCAGTCATCAAGTGACAGACTTGGGTGCACCAGCTTAAAAAGATCCTTCCGCGCAAAATTAAACCAAATGGGAAACACCGTGTGATTGATATGCCCAAGAGCATCGGTTTCAGAAAAACGGGGTTCAATTGTGGTTTTAAACATCAGTAAAATACTCCTGCGTAATGTCTTGAGTACCCTATAGCGTCACGGAAGTTAGATTCAGCGATTCTGCTACGGCAGCATTATCGGGGTTTGTGATCACGGCTGTACTGGCGTTATCTTCAATCAGATATGTGGTGGCAACCCGCTGCAAATCAGCCAGTGTGACCGCTTTTACTTGGTTGCGGAAAAGCGATCTAACTTCCCGTGAGCGGCCATAAAGCTCGGCATGGAATGTTTGCTTCGCCTCGCCTGCGGGGGAGCTGGGTTTATCAATGGAGCTGACTACCCCGAGAATAGCTTCTTCCACTTGTGACCATTCATGTTTTTCATCTTGAAGCCAAGCCAGAGACTGACCAAAGTCGTTCAGTGTTGCTTCGATACGAGGGTCACGATACGAGAAGAATCGGAACGCTGCAATATTACCATCTTGCCCAGCCCCGCCGCCGTAGGCTCCACCTTGTTCGCGGATGGCGCGGTGTAAATAGCCGTTGCGTAGGAAGCCTCCGAGTACTGTTAGGGCTGCGGCATCTGGATGCGACATAGCGACAGTGGGGTAGGATTTTGCACAGAAATTAACTTGAGTGCTGGTTTTCCATAGTTCGGTTACTTTTTGGTGTAGTTCTGGTTGGCTAAAGGCCGTAAAGGCCGGGTTTGTTTCCCCAGTAAAGCGCTGCTGAATGGTCTGATAATAATCTGCAAATTTATCGGCTTCGCCCACCACTAAAAACTCACGTGGGGCCGTTAATATTAATTGATGTATTTCGGCCAACTGTTTTGCCAGTGCTTCCAGATTTTGGTCATTTGCTAGGGAGCTATCCAATTGTTTAATTTGGCGGATACCTTCAAGTCCACCCCATTGATGAGCCAGTTTTGCCCCTGGACTTGTGCCGCTAGACGCTGCTGTCATCGCCAGACTGTGGCCGCTACCCGTCACACTGGATTCTCGGCGCGCTCGGGTTTGAGCGATTAACTCACGAATACGAGGCAACTCATCAAAGCGTACCTGCTCTAGTGTGCCCTGCATCAATTCCGTTAAGGATGATTGGTTCCGAGCAAGACCTTTGGCCGAGAGTGTCAGATGGCCAGCCAGTACTTGTTCATTGCCGGGCAGACCGCGGGCGCTAGCGTAGGCATGGATGCCACCACAAATTTGAGACTGCCAAAGTTGTGTGGCGAGGTAATCTTTGTCTCCAGCACCCAGTTCAGTCAGGCAATTACTGTAGATAGGCAGCAGGTTAATTTGCTGTTCAGACAATTCTGGTAACGGCAGAATAATTTGCTGATAGACCAGACCATTGGTACCGGCAGCATAGCTAGTGAGGGGGAGTGGGCTTTCAAGCCGCTCTGTCGGTGCCACATAGGCCATTTCCAAAGGAATGTCTTCCAACCCAACTTTGGGTAAGATCGATTCATCATCTTTTTGTTGCTGACGGTCATTTAGTATTTGGGCTTTCTCTATAATCGCTTGCTTGCCCGCTTCGTCCAGGCCTGCTTTTATTGCTGCTAAACGTTCAGCCTCGGCCTCATCTCTTTTAGCTGAAAGTGTCGTATCCGGCGTCATGGTGAGCCTAACCCTGTGGGGGTTATTCAGTAGCAGGTTACTGGCCAGTTGTTTAATGTAATTTGGGTCTTGAATGTTGTTTCGGAGTTTTTCTAATACTGGGTCAAGATTCAACAGTGCAATGGCATCTCCGCGGTGGGTAGCGCTGGTGAGGGCCGCCATAATCAGCTGTAAGCCGTAGGGGTAACCATCGCCGCCAATTTCACGCTGTTGAAGTTCCAGCTGGTGTAGCGATGCTTCTACTTGTTCCTGAGGGATGCCGTTGCTGACTACGTCTTGCAACACATCGAGAATCATTTTTTCCAAATCTTCTGAACGGTCGGCTTCGCTACCTTCTATACCACAGACAAAACACAACTCTCTTTGAGAATCATCAAGGCCACACAAGGGCGAGGGCGAGGTGCCGAAATCGGTGGTTTCCAGTGCTTTTTGTAATGGTGAAGCACTGTTGTCCAGCAAAATGCTGCACAGTAAATGAGCCTCCATACTGGCTTCGAGGTCGGTGGCTTTGCCGAGTAACCAGCTCAGTACAATATGGGTTTTGTTGTCGGTGCTGCCTTCTTCGTTGAAGGCGTAGGCTTCCTCGACAGCGATGGGCTTTTGGTAACGTTTTTCATCGGGAACTGAAATCTCTACATCCAATGCTTCAAATCGTGCTAATGCTTGTTCTTCAAATGTGGCCTGAAGTTCTATGGCAGGCTTGTCTCCATAGGTCATAAAAATGGCATTAGAGGGATGGTAATGAGTTTGGTAAAACGCTTTTAACTGCTCATGGCTAAGGTCGGGAATACACTCCGGGTCTCCGCCACTGTTGTAATGATAGGTCGTGGTTGGGTAGAGATATTTGCACAGGGTATGCCAAAGCGTGGAGGGCACCGAACTCATGGCGCCTTTCATTTCATTGAACACTACACCCTTGTACACCAGTGGTGATTCTGCATTGTCTGGTTCGGAAAATTCTACTCGGTGACCTTCCTGGGAAAAGTCCAACTCATCTAGGCGGGAGAAAAATACGGCATCTAGGTACACATCTAACAGGTTGTTAAAGTCTTTTTTGTTTTGACTGGCAAAAGGGTAGGCCGTCCAGTCAGAGCTGGTCATGGCGTTCATGAAGGTATTCAGTGATCGGCGAATCATCATAAAGAAGGGATCACGTACCGGGTATTTTTCACTGCCACACAGGGCCGTGTGCTCCAGTATATGAGCAACACCAGTAGAATCTTTAGGTACAGTTCTCAGTGCCACCAAAAATACATTCTCAGTGTTGTCGGCTGTTATATGGACATGTTGTGCCCCTGTTTTACGATGGCGGTATTCAGCCACCTCTATATTCAGGGAATCAATGTGCTCACTACGCAGAAACTCAAAGGCCGGGTGTGTCTGCGGATTCACATGGTCATTCATATAAAAGCCTCAATCATTGGGGAATTTGGCAAAGGCGGTATTCTACCTGTGGAGATGGTCTAGCGCATTAAGTGCGTAGTGATTATGTGTAGACTGCGAAGAATTTTGCTTATACTTAAAATGTCAGTCACGTTGAAAGGAAAATATCCCTGTTTCTTGGAAAAATTGGGCTATCTTTTCATGATAGAAATAAAAAGATGGGGCTGACCCAGATAACATGAAATTATGTTATACAGGCAGGCATGAGAAAGA